>JBEKSM010000022.1:0-92708 GCA_049517075.1 Steroidobacteraceae bacterium | reverse complement strand
CCGGACCCTCCCGATTTCACTTCCTGTTAGTCAGGTTATCGGCTCTTATTGCAACAACTTGAGAATCAACTGCGGTTCCTGGTTGGCCTGTGCCAACACCGAGATACCCGCCTGTTCCAACACCTGCGCCTGGGTCAGGTTCGCCGTTTCCTGCGCGAAGTTCGCATCCTGAATCGTGCTGCGCGACTGGGTCAAGTTCTGGCTCGTGGAGGTCAGGTTGCTGACCGCCGACGTGAACCGGTTCTGGATGGCGCCCAACTGACTGTCGAACGCGCTGACCGTGGCCAGAGCCGAGTCAACCGACTGGATCGTCGAGTTCGCCGCACTGACTGTCAACACATTGGCGCTCGAGAGAACGCCCGTGCTCGCAGACAGCACCGTCGATGCCGTGAGGCCGACGTCCGCCGCACCCGCACCCGCACCGATCGTGATCGGCGCCGCGGCCGACAGGGTCAGCTGACCCTGCTTGGTAACCGCCGTGCCCGATGTAGCGTCGATGCCCGTCAGAGAGACCCCGACCGAGCCCGTAACCGTCTCGTTGGTGACGATGTTGCTGCCGTCGGCTGCCGTCAACTGGAGGTCGCCCGTTCCGGCGACGCTGCTCGCAGTCACGCCGGTCTGAGCGGAGACCGCATTGATCGCGGTCTGCAAAGCCGTCTGCGACAAGCTGCCGTTGGCGGCAATCGCGGTTCCACCCGAACCGAAGACCTGGATGCCATTGATCGACAGCGCGTACGTGCCGCCGGCAGTACCGCCGGCCACGTTCACACCCGCCGTCGTGGTTTCGGTCGTCGATGCAGTCGCCGTCAAACCAACGACGCCGGCATTGTTGATCGCGGCAGCTGCGGCGTAGGCCGAGTCAGCCGCTTGGCCAGTCGCGTTATTGCTGCCGACCGTTGCCGCACCAATGGCGACCGCCGTGTTGTTGCCGACCGACAGCGTCAAGCTGCCCGAGGTCAACGCCGTCGTGGTCACATTGGTCGTCGAAGTTGCGTACTGGCCGATCTGGTTCGCCTGCACGCCCTGCGTCAGGTTCACCGCAATCGTATCGCCGACGTTCGCGCCGACTTGGTAGACGGTCGTGCCCGCGCTGCCGTTCAGCACGTTCGAACCGTTGAAGCTCGTCTGCTGCGCGATCTGCGTGATTTCAGAGATCTGCTGCTGCACCTGCGCGTCGAGAGCCGCGCGATCCGAGGCGCTGTTCGAGCCGTTGGCCGCTTCGACCGCGAGCGTACGGATGCTCTGCAGGTTGTTGACGATCGTGCCGAGTGCGCCGGCCGCAGTCTGCGCTTCCGAGACGGCGTCGTTCGCATTGTTGATGGCCTGATTCGTGCCATTGATCTGGGTTGAGAACTGCTGAGCGATCGCGAGACCGGCAGCGTCATCCGCCGCGCTGTTGATGCGCAAGCCTGACGACAGTCGCGTCAGCGACTGCGACAACAGGGCCTGTGAGCCCGACAAGTTGTTCTGTGCGGTAAGCGAATCGATATTCGTATTAAGTGTTAATGCCATGTTTGAAAAACTCCTGAAAGTTGAACCACCGGCCCGTCTTAGGCCCACCTTGAGCTTGTGTTCACTTCACCCGCCAAGCGGGCGGACCGGTGAGCACATTCAAATGGTTTATCGGATCGTGCTCGGAGATCTTTAGGGGGATGCCGCAGCTTTCGTCGTTTTCTCCTCGTCTTACGTCACGTTTTTGCGCAGAGAGGTTTGACATTCAGGGCGGCTGCGAGGGCGAAGAGCTTATATCGGCAGGAATTTGCGGTTTTGAAGTACAATTCCGACCCTTTCGCCCGAGCAGGCCGACCGTCATCTTGAAAACCGTCGATTCCAAGATCCCGAAAGTAGGGTTCGTCAGCCTGGGTTGCCCCAAAGCTCTCGTCGACTCGGAGCGCATTTTGACGCGCCTGCGCGCGGAGGGTTATGAGGTCGCCGCGAGCTACGCCGCCGCAGATTTGGTCATCGTGAATACCTGCGGGTTCATCGATTCGGCAGTCGACGAATCCCTCGACGCAATCGGCGAAGCGCTCGCGCAAAACGGCAAGGTCATCGTAACGGGATGTCTCGGTGCGCAGCCGCAGAGAATCCTCGATCGTCATCCGCAGGTGCTCAAGATCACCGGACCCCAACGCTACGAAGAAGTCGTCGCGTCCGTGCATGAACACCTGGCGCCGCAGCACGAGCCGTTTCTGGATCTAATTCCCGCGCAGGGAATCAAGCTCACGCCGCGTCATTACGCCTACCTGAAGATTTCCGAGGGCTGCAATCACCACTGCAGCTTCTGCATCATTCCGTCGATGCGGGGCCGGCTCGTGAGCCGCCCCGTCGGCGATGTGCTGCGCGAGGCCGAGCAACTCGCGCGCGCCGGGGTCAAGGAGATCCTGGTGATTTCTCAGGACACGAGCGCCTACGGCGCCGACCTCAAGTACGCGGCCCAGCCGTGGCGCGGCGCCGAGCGCCGCGCTCATTTTTACGACCTCGCCGCGGCGCTCGGCGAGCTCGGCATATGGATTCGGCTGCATTACGTCTACCCTTATCCACACGTCGACAAAGTCATCGAGCTCATGGCGGACGGGCGCATTCTGCCGTACCTCGACATTCCGTTTCAGCATGCCAATGCGCGCATCTTGAAGCTCATGAAACGCCCCGCGGCCGCAGAAAACACGCTCGCGCGGATCGCCGCGTGGCGCGCGGTCGTACCCGACATCGCGATTCGTAGCACGTTCATCGTCGGTTTCCCCGGGGAAACCGAGGAAGAGTTCAATGAATTGCTCGAATGGTTGCGCGTAGCCCGTCTCGATCGCGTCGGCTGCTTCGAGTACTCGCCGGTCGCCGGCGCCGCGGCGAATTCGCTGGGCGAGCAACCGGTACCCGCGCAAGTCAAACAAGAACGCCGTGCGCGCTTCATGGAGCTTGCCGCCGAGATCAGCGCGGAGCGGCTCGCCGCCAAGAAGGGCAGCGTGATGCGGGTGTTGATCGATCAGATCGAAGACGGTGCCGCGGTCGCGCGATCGAGCGCCGATGCGCCCGAAATCGACGGCGTAGTGCGGATTCGCGACGCCAAGAACCTGCGCGTCGGGGACTGGGCCGAGGTGCGGATCACGAAGGCCGGCGCCTACGATCTCGAGGGGAAATTGGTCGCGTAGTTGTGTAGGCTCGCGGCCAGGACAAGCTCATTTTTGGAAGCTGGAGAGTCAATCGTGGAAATAACCGCAGACCGCGTGGTCACCATTCATTACACGCTCAAGGACGACAAGGGCGCCGTGCTCGACAGCTCCGCCGGCGGCGAACCGCTGGCCTACATCCAGGGACACGGAAATCTCGTCTCGGGTCTCGAGAAAGCGCTGGAAGGAAAGCAGGACGGCAACACGCTCGCGGTCGTGGTGTCGCCAGAAGAAGGCTATGGCACGCGCAATGAAGAGTTGATTCAGCGCGTGCCCAAGAGGGCGCTACAGGGATCCGGCGAAATCAAGAAGGGCATGCAATTTCAGGCGCGCACCGACGACGGCATGCGCTTGTTCACGGTCACGGCGCTCGTCGGCGACATGGTCACGCTCGACGGCAACCATCCGCTCGCCGATCAAACGCTGCATTTCGACGTCGAAGTCGTCAGCGTGCGGGAGGCCACGGCCGAAGAGCTCGAGCACGGCCACGTGCACGGCGCAGGCGGCCACCACCACTAGGGGCGCAGCCCCGACAGCGGTTTCGGCGCCTCGGCATGGGCGTCAGCTGATGTACTTGAATAGCGAGAGGCCCTGCGTCAGCGTGAACGCCTGCATGGCCGCGCTCAGCTGCGTGTTCTCCGAGTCCAGAGTCGTGACAGCGGATGCGTAGTCGAGGCTCTGCAGCGACGAGATCGAAGTCTGCAGTTGCGTCTGCTGGCTGGTAGCCACCGACAGCTGCGTCGTGATCGTATTGAGGCGCGCACCGACTTTCGCCTGCAAGGTCGAGGATTGGTCAAGTGCCTGGGTGAGATTGTTGATGTCGCCCGCCAGTGAATTGCTGAGCTGGGTTTGCCCGCCTTGGCTGGGGATTCCTGCCTGCAGCGTCGAGACCAGATTCTGCACCGTTGTGAATAGGCTCTGGCTCGTGCTTGGCGCCACTTGAAAGGAATCGCCGGTCGCGGGCTGGCCGCTCAAGCTGATTTGCAGCCCCTGGAACGCGAGCGCCTGGCCCGGTGTGTAGGTTCCCGTCGTCGGGGGCACCGTATTGATCGAGTAGGCATTCGCGGCCGTGAAACTGATCGTATAGGCACCGCCGGTGTAGGCGGCAGCGTTCGTCACCGTGGTTGCGCCGATCAGGCCGCTGCCGGTGTTGTTCGCGTTCGCGGTCACCGTATAGGTGCCGTTGCCGGTCGGGCTGTTGAATACCGTGTCGCCGCTATCGCCGGCAGCGATCGTCTGGCCGGCGGCGATCTGCACTTGCCGCTGCCCGCTGTCGCCCGAGTAACTCACCCCGGTTGCGGTTTGGTTGAACGGCTGCGTTTGCGTCGCATAGCCCGCAAATATGTATTGTCCGTTGCCGTCCTGCGTATTCGCGAGCGTCAACAGGGTGTTTTGGATCTGGCTCGCCTGGGCCGCGATCGAGCTCAAATCTTGGCTCGATTGCGTGCCCGAGTTCGCCTCGAGCGTCAAACTATAGAGGCTCTGCAGCTGGTTCTGAACTTGCGTCAGCGCGTCGTTTTCCGTGTTCAGGCTCGTCTGCGCGCTGTTGGCGTTGGCCGTGTATTGCTGGCTTTGCGAAAGGATTTGATTGAGATCATCGACCGTGCCGGCAGCCTGCGGGTTCTGTGCGGGCGTGGTGAACGAAAGGCCCGTGGAGACGTCGTTTTGCGTCTGTGCGATGTTCGATTCCAGGTTGTTGAGCGCAGTGAGAAACTGGTTCTGCTCGAGATTCTGTGTGATGCGCATGCTTGAGTCTCTTAACTGTACGTACCGTTGATCGAATCCATGAAGGTCGTGAACGTGCTGTTGCCGATCGTGAAGGCCTGCGCGGACGCCTGATAGGCTTGCTGCCACTGCAGCAGGTTGGCCGCCTCTTGATCGAGATTGACGCCGGAAACCGATTGGACCGTTTGCTGCGCTTGGGTATTGACCGCCGTTTGGGCTGTTTGCGCGGTGTTGACTTGCTGCGCCTGGCTGCCGATACCGGTCACCAGCGCGCTGGTCGCGCTGCTGACGCTGATGGTGCCGCCGGACAACACGCCCAAGTTTTCTTGATTGGCGCTCGCCAGCGCGTTGGTGTTGTCTCCGGTCGCGCCGGCGTTGCTCTGGAGCGTGAACTGATCGCCCGCGGCGGGCGTGCCCGTCACTTGCGCGGTCCAATAGTTGCCGACCGCATTGTTGCCGAGACTGATCGTGTTGTTGGCGCCGAGCGCGACTGCCGCGCCGCCGTTGATCGAATAGGTCGTCGCGGTCGGGAACGTCACCGTCAGCGTGCCGGGAGGCAAGGGTTCGTTATCCGTGTTCGTGAATCCGCCGATCGTCGCGGTCCCCGCGTTAGTCGTGGCTGCCGTGCTTTGCAGTGCGGCGGCTGCCGCCAGTTGCGAGGGATTGCTCAGCGTGACACCGAAGCCGCCGGCGGCGTTGGCGGTCGGTTGGACCAGGAATTTGTCGCCCGAGCTCGGAGCGCCCGTGACGACGATCGATAGCCCGTCGGCGGTGATCGGGTTGGCTGCGGTGCCGGTTCCGGTGAAAGCTACCGTGCTTCCGGTCGTCGCATCGGTCAGCGAATAGGCGCCGTTCAGGTATTCGAGCGTGTAGTTGTCCGGCGTCAGCGATGCGACACCGCCGGGCGCAATCGAAACCGTTGCGCTCGCACTGCCCGTGTTGTTGCTCGACGCAGTCACCTGCGGCGCACCGACCGAAAACAGGTTCGCGCCGGGTTGACCGTTGAGATCGAGTCCCGAGTTTTGTTGCGAATTCGCGCTCGTACTCAAGGCGGTGGCGATTTGACCCAATTGGTTGATCGCCGGGTCGATCGCCTGGGTACGTGCGGCCAACAGTCCGCCCAGGTCACCCGAGGTGATTTCCGAGCTGATCGCATTGCCACCGTTGGTCGACGTCGAGATCTCGAGTTGTGATGCGTTGTATTGGTTCGGCACCGTCGTCAGGGTCGTCGTAACTCCCTGCAAAACCAGCGGCTGGCCATTGCCGATGAACACATTGAGCGCGCCGTTGCTGTCGGTCGTGGTGCTCACCCCGACGAGCTGCGCAAGATTCGAGACCAGCGCATCGCGCTGATCGACCAGATCATTGGGCGCCTGACCGCCGGCTTGCGCGGTGGCGACGACGATCTGTTGATTCAAGGTCGAGATCGATGCCCCGATCGAGTTGATCTGCTTGACATCGGAAGTGATTCCCGAGTTGACATCGGTGTTCAAAGCCTGCAGTTGGCTGTTCGTCGATTGAATGCTGTCGGCGACGCTTTGCGCCTGGCCGATCAGCGTCTGCCGCGCCGCCGTGGAGGTCGGGTCATTGGCGACGGTCGACCAGCCGTTATAGAAGTTCTGCAGCGCGGTAGTCAGCCCGCCGGCGGTCGTTCCAACGATGTTGTCGATTTGATTCGTGTAGGTCTGCAGGCTGTTGAGCTGGCCCAAACCGCTTTGCGAGGTGTTGTATTGATTCTCGCTGACTTGGCTGAACGCGCGGTTGATGCCGACGATGTCGACGCCGTCGCCGATCGGCGCGCTCGTACTCGCTTCCGGAACCGCTGAGGTCAGTTCGACCGATTCGTCGGCGTAGCCCGGCGTATTCGCATTCGCGATGTTGTTGCTGGTGACCGATATCGCCGTTTGAAACGCTTGCAGCGCCGATAGGCTGATACTGAACAGATCTGACAAGTCTCTATCTCCCGGATGTCAGCCGACTGTTGCAGTACGGCTCATCCTCACGGTATCGGCGCATGCCGGTGTTCCTGAAGTCCCGGCGCTATAGTTTCCGCGCCGAGACGGTGAGCGCCGACCGGAACGTACTGCTGTTCAATATTTCATTTAACTTATTCGCATAGTCGGGATCGGTCGCGTAGCCGGAATTGCGGATGCCCGCGACGTAGGCCCGCGCCGTGCTGCCGCTCGCGAGCGCGTTTCGATAGCGCGGCGATGCCTGCAGCAGGTTCGCGAAATCGTTGACGCTGTCCTCGATCGACGCATACGCACGGAATGCGGCTCGGCGCTGGGTGGCCACACCGCCGCTGAACTCGACCGTGTTGGCGCTTGCGCGCGCGCCTTCCCAGTTGCCATCGGCCTTGATGCCGAATAGGTTGAGGCTCGGCGAGCCGTTGGCGGTGCGCGCCATGCGCTTACCCCACCCGGTCTCCAAGACTGCCTGCGCGAGCATACCCAAGGGACTTACGCCCAAGGCCGCCGCGGCTTGCCGGATCGTGGGGAGAATCTGATCGATGAAATCGCTCGCATCCTCAGTGGTCACCGCGGCGGCCTGCGCCGCGAGCGCGCCCGGCGCCAGCGCCGAGTTGGGCGACAGCGACGACGTCGGGGGCGACGCGGGTGTAGCGTCGAGCGCCGGAGGCGCAGCGGGCTTGAGCCCGGCGGGTGCAGCGTTGGTCGCGGCAGCGGGCATTGCGGGGGCGGGCGCGCCAGGCGCAGATTGCCGCATCAGCAGGGACCCCAGGCCGAGGTCTTGGCGCTGGCTTAGACTCAGCGCTATCTGCTTGTCGAACATGTCTTGATACATGCTCATTTCATTGCTGCTCGGGTTGCCCTGGTCGGCACTCGCATCGCGCATGCTCTTGAGCATCATTTGCAGAAACAGCGCGTCGACCTGCTGCGCAACCGCATGCAGCGCCTGCGGCGATCGCGAATCCTGTTTGAGCGCGGCCAGCGCTTTGAGGTCGCTGTAGTTGTTCGCGCCGCTCGTGGAGGCCGGCGCGGCGGCGGCCGGGATCGCGGCCGGAGGCAGCAATGAGTTGCTCATTTCTAGATCACCACCAATTCGGCCTGCAGCGCGCCGGCCTCGCGCAGGGCTTCGAGTATTGCGACGAGGTCGCCGGGCGCCGCTCCGACCTCGTTGACCGCGCGCACGATCTGTTCGAGCTCGACGCCGGGCTTGAACAGGAACATCCGATTCGACCCCTGGTCGACTTTGATCGTCGAATTCGTGACGACCGCGGTTTGGCCGACTTTGGCCAGCGGGCCGGGCTGACTGACGCTCTGCTCTTCTTTGATGGTCACGGACAGCGAGCCATGCGACACCGCGGCCGGACTGACCATGACGTTGCTGCTGATCACCACCGTACCGGTTCGCGAGTTGATGATCACGCGTGCGCGTGCGCTCGCGGGTTCCACCTGAAGATTCTCGACCTGCGAGAGAAAAGCGACCCGTTCCGTGGTGTCGGTCGGCGCGCGCACGCGGATCGAGCCGCCGTCGACGACCGTCGCGGTGCCTTCGCCGAGTCCCTTGTTGACGATCTCGGAGAGGCGTGTCGCGGTCGTAAAATCCGGGTCGTTGAGATTCAGGATGATCGCTTCGCCTTGTGCGATTTGCGAGGGCACGGCCCGCTCGACGGTGGCGCCGTTGGGAATTCGGCCGGAACTCGGCACGTTGACGGTCAACTTCGAACCGTCGTTGGCTTCGACGCCGAAACCGCTGACGATGAGGTTGCCCTGCGCGATCGCATAGATCTGGCCGTCGAGGCCGTGCAGCGCAGTCACCAGCAACGAACCGCCGCGCAAACTCTTGGCATTCGCGATCGAGTTGACCGTGATGTCGATCGTTTGCCCGGGCTTGACGAACGCCGGCAGCACCGCATGCACGGCGACTGCCGCGACATTCTTGAGCTGCGGTGTCACGTTGGCCGGGACCGTGACGCCGAGCTGCGCCAACATGTTCGTGAGCGACTGGACCGTGAACGGCGCCTGGCTGGTCTGGTCACCCGTGCCCGGCAAGCCGACCACCAGGCCGTAGCCGACGAGCTGGTTGGTGCGCACACCTTGAACCTGCGCCATATCCTTGATGCGCTCGGCCCGCGCGCTGGTCGCCGCGATCAGCATCAACAGGAACAGGGTCGGTATTCTCATGGTGCGGATACTCAACTTTGGCTCAAAACGGCGAGAACGGTGAGTTGAAGAATCGCGCCAGCCATCCCATTTGATTGGCACTGTTGATAACTCCCTTGCCCGAGTAACTGATGTGCGCGTCCGCGAGCTTGTCGGAGGTCACGGTGTTGTTGGTCGCGATGTCCGCCGAGCGAATGACCCCGGAGATGTGGACGAATTCGTCGCCCTGGTTCAAATGCAGGGTCTTGTCGCCTTGGACCACGAGGTTGCCGTTTGCCTGCACGTCCACCACGGTGACCGTCAAAGCGCCCGCAAGGCTGTTGCTCTGCGAACTCTGGCCTTCGCCGTCGAACGAATCGGCGCCGTTGAGCGTGGTATTCAGAATCGGCACGCCCTTCGTGGCGATCGTGTTGCCGAACAAGGTCGGGCCCGTCGTGATCGCCGAGGTGGTCTTGGTCGTCTTGGTTATCGCGTTCTTGCTCGCGGCGGTCGATTCGTTGAGCGTGATCGTCAGAACGTCGCCAACGCGGCGCGCCTTGAGGTCGGCGAACAGCTCCATTTGCTGACCCGTCTGGTAAATTGCCCCTTCGGTGCGCGGCGCGGGCGGCGGTAAGACGCGTGGCGTGACCGGATCCGGCTTGTGCGGCTTGGAGGACATGACGCCGCAACCCGAAACCAGCGCGAGAACCGCGGCGGCGAGCGCGAGAGCCGGTGCGAACCGGCGAGTTGGGGTCCTCATGACAGATTCGTCGTCAGATACTGCAGCATCTGATCCGTCGTGCTGATCGCCTTCGAGTTCATCTCATAGGCGCGCTGACACTCGATCATGTTGACGAGTTCCGTGACCGTATTGACATTGGAAGTCTCGAGCGATCCCTGATTGATCGTGCCGAGACCATTGGTGCCCGCGGTTCCGACCTGCGGTGCACCGCTCGAGGCGGATTCAACCAGCAGGTTGTTGCCCGTCGGCTGCAGGCCTTCGGCGTTGATGAAATTCGCCAATTGAATCTGCCCGAGCGTGGTCGCCTTCGCGGTGCCGGCGGTCGTTATCGACACCGTGCCGTCCGAGCCGACCGTGACCGACTGCGCCGTGATCGGAATCGTGATCGCCGGGGAAATCGGGAAGCCGCTCGCGTTGACGACGTTGCCGGACGAGTCCATCGAGAACGAGCCGTCGCGCGTATAGGCGAGCGAGCCGTCGGGCATCGTGATCTGGAAGAAGCCGGTACCGGTGACCGACAGATCTAGCGTGCCGTTGGTCTGCAGCACGCTGCCCTGTGCGTAGTTCTTTTCCGTTTGCGCGATGCGCACGCCGGTGCCGAGCGACAAGCCGGTCGAGTACTGCGTATTTTGCGTGCTCTGGGCGCCGACCTGCTGAACGTTCTGATACATCAGGTCCTGGAATGCCGCGCGAGAGGCCTTGTAGCCGGTCGTGTTGCTGTTCGCGAGGTTATTGGCGATCACCGCCATTTGGGTGTTTTGCGCGTCGAGCCCGGTTTTTGCGGTCCAAAGTGCGAGATCCATGATGATTAATCCTGTGTGTTAAAAGGTCGACTTCACGACGAGGCCAACATCAGGCGCTCGGCGCTCTGCTCGTTCTGATCGGTCGAATTGATGCTCTTGATCTGGAATTCATAGAGACGCTGCAGCTCGATCATGTTGACCAGGGACTGTGCGGAGTTGACGTTGCTCGATTCGAGCATGCCCGAGCTCAAGGTCACGTTCTCGTCGGTTGGAGCCTTGCCGCCGCTCTTGAGGCGCATCAATCCGTCGGTGCCCTTTTGCAGACTCTTGGCCGGCGGATTGACGAGCTTGATGCGATCGACCTGGGATTGCGCGTCCGGAGCGAGGCCGAGCGGCACGATCGATACCGTGCCGTCGCTGCCGATCGTGACCTGCGTCGAGGCTGGAATGACCAGCGGGCCGGTCTCGGTCAGCACCTGCTGGCCCGTCGCGGTCGTGACCGCGCCGCTCTCGCTGACCTGCAAGTCGCCTTCACGCGTATATGCCTCGGTGCCGTCGGCGCCCTGGACCGCGATGAATCCCTTGCCGTTGATCGCGACGTCGAGAGCGCGGCTCGTGCTGCCGAGCACGCCGGTCGACAGATCCGTACCGGCGTCGGCGGCGACCGCATTGACGCGCGTCGCGTAACCGGGACCGTAGATCGGCAGACTCGAGAAAGAAAACGTGTCCGCGCGAAAGCCCACCGTGTTGACATTCGCGATGTTGTTGTTGTTGACCGACTGCGCCTGCATGATCTGCTTGGCGCCGGTCATCGCGACGTATAGCCCCCTGTCCATTAGTGATCGATCCCGATGACGGTTTGCGATTCCTGGTTCGCGGTCGTGACGACCTGCGCATTGGCGTCAAACGAACGTTGCGCGGTGATCATGTTGACGAGTTCGGTCGTCAGATCGACGTTCGAGCTTTCGAGCGCGCCCGATTGGATGCTGCCGAATCCGGCCGATGCGGCCGTGCCCTGCACCACGTTTCCGGAGTCGAAGGTCGCCGACCAGTTGGTGTCGCCGAGTTGTTTCAAGCCCTGCGGATTCGGGAAATTCGCCATTGCGAGCTGTCCGAGCTGCGTCGATCGTCCGTTCGTATACACCGCGGAGACGATGCCGGCGGGGTCGATCGCGACCGTGCTCAACTGTCCCGTTGCATAGCCGTTCTGGGTGATCGAGGTCACGCCGAACTGTCCGCCGTACGCGGTCGTGTTGCTGAAGTTGAACGAGGCGTTGATCGGATTCGCGCCATCGGGCGGCGTGTAGGCGAACGCGAGGTTACCGTTCGCGGGCGCCGTGAGCTGGCCCGTGGGCGAGAAGGTCAGCGTCGTCGTGGTCGGGTTCGCGCTGACGTTCACGCCGTTGATCGTGGAATACACGTCCCAAACATTGGGATTCGCGGTGGCCGAGAAGAAAAATGTTTGCGAGTAGGAATTGCCGAGCGAATCGTAGATCGTCGTCGACGTCGACTGGTTGTAGGTCGTCGAGTCGGTCGGATTGAACGCGCCGCCGGTCGGCGGCGTCGTGTTGGCCGGCAAGTTCAGGATTACATTGCCGGCGGTCGTCGTTTGCGGCGCGCTCTGTGCGGTTTGCAGGTTCAGATCCGTGAGCGTGCCGGTGTTGAAGCCGCCGTTCACGAGCGGCGGATAGACCTGGAGGGCCTGGCCCGTCGAGCTCACGACGTTGCCGTTGGAGTCCTCTTGGAATTCGCCGTTGCGCGAGTAAACCAAGCCGCTCGCATCGGTGAGCGTGAAAAATCCGTCACCGCTGATCGCCAGGTCGAGGTTCGACGAGGTCGTCGTGATGTCGCCCTGGGTGAATTGCTGCGCATTCGTCGCGAGTTCGACGCCCTCGCCGGTCACCGACTGGTTGAGGTCCGCGGCGCCAGATGCATACAAATCCGCGAATTCGGCGCGCGAGGACTTGAAGCCGATCGTATCTGCGTTCGCGATGTTGTTCGCGGTGACGTCCAAATCGGAACTCGCCGCGGTCAATCCCGATAAGGCGATGCTAAAACTAGACATTTCGATACTCCTGCACTAGGTGATTTTTTGGGTTGCCATTCAATTCTGGGGAGGCGAGATCTGCTCGACGTTGCTGAGCAGCACCGCGCCCTGGCCCGCGACGTTCACCGACATGCCGGTGGTACCCGCACCCATCGTGACGCTCTGGATCGTCCCGTTGATGTAGGTGGCGATGTTCGTACCAGCACTCACGCCGCTGACCTGCGCGCTCACGGTGTACTGGCCCGCCGGCGCGGTCGAACCGTTCGCCTCCGTTCCGTTCCACGAGAAATTGGCGATGCCGGTCGCTTGTGCGCCGAGATTGATTTGCTGGATGACATTGCCGCTGCTGTCGGCGACGTTGACGAGCACCTGCGACGAAGTCTGCGGCACCGCCACCGCGCCCGTGACGGTCGCGCCGGCCGTGGCAAGCGTTGCCGTGGAGCTCGGCACGAGCGCTTGATTGCCGAGCAGCGAGGACGCCTGCATCGCTTGATTGCCGACCAGCGAATTCGACAAATTCGTGAACGACGTATTCAGTTGCGTGATGCCTTGCACCTCGCTGAGCTCGGCGAGCTGCGTCAAAAACACGTTGCTGTCGACCGGGCTGGTCGGATCCTGGTTCTTCAGCTGCGCGAGCATGAGTGTCAGGAAGTCCGTTCCACCGAGGCTCACGCCGCCGCTGCCGCTCGCGGCGGCGCTGGTGCTCGACGATGAGGTCGAGCCACTGCCGGTTGCGGGGGTCGTCGGCGTCGCTGCATGGATCGCCGGATGAATTGCATTGAGTTGCATAAGTTTTCCTATGAGCCCTTAGTGGCCCATCGAGATCGTTTTGAGCAGCAGGTCGCGTGCCGTGTTCATCGCATCAATGTTGGTCGCGAACGACCGATTCGCGGAAATCATGTTGGTCATTTCCTCGATCGAGTTGACGTTCGACATGTAGACGTAGCCGTCCTGGTTCGCGAGCGGGTTGTTCGGCTCGTAGCGCTTCGCGGCCGGCGTCGTACTCTCGACGACGCCGAGCACTCGCACACCCGCCACGGCGCCGTCGCCGTCGCCGTTCGTGTCCGAGGTGTCGAGCAGCGTCTGAAATACCGGGTGGCGCGCGCGATAGACTTTGGTGGGATCGCCGTCGACGCTCTCGGCGTTCGCAAGATTGCTCGCGGTCGTGTTGAGTCGGATCGTCTGCGCGTTGAGCGCGCTGCCGGCGATGTTGAATACACTGAATAAGGACATGATTGCGCTCCTACTGGCCGGACAGGACGTACTGCATTTCTGAGATCTGGTTGTTGATGAACGTGAGACTCGCCTGAAAGCGCACGTTGTTTTCGGAGAACGCGGCCTGCTCCACCGGCATTTCGACGGTGTTGCCGTCCAGCGAGGACTGATAAGGGTTCCGATACTTCAGCGCATCGGGCGCGAATTCGCCGGCAGCGGTGGCGATGTGGCCCGGCTCGGTAACGGTCACCGCGAGTCCGGTCTGCTGATCGGCGCCCGCAAGCGCTTCGCTGAAGTCGATGTCGCGAGCCTTGTAGCCCGGCGTATCCGCGTTGGCCATGTTATTGGCCAAAACACTGAGACGCTGGCCGTGCAACAGCAGCGCGCTTTCATGAATGTCGAAAATATTGTCGAACATCGTTGCGATTACTCCTCGAGGGACAGACTAAGCAAGAGCTGTGCCAAGTCGCCCGCGGCGCCGATAACGGCGACCGAATCACACTTTGGGGACCCGCTGACGTCGATTACGCCGCCGGTTGGGCGCTGCCTGCGGCTGAGCGGCAAGGAATTGCCGCGACCCGGCCGCCGGCGGCACGATAGCTGGGTGCCTATCACCATGCGGCGGTGCAACGGGGCCGCATGCGCCGCGCGGCCCCGGATGCGGCTGGCACGCAGCTTGCTTGGTAGAGACTATGTCGCAGCGAGCGCCAATATTTCGTCATCTATTGCTTACCGCTTGTCTTGCAGCAACGAGGCTCGGCGCCACCGCGTTGCCGAGCAACGAGTTCCAGGACGTTACGCAGCTCGAGGGCCTCGCGCGATCCGCCGCACTGCAGGCATTGCCGGCATTGACCGATAGGCAGCGCCTCCAGGTAGGACCTCTGCAATCTCGTCTGCAGCTCGCACGCTGCGGAAACGCCGTGAAATCCGCGGTCGCGCCGGGTCTGCGCATCGCCGGCAGAGTCGTCATCGAGCTACGTTGCGATGGCCCCGGCCCATGGCACATCTATGTTCCGGTGCGCATCGTCGGCACCTCGCAAGTCGTGGTCGCCGCCCATGCGATCGTTGCGGGCACCGTTCTCGCCGGCAAAGACCTCGGTACCGAGCAGCACGACGTCAGCGATTTGCCGCCGGGCTACCTCGACGATCCGGCGATTGCGATCGGATTGACGGCGGGGCGCGCAATTTCAGGCGGCGCCGTGTTGACGAACCAGCAATTATTGGGCGCAAAGGCCGTCCAGCGCGGCCAAACGGTCACTTTGATCGCGAGCGTCGATGGCATGAGCGTGCGAATGTCCGGCCGTGCACTCATGGATGGGCTCGTGAACCAACGCGTCAGGGTTGAAAATCTTTCATCTGGGAAAATCGTCGAAGGGATCGCCCGGTCGGAGCAAATAGTTGAAATTGTTTTCCAATAGCCCTTCAGTGAACTGCGTCACAGTCGATAACAGGAAACGGAATGTCAATAGTGCAAGTCGAAGTTAAAGTTCATCCAAACCCTGACGATAACCCCCCGTATGGGCAGACCGTTTGCTCCAGGAGACTTAGGTGACGAACAAAATTAGTGGTTACAACTCGTCTGAAGCGCTCAGCCCCGTCCAGGGCTCGGGCAGCAGCGGCGCAGTTGCCGAAAAATCTCAACCGAGCACGCCGCCCGCGGCAGCTCAAGCCGCCCCCGCAGCGGATCAGGTGACGTTGACGGGCTCCGCGCGCACCTTGCAGAAGCTCGGCGCTGCGGTTGCTAATGCGCCGGTTGTCGACGCGAACAAGGTCGCAACGATCAAGCAGGCCGTTCAAAACGGATCGTACAGCGTCAATGCCGGCAGTGTCGCCGACAAACTCCTGCAGTACGACAGCGAATTGAAGTAGTCCCATGACGAACGAAGCCCGCCGCCGCTTAGAGGTCGTACTGGATCGCGAGATCGAAGTCGCCCAGCAGCTGGCGGCGACGCTCGCAGCGGAGCGCGAGGCCCTGACCGGCAATTCGCCGACCGCACTGGCCGAACAGGCCGCTCAGAAGATCGCCTTGCTGGGCACGTTCGAGAACCTCGAGGGCGAACGGCGCAGCCTCGGTGGCGCAGCCCTATCGCAGCTTTCGGATGCCGCAGCGCAGCGTTGGCGGGCGCTCATGGAATTGATGACCGGCTGCCGCGAAGCCAATGAGGTCAACGGCTACATCATCAATGTACGCCGCGTGCAGGTGCGCCAGCTACTCGATGTCGTGCGCGGCGGAGCCGCCGTGACTTATGGACCCCAGGGAAAGACCTTTGCCAGAGCGCTGCGCGCGCTCGCGCGGGCGTGACCTATGTTGGTACTCAGCCGACGCGCTGACGAATCGATTCTGATCCAGCCGGCCGAAGGCACGGACGTCTCGATGACCTTGGAGCAGCTGTTCGCCAAGGGACCGATCCTGATTACGCTATTGGGCGGCACCGGCCGCCGTGTCAAGGTGGGCATCGAAGCTCCCGTTCAATTGTCGATTCGGCGCAAAGACATCGCCTGATTGGACATAAGCCCGGCGTTTCGCCGGCACCCTTCGCCAAAGTCGGGGCCAATGTGCATAATGGCTCTGCCCCCCAACCGTCTGCCGAAGGGAAACTGATGGAGCGTCGTTTGCACACTCGCCATCGCGCACGTACCACCGTGTACGTCGTGATGTCCGGTCGAAAGAGCCGTATTTGCAAGGCCAAGAACCTGAGTGCGAATGGCGTGTTCGTGGAAACGGAAAATCTCGGGCTGCGCAAGGGCCAACAAGTTCAGCTCGCGTTCGCGATCAACTTGGGTCTCGTGACGAAGATTCACCGCCGCACGGCGATCGTCGCGCACGTCACGCGCGGCGGCACCGGCCTCATGATGGAGCAGTTCGCGGGACGCTGAAGGGGCCGCTCTGCGACGCTAAGTCGCGGTAAACTAGCGGCCACATGCCGCCCTTAGATCCGCCCCGCTCGGATGCGATCCGCATCCAGGGCGCACGCCAGAACAACCTCAAGAATCTCGACCTCGATCTGCCGCTCAACGAATTGATCGTCGTGACCGGCGTCAGCGGCTCGGGAAAATCCTCGCTGGTTTTCGATACACTCTACGCGGAAGGTCAGCGGCGCTACGTCGAGACTTTCTCGCCGTACGCGCGCCAGTTCCTCGATCGCATGGACAAGCCGGCCGTCGATCGCATCGAGGGCATACCGCCCGCCATCGCGATCGATCAGAACAATCCGGTGCGCACGTCGCGCTCGACGGTCGGCACGATGACCGAACTCAACGATCATTTGAAACTGCTGTTCGCGCGGGCTGCGATGCTGCACTGCCGCGGTTGTGGAAAGCCGGTGCGCCGCGATACGAGCGTCAGCATCGCCGCGCAGCTTGCGGCGCGATCGCACGAGCACGGCGACCCCCGGCTCGTGCTGACCTTCCCGGTCCGCATTCCGAAGAACTTCAGCACGGCGGAAATCACGGCCCTGCTGGAGCGGCAGGGTTATGGCCGCATCCATGAAACGCGCGGCGATGTGCTGCAAGTCGTGCAGGACCGCTTGCGCTGGAGCAGTGCCGAAGCAGCGCGCATCAGCGAAGCGATCGAGGCGTGCCTGCGCCTCGGCGAAGGGCGCATCGACGTTTATCCCGAGCCGGATGGGACGCCCGCGTGGCGATTCTCGACCGGCCTGCATTGCCCGGACTGCGAGATCGCCTACAAGGATCCGAGCCCGAGCAACTTCAGCTTCAATTCACCGATCGGCGCCTGCGAAACCTGCCGCGGGTTCGGACGCAACATCGGCGTCGACTTCGATCTCGTGATCCCGGACGGCTGCCTTAGTTTGGCCGGGGGCGCGATCAAGCCGTGGCAAACCGAGTCCAACAAGGAATGCCAGGCAGACCTCGTGCGTTACGCACGCAAGCGCGGCATTCCGCTCGACATACCGTGGAATCAGCTCAGCGCCGAGCAGCGCGCCTGGGTAATCGAGGGCGAAGGCGAGTGGAAGAAAAACGTTTGGTACGGCGTGCGCCGATTCTTCGCCTGGCTCGAGACCAAAGCCTACAAGATGCACATTCGGGTGCTGCTATCGCGCTACCGCTCCTACACGGAATGCGCCGCTTGCCGCGGGGCGCGGCTCAAGCCCGATTCCTTGCTGTGGCGCGTAGGCGCCCCGCGCGCGGGCGCACCGCGTCTCGGGGATCCCGGCAGCCTCAATATCCGCGAATTGATGCTCATGCCGCTCGATGCCTGCCGGCGCTGGTTCGACGAGCTCGAATTGCCGCCGCCGCTGGATGAAGCCACCGCGGTATTGCTGCGCGAAATCCGCACGCGCCTGCGATATTTGTGCGACGTCGGCCTCGGCTACCTGTGCCTCGATCGGCAATCGCGGACGCTCTCCGGCGGCGAGGTACAGCGCATCAATCTCACGACCGCGCTCGGCACGTCGCTCGTCAATACGCTGTTTGTATTGGATGAACCATCGATCGGTCTGCACGCGCGCGACGTCGACCGCATCGTCGGCGTCATGCGCAACTTGCGTGATGCGGGCAATACGTTGGTCGTCGTCGAACACGATCCGAAGGTCATGCAGGCCGCCGATCGCCTCCTCGACATCGGCCCCGGGCCCGGAGAACGCGGCGGCGAGGTCGTCTTTTACGGCCCGGTGCGCGAATTGGCGCTGGCGCGGCGCTCGCTGACCGCCGATTATCTGTTCCATCGAAAGCGCGTCGATGCCCAGACCCGCGCGACTCCGGCGACCCGTGCGGGCGCGCTGCGCCTCGAAGGCGTCACAGAGCACAATCTTCGCGATATCGAGGTCGAGATTCCGCTGCAGCGCCTCGTTTGCGTGAGCGGCGTCAGCGGATCCGGCAAGTCGACGCTCGTACACGATGTGCTCTATGCAGCGCTGCTGCGCGCTCAAGGAAAGCCGACCGAGAATCCCGGTCGGCACCGCCGGCTGATCGGCAGCGAGGCGATCGAATCGGTCGTCATGGTCGACCAGAGCCAGATCGGCCGCACGACGCGCTCGAATCCGGCGAGCTACGTCGGCGCCTTCGATGCGATCCGCCAGTTGTTCGCCAAGCTGCCCGAATCCCGCGCGCGCAAATACACAGCCGGCACTTTCAGCTTCAACGCCGGCAACGGCCGCTGCCCGACCTGCGGCGGAAATGGCTTTGAACACGTCGAGATGCAGTTCCTCTCCGACGTCTACCTGCGCTGCCCGGACTGCGACGGTCGTCGATTCCGTGCCGAGGTACTCGAATGCAAACTGAACCTCGACGGCTCATCGCCCAAGAGCATCGCCGACGTGCTCGATCTGACCGTCTCGGAAGCGCTGCAGTTGTTCTCAGCGAGCCCCGAGGTCCAGAGCCGCTTGCAGCCCTTGGCGGACGTCGGCCTCGAGTACCTGCGCCTCGGACAGCCGGTGCCGACGCTCTCGGGCGGCGAAGCCCAACGACTCAAGCTCGCAGCGCACTTGTCGAGTCACGCGGCGCCCGGCAGCCTCGGGAAGCTGCGCGCCGGCTCGGCACCCGCTGCCGCGCGCGGAACCTTGTTCTTGTTCGACGAGCCGACCACCGGACTGCATTTCGACGACATCGCAAAGCTACTGCGCGCCTTCAGGCGGCTCGTCGATGCGGGTCACTCGCTGCTGGTCGTCGAACACAATCTCGATGTGATCCGCGCGGCCGACTGGATCATCGATCTGGGTCCGGAAGGCGGTGATGCGGGCGGCCGCGTCGTTTGCGTCGGTACACCGCAGCAGGTGATGCGAGTGGCCGCTTCGCATACGGGGCATGCGCTGCTCGAGGCCGAGCATCCTTGCGTCTTCGGCTCGAGCGTACAGGATCACGGCATCTTGAGTCCGCGGCCCCCAAGGTCCGACGCGATCGAAATTCACGGCGCGCGTGAACACAACCTCAAGAATATCGATGTGCGCCTGACCCGCAATCAATTCACGGTGATCACCGGAATTTCCGGCAGCGGCAAGAGCAGTCTGGCGTTCGACATCCTGTTCGCCGAAGGGCAGCGCCGCTATCTCGAGTCCTTGAACGCCTATGCGCGGCAGTTCGTACAGCCGGCCTCGCGGCCCGATGTCGAAGCGATCATCGGCATTCCGCCGACCGTGGCGATCGAGCAGCGCACCAGCCGCGGCGGGCGCAAGAGCACGGTCGCGACGCTCACGGAAATTTACCATTTCCTGCGATTGCTCTACGTGAAGCTCGGTACCCAGTACTGTCCCGACTGCAAGCTGCCGATCGAGCCGCAGACCGAGGATGCGATCGCAGCGCGTTTGCTCAAGGAGCACCGCGGCCAGCAGATCCGCTTGCTCGCACCGCTGATCGTGGCGCGCAAAGGCCTCTATACGGCGCTCGCGAAGTGGGCGCGGGGCAAGGGTTACGCGCAGTTGCGCGTCGACGGCGTGCTGCGCCCGACCGCGAAATGGCCGCGCCTCGACCGTTTCACTCTCCACAATATCGAAGTACCCGTCGCGGCATTGACGGTGAGCGCCGGCGCGGAGCGCGAATTGCGTGCCGCGCTTTCCGTAGCCTTGAGCCTAGGAAAGGGTTTCGTGCAGGTCGCGATCGAAGCGCAAGCAAGCGCCGGCAAAGCGGGCGAAATGAGCCCGGCCTTGCGCAGCTACTCGACGAAACGCGCCTGCCCAGGCTGCGGTACCGGCTTCCCGGAGCTCGACCCCCGCTTATTTTCGTTCAACTCCAAGCACGGCTGGTGCAAGAGCTGCTATGGCACGGGCCTGGAACTGCCGGACTTCGACGCCGAACAGAGCGGTGAGGAATCCGCGTGGACTGCGGACGGCGAGACCGGGTCACAGGTTTGCGAGGATTGCGCCGGCGAGAGGCTCAATCCGGTCGCGCGCCAGGTGCTGTTTCGCGGCCAGTCGATTTCCGCGATCACCCGCCTGCCGGTACGCGACTTTGCGGCGGCGCTCGGCAAATTCAAACTGCAGGGGCGCGAACGCGAGATCGCGCAGGATCTGCTCGCGGAACTTCAATCGAGAGCGGCGTTCCTCGGCGACGTCGGCTTGGGCTATTTGCAGCTCGATCGCGCCGCGCCAACGCTTTCGGGCGGCGAGGCGCAGCGCATCCGGCTCGCGGCTCAACTGGGCTCCAATCTGCAAGGGGTCTGCTACGTGCTCGACGAACCCACGATCGGCTTGCATCCGCGCGACAATCGCGCGCTGCTCGATACCCTCGATCGACTTCGGGCGAAAGGCAATACGCTGGTCGTTGTCGAACACGACGAGGATACGATTCGCCGGGCCGATCACGTGATCGATCTCGGTCCCGGCGCCGGAAAATTTGGCGGCGCCGTGGTCGCGCAGGGCACGGCCGCCGAACTCGCCCGGCTGGCCAATTCGGCTACCGGGCGTTGCCTCGCGGCGCCGCTCACGCATTCGCACGCGCGCCGGCGTCCGGTCGACGCCACGAGCGCGTCGATCGAGATCGTCGGCGCATCCTTGAACAACCTGCGCAACATCGACGTCCGCATCCCGCTCGGCCGCCTCAGTGTGGTCACCGGCGTCTCCGGCTCCGGCAAGTCCTCGCTCGCCCGCGACGTGCTGCTCGAAAATCTCAAGCGCTTGGTCGCGCAGCGCGGGCGCAAATCGGCGGCCGCTCCCGCGGGCTGCGCGCAGATTCTCGGCTGGCAGCGGGTGACGCGCGTTCTCGAGGTCGACCAAACGCCGATCGGCAAGACACCGCGCTCCTGCCCGGCGACCTACATCGGATTTTGGGATGCGATTCGCCGGCTCTTCGCGGAATCAACCGAAGCGCGCATCCGCGGCTACACCGCGAGCCGCTTCTCGTTCAATTCCGCGGGCGGGCGCTGCGAGGCCTGCGAGGGCCAGGGCATGCAGCGCATCGAAATGAATTTTCTGCCCGATGTGCAGATACCTTGCGACGTATGCGGCGGCCAGCGTTTCAACACGGAGACCCTGAGCATCCTGTTCAAGGGAAAGAGCATCGGCGCCGTGCTCGCGATGAGCGTCGAAGAGGCCGCCGCGTTCTTTTCCGCGCAGCGCGGCGTCCATCACGCCTTGACGCTGCTCGCCGACGTCGGTCTCGGCTACTTGAGCTTGGGTCAGGCAAGTCCAACCTTGTCGGGCGGCGAGAGCCAGCGCATCAAACTCGTGACCGAACTCGCGAAGGTACGCACCGACGCGCCCGGCCTCGATGCGGCGCGCCGCGAGGGCGCCCACACGCTCTATGTCCTGGATGAGCCCACGGTGGGTTTGCACATGGCCGACGTCGAAAAATTGCTGCAGGTTCTGCATCGACTCGTCGATGCCGGCAACACGGTCGTCGTGATCGAACACAATTTGGATGTCATGGCCGAGGCGGATTGGATCGTCGATTTGGGTCCGGAAGGCGGCGATGGCGGCGGCCGCCTCGTCGTCCAGGGCGCACCGCAAACGATATTGCGCGCGACGCAACGCAGCCATACCGCACAGTTCCTCGCGGAATTCATCGCCGCTCGCGGCGTTGCGTGAATGCTCGAGCGAGCGCCGTTGATTGCGCGCTAGGCGGCAATCTGCTCGAACAGCTCCAAGTATCGGCCGACCTGCTTGCCCCAGGAGAAATCCTGCGCCATCGCATTGTGCATCAGCCGGCGCCATAGCTCCGGCTCCGCATACCAGTCGAGCGTCGTATCGAGCGCCCAACGCGCAGCCGCGGCGTCGAAATCGTTGAAAACGCAACCGGTGCCGCGCCCCGTCGCCCGATCGAAGTGCTGCACGGAATCCGCGAGACCACCGGTTTTGTGAACGATCGGGATCGTGCCGTATCGCAAGCTGTACATCTGATTCAAGCCACAGGGTTCATAGCGTGACGGCATCAGAAAAATATCGCTGCCGGCCTCGATCAAATGCGCCAACGGCTCGTCGTAGCCCGAGTGAAACGCGACCCGGTCCGGGAATTTGGCGGCCAGCCCTTTGAAAAACGCGACATATCGGGCATCACCGCTGCCGAGCACGGTCAGACCACAATCACGGCGCGCCAGCAGCGCCGGCAGCACGTCGAACAACAGCTCGAAGCCCTTTTGATCGGTCAAACGGCTGACGATCGACATCAGCGGCACCGTGTCGGCGAGCTGCAGCGCGCCCCGCGTGAGTAGGTGCTGTTTGTTGGCGAGTTTTCCGGCAAGATTATGCGCGTTGAAATGCCGTTCGATGTGCGGGTCATGGCGCGGATCCCATTCCGCATAGTCCACACCGTTCAAAATGCCGATGACACCGTCGGGGCGCGCGCGCAACGCCGCCTCCATGCCCATGCCGAGCGGACCTTCGCAGATCTCGCGCGCATACGTGGGACTCACAGTGGTTACCGCATCGGCAAATTTTATTCCGGTTTTCAAGGGGTTGATGATCGAGTAGCGCAAGTCGTCGCGGTCCAGCAGGGCTTCCCCATCCCCCAACCCCAAGTCCGGCGCGGCGCTGCTCGACATGATTCCTTGATAGCCGATATTGTGAATCGTCAACACCGACCGAGACCGCGCCAAGCCCGCATCACTCGCGTAAACCGTCCGCAAGTACAGCGGCAACAGCGCCGTATGCCAGTCGTTGCAATGGAACACATCCGGTGTGAACTGCATGCGCTGACAGGATTCGATGGCCGCACGCGTGAACAACAAGAAGCGACGATGCTCGTCCGGATCGCTCGTGTAGAGCGTGGGACGGTTGAAAAGCGCGGGGCAATCGATGAAATAGACCGGCAACTCGCTCCCAGGGTAGCGCGCCGTGTGCACGGAATACGCATAATGATGGATGCCGAGCGTCATCGGGATCGCCTGAAGACCCGCAACCGGCGTGAAGTCCCAGCTGCCGCCGCGCACCGATGCGTAGAGCGGCATGAACGCGCGCACCTCGATTTTCAAGGAGGCGAGTTCGGCGAACAGCGCTCCCGCGACATCGGCGAGTCCGCCGGTCTTCGCATACGGCATCATTTCCGACGACAACATGCATAGCTTGAGCCGACTCATCCGCAGCAGTCTAGCAAACCCAGCCGACGATGGCCGCGGCTAGGCGGCCTTGCAGTCCGCTGCGCGAAACATCGCGCGCCCCACCCGAGACGCCTTGTACGGGCTTCCCGACGGGCTATGCGCGCTTTCCGAATTCCTGATGCGCTCTTGGAGCGAGTGTGGCAGTCTTTCGTGGGGACCCAAGTTCAATTTCGCATTCCAATTAGAACGGTGGCAGCACAATGAGTATGCGACACGCGGCTCGGAGCAATACCGGTCGTTACGTGAGCCGCCTGACTAGCGGAACCCTGGCAGTCGTCATGGCCGGCGGCCGGGGCGAGCGTCTCAAAGCGCTGACTCAGCACCGCTGCAAGCCGGCAACGCCGTTCGGCGGCAAATTTCGCATCATCGATTTTGTATTGTCGAATTGCGTCAATTCGGGCATCCGGCAAATCGCGGTTCTGACGCAATACAAGGCCCAATCGCTGATCCAGCATATCCAACGCGGTTGGAGCTATTTGCGCGGGGAGATGGGAGAATTCGTCGAGCTGATTCCTGCGCAGCAGCAGATCGGCGAGCACTGGTATCGTGGCACGGCCGATTCGGTGTTCCAGAATCTGGATTTCATCCGCTCCCACAACCCGGCGCACGTCTTGATCCTCGCCGGCGACCATATTTACAAGATGGACTATGGCCCGATGATCGCCTACCACGAACAGAGCGAAGCGGACATCACGGTCGGGGTCGTCGACGTGCCCATCGAGCGTGCGCACGAGTTCGGGATCATGACCACCGATGAAACGAACCGGGTGTTGAAATTCGCCGAAAAGCCCTCGAAGCCGGATCCGATCGTCGGTCAGGAAAATCTCGCGCGTGCATCGATGGGCATCTATGTGATTGCGCTCGAGCGGCTCGAAATGCTGCTCACCGAAGATGCCGCCAACGTGAACAGCAGCCATGATTTCGGCAAGAACATCATTCCGCCGTCGATCGCCGGTTTGCGTGTATTCGCCTACCCTTTCCATGATGTTGAGACACGCGCTCAGGCCTATTGGCGCGACGTCGGAAACCTGGATGCGTTCTACGAAGCCAACATGGAACTCGTCGCGCTGAATCCCGAGCTCAACATCTACGATCACCAGTGGCCGATCTGGACCTACCAAGCGCAGCAGCCGCCCGCAAAGTTCGTGCTCGATGAAGACGGCAGGCGCGGCATGGCGATCAACTCGATGGTCACCGGCGGCTGCATCATTTCGGGCGCGTTCGTGACGCAATCCCTGCTCTCGACCGACGCGAGGATCGAAGAGGGCAGCCGAATCGAAAGTTCGGTGCTATTGCCGGGCGTCAGTGTCGGGCGCCGCTGCGGCATCCGGCGCTGCATCGTCGACGAGAATTGCAGCATTCCCGACGGGCTGCAGATCGGCTTCGATGTCGAACTCGACAAGAAGCGTTTCTACGTCACGGAGGGCGGTGTCGTGCTCGTCACTTCGGATATGTTGAAGGCGCTCGGGTAGGAATCAAGATTTGGAACGGCGTGGGCGTAAGCTCTCCCAGGCGCGGATTACCGCGGGTGGTTCTAGTCCCATCATCGATGCTCGTCCGGCAAGTTCGCCGGTCAATACGATCGCATCGCTGCCCGCGGTGCCCCAGGGCCGGTACAGCGACGGCAGCGCCTTGCCGAACAGCACGACTTGCGGACAGCCCACGGCCGCCGCCGCATGCGCGGGACCCGAATCGACCGTGATCAAGCTGTCGGCGCGCGCGAGCAGCGCGACCAGGCGCGGGATGGGCAAGTCGTCCGCGGCATTGTGGATTCCGTCGATGCCGGCGAGCGCCGCGAGCGCCTCGTTCAGCGCATATTCGGGACCCGTACCCAGCAATACGATCCGATGCCGCGGCCGATCCCGGTGCATTTGGCGAATGACCTCGGCCCAACGCTCGTTGGGCCAGAACTTGTGATTGACCGCGAACCGTTTGGTACCGCGCCGCATCGTTCTTTTGTTGCCGATTTGCACGAGCAGCAGGGGCTCGCCCGCCAAGCCTCTCGCCCGCAGCCATGCGTCGAGATCCGCTTGCTGAGCGGCGCTGACCTGCAACTCGCATCCGCGCAACTCGCTGGGCACGCCGGGTAGCGGGGATGCGCCCCATGCGGCGGGCAGGGTCCGCGCGAGTCGCCGCCATTGCTCCGTCGCATGTTCCTCGGGCAATCGATGATGGTCGCGGACATCGACAATCCAGGCGGGATTAATTCCGGCACGACTCAACAAGGCGCGTGCTACGTCATCGTCGTCGCAGAGCCAGGTCGGCCCCGGTCCGCGGGCACGCAATCGGCCCACCGCGCGCCACTGATCGGGCGCGAGCCAGTAGGGAGTCTTGCGGCTGCGCAAACTGAGAATCTCGCCGACGCCCGGCTGCCCCTCGAGCAGCGGCCGGCTCCAGGGTCCCGATGTCAGGACGTCGACGGGGCAGAGAAACTGCGCGTGCAGATCGCGAATCAACGCGGTCAACAGCACCATGTCGCCGAACGCACCGAAACGCACGACGAGCGGCCGGGCCGGCGGCTGCAGGGGTATCGATGCCATGCGTTCTAGGCGCGCGCCGCCGGGGCCACGCCGATCTTGGCGATACCCAAACGAACTTCGCGCCAGCCGCCGAAGCGGTAATAGCTGATCGCCATGAGCATCGAGAGCAGCGAAGACAGCGGAAAACTAGCCCAAATCGCATCTGCCGACCATTTGTCGACCAACAGATAGGCGAACGGCACACGTACGAACCACAAGGAAGTGACCAAGATCAGCAGCGGCGCGATGACCGCGCCCGTCGCCCGAACGACCCCAAACAGCACCAGGGTCACCCCAAAGAACAAGAACGACCAGACGATCAGCGCATTCAAATGCACCGCAATCCGAATGGCTTCGCTGTCTGCGCGCAAAAACAGGCCGAGCGCCTGCCGGTTCAGCAGATAGTTGACGGCGATCAGGCTGCCGCCGATCAAGAAATTGAACGCAATTCCGGTCAGCGCGACCTTTGCCACGCGATCCCAGCGTTCGGCGCCGACGTTTTGTGCGGCCATCGACGAGACCGCCGCAGCAATCGACATTGCCGGCATTTGAATGTAATTCCAAAGCTGCATCGCGGCGTTGAATGCGGCAGTCTCCTGCGATCCGAATCGATTCACGAGCGCGGTCAGCGCGAGCATGCTGGTCGAAACCACGAACATTTGCAGTCCCATTGGAATGCCCTTCGAGACCAGTAGGCGCAGCAGAGTCCGATCGACCCGGAACAGACTCCACTCGTCGCGATGAATGCACAAGGCGTTCTTGGTGCGATACAGATGCACGACGAGCGCGACGAAACTGATTGCTTGCGCGGTCAGCGTCGCAATTGCCGACCCTGCGATTCCGAGTCGCGGAACCGGCCCCCAACCAAAAATCAGCAAGGGATTCAGCAGGATATCGAGAAACACCGAAACGACGAGATAGATGAACGGCGTCTTCGAGTCGCCCGCACCACGTAACACCGCCATCAAGAAGAAAATCCCGCTCATGAACGGCAGCGCGAGAAAAATGATGCGCATATAGGCGATTGCGGGGGCCAAGGCATCGGGCGGCGTGTGCAGCCACCCGAGCAATTGATGCACGAACACGAACCCAAGGACGCTCAGCGCGATCGACAGCACGAGGAAAAATGTCGCGGCCGTGCCGACCACGCGTTTGGCTTCCGCGATGTTCTTCGCGCCCATGCATTGCCCCACGAGCACCGTGGCCGCCATCGAGAAGCCGAAGATCGACCCGAACAGCAGGAACATCACCATGTTCGCATTTCCGGCTGCCGCGAATGCCGCCTCGCCCAGGTATTTTCCGACCCAGATCGCATTGACCGAGCCGTTCAGGGACTGCAACACGTTGCCGAACAAGATCGGCAGCGAAAAAAACAGCAGCGTGCGCGGAATGGATCCTTCCGTCAGAGACAGCTTGGGTTTCATGTACTCTCCGAATCGACGCCGATGGCCGGGCCGGCGCCCGCGCGCAGTTTACCGGCATTTTCCGCGGCGCGGTCCGGTCGATGTTATCCTTATCGGCTACCGTTAAGCACGCGGCGCGATCTTAGGCAGTGACAACGCATGATTTTGGTTATTGACGTCGGCAATACACGCCTCAAATGGGCATGGCTGACGACGGCTGGATTGTCCGATCAACAGGCGGTCGTGCATCGCGACGTCAAGCCGGATCTATGGACCGCGGCCTTGTTCGACGCGAACCAGAAACCGCATCGGGTTTTGGTATCGAACGTCGCCGGCGAAGCGATGGCAAAAAATTTGGCGCGGCTCACGAAAAAAGTCTACGGCGTCAAGATCGAGTTCGTGACCGCGACCCGGCAGTTCCATGAGCTCACGAACGGGTATCTGGACGCGAGCTTGCTCGGAGCCGACCGCTGGTTGGCCGTCATCGGCGCCTGGACCATGGCGCGCTCCGCTCTGTGCGTCGTCGACGCGGGCACCGCGGTCAAAGTCGACAGCGTCGATGCCCACGGCCAACACCTCGGCGGGCTCATCGTCCCGGGTATCCACATGATGCGCGAGGCACTGCTGAAGCGCACCAGCGATATCGCGCTCGCGGTCGAGCAGAGCACGCCGTCGATGGCGGGAATACTGGCCAACAACACGATCGGTGCGGTCTCGCGCGGCGCGGTGTTCGCGCTCGCGGGGATGGCGGATCGTGCCGCTGAAATCATCGAACAGAGCACGGGTGTCAAGCCGGCCCTGTTCATCACTGGCGGCGATGCGGGCATGATCACCGGCACGATGCGCGCACGCGGAGAGATCGTGCCGGATCTCGTGCTGCGCGGATTGGCCGTGATCGCGGCGCAGACCCACTGAGCCCGCACGTCGCCTCAGTCTGATGCCATGCTGCGCCCGGGCCCGCTCAATCTGATCACCGATGTTCCGGGTATCGCGGTGGGCCACGCGTCCGACTCGCGCGTGGGCACCGGGGTCACGACACTTGCACTCGATGGCCTTTGGTCGGCCGGGGTCGACGTGCGCGGCGGCGGTCCCGGCCTGCGCGAGACCGAAGCGCTCGCGCCGGAGAACCTCGTCGGTCGCGTGCACGCAATCGTTCTCGCGGGCGGTTCGGTTTTCGGACTTGCAGCCGCCGACGGCGTAGCGGCCGCGCTATCGGCACGCGGCGTCGGCATTCAACTGCGCCGCGGCGCGCCGCCGATCCCGATCGTGCCCGCGGCCGTGCTCCACGATCTCGGCAACGGCGGCGACAAAGCCTGGGGCTTGGCGCCACCCTATCGGGATTTGGGCCTCGAGTCCCTGGCCGCGGCCGCGCCGCAATTCATGCTGGGATCGGTCGGCGCCGGCACCGGAGCGATGGCGGGCTTGATCAAAGGCGGCGTTGGCTCGGTCTCGATCGATCTCGGCGATGGACTCGTCGTCGGCGCGCTGGTCGCGGTCAACCCGGTCGGGTCCGTGCTCATGCCCGACGGGGTCAGCTACTGGGCTTGGGCCTTCGAATTGGACGGCGAGTTCGGCTCGCAGGGTCCACCGCGGGCCGGCATGGATGTATCCGAACCCGCACCCGAACAATCGCGCCTGCGCGAACTCGGGCGTTTGCAAGCCGGCGCCAACACGACGCTCGGCGTGGTCGCCTGCAGCGCCGCACTCTCGACCGTCGAGTGCAAGCGCATCGCGATGATGGCGCACGACGGCATCGCGCGCGCCGTGCGTCCGGCGCACACACCGTTCGACGGCGACACACTGTTCGCGCTGGCCTCCGGCCGCGTCATCATCGGCGACGGCGAGGCGCGCGCCGCGCAGGTCGCGCGCATCGGTTCCGCGGCCGCCGACTGTGTCGCGCGCGCGGTCGCGCGCGCCGTGTACTACGCCAAACCCGGCGCAGCCGCGATCAACGCTGCGGTATAGGCGTCGCGCGGCGATCCGAATACCCCTTGCGCGGGGCCCTCTTCGACGATACGGCCCCGATACATCACATAGACGCGGTCTGCGATCGAGCGGACCACGGCAAGGTCATGCGAGACGAACAAGATGCTCAAGCCCAAGCTCGCATTCAATTCGGTGAGCAATGCGAGGATCTGCGCGCGCACCAGCAAGTCGAGCGCGGAAACCGCCTCATCGAACGCGATGACCGCGGGTTCGGTGATCAGCGCGCGCGCGATCGCGATGCGCTGGCGCTGGCCGCCCGAGAACTCGTGCGGATAACGCCGCGCGTCGGCGGCCGATAGGCCGACGCGTTCGAGCGCCAGCGCGACCTTGCGCCGCCGGTCGGCGTCGCCCGGCTCGACGTCAAACAAATGAAAAGGCTCCGCGACAACTCGCTCGACGGTCCATTGCGGATCGAAGCTCGAATAAGGGTCTTGAAACACCACCTGAATCGACCGGCGCAGCCTGCGCAAGCTGGCGCCGCGCGCAGTCGTGAAGCCATCGCCCAGCAGCCGAATCTCTCCGGACTGCGGTCGATCGAGCGCTAGGATCACGCGCAGCAGACTCGATTTGCCGGAACCGGTTTCTCCGATCAATCCAACGGTCTCGCCCGTCCGGATCGACAGCGACACCCCGTCGACCGCGCGTAGCGGCGGCGGCGCGGACCAAAGGGATCGCCGGCGGCGCGGGTACTCGCGCACGATCCGAACCGCCTCCAAGATCGCAGGCGCCGCGGGTGGGGCCTGCGCGCGAGGCGGCGCATGCCACTTGGGCTGCAGATAGGCCGCTGCCAACAGTGCTTTGGCGTAGGCGTGCTGCGGCCGATGCAGGATTTGCGCGGTGGCTCCGCGCTCGACGATCCTGCCCTCGTGCATGACCGCAACGCGCGTCGTGGTCGCGCCGATCACCGCCATGTCGTGAGTCACCATGATCAGCGCCATGCCGGTCGTGCGCACGAGATCCTGGAGCAGCGCGAGCACCTGCGCTTGCGTCGACACATCCAATGCCGTCGTCGGCTCATCGGCGATCAACACCGCAGGCTCGAGCACGACGGCCATCGCGATCGCCACGCGCTGTCGGCCGCCGCCCGACAGTTCGTGCGGATAGCGCCTCAAGGATTCTGCATCGGCCTCGAGACCGACACGTGCGAGCGCCGCACGCGCCACCCGCATGGATTCGGATGCCGAGGTGCCGCGATGCAGGCGCACCGTTTCAGCCACTTGCTCGCCGATGCGCATCAGCGGATTCAATGCGGTCATCGGCTCCTGAAATACGATGCCGATGTCGCGACCTCGGATCCGGCACAGCTCGGCTTCGCTCTTGGCGTCAAGCGCCTCGCCGCGCAATCGAATGTTGCCGCGCACCTGCGCATGACGCGGCAGCAACTGCATGATCGCGAGCGCGGTCATCGACTTGCCGGAACCCGACGCACCGACGAGTCCCAAGATATCGCCCGGCTGCAGCTCGAGAGATACGCCGTCCAAGAGCTTCACCGACTCGATCGACACTTCGAGCGCATCGACCTGCAGCAGCGGCGCCGGACCGGCGTTCATCGCTCTCGCCGCGGACGCAGTCCGCCGCCCAACAAATTGAGTCCCAGCACGAACAGCGCGACCGCGAATCCCGGAAACAGCGCGAGCGACGGCGCGAGCGCCGTGAGCGTCTGGGCGTCGCTCAACATTCGACCCCAGCTCGGCGTCGGCGGCTGAATGCCGATTCCAAGGTAGGAGAGACCGGCTTCGGCGACGACGCCCAGCGAAAACTGGATGGTCGCCTGGATCGCGAGCGCGCCCACGAGATTCGGCAGCACATGTTCGACCGAGATGCGTAACGGTCCTTTGCCCGCAACTCGGGCCGCGAGACTGAAATCCTGCGTCCAAACGCGCAGCGCGGCGCCACGTGCGACGCGCGCAAATACCGGAATGTTGAACACGCCGATCGCAATGCAGGCATTGACTGCGCCGGGGCCGAGTACCGCGCTCAGCATGATCGCGAGCAGCAGCGACGGGAACGCAAACAATAAATCGTTTCCGCGCATGATGAACTCGTCGACCCAGCCGGCGTGCGCGGCCGCAATCAAGCCCAGGGGCACACCGAGCGCGAGCCCAATCCCGGTGGAGAAGAACGCGACCGCAACCGAGCCCCTGGCGCCCGCCATGACCATGGACAGCACGTCGCGCCCGAGCTGATCCGTGCCGAACCAATGCTGCAGGCTCGGCGCGAGCAGCTTGGCGGGGATATCGAGCGCCGCAGGGTCGTACGGTGTCCAGAACGAGGCGATGATCGCCATCGCGATGAACGCCGCCGTGATGCCGGCGCCCGCGATCAAGCCAATGCGGTGCGCGCCGGAGCCGCTCACCGGGATTCCCTTGCGGCCAGCCGCGGATCGCAGAGCAAATAGGCAATCTCGATGAGAAACGACACAACCACGACCGCAAAGACCAGCACGATGACGACGCTCTGCACGACGATGAGGTCGCGCTGAATGATCGCTTGAAACGCGAGCCGGCCGAGTCCCGGTAGAAAGAAGACGTTTTCAATGATCACGCCGCCTGCGAGCAGGAACGAGAATTGCAATCCGAGTATCGTGAGCACCGGCACCATCGCGTTCGGCAGCGCGTGGCGCCAGAGCAATCGCCATTCGCCCACACCCTTGGCGCGCGCGGTGCGGATATAGTCCTCATGCAGCGTCGCGACGAGCGCACCGCGCAACACCCGCGCCAAAATGGCCGCTTGCGGCACCGCGAGCGCCAAGGCCGGTAAGCTCAAGTGCTCGATTGCGCGCCAGAATCCGCCGTGCCAGCCCGGAAATCCGCCTGCCGACACCCAGCGCAGATCGATCGCGAACACGAGCACCAACAGCAAGCCCAGCCAAAAATTCGGCACGGCCAAACCGACTTGTGTGAGCCCGGTGAGCACGAAATCCCCGGTCCTCCCTCGCCGTGCGGCCGCAAATAGTCCGACCGGGAAGGCGATCAGCGTAGTCAGCGTCAACGCGTACACATCGAGCGGCAGCGAGATTTGCAAACGCTCCGCAAGAAGTTCGCGCACCGGGACCCGGTAGGTATAGCTCGTGCCGAAATCGGCGTGGGTCAGGCCGGCAAGCCACGCGAAATAGCGCTGCAGCGGCGCCTCATCGAGGCCCAGCTGATGCCGCAGCGCCTCGAGAGCCGCCGGGTCGGCATGCAGGCCCATCATGAATCGCGCCGGGTCACCGGGCAGGATCTCGACGACCACGAACACGATCGCGGTTGCAAACAGCAGCGTCACGGCGAGCACCGCAAGTCGCCCCAACAGATAGACGGGGCCGTAGCGGCGCGCGACCGCGACCAAACCGGCGACGGCGCCGAGCGCGAGCGCCGCCGCGAATGCCGCGAACCCGAGCGACGTCGTACCGGCGTCCGAGCCGATCGCGGCGCCCGAGCCCGGCGCCGCGATATTTGGCGCCGCGGCATCGTCGAAGTAGGCGCTCTTTAAATCGACGACACCGAGCTCGTTATCGAATCCGAGGCCGTGCAGGTGCGCATCCCATACATCGAGCCGCGGATACTGAAACAAGAAGCCGTTTACCGCGTCCTCGGCGAGCTTGCGTTGAATCGCGCGCAACAACTCGTCGCGCGCGGCTGCATCGACGGTATCGTCGAGCGCTGCGATCAGCGCCTTGAACTCGGGATTCGAGTAGCCGAAGTAGTAATCGTCGCGCGCATAGATATCGTAATCCATCGGCTCCGCATGGCCGACGATGCTCATGTCGAAGTCCTTTCTCGAAAAAACTTGATCGAGCCATTGCGCCCACTCGAGATTTTCGATCTTGACCGTGATTCCGACAGCCAGCAGTTGCGCGGCGACGATTTCACCACTGCGCCGCGCGTAGGCCGGCGGCGGCAGCTTGAGCACGAGCGAGAACCCATGCGGATACCCGGCTTCGGCCAACAGGGCCTTCGCGGCTGCGACATCATGGGGATAGCGGCCCGTCAGGTCCAAATAAGCGGGCTTGCCGGGCGGGAAATGGCTGCCGATCGGGATGCCATAGCCGAACATCGCGCCGTCGATGATGGCGTTCCGGTCGATCGCGTGTGAGATCGCCCGACGCACCAATAGATTGTTCAGCGGCGCGCGCCGCTCATTGAGACCGAGCACTGTCTCCATTTCGGTCGATCCCACGAACACTGCGAAGCGCGAATCCGCGCGGAATTGGTCAAAGCTCTCGGGCGCCGGGTAGTTCGCGAACGCGTCGACGTCACCGGCCATCAGCGCTGCATAGGCCGCCGTGGGATCGGCGATGAACTTGAAGATCGCGGCGCGCAGCGGCGGCGCGCTGCCCCAATAGCCGGGATTTCGAACCAACTCGAGCGAGTCGCCGCGATGCCATTCGGAAAATTCGAAGGGGCCCGTGCCGATCGGATGCAGCGCATTGCCCGCGGCGGTTCGCGGCGACACCATGACGAACGAACCCCAAGCGAGCGTCTGCAGCAGCCCGCCCGAGCGGCGCGTCAGGCGGATGCGCAAGCGCAACGGGTCGAGCACGTCGATCGTCCCGATCGCCGCGAGCCGTGGCTTCTGCGGATTGGTGGAATCCGCCGCGAGTGCGCGGTCGAGTGAAAACTTGGCGACGGTCGCATCGAATACGCTGCCGTCGGAGAATTTCACGCCGCTGTGCAAATGAAACACATAGCTGAGACCGTCCGGTGAGATCTGCCAGGATTCGGCCAGCAGCGGCACCGCCGATCCGTCGACCGCGAATTGGACCAGGCCTTCGTAGACATTTCCGTAAAGAATCTCGGATATTGCCGCGGCGGGATTCGCGGTCGGATCGAGGATCGGCGGTTCGAGCTGCATGCCGATGGTGGCGCGATCCCGGATCGCCGCATCGGCGTTGGCGCCTGGCGCGAGCAATGTCACGATCGCGGCGAATACGGCGAACCCGGCGGACGCGGCGCGCAACTTTAGCGCCAGTCGTCCGCCGCCGCGATTCATGCGCCGCTGTCGAGCAAAGACCAAGCCGCAGCCGCCATGACTTTCGCCGCGGCGATCATGTCGTCGATGCCCACGTACTCGTCCGGCTGGTGTGCAAGATCGAGAATCCCGGGGCCATAAGCGATGCAGTCCTTCAATTTACCGACGCGATCGATGTGCTTCTGATCATAGGTGCCCGGCGAGCAAACGAATTCGGCGTCCCGCCCGAGCACTCTGCGGATCGCGGCAGCCGCTGCCTGCGCCACCGGTCCGTTGCGATCCGACATCGTCGGTTGCACCTCGAAAAGATCGCGGAGGGTATAGCGAAAGCCGGCGCGGTCCGCGACCAGCCGGTCGAGCAGTTCTCGCATCTGGGCCTTGACGCCGTCGATGCTCTCCTCGGCGAGCAGTCGCCGGTCGATGATCATGCGGCAAGAATCCGCGACACAGGGCGCAGGCAGTCCGCCCTGCGGCTCGGCCTGACCACCGTGTATCGAATTGATATTGAGCGTCGAGCGGCGTGCGTCCACGGGAACGACCGGCATTTCCGTTCGTCCCGCGGCCAGGCGCGGATACAGATCGCGCTCGAAGCGGTCGATGACCGCATTCATGTGGCGCACCGCGCAGTCGCCGAGAAACGGCATCGAACCATGCGCAATACGGCCATGGGTTTCGATCTGCGCCCACCAGACGCCGCGATGGCCGATGCACACGCGATCGACATTGAGCGGCTCCGGAATGATTACGTGGTCGACGCGCGGTTTGGAGAACCAGCCGCGCTCCGCGAGGTAATGCACTCCGCCGTATCCGCCGGACTCTTCGTCGACCGTGCCGGAGAGCTCCAGTGCACCCGGCAAGTCGATACCGCTGTCGATGAGCGCCTCGAGCGCGACGATCGACGCCGCGAGGCCGCCTTTCATGTCGCAAGCCCCGCGCCCGTATACTTTGCGATCGCGCACGAGACCAGCGAATGGGTCCACGGTCCAGCCGGCGCCCGTTTGCACCACGTCGATATGGCTGTTGAAGTGTACGCATGGGCCCGCTTTACCGCTCTCGCGCCGCGCGATCACGTTGATGCGCGGATAGCGGTCGCTGTCGCCGGGCGTGCCCGCGGCGCGTACATAGGTCGTCTCGAAGCCGCGCGCTTGCATCCGCCCCCCGATGAATTCGGCGCAGGCCGCATATTCCTCGCCGGGCGGATTGACCGTCGGAAAACGTATCAGATCGCGCGTCAATGCGACGAGATCCTGCTCGCGCGCATCGATCGATTCGAACAATGACTGCAATTGTCGTTCGCGCACGCGTTCTCCTTATCGAACCTAGTCTGTGCCGAGCGCGTGCCGAGCGCGGGCGGCGTCGGCGCGGGCGCGCGCCTCGGCGCTAAGCCCCGGCAAGCGCAGCTGACCGTAGACCTCGGCCAGCGCCGCGTTGGCCGGCACGTCGTCGCGATACGTCGAGCGCTGAAGTTCGAGCGCTTGCTGGGCGGCGACTAGGCGCCCGCTCCTCAGCGCCGCATCGAGCAGGATTTGCCCGAAGAGGCCGCGCTGCGCATGGCTGCCGCCGGTCTCGACGAGCCGCGGCAGCGCCGCGCCCAGCGCGCGCCAGGTGGTCTCGTAATCGCCGTGTGCGTGCGCGTAAAGGCCTTCGCAGGCCGGCAGCGCAACCTCCTGCCAGACTGTGCGCGCGTGGGCGGGTGCATCATTCGCGCGCTGACGCACGGCATCGAGCAGGCGCTCGGCTTCCGGGCGGCCCGCACGCGCCAGGCCGTACAGGTACTGCAGCGTTAGAAAGGGCTGGACCAGGTCGACCGAGCGCTGCTTCAGATGATCCCCGAGTTCGCGCCAGCGACCCTCCACATCGACGCCGGCCAGCTCGAGCCGCGTGAGCAGCGAGACCGCGCCGACTTGATCCTGAGAGTAGCTCTTCACGACGCCCCAGACATGGAGGTCATACAGGTCGAGTGCGCGTGCATTGCGGCCCTGGGCCAAATAAAAGACCGCCAAATGCCACCACAGATGCGTGAGCATGAACGAGTTGAGTTCGGTCCAGGTCGCCGCGAACCCCTCGAGTAACTCTGCCCCCTCATCGATCGCGCCGCGGGTCAAGTGCACATGGGCGAGCGCATGCTGCGCCCAGGGCTCCTTCGGCAGGAGCAGCAGCGCTGCCTGCGCAGCGGCCTGCGCCTCGTCGAGCAAATGGCATTGTTCGTAGGCGAATGCGGCCATTCCGTGCATGTGCGCGACGTGTGCATTGCGTTCGATGACCTTGAGCGCAATGCGCAGCATTTCCGGCGCGTTGCCGCGATTGAACTCGAGGTATTGATGCAGCTTGACGACCGCGAGATCGTGGGGAAACTCGTCGGATATGCTGTCGGCCACGCGCAACGCCATCACGATATCGTCGGCGACCCAGGCGCGCAGCAACTCGACGTTCAATTGTTCGCGCAGGCTCGCGCCGCCCGCCGCGCGTTCGGCGGCGCTCAAGTATTTGGCGGCATGCTGCGCCGCTTCCGGCGCCTCGAGCAACATCCAGAGGAATCCCGCGTAGACGTTCACGATGCAGCAAGCCGGATCCGCATCCGCGGCACCTAGCACATGCTCGGCGCGCGTCTCGTAGGCGAGCAATCCCCCGATAAAATCGTCGATCGCAGCCCGCGTCGCCTCCACGGCGGCGCTGATCGGATTACCCAGATAATCTTTTTGCATGCGCCGATGATACCGGAGCGGGCGGAACCGCAGGCACCGGGGGTTTCGAGGCCGCCGGCGACTGTGAAGCCGGCAGCTGCGTGAGCAAGAACGCCGCGAGGTCTTCCGCCGAGCGCTGCGGGATTTCGATTTGCGGCAGGTGTCCGACCTGCGGGTAGAGGATCAGCCGCGCGCCCGGAATTGCGGCCGCGAATTTTCGCGCGCTCGACGGCTCGACCAGCACGTCGTTCTCGCCGTTGACAACCAGCGTCGGCACTTGAATGTGGCTCAATATCGCTGCGCCGGCCGAAGCTTGTGCTCCGATGCTGATATCCATGAGGATCGCACGATGTCCGGGTGCGCGCTGAAACTCGGCCCAGCGCGCGACGAATTGCGGCGTAATCAAACTCTTGTCGTAAACGTCGGTCTTCAGGCCTTCTTCGATCAACGGGCTGTTGTCGATATTGCGCAGCAGCGCGCGCCCGGCCCGGTATTGCAGGATCCTGAATGCGAGCGGAATCTTGGTGGGTGGCTTTTCGGCCGGCCACCCGGCGGCATCTACGAGGATCAAGGCATTGATGCGTTCGGGGTGGCGCACGGCGAGCTGCCAGGCCGCGCCACCGCCCATCGAGTTGCCGGCCACCGCGAATTTCGGTAACGCCAACGCGCCTGCAAAGAGATCGACGAAGTCGGCAAGCGCCGGCCCGGTCAATTGATAGCCAACGGGCGCGCGCGTGAGCCCGTGGCCGGGAAAGTCCAGGCTGATCACGTGGAAGCGGTCCTTCAGTTGCGCGGACCATCCCTCCCAGCTCGTATAAGAATCGCCAAAGCCGTGCAGCAGCACCAGCAACGGCGATGCGGGATCACCATATTCCTGGTAGTGCACGCGGAAATTGCCCGGCAGGTCGATGAAACGTGAAGCGTCGTCGCGATACTTGGCCTCGACCTGCTCATAAGGGATGTCGGGCCCGCGCAGCTTGAGCCATGCGGCCGCGATCAGAATCACGACGACGACCGCAATCACGACGAGACTCTTGAACATGGCGCGCATCCTAATAGCGGTAGCTGACCCGAATTCCGAACGTCGCGGGCTCGCCGACTTGGCCGACTTCGGTGCCCGGCAGGAAGAAATTGCGCGTGACGTCGTAGTATTTGTTGAAAATGTTGCGGCCCCACAGCGTCAAGGTCCACGATTTGTCGTTGGCCGGCGAGAGCGACAGATTTGCGTTGGCGAGCCAGTACTGCGGTATCGTGAAATCCGAACTGCCGAGCAAATAGAACTGGCTGTACGTATCGTGGAAGCTGTAATTGGATTCCGTCGTGACCCGGTAATCGCCGGCGTTCCAGGAATACGCCGCGTCGCCGCCATAACTCCACTTCGGGAAGCTTTCCGGGCTTCCGTCGTAATTGTTGCCGCTGCTATCGAGCAGCGTGCTCGTGTAATAGCCCTCCGCGAAACCCGCATATTGAGAAATCGACAGGCCAGCTAGCGGCCGCCACTCGAGTTCGACCTCGCCGCCGCTGATTCTCGAATCCGCATTCACGAATCGCCCGATATAGGATTGCGAGAGATCGTCGAACACCTTGCCGAGGATCTGCTGATCCTTGTAGCGATAATAAAACACTGCTGCGTCCACGCGCAGCTTGCGCGTGACATCGGACTTCACGCCGACTTCGAATGCCGTGAGCTTTTCCGGTTCGAAGGGGTCGACTGCGGGAGCGGTAACCGTGTTGTGCGCCGTGAACCCGCCTGATTTCACGCCGCGGCTGATGCTTTCGTAGATCAGCGTATCGGTGATCGGATTGTAGTCGAGCTCAATCTTGCCGGACGGCAAGTTGGACGTGGTCGAGGCCGACAGCGCACCGCCCGTGAACGATGGAATGGAAGGCACGAGGAATCCCGTGTTCAGGTCGATCAGCTCCCGCGTCTCGTGATCTTCACGCAAGCCCAGCGTGCCGCCGACGAACTCATTGAAGCGATAATTTCCCTGCGCGAAGACGCCGACCGAATTCGCGACTTGCTCATATTTCGTGAGCGCGATTTGCGGCGTCGTGCCGGCCGGAAAGCCGAGGTTTGCATCCGAGAAGTCGGAATAGAAATCCTCCTTGAGATCCTGGTCGGAGTAGAACAGACCGCCGACCCAGCCGAACGGACCGCTCGACGTCGAGGCGATGCGCAGCTCCTCGGAGAACACATCGACGTCGCTCGCGAGGAATTCGTCGGAATCGTAGTACTGGGTCGCATCCCAATCGCCATACTCGCGCCGGATGAGCTTGTTATAGGCGGTGATGCTCGTGAGCTTGGCAGTACCCAGATCGAAATTGGCGGTCAGATCGGCGCCGTTGTTGCTGTTGTCGACGCCGGGCTTGGCGCCCGGCGAAAGTCCGATGAATTTTGCAAACGCCGGGGCGAGGCTCCAGCCGGTCACATAGGGCGAGGTATCCGCGGGTATCGTCGGACCGCCGAGGCCGGTGTTGTAGGGCGTGTACGCCTTGATCAACTGCAGGCCTGTTTCATCGGATTTGTCCAAAGCCAGGTGCACGTCGAAGCGAAAATCGATTGCCTCCGCGGGATTCCACTCCAGTTGTCCGCGCAATGCGATCTTGTCCTTGTCGCCCAAGCTTTGTCCGGTCACCCGGTCATGCTGCCATGCCCCGCCCTGCTCGGTTGCGAGCGAGAGGCGCCCGATCAAGCCGTCGGCGATCGTGCCCGAGAGAAACCCTTGCGCATCGAGTTCGCCATGCGAGCCATATTCGACCGTGATCCCGCCATGGCTGTCGGCTGTCGGCCTGTTCGTGATGAAATTGATTTCACCGCCTGTCGTATTGCGACCGTACAGCGTGCCTTGGGGCCCCCGCAGCACCTCGATGCGATCGAGATCGAACAACTGATCTTGCGTCTGAATCGGAAACGCGAATGGGACGTCGTCGAGACTCACGCCGACCGGGGACGCATTATTCGACGTGTAGTCGAGAAAGCCCACGCCGCGGATCCGAAACTGCGGCTGGCCGCTGCCGAACGCCGGCTCGACCTGCAAACTCGGTGCCGCATTTTGCAGGTCATCGACGACCGTGATCGATTTGTCTGCGAGGCTCTGGCCGGAAAGTACCGAGATCGCGATACCGACGGACTGCACGGACTCTTGCTTGCGCTGCGCAGTGACCACAATGGGCTCGAGGCCCTCATCGGCCGCAATGCCGGCGGAAGCACCGAACAGCGCAGCGGTAAGCGCCAAGGCGAAGACTCTGACGAACATCGACAACTCCTGATGGCACCGAACCTGCTTGGTGCGAGGCTGGGCATGATCTTGGTCGGGCACCGCCGTGTGAACTACCGTTTTTTCGAGGCCTTATGCCGATTGATTATGAAACCCGACGAGAGCAGATTCGACATGTGCCCTAAACTTTATGCGCTTGGCGCTGTCTTACGGAATATGAAAGAGAAGGTCCATGTCGTTTGCGGCCATTGCGATTCGGTCGTTCGTCTGCCGAGCGATCGCCTCGGGGATGCACCCCGTTGCCCTCACTGTCACTTCGGATTGTTCGAGGGCAAGCCGGTTGCCTTGACCGCGAGCAATTTCGACAAGCATCTGAACCGCAGCGACCTCCCGGTGGTCGTCGATTTTTGGGCGCCCTGGTGCGGGCCTTGCCGGACAATGGCGCCGTTTTTCGAAGCTGCGGCCAAACAGTTCGAACCGAAACTTCGTTTTGCGAAGGTCAATACCGACGACGAAACGGCGCCCGCTGAGCGCCACCATATCAAGAGCATTCCGACGCTGATCGTGTTTCGCGGCGGACAGGAAATCAAGCGGGAATCCGGTGCAATGAGCAGCGGCGCGCTGACCCGGTGGTTGAACGCGGCGATCGGCTAGCGAAGCGCACCGGGGACGGCAGGCGCTTTCCCGGCGCAGAGGGGTTGGATGATGTTGGTCGACACTGCGAAATTCCGGGTCCCGGAGGGCGGCACCGTCGAGCTGAAGCGTTGGCCGACGCGAATCGACCCGATTTACCGGTCCGATGACGACTACGCCGACTTGCTCAGCCGCGACATCGCTGATCGCAGCGCGCAGCAGGAAATGCTCTACGCTTCGAATCGCTATTCTCTATTGCTGATCTTCCAGGCCATGGATGCCGCCGGCAAGGACGGTGCAATCGCCCATGTGATGTCCGGGATCAATCCCCAAGGCTGCCAGGTCTTCAGTTACAAGCATCCAAGTGCCGCGGAGCTCGAGCACGATTTTCTGTGGCGCACGACGCGAGACTTGCCCGAGCGCGGCAAGATCGGGATATTCAATCGATCTTATTACGAAGAGGTTCTGATCGTCAGGGTTCACCCGGAAATACTGCGGTCCGAGGGCTTGCCGAGCGAAGCGCGCAACCCGAAGAAAATCTGGCACCAGCGGTATCGATCGATACTCAACTTGGAAAGACATCTCGATTTGAACGGGATGCGCATCATGAAGTTTTTTCTTCACCTCTCAAAAGAGGAACAGAGAAAGCGCTTCATCGAGCGCATCGACAGCGCGAACAAGAATTGGAAATTCAGTCTGGCCGACATCGAAGAACGAAAATACTGGAAGCAATATCAGAAGGCGTACGAAAAATGCCTGAGTGCGACCAGCACCGAACGGGCACCCTGGTACGTCGTGCCCGCCGACGACAAACGCAATGCGCGGCTGATCGTCTCACGCATCGTCTTGGAGACCACCAAAGGGCTCAAATTGGCATTCCCCAAGACAGGCCCAAAACGGCGGCGTGAGTTGCTTGCCTTGCGGAAGATGCTCGCGAAGTAGGCGCCCTGCGCGCCGCGCTCGCCACCGCGCTATTTTTGATCCGCGGCGGGCGGCGGCGGTGCGACCGCATCCGCGTTTTGCTTGAGCAGGTCCTCGGGACGAAGCTCCGGACTCGGGATCGCGGGCGGGTTTGGAGCCGCGGGCGCGGTATTGCCGGCGGCCGCGCTCCCCGCGCGCGCTTGGGCTCGTTCGCGCGCCGCAGCGGCTTGCTGCGTCAGGCGTTCCGTGCGCGCCCAGTCGGCAGTGTTCCAGCCGCCGCCGAGGTTGTTGATCAGATTGACGCTCGCGATCTGCTGCTCGAGTCGAACCTGCAATTCGGATTCTCTGCTCGAGAGGAAGGTGTTTTGCGCGGTGATTACGTTGACGTAGCTGTCGACGCCGTTGCGATAGCGGACGACGGAGTATTCCACGGTGTGTTGCGCGGCAACGGTCGCATTGTGCCGCTCCGTCAGTTCCTTCGAGAGAATGCGCAGGCTGGCGAGGTTGTCCTCGACCGACTCGAATGCCGAGAGCACGGCTTGGCGATAATTGGCAACGGCCGCATCGTTGAGCGCATGGGCCTGCAAGACAACGGCGCGTCGCGCGCCGCCGTCGAACAGGGTTTGCGCCAATGCGGGTCCGAACGACCAGAACCGGTTCGGCCAATCGAACAGCGAGCGCAGGGTCGTCGCCTCGTACCCGCCGCTCGCAGCCAGCGTCAAACTCGGGAAAAAGGCCGCACGCGCGATACCGATTTGAGCGTTCGAGGCCGCCACTTGCCGCTCTGCGGCGGCAATGTCCGCGCGACGCTCGAGCAATTCCGAGGGCACGCTCACGGGAACTACCGGCAAACTCGGATTGAACGGTTCCGGTTCGAGCGAGAACGTCGCCGGCGGAACGCCGATCAGCACCGCGATTGCGTGTTCGTACTGCGCTCGCGCGACCCCGAGATCGGTGGCCTCGGCCTGCGCGGTGTAAAGCTGGTTCTCGGCTCCCGAGAGGTCCTCGTTCGAGTCGATGCCGCTGCGGGTCAGCGTCTCGATCAAGTGGATATTTGCTTCGTAATCGACCAAGCTTGCGTCGAGAATCCGCCGCTGTTCATCGAGCGCGCGCAGCTGGAAATAATCTTGTGCGAGCGTGCTCTGCGTACTGAGCAGCGCGGTCACGACCTGCGCCGCGCTCGCCTGCGACGTGTAACGGCTCTGCGCGACCGTATTCCGCACGCTGCCCCAAAGATCGACTTGGTAAGTCGCGTCGACCGGGACTGTGTAGACCGTACGCGGCGCCGTAGCCGCCTTGGCGGCGGCCGCCGCCGCCGCGGCCGTCGTCGTCGTCGAGGCACTCGACCCCTCGCTCGCGATCGACAGGCTGGAACGCGATCGATTGATCGTCGGGTCGAGGCTCAAGATCGGAAAAAATGCGGCCTGCGCTTGCGCGACGAGCGCACGCGATGCACGGTAATTCGCCGCCGCGGCGGCGACCGTCTGGTTCGAAATCGCGACCTTGCTCTCGAGTTCGTCGAGTTTGGCGTCTCCGAAAACCTGCCACCAATCGGCCGGAATGACCGTGTCCTTCGGGTCCGCGAGCTTCCACCCCTGATTCGCTTCTCCAGGCGGGATCGCCTCCTTGAATGCCGGCTGCACGTCGGTCTTCGGCGCATCGTAATGTGGTGCAAGATTGCACGCCGTGAGCACAGACATGATCGCGGCGGCGGCCGGCCAGATTTTCGTGCGCAACATGAATTTCTCGTGTTTCATGAGATGGTCGGCACGCCCGCCGGCTCCGCGGGATCAGGGCGCGGCCCGAGTCCGAACTGCGAAATCCAGGTATTCAATCGGTCCATATAGAGATAGATCACGGGTGTCGTGTACAAGGTCAAGGCCTGGCTCACGATGAGGCCGCCGACGATCGCAATGCCGAGCGGCCGGCGCAACTCCGAACCCATGCCGGTACCGAGCGCGAGCGGCAGTCCGCCGAGCAGCGCCGCCATCGTCGTCATCATGATTGGGCGGAATCGCAGCATGCATGCTTGGAACACCGCATCTCTCGGGCTCTTATGTTCACGCCTCTCCACCTCGATTGCAAAATCGATCATCATGATCGCGTTCTTCTTGACGATACCGATCAGCAATATGATGCCAATCAAGGCGATCACGGTGAGATCGGTGTGGGTGATCAGCAACGCCAACAGTGCTCCTACGCCCGCCGAGGGCAGCGTAGAAATGATCGTAACCGGATGAATGTAGCTCTCGTAGAGAATCCCGAGCACCACGTAGACAGCGGCGATCGCAGCGGCGATCAGCCAGAATTCGTTCGCGAGCGACGCCGTGAACGCTTGCGCCGTGCCGCCGAAAGATCCTGTAATCGTCGTCGGCATGCCGATGCTGCGCTGCGCTGCGCCGATCAGGTTGACGGCGTCGCCGAGCGCTACGCCTGGCGCGAGATTGAAGGAAAACGTGACCGACGGAAAAACGCCCGTGTGGTTGACCGCGAGCGGGGCCGTCGCATTGCCGAACCGCGCTACGGTCGACAAGGGCACGACGCCGCCGCTCGTTGACGAGATGTATACGTTGTCGAGCGCGTGAGGGTCCTGCCAAAAGCTCGGCGCCACTTCCATGACGACGAAATACTGATTGAGCTGCGTATAAGTCTTCGCGATATCCCGTTCGCCGAACGCGTCGTAGAGCGCGCTGTCGATTGCTTCCGGGGATATGCCGAGGCGCGAGGCCGTCGCGCGATCGATCACGATGTTCGCCGCCAAACCGCGGTTCTGCTGATCGTTGTTGACGTCGCTCAACTGATGGATCTTCTTCATCGCGCCGAGCAAGGTCGGGGCCCATTGATTGAGCAGCTGTAGGTTGTCGCTCTGGATCGTGTATTGGTATTGCGCGGCACTTTGCCGGCCGCCGATCCTGACATCCTGCACGGCCTGCAGAAACAGCGTCGCGCCGGCGACCGTAGCGAGCTTCGGGCGCAGCCGGTTGATGATCTGGTCCGCGGTCGCACTACGCATCGCGAGCGGCTTCAAGGACATGAAAACGCGGCCGGTGTTGGTCGTCGTTCCGCCGCCACCGCCGGTGAATAACACCACCGTGTCGACTCCCGGATCCTCCTGCGCGATCGCCGCCAGTCTCTGGATTTTCTTCTGCATCGCTTGGAACGAGATGTCCTGATCGGCAATGATGCTGCCGTTCAAGCGCCCCGTATCCTGCTGTGGAAAAAAACCCTTTGGTACGATGATCGCCAAATAGGCGCTGAGTCCGATGGTCGCGATCGCGATCAACAACACGATCAACGAATGATCGAGAACTTTGCGCAAGCTGCGCTCGTAGCCGCCCAGGACCCATTCGAACGCGCGCTCGCTCGCGAGATACAATTTTCCGTGTTTGTGCTCATCTGCAAGCAACAGCGAGCACATCATTGGCGTCGTCGTCAGTGATATCACGAGCGACACTATGATCGTTACCGACAGCGTAACCGCGAATTCGCGGAACAGGCGGCCGATAATCCCCCCCATGAGCAGAATCGGAATGAACACCGCAACCAATGAGGTACTCATCGAAAGAACCGTGAAGCCGATTTCCGCGGCGCCTTTGTGCGCCGCCGCCATCGCATTCATCCCGGCCTCTTTGTATCGGGTGATGTTTTCGAGAACGACGATCGCGTCATCGACTACGAATCCAGTCGATATCGTCAGCGCCATCAGTGATAAATTGTCGATGCTGTAGCCCAGCAAGTACATAACCGCAAGCGTTCCGATCAAGGACACCGGCACGGCAACCAGCGGTATCAAGGTCGAACGAAATTCGCGGAGAAACAAGAATACCACCAGCACGACAAGCACGACGGAAATCAGCAAGGTCCTTTCGATGTCGCTCACCGAAGCTCGAATCGTCTGAGTCTGGTCGAGCGCGATCGTCAGATCGATCGAGGAGTCGATACTTGCGTGCAACTGCGGCAAGGCGGCTTTGATGCCGTCGACCGTGGAGATGATATTGGCGCCTGGTTGGCGAAAAATGATGATGAGCGCAGAACGCTTGCCGTTCGACATGCCGAGTGATCGGACCGTCTGGACCGAATCTTGGACGTTTGCGACATCCGAGAGCCTCACGGCCGTGCCATTGCTGTAGCTGACGATCAGCGGCTGATAGTCAGCCGCCTTCATTAGTTGATCGTTCGCGACGATCGCCGACCGATCGCTGTCGTTCGAGAAGTGCCCCTTGGCCTGATTGACGGTTTGCGCGGCGATTGCCGTGCGCACGTCCTCCAACTCCAGGCCATAGCCATGCAGCTGCGTCGGATTCAGATCGATGCGCACCGCGGGCGCCGAACTGCCTCCGACCACGACCTGCCCAACACCCGCGATTTGCGAGAGCCGCTGCTGCAGAATTGTCGATGCAGCGTCATACAACGCCGACGGAGCCAACTTGTTGGACGTCAGCGCGACGATCATGATCGGCGCGTCGGCCGGATTTACCTTGCGGTAGGTGGGGTTGGTCGGCAAATTCGCAGGCAGGTAGCTGCGGGCGGCGTTGATTGCCGATTCCACGTCCCTAGTTGCGGCGTCGATGTTGCGCGAAAGATCGAATTGCAACGTGATGCTCGTCTGCCCCAGCGTGCTCTGCGCCGTCATCTCTGTGACCGAGGCGATGCGCCCGAACTCGCGTTCGAGCGGCGTCGAGACCGAAGACGCCATGATTTCCGGACTCGCGCCCGGCAGGCCGGCCGATATCGAAATTGTCGGAAAATCGACCTGTGGCAGCGGCGAGACTGGCAGTACGTGATATGCGGCGATGCCGGCGAGCGCCACGGCCGCGGTCAGTAACGTCGTCGCGATCGGGCGCTCAATGAACGGCGTCGACAGACTCATGCGGAACTCGGGTGTTCGGCGCCGGCGGGCTTTGCACCACGCCAGCGCGCAAACTTTGCTGCCAGACCATCGAAGAACAAGTAAACGACCGGCGTCGTATACAGGGTCAGCAGCTGACTGAAAATGAGGCCGCCGACGATCGTAATGCCAAGAGGCCGGCGAAGTTCCGAGCCGACGCCCTGTCCGAAGGCCAGCGGCATGGCACCGAGCATCGCGGCCATCGTCGTCATGAGGATCGGCCGGAAGCGCAGCAGACAAGCCTCGCGAATAGAGTCGAATGCGCTCTTCTGCTGCTTGCGCTCGGCCTCCAATGCAAAATCAATCATCATGATCGCGTTTTTTTGTACGATACCGATCAACAGCACGATGCCGATGATTGCAACGACCGTGAGCTCACTGCCGAAGATCAACAGCGCGAGCAGCGCCCCGACTGCGGCCGACGGCAGCGTGGAGAGGATCGTGATCGGATGGATGTAGCTCTCATAGAGGACCCCGAGCACGATATAAACGGTCAACAGCGCACTCAACACGAGGATTGCCTCGTTGGAGAGCGACCCCACGAAGGCGGCCGCGGTACCCTGAAACGATCCCTGCAGCGCCGCCGGAGTCGGCAGCTTTTCCCGATCGTCGCGCACTTGTTGAATCGCGCTCACCGCCTCACCCAAGGAAGCGCCCGGCGCGAGATTGAAGGAAACCGTCGTCGCGGGAAATTGCCCCATATGGCTGATCAAAAGCGGCGCGGACTGTCGCGAGGCTTGTGTGATCGCGGACAAGGGCACGACCGTGCCCGTCGGTGACTTCAGATAAATATTGCGCAAGTCATCGGGACTCGTCTGGAACTGCGGATCGACTTCCAAGATCACGTGGTACTGATTCAACTGCGTGAACAAGGTCGAGATTTGGCGCTGGCCGAAGCTGTCGTAGAGCGCGTCGTCGATATTCTGAGTCGTTATGCCAAGACGCGAAGCCGTCGCGCGGTCGTAATTCAAGACCGCTTGGCGGCCCGCGGTCTGCTGGTCGCTCGCGACATCGGCGAGTTGCGGCAGCTGCTTGAGCCGAGCCAAGAATTGATTGACATAATTATTGAGTTCCGCCGCGTTCGGATCCTGCAGACTGTACTGGTACTCCGTGCGGCTAACGATGTCCTCGACCGAGATGTCTTGCACCGGCTGCATGTAGAGGCTGATGCCGTCGAGATTGCCGACCGACGCGGCCAGATCGCGGATCACGTCCGATGCCCCTTTGCGCTTCGCCAGCGGCTTCAAATTGATCTGGATACGGCCGCTGTTGAGCGTCGTGTTGGTGCCGTCGACGCCGATGAACGACGACAGGCTTTCGACCGCGGGATTCTCGAGGATCTTCGCTGCCAGACGCTGCTGCAACTGGGCCATCTTGGTGAATGAGACACCTTGCTCCGCTTCCGAGACTCCTTGAATCTCGCCGGTATCTTGCACCGGAAAAAAGCCCTTTGGAACGACGACGAACAGGATGATCGTGACTGCGAGCGTTGCGACTGCGACCATCAGTGTCAGAGTTCGGCGCATCAGAACCCAATCGAGGGTTCGCGTGTAGAATCCGAGGATCCGATCGAAGATACGTTCCGAGAACAAATAAAATCGGCTTTGCTGAGACTTGTCCTTGTGCTGCAGCAGCCTCGAGCAGAGCATCGGCGTCAGCGTCAGCGATATGAACGCCGAAATCAGGATCGTCGCGCTCAGGGTGACCGCGAATTCGCGGAACAGGCGGCCCGTGATGTCGCCCATCAACAGCAGCGGTATCAGCACGGCGATCAGCGACACGGTCAAAGACATGATCGTGAATCCGATCTGCTCGGCGCCTTTGAGGGCAGCCGCCATCGGCTTCTCACCCTGCTCGACGTAGCGGGTGATGTTCTCGATCATCACGATTGCGTCATCGACGACGAAGCCGGTTGAAATCGTCAGCGCCATCAGCGTGAGATTGTTGAGACTGTAGCCGAGCGCGTACATCGCGCCGAACGTGCCGACCAGCGAGAGCGGCACCGCAATGCCGGGGATCAGCGTGGCAGCGAAGGTTCGCAGGAATACGAAGATCACCGCCACGACCAGCGCGATGCACAGCAGCAGCTCGAACTCGACATCGGCGACCGACGCCCGGACCGTCGTCGTGCGGTCCGTGAGCGCGGTAATATTGATGACCGCTGGAATCGTCGCGCGCAGCTTCGGCAGCAGCGCCTTGATGCGATCGACCACGTCGATGATGTTTGCGCCCGGCTGGCGTTGGATGTTGACGATGACGGCCGGCACCTTGTTCATCCAGGCCGATTGCTCGGTGTTCTCGACGCCGTCGACGATTTTCGCGACATCCTTGAGCATGACCGGATTGCCGTTGAAGTAGCCGAGCACGAGCTTCAAGTAGTCGCCGCTCGTGGTCAGCTGGTCGTTGGCGCCGATTTGGTAGCTCTGCGCGGGCCCGTCAAAGCTGCCCTTGGCGGTGTCGAGGCTCGCGGCCGTGAGCGACGCGCGCACGTCTTCCATCTGCAAACCGTAGTAGGCCAACTGGGTCGGATTGATCTGCACGCGAACCGCGGGCTTCTGCCCACCGCTGATCGTCACGGCGCCGACGCCGGGCAACTGGGATATTTTTTCCGCGAGGCGCGTGTCGGTGTAGTCTTCGACCTGAGCAAGCGGCATCGAGTCCGAAGTCAGCGCGAGCGTCAATATCGGCGCGTCCGCCGGATTGACCTTGTTGTAGATCGGAGGCATCGGCAGTCCGGCCGGCAGATAATTCTGCGCGGCGTTGATCGCCGCCTGGACGTCCTGCTCCGCGACGTCGATATTGAGGCTCAAGTTGAACTGCAGCGTGATCACGGACGCGCCGTCCGCGCTCGTCGAGAGCATTTGGTTGAGCCCCGGCACCTCGCCGAGCTGCCGCTCGAGCGGCGCAGTCACGGCCGAGGAAATGACATCCGCGCTCGCGCCCGGATAGAAGGTCAAGACCTGCATCGTCGGATAATCGACCTCGGGCAAGGCCGCGATCGGCAATTGCCGGAACCCGATGATACCCACGAGCAGAATCGCCGCCATGAGCAGCGAGGTCGCGATCGGCCGCTGAATGAACGGTCGAGACGGGTTCATCCGGTCTTTTTCACATCGCTAGCGGACGCGGCAGTGGCCGGCGCTGGGCGGCCCGGCGCCGCGGCGCCGGGCGGCGTCTTGATCGAAATCTTAGTGCCGTTTTGCAGCTTATCGAAGCCGTCGGTCACGACCTGCTCATTGGGCTCTGCGCCGGTGATCGCGGACACGCCGGCATCGCTTGCGAGGATCTTTATATTGCGCGACTGCACGGTCGAATCCGGCTGGACGACGTAGAGAAATGCAACATCGTTGTTGCGCTGAATCGCGGCATCCGGCACGAGATCGACGTCCGCGAGCGTCTTGACGAGCAGTCGCACGTTCACGAACTGATTGGGGAACAACTCGTTGTGCGCGTTCGCGAAACTTGCGCGTGCGCGCACCGTGCCGGTCGCGACGTTGATTTGGTTGTCGAGCGTCAACAGCGTGCCGGTCGAGAGCGTGCTTTTTTGCGTACGGTCGAGTGCGGTCACCGTCAACTTGTGCCCGGCCTCGATCTGTTCGCTGACCTCGCCGAGATTGTCCTCGGCGATCGTGAAGATCACCGTGATCGGTTGCAGCTGAGTGATCGTCGCGATTCCCGTAGTGCCGTTCGCAGGCACGATGTTGCCCGGATCCACGAGGCGCAATCCCACGCGGCCGTCGATCGGCGAGGCGATCCGCGTGTAGTCCAGATTGACTTGGGCCGCATCGAGATTGCCCTTGTCGAGCGTCACGGTCCCCTCGTCCTGTTCGACCAGAGCCTCCTGGGTCGCGAGCTGCTGCTCCGGTATCGCATGCTCCTTATAAGAGTTCTGATAGCGCACGAGGTCGATACGCGCGTTCTTGAGCAGCGCCTCGTCGCGCACCAGCTGGCCCTGTGCCTGCACCACGAGCGCTGCGTAGGGGCGCGGATCGATGACCGCAAGCAGATCGTTCTTCTTGACGATCTGGCCTTCTTTGTAGCGCACCTCGGTGAGCTCGCCCGCGACACGGCTCGCCACGGTCACGGTGTATACCGGCGTCACGGTACCCAGTTCGTCGAGGTAGATGTTGATGTCACCCTGCTTCACGGTGCCGGCCGCGACGGGAATCGCCGGCACGACCGCCGGCTTCGCCTTGGGCGTATACAGCCATTTGAATAGCAACCAAGCCACGATCAGCACGCCCAATACGATCAGCGTGGGGCGGATCCAGCGATGTTTAGGGGCGGTGCCGGCCGCAGGGCCGGACAGGAGGTGATCGGAATCCGTCATTTGTAAACCACTTCAGATGGTTGAGGCCGCCGACGGCGGCGCATTGGGAGCAGCGCAAACTACCATACGCCGCGTTTCCGTCAAATGAGCACGAGGCATTTTGCCCGTGCCGCGAATATGCATCGCGAGACTCAAGGGTTCTCGCGACGATAATCCGACATTTCTTCACACGTTCCTGACGATCCTGAAGCTTAAGGAGCCGTGATCATGCGCGACGGCCCGATGTCATAGATCGCGCAGTACCCGCGGCAGCAACTCCGGCAAATCCTCGGCCAGCAAACCGGCGCCGAAAAGCGCCGCAGCCGCGCCGTGCAGCCAAACGGCAGCCGCTGAGGCCAGAAACGGCTCCATGCCTTGAGCAAGCAAGCCGAGCACGATACCGGCGAGCACGTCGCCCGATCCCGCTGTCGCCAAATTGGGCGGTGCATTGGTGTTGATGATCGCCCGGCCGTCGGGTGACGCGATCACGGTATCGCGGCCTTTGAGCACGATGACCGCCCCGCTGCGCTGCGCTGCCACGCGCGCGCGCGCGAGCTTGTCGCCGCCGGTCTCGAACAGGCGTGCGAATTCGCCCTCGTGCGGCGTCAGCACGCACGGACCCGAGATCGCGCGGTCGAGCTCCGATCGGTGCTCCTTGAACGAAGTAATCGCATCCGCGTCGATCACGGTCGCGCGTCGCGTCGCGAGCATGGCCAGCGTGCGCGCGCGCGTTTGTTCACCGACGCCCGCGCCCGGGCCGATCAGAAAGGCCGTGATGCGCGGATCGGCGAGCAATGCCGCGAAATCGGCGGTCGACGCGAGCGGCGCGATCATGATGCTGGTCAAAGCGGCCGCATATATCGGCAGTGCAATTTCTGGAACCGCGATCGTCGTCAGCCCGGACCCGGCGCGAGCCGCGGCCCGCGCGGCCAGCCGCGCCGCGCCGGTGACCGGATAACCGCCGCTGATCAGCGCGTGACCGCGGCTGTATTTGTTGCCATCCTGCTGCATTCTCGGAAGTGCACGCAGCCACAGGCGCGGATCGTTCTCGAAACTGTTCGGGGCAACTTGCGCGACCGCGGACGGCGGTGTGCCGATGTCGCTGACGACGAGCTCGCCGCAGAGTTCGCGACCCGGCATCAGCAGATGTCCCGGCTTCTTGCGCAGGAAAGTCACGGTGAGTGTCGCGGCGACCGCGCCGAGACTCGCGCCGGAGTCTCCCATCAAGCCGCTCGGTACATCGATCGAAACGATTGGTGCTTTACCCGACGCGGCCGCCGCCAGTGTCGCGCGAGCGGGCCCGTCGAGCGCGCGGCTCAAGCCCGCCCCGAAGATCGCATCGACGATCAATTCCGCGCCATCAAGCACCTGCGGATCGAGCGCCTCGATGGGGCCGGTCCAGCGGCTCGCATTCTCGCGGGCCGCGCCTTTCAAATGTTCGCGCGAACCGAGCAGCGCGACGCGCACCGGCCAGCCGGCGCCAGCCAAAACCCGCGCCGCGACGAAGCCGTCGCCGCCGTTATTGCCGGGGCCGCAGAGTACGACGACGGGTCGGACCGACCACCGGCGTTCGATCTCGCGCGCCACCGAAAGCCCCGCGTTCTCCATGAGCTGCGTGACCGCAATGCCTGCGGCAACGCTCAAGCGGTCGGCTTCGTCCATCCGGCCGACATCGAGCAGGGCGGTCGCGAGATTCATCGCGGCACCGCCATCACGGTGGGATCAACCGCTCGTTCCGGCTTCGCTCATGCGGCATATTGCGCGCTGTAGAATTCGTGGCCGGACCCCTGTCGTTTCGCGCGGTACATCGCGTTGTCGGCATGCTGCAACAATTCATCGGCACTTCGTCCGTCATCGGGCGCAATCGCAATCCCGATGCTCGGGCGCACCGACAACTCGCGCTCGCCGATATGCACCGGCGCCCGCACCGCATCGTACAACTTGTTTGCGAGCGCAGTGAGCTGATGGTACTGCGGTTTGCCCGGCATCAGGCAAGCGAACTCGTCACCGCCGAGACGGCTCACGAGATCTTCGGCGCGAACCGCATGCGCGAGCCGTGAGCCGACGATGCGCAACAGTTCGTCGCCGACATGGTGCCCATGAGCATCATTGAGCTGTTTGAAGCCATCCAGGTCGAAATACAGCAGCGCGAATGACGGCTGCGGATCGCGCGCAGCTGCCAACGCCTGATCGAGTCTAAGGCTAAAGAACCGTCGGTTTGGCAGTGCGGTGAGCCCGTCATGCATTGCCATGTAGCGTGCCCTCTTCTCGGCGGACTTCATTGCGACGATCTCGGACTTCGCCGCGGCAAGCGCCGAGCGGGCAGCGTCCAGTTCACGCTCGAGTCGCTCGAGCCGGGACCGCTGTGGCTCGCGGCCGAGAATCCGCGCGAACGAGACCAAACTCCCTCGGCTCCCGGTTTCGGAACCGCGGGCCTTGGATTTGAACGGAACGACACTGAATGTACGAAGCATAACCATACTCGCGATAGGACCTTAAGAAGCCCCGATGCTCCGCGCTTGCACCGGTGAACGTCTGTACGTTGGCTAACCGTCGTCATTGTAAGCCGCCGACATCGCGCTTGCGATTTTGCCGATGCGCCCGTCGGTGGATTCCTACATCGGGATCGGTAGCTTCCCGTATAGACGCTCGCCGCCGACAGCGGTAGCGTGAGATCAATGAAAAAATCCGATCAGAACAGCGAAATGCGGCGCGCTCGCGCCGGCGGCATCAAGTGGCGGAGTGGCGACGCGGGCCGCGAACTTTCGCGCGTGCTGGGCGGAATCGGCGCGGCTCCGGATTTCGCGGCATTCGGCGAGCGCATGGATCACATATTGCGCGAGCTATGCGAAGCGCAGGAGCTCTGCGGCTCCAACGGTTCGCGCAATTCGCCGCATGGGAGAGATTGATGAACCACCTACTGCGCCGACGATCGCCGGGCATCGCGCTGGGACTGCTCGCGATCGCGCTGTGCAGCGCTTGCACGCTGCCCGGACCGAAGCCCGATGACGGCAGTCAGCGGGAAGGATACGGCTTCGCCATCTACGAGCCGTTCGATAATTCCCGCGACTGGGGGCCCGGGTACCTGGTAGGTCCGCCGCTGAGGCCGAAGCTCTATCCGAACGACTACAGCAATCGGTCGGCAGGCAGCGTACTCCACCCGGCCACGGCGCCCTCGATTCCAACGGGCTCGCCCAATTCGGACCCGCCGGTGGCGCCGCCGAACTGATCTCGTGTCGGCGGCTCAGCCGGCGCGACCATCCGCGGCTGGCGCTGCGAATTGCGCAAGTGCGCTCGCAGCGCCTGCGATCGCAGGCGCCCAGTCTCCCGGCTGCGGCTGCCGGAACTGGCGCAGCGTCGCATACCATGGAGAATCCGACCGCTGCCGCAGCCAGCGCCAGCAGGTATCGTAACGATTGAGCAGCCAGACGTTCTTGCCCAAGGCACCCGCAAGGTGGGCGACCGCCGTATCGACGCTGATCACCAAGTCCAAATTCATGATCAGCGCCGCCGTGTCGGAGAAATCCGTCCATTCGGCTGAAAAATCATGGAGCTGCGGCATGCTCTCGAGCTCCGCGCCGCCGTCCTTCTGCAGGCTGAAAAAGCTGCACCCGGCGACCGAGAGCAGCGGCGACAATTGCGCGAGCGCCAGGCTGCGCCGCGCATCGATGGCCGCTAGTTCGGCGCTGAACCTGCGCGCGCGGCCCGCCCACACGAGCCCGACCCGCAAGCCCGGATAGCCGGCCAGGCGCCGGCGCCAGACCTCCAACTTCGCGGCAGCAGCAAACACATACGGCGTCGACGAGCGCAAGGCGTCGCCGTCTGCGGCGATCCTCAAGTGGAAAGGCAGACTCATCAGGGGACAGTGGAAATCATGGGGCGGCAGCGGCGCCTCGAGCGATGTGACCGTGCCTACACCGGGCACCGTGCGCAGCAGTTCGGCCAGTTCGGACGGCGCGACGAGATGTACCTCGGCACCTCGTGATGCGAGATCGGCGGCGAAGCGGATGAACTGCAAGGTATCGCCGAACCCCTGCTCGGCCCACAGCAGAAGCCGGCGCCCCTGCAAGGGCTCACCGCGCCAGGCCGAGTCGCGCGGCAAGCGATACCCGCCGCGCAAGTTGGCACAGCCCTCCCAGCGCGACTCGAAATTCTGCCAGCCGGCTTCGAAATCGCCGAGAGACAGCTGACTCAGCGATAGATTCCAGCGTACCGCCGCCGAATTCGGCGCCAATTCGAGTGCGCGGGTCAGGCTGGCTCTGGCGGCTTCCGCCTCGCCGGCGTCCTGCAATACCGCACCCAAATTGTTGAGCGCTTCGACGGACTCAGGCTCAGAGTCGAGGATCGATTGCAGCTCCCGACGTGCGGATGGCAAATCTCCGAGCACGCGCTGCGAATTTGCGAGGTTCAAGCGCGCGCTCGTGTAGAGCGGGTCCTGCGAGAGCGCCGCCTCAAAAGACTGCACGGCTTCCGGAAGCCGCCCTTGGGCATGTAGCGCGAGGCCGAGATTATTGCGCGCCTGGTTCAAGTCCGGGCGTAGCGCGAGCGCGCCACGCAGCGACGCTTCTGCAGCCGCAAATTTTTCCTGCTGTAACTGTGCAAGTCCGAGCCAATTGAGTGCATCGGCCTGCTCACCGTTCTGTTGCAAGGACGCCGTCAAGCTCGCCTCACCCGCCGCAGCATCGCCACGCGCGAGCGCGAGACGGCCCAAACCTTTGAGCGTGCCCGCTTCGTTCGGCGCGAGCTGCAACGATCGTTCGAAGATTTGCCGAGCCTCGTCGAACCGGCGCTCATCGCATCTCGAGTCCGCGACTCCGTTGAGTGCGACCACGAGTTGTCGGCGAGCCTCGGGGAACGCCGGCTGGATCGCCAGCGCTCGCTCGAGAAACTTGGCCGCCGCCTCGAAAATTCCAAGGTCGCAGCACAAGACGCCGAGCAGAAAAATGACCTCGGGGTCGTTCTCGTCTTCGTGATGCAGCTGCCGATAGAAGCGCTCCGCCTCGTCGAGCCGGCCCGCCTGATGCAGCCGGATGGCCTCGATGAGATCTCGATCGCGCCGGGTCGCGGTCATACCGATTGCGGCGCGCAGCGGCGTAGTTGCGGTCCGATCATCTTTTCGGCTTGGGCAGCTTGACCGCCGCCAAGGCGTCGTAAAGATTGCTGTCGGGATGTTGCGTGCACCGATCAGCCAGTGCCGCGGCGAATACGGCGAGCTTGCTCGAATCGAGCACGTGTCCGCCGACCTTTCCGACCGAATAGCCGAGCAGCCACATCATGATCGTGTTCGCACTCTGCGGATCCGATTGCGCCATATCCGCATGCCGTGCCTCGAAGGTTGCGCACGGCAGCGCATCCAGGTCCATCGGATTGATATTCGTGAGCTTCACGGTCGCAACCGCATCGAGCAGCGTGCTTTTCGCGTGAGTCTTGCACTCGAGGTCCAAGGCGTTGCCGAACTGCTGCAAGGCTTCACCGTACATCACGTGCGCACCCGACTTCGCGACCGCATAGCCGAACAGCCACATGACCACATCGACCGCATCTTCGCGCTGTGCTGCGGGGGGCGCATTCATGATGTCGCTCTCGTAGCTGTCGCAGGTCAAAATGCCGATATCGATCGGAACGGCACGGCTCAGACAAGGCAACAAACAAGCGACGACCGCGCATAGGGTAAGAATCTTCATTAAATCTCCATTGAATTCCGAAACCGATCCGATGTTCGCCGCGGCCTTTGGCGCTAGCTTCGCGGCCTTTCGGTAAACCCACGGCATACGGCGGCGATCTTGTTGCCGTCGGGATCGCGGACGTAGGCCGCATAAAAATCCGCGCCATAGTGGAGCCGCAGACCCGCGGCACCTTCGGACGCACCGCCGTTCGCGAGCGCCGCCGCATGGAAGTCCTCGACCGCAGCCCACGACGGCGCAGCGAAAGCCACCATCGTGCCGTTCCCGACGGCTGCGGGTTGCCCGTCGAACGGCACGCAAAGCCACAGCGCGATCTCATCGGCCCCGCGGTTCCGGTAGGTGCCCCACCCCGCCCATCCATCCCAACCAGCCTCGCCCGAGGTGTCGCAGCGGGCCAAGCCCAAGGGCGCGAGCGCCGCGTCATAGAATTGCACGGCCCGTTCGAGGTCGTTCGTACCAAGACATATGTAAGTGAACATCGGTGTGAGTGGTGCCCTGAGAGAGATTCGAACTCCCGACCTATTGTTTACAAAACAATTGCACTACCGCTGTGCTATCAGGGCCTTGAGGTGAATTATAGCGTTTCGGCGCGCGCTACAGAACTAGCGATTATACGCTGGCCGCGACCTCTGTTATCCACCGTACAGACTCCGGGAGGCCGCGGCCCGCAACATGCCTGCGACTTACACCAATGAGGCCGATTCAATGAAAACCACGAATTTATTTGCAGTCACCAGCTGCGCAATGATCGCCGTACTCGCGAGCAGCGCCGCAGTTGCAGCGAGCAAAGCCAAGATCGATATGCGCGTAGAAAGAGCGCTGCATCATTTTAACCGGATCAACCCGGCACACGAGTCGCTGGAAGCGAATGCGGCCGGCGAACTGGTGTTCCCGCGCATCACGAAGGGCGGCATCGGCGTCGCCGGCGAATATGGGGAAGGCGCGCTGCGCGTACATGGCCAGACCGTGGGCTATTACAGCGTCTCGGCCGCATCGGTTGGGCTGACGGTCGGCCTCGCCAAGCACAGCGAAGTGATCCTGTTCAATACACAGGAAGCGCTCGACAAATTCACGAACAGCAAGGGCTGGGCAGTGGGCGCCGATGTCGGCATTGCGGTCGCCTCGAAGGGCGCCGGCGCGGATTACGACACGGTGACCATGAAGAAGCCGGTCGTCGCGTTCGTATTCGGCGAGAAAGGCTTGATCGCCGATGCGTCCGTCGACGGCACGAAAGTCAACAAAATCGAGCGTTGATTCCTCGCCTCGAACAGTCGATCGAGGCTCTCGATGGCCGTGTGTCAACCGGCACAAGGCCATCGCGCTCGCTAGCCCAAGGCCGTGACAGCCGCAGCAAAAAAGTCCTCGTCGAGTATCGGCGCTGAGTCCGACGGCTTCGGCAATGCGGCGAGCACGACGATCACGACTTGCTGCTTCGGATTCATATAGAGATGTTGCCCGAATATGCCGATCGCCTGGCTTGCGGTTTCGTTCGGCGATCCTGCACCGGCGGCGACCGGCCACAGCATGTAGCCGTAATTCACGGCGATGCCGCCGACCGTTTGAGGCTTGCTCGCCTGCTCAAACCACCCCGAAGGCAGCACCCGCTCGCCAGCGGCAATTCCGCCACCGAGCAGGAATAGGCCGAAGCGGCCGTAATCCCGCAGTGTCGCACTGAGACCGCTGCCGCCGATCTCCAAACCATTCGGCGCCTCCAACCACCAAGTCGCGTCGCACTCCATGCCGAACTTCGCCCAAATGCGGTCGGAGAGGTAATCGCTGAGCGGACGACCAACCGCGGCCGCGACCAGGGCTCCGGCGACGTGAGTCTCTCCGGTGCTGTAGTTCCAAACGGCGCCCGGCAGGCTCGCGCGCGGCAGGCTCGAGATCAGATCGAGGATTGCGCCCGGCCGCTGCGAAATCTGGGCTTCGAGCATCCGCCGCCGATCCGATTGGGGATTCGTATAAGTTTCGTCCCAACGCACGCCCGAGGTCATGTGCAACAAGCGCTCGATGCTCACGCCCTCATACGCGCTGCCGGCGAGCCGCGGCAGATACTTCGTGACGTCCGCCTCGATGCTCTCGATGTACCCGTCGTGGATAGCGGCACCGACCAAGGACGCCGTGATCGATTTGACGAGCGACATCGACATCCAGCGCGTCGCGCCCGTATTGCCGAGTTCGTAGTCCTCGAAAACAATTTCGCCTTGCTTGAGAATCAGCAGTCCGGTGACCCGATTGAGCGCCAAGTAGTCGACGAGGTCGTAGCGCTTGCCGCGCGAGCTGAATTCCACGGCTGCGAGCTTGTCTCGGGCATGAGGCAACGGCTGGACCCGCGCCCCGTGCTTTACGACGCGAACGGGAAACAACTGGTCGCCATTGCGGAATGTATCGACTTGAATGTCGGAGGTGAGCGCGCCGTCGTAGATTTCTCGAACGGTGCCGAGGCTTGCCGGCGGGCTCAAAGTTCGGGCCCAAGAACGATCGGCGAGCCGTCGGCAAAGCGCGTGATGCGAAACGCGGAAGGATCGACCGAAGGATCCGCGCCCACGGCGAGTTGCGCCGCGAGCCTTCCGGCAGCAGGCCCGATGCCGAAGCCGTGGCCTGAGAATCCCGTCGCTACCGTCAAGCCGGGCAGTCCATCGACCGCGCCGATATACGGCACGATATCCGGCGTGACGTCGATGTAACCGCCCCATTGCTGCACGACCTTGACCTCGCCAAACGCGGGAAACAGCTTGCGCATCGCCGCCATCGCGGCCGCATTCATTTTTTCGTCAGGCGCCGGATCGAGTACGCGAACCGACTCGAACGGGCTCGGCTCATCGAGCGACCAGCTGCGCGGCATGCGCAGTTCGCGCAGCGACTGGGCCGTCAAGCGTGGACTCAGCGCGCCCGCCTCCTTGCGTATGGCCGGCAGGAATTCGCGCAGATAGCGCAAGGAATCAGGGACCAGCGGCACCACGTGGCCGTCGCCCTTGGCGATCGTGTAGCCGCCGTCGAGGCGCTTGCGCAGTCCCAGATCGGCCATGTACGCACAGATCATCGGTCCATCGGCGACCGGCGCGGTTCGCAGCACCGAGGACAACACCTTGACCTGCGGCAAACGGATTCCGAGGCTCGCGCAGAGCAAGCCGGACCACGCGCCGCCTGCGAGGATGACGCTGTCGCACACGATCCGGCCGCGCTCGGTGACGACCGCTCGAACGCGGCCGCCACCACGCTCGATGCCGCGCACGGCGCAAGGTGCGATGATCACGGCGCCCTTGCGCTGGGCAGCGCGCGCAATCGCTGGCGCCGCTTTTTGCGGTTCGGCGCAGCCGTCGGTCGGCACATATAGACCGCAACGCAACGCCCGACTTGCGCCTGGCATGAGCGCATCGAGTTCGCGACCGCGAACGACGCGCGTGCCGATCTCATAGGAGGCCGCCATGCTCGCCCAGGCCGCGAAGTGCTGTTCGTCGGCTTCGGTCTGCCCGACATAGAGCACGCCGCATTCGCGGAACCCGACCTCGGCTTCGGTCACGAGATTCATTTCGCGCCACATGCGCAGGCTTTGTACGATCAGCGGCATCTCGCGCTCGTCGCGTCCCGCCTGCCGGCACCAGCCCCAATTGCGGCTCGATTGTTCCGCCGCGATATACGCCTTCTCGCAAAGCACGGTCGGGATGCCGCGAGTCGCGAGCGTGAGCGCAGCCGAGACACCGATGATGCCGCCGCCGATGATCACGACGCCGGTCGCGGCCGGCAGCGCCTCGTCCGGCACGATGGAGTCGACGTAGGGTCCCATGCGGGGCATGATCGGCCGTGCGCTTGCGCGATGCAACAGCGGATGATTCTCGAAACGGAGAGCAGCCATCGAAACCGACGAGCAGGAGCAACAGGTGCATGCGGCTGGTCGCGCGCTTGCCGCGGCGATGCGCCGGCTGCTCGGCGCGCTCGCCGCCGGCGAGATCAATACCGTGATTGCGCGTTTTGTTGACGACTGGCCGACCCGACTGCCGCCACGAACGGGCACGACCGCAACACTACCCGTGCTGCGATGGCTGCCGTCGCTCGCCGCGGCAAGCAACGGCGGCGCCGCTGCCGCCGGTTCCGCCGCCGCGAACTGTGCGGACGTGGCCGAGAAACTGATCCGAACCGCGAGCGATCTCACGTGGCAGCAAACCTACACACGCCGCGATCTCGATGAGGCGTTTCTCGACAACTATGGGTGGACCGAACTGTTCGGTTTGCGCGGCCCGCTCGTCAGCGAGCGCCTCAGCGGCGGATTTCTCCTACTGGGCCCGCACACGTCGTATCCGCGTCACCGCCACGAGGCCGAGGAATTCTATGTGCCGCTCAGCGGGACCGCGGCGTGGCAGCAGGGGGACGGCATCTGGCGCGAGAAAATCGTCGGCAGTCCGATTCACCATGCGAGCTTCGAGCCCCACGCAATGCACACCGCGGATCAGCCGCTGCTGGCCCTCTATCTCTGGCGCGGCGCGCAGCTGACCGGGTCGGCGCGGCTCGACGATTAATGCGCGAGGCTGCGCACGCGCGGCGCCTCGAACTCGTCGCCCGGCTTCCAAGCGATCGTCCCCGGTGCCGTCGACGCCTGCCAAGCGAGCGCGAAACCGAACTGCGCGAGTGACGCGTTGCTTGAAAAATCCATATCGGCCCGGTATTCATCGCTCGGCTGATGATAGTGCTTCGCGGTGTATTCCTCGGCCTGCGCCCTGCCCCACTCCGGCGGATGTCCGACGAACTTCTGCGCCGTATTGATCGAAAACGAGGGCACGCCCGCGCGCGCGAGGCTGAAGTGATCGGAGCGATAATAATGTCCGGCACCCGGTTGAGGATCCGGTTGGATCTCATAGCCGAATGCCGCCGCCGTCTTCTGCACGGTCGGGAAAAACGTCGTGCGCTCGGCGCCCGTGACGTTGACCGAAGCCGGGACCCCGATCGGCGGCACCGCATCGTAATTGAGATCGAGCGCGATCGCGGACGCGGGGATCGGCGGGTGCTTACCCCAGTAATTGGAGCCGAGCATGCCTTTTTCCTCGGCCGTGACCGCAACGAAGAACACCGGGTGCGGTGGTTTGGCGCCGGAGGTCGCAAACGCGTGCGCCAATTCCAGCACGATGCCACAGCCGGTACCGTTGTCGACGGCACCGTTGTAGATGTTGTCGCCGCTGCGATTCGGATCGATGCCCAGGTGATCATAGTGCGCGGTAAACACGATCGCCTGCGTCGGCGGCCCGGCGTCGGTGCCGGGCAACACGGCGACGACGTTCGAGGACTCGAATTGGCGCACCACGCTCGCGATATGGGCCCTGAAACGCACGGGTAGCTCGCGTGCCTTGAATTTGCGTGTGCCGGCGAGCGCAATCATTTGCTCGACGTCGAGTCCCGATGCCGCGAAGAGCTTGCGCGCCGCATCCAGCTGGATCCACGCGGCCGCCCGCAGCTTCGGATCCTTGTCGTCGCGCAAGTAGACCTGCTCGCCACTCCATGAATTGCGCACGACGTCCCACCCGTAACTCGCAAGATCCGTGCGATGGATGATCAGAACGCCGATCGCCCCCTTGCGCGCGGCCTGTTCGAATTTGTAGGTCCAGCGTCCGTAATAAGTCAGCGCCTCACCGTTGAAGAATTTCGGATCTTGCGACGGCGGTTCGTTGACGATCACCAGCAGCACCTTGCCCTTGACGTCGACGCCCTTGTAATCGTCCCACCGATACTCCGGAGCGTCGATGCCGTAGCCGACGAAGACGATCGGCGCATCGACATCGGCGCTCTCGGTCTGAGTCTGGTTTCCGACCACGAAATCGTCGCCCAATTTGAGCGCAAGCGCGTCGCCCCGCTGCGGCTGCAGCGACGCCGCCGTCTCGGGAAGCGTGTGCACACCGGTGAATCGGACCTTCTGCAGGTAGGTGCCGTCGTCGCCGGCCGGCTGGAGTCCGTCGAGCGCGAATTGCGTCGCGATGTATTGTGCGGCGATATCGCCGCCGCGGGCGCCCGTACCGCGCCCTTCTAACAAGTCATCGGAGAGGAAGCGCACGTGCGCGCGGATGCGCTCGGCATCAATACCGGAAATCGCACGCTTGATGTCGTCGGGCAGGCCCAACTCGACCTCGGCATGCGCGGCGACCGCCGCCACCGTTGCCGCGCTCGAGCTGTCTGCGCGGCTGAGCGCACTCCACGCCACCATCGTGACGTACATAACCACGAATGCCAGTTGCGATTTCATCGTTGACCTCGTGCCGGGAACCTGATCGGGAGGGGCGGCGCAGTGTCTCAGCCGCAATATGCGCAAATCAAGCCGCACAGCGCTTCAGATGACCGCGGCTCGCGAATCTGTGATCATAGAGCCCATGCGTACCTTATTGACCGCCAGTTGGTTGCTCGCCGTTACCGTGTTGGGCTTTATGGCTCGTGCCGAGGCGCAGACCGCGCCGGCCGGTGTCGATCCGGCCTTGACCGCCGCGATTGCGAGTCCTGCGCGCACGCCCGCGTTCAGCGCGCGCGACGTCGCGCGGCATCCGGCCGAGGAGCTGACGTTCTTCGGCCTGCGGCCGACGATGACGACCGTCGAGCTGTGGCCGGGCGGCGGCTACTGGACCGAAATCCTCGGAGCCTATCTCGCGGCGCAGGGACATTATTACGTCGCGCTGCCGACACCCGGAGACAAAGAAGAAGACGCGGGCGTCAAACGTTGGCGCGCGCGCGTCGCCGCCCAGGCCGATCGACTGGGTACGGTACACGAGACGGCCTTGGGCGAAGGCAGTTACTCGATCGCCCCGCCGGGGTCGGCCGACTTGGTACTGACCTTCCGCAATCTCCACAATTGGATGGACGCCGGGTACGCCGACGCCGCACTCGCAGCCTGTTTCACGGCACTCAAGCCGGGCGGGGTCCTCGGGATCGAGGAGCACCGTGGGCGCAACGATCGACCGCAGGACCCGAAGGCGAAAGACGGCTACGTGCGCGAGGACTATGCGATCGCGCTTGCCACGAAGGCGGGCTTCAAGTTGGTCGGCAAATCCGAAATCGATGCCAATCCCCGTGACACGAAAGATTGGGTCGACGGCGTCTGGACCCTGCCACCCACTTTGTCGCAGGGCGATAAAGACCGGGATCGATACCTTGCGATCGGCGAAGCGGACAACTTCGTGCTGAAGTTCCGCAAGCCCGCGCGATAGTTTCTGCCCATGACGGCGCGATCGACGCTCACGACCGCGATTGCGACGGCGCTCATGATCGCGGCCTCTGCTCTGCCCGCGTCGGCCGATCAAGCGCTGTTGCGCGAGATATCAAGCGCTCCCGATCCGGCGCAATTGCAAATCACGGTTCAAACGCTGGTCGATTTCGGTACGCGGCACACCCTCTCTGACACCGCCTCGCCGAAGCGCGGCATCGGCGCCGCGCGCCGCTGGGCGCAATTGCGCCTGGCCGAGATCGGCCGCGACTGCGGCGGCTGTCTGACGATCCTGACGCCGGCGCAGACCTTCACCGGAGAGCGGGTACCAACACCGACCGAGATCGTCGATGTCGTGGCCATCCAGAAAGGAACTTCCGATCCCGAACGGGTCATCGTCGTGACCGGGCACATCGATTCGAGAGTCAGCGACCCGATGAATGCAACCGCGGATGCACCAGGTGCCGACGATGATGCGTCCGGCGTCGCCGTTGTGCTCGAGTCCGCGAGAATCCTGAGCCGCTACCGATTTCCGGCGACGATCGTCTACGGCGTGCTATCGGGCGAGGAACAGGGCCTCTATGGCGGCAAGGTGCTCGCCGATTACGCGAAAGCGCACAACTGGCGCGTCGAGGCCAATCTGAACAACGACATCGTCGGATCTTCACACGGACAAAACGGCGTGCTCGACAACACGCGCGTGCGCCTCTTTTCGGAGGGCACGCGTGACACCGAGACGGCTCAAGAGGCCAAGCAGCGGCGATTCGAGGGTGGCGAGAACGATTCTGCATCCCGAAATATCGCGCGCTACATCAAGGAAGTCGCGGAAGCCTATTTGCCGAACTGGACCGTCGCGCTGATCTATCGGCTCGACCGGTTCGGCCGCGGCGGCGACCATTCTGCGTTCAATGCGCTCGGCTACCCGGCAGTGCGATTCACCGAAAATGCGGAGGACTACCGGCACCAGCATCAGGATCTGCGCACCGAAGGCGGTGTGCGCTACGGCGACCTCATCGAACACCTGGATTTCGCTTATCTCGCCAAGGTCACGGCAACCAATATTCTCGCCGCAGCCTCGCTGGCCTCTGCTCCGCCGCCGCCGGTGCACGTCAAGGTCACCGGCGCGGTCAGCCCCGATACGCAGCTGTCGTGGGAGGCCGCACCCGGCTCGGCCGCGGCGCTCTACCGCGTGCATTGGCGCGAAACGACCTCGCCCTCGTGGACGCAGGCGCGCGACGCGGGCCTCGCCGTGACTTTCAAACTCGCGAACGTCGCAATCGACGATTTTGCATTCGGCGTCTCGAGCGTCTCCGCGGACGGCTTCGAGAGCCCGATCACTTTCCCCGGCGCGGCCGGCGCCTTTTTCACCCCAGACCAACACCAGAGCCAATCGCCATGAGAAAAATCACGAGTTCCGCCGCAGTTTTGGGTTTGCTGATGCTGTGCGCCGCCTTGCAGGCAATCGGCGCCGCTCAGTGGACCGAGGGCGTCAACTATTTCTTGGTATTGCCGCCGCGCGCCGCTTCGGTTCCGCCGGGCAAGGTCGAGGTCACCGAGGTGTTCTCGTATGGATGCCCGGCCTGCAATGCGTTTCTACCCGTGATGCACAAATTGGCGCAAAAGCTGCCCGCCAATGCGGTACTCGACTACGTGCCGGCGTCGTTTAATGCGAGCGAAGACTGGCCCATGTTCCAGCGCGCGTTCTATGCCGCACAAGCGCTCGGGGTCGCCGAGAAAACCCATGATGCGATGTTCGATGCGGTTTGGAAGAACCGCACACTCGCGACCATCGATCCGAAGACGGAGCGGCTCGTGGATCACATGCCGACCATCGAGGACGCCGCAAACTTTTATCACACCGTCGCGGGCGTGCCGGTACAGAAATTCATTGATACCGCAAACAAAGATTTCACGGTCGACCGCAATATCCGCTCCGCCGAGGCCTTCATCGCGGGCTGCCGCGTGGACCGCACACCGACGATCATCGTCAACGGCAAATATCGGCTGAATGTCGAATCCGCCGGTGACACGGACAAACTGATCGAGCTCGTGCTGTGGCTCGTCGCGAAGGAAACCCGGTAACAGACCGGCTCGCGCGCCGACTCACGCGATGCGCACGCTCGGCCGCAAGACCTCGAGCACGCGGCCGACCGGCATGCCCTTGGCCGCGTCCGACTCGAGCTGGCGCCGAAACGCCCGGATCAGCGGCGTTTTTGGATTCTTTGGGGACAATCGTCCAATGTCCGGATAGACGTCGCGCAGAAACATCAGCGCCGGCGGCAAGCGCGTCGTTGCTTGGTAGGCACGCTCGTTGTCCCAGCCTTCGAATTCCATGCGGTAGACCGCCGAGTAGAACACCGCCCGGCCTTCACCGTCATGGCAATGCAGCAACACGGTCCGGTGCGCGGCCACCTCTTCGCGCATCGCACGCACGAACGCGTCGACCGATTCCGGCGTCGGACTCGTCGACGACGGGATGTGTACGTAGCGAATGCCATCGCGTTTGAGCGCAGCACTTTCCGCGTCGAACACCGCGGGATCACGGTCGTCGCGAAAATCGAACACGGTTTGCACCTTGAGACGATTTGCGACGCGCGCCATTTCCTCCGGGGCCATGGCCGCGGATTGGAATGCGCGCCCAGGCGTGATCACGGTCAAGCGATGCTCGCCGTAGACCCATTGGCCATATATGCCGACCATGATTGCGAGCGCTGCAGCAAGCGCGATCGCAAGCCATTTGAACGCCGCGGCCGCGATTTTTGCCCCGTGGGATTGGGAGGAAACACCGATCGCCATGACTTAAATCCTTGGAGACTGCGGCGCTTCACCGCCGCTCGGCACGGCGGCCGAAGATTCGATCAGCCATTCCTTGAGAAAGACGCTCTCAAAGACTCTGCCGTGCAAGATATCGTGGATGTTCTCAGAGCTCAGCCTGCCGCGCAAATCGAGGCGTTCCGAGAGCACGCGGCAGCCGTCGCAGGGCGCCGCGGAGAGCGGCACCCGGACCGTGAACAGCCGATAATCGCGTGCGAGTTCATCCGGACCGCGGATCGGCGGCTCTTGATAGGTACGGATAGTTGCGGACGGCAGGATGAAGCGATAGGCCTCTTCGCTCGTGCTGAAATCGGAAGGCACCCAGACCTCGCGCCCTGCGACGAACGCTTGCGCCTCGGGGCTGAAATTTCCGCGTTGCCCGTCAAATGGCTTCAGGAACGCCGCCATCACGAAAAACAGCAGTAGCCCCGCGACCGGCACCGCCGGGCGCGTGAGCGCAGGCCAACAGCTCGCCGCGACGCAAAAGCCGATCGTCGCGAGCAGCAGCAGCCAAAACGTCGCCGGAAACAGCGCGGGGTCGGACGCGCGCTGCAGCAGCAGCGATTCGTAGCCGATGAAGGCGATTGCCGCGGCGGCGAGCGCGAGCGTCGCAATGAACCAGCCGCGGCTCAAGCGATCCCAGCCCAATCCGCACAGGACCGCGAGCGCCGGCATAGCGGTCAGCAGGTAGCGGGCTGAGCGCTGGCTCGGCAGGCTGAACACGATGATCGTCGCGAGCAGCCAGATCCACAACAATCTCTCGTCATCGCTGAGCGCGCGACGCTTGTACGGCGCGGCCGCCATGAGCGCGGCGACCGGCAATGCGAGCAAGCCCGCGTTGACCGCGCCGCCAAGCAACATCGTCCAGACGCTCGAGCCTCCCCAGAGAAATTTGGAGACATAGGAATCACCGGCGTGATCAAACTTTCCGGCGTTTTCCCGCACCACGAAATCCTGCCACACCGTTTGCGGCCGCGGGTCGAGCAGGAACCAGAGCGAAAACAATCCTAAGGCGATCGCGGCCATCGCCACCAACTTCCAAGCATCGTTGCGTAGAAACACGCCGAGCCGATAATCGCGCCTCTGCAGGTACCACCAGGCAACGGCGACACCCACGGGCAGCAGCAGCGCGAAGGATTTGTAGAGCAGGCCGATGCCGACGATGACACCGAGCAGCAGCGGCAGCCAGCGCGAGCGAAGCGCGGCCTCGCGCCAATAGAGCAGCAAGAAATACGCGAGGAACAGCCAAAAAGTCTCGGGCGCGTTGGTCAAATAGGGCCGGCCGTACCGGTAGGTGCTGAAGAACGCGAGATACGCCAGCGCGGCGATCAAACCCTTGCTGTCGTCGCGCGAGAATTTTCGCGCGAGCAAGAAAACCAGCGCCGCGGTGAGCAGCGTGTAAATCACGCTGGGGTAGCGCAAATTCCACAGAGACCAGCTCGCGCCGTGCATCGTCGATGCGATGCCCTGCCAGAACAGCATTGGCGGTTTGGTGTTGCGCATCGCCTCGGATTGCGAGAGCAGCGGCAGCCAATGGCCCGACTGCCCGGTCAGGCGCGCGATGTTGACGTAGACGCTCTCGTCGCCGTTCTTCGGAATGTGCTGGCTGTCGAGTCCGTAGCAATAGACGAAGATCCCGAGCGCCGCGGCGAGACCGCACAAGATCAGCCGCAGCGGCGGATTGAGCTCTCGCATGCGTTACCTGCGATTCGGGTCGACGGCGGCGGCGCGCCGGTGCCGAAACGTCCACAGATCATTGACCGCAAAGTTGAACGCACTCGCGAGCACGATCGCGATGAGGTTGGCGATCAGATACGCGAGATAGGCCGCCAATATCTTCGTGAGCACGAATTGCAGTGCAATGCCGACCCAGCACGCGAATGCGTACTGCCCGAATTGCGAGACAACGGATTTCCCCGGCTTGCGCGACCGGTCATGCCAAGTCCAGATTCGGTTCCATGAGAAGTTGTTGATCGTGGCGATCAAGATCGCAAGGCCGAGTGAGTAGTTGAGGCGCGTTGCCGGCGGCAGAATTGCGCGAAACACGAACTCTTGCCCGACATAGAGAGCCGCCAAATTAACCAATGTTCCGGATGCGCCGACGACACCGAACTTGAAAAAACGCCAGTGCGTCAGGCGCCGCACGAGCGGCAGATTCATGACCCGGACCGTCAGTCGTTCGAGTCCGCTCATGCGACTCGGTGTGTGTTCGCGGCGTTTGCCGCGCGGGTTTCCGACAGCATGTGCCGCGCTTTGCCGATGACCTGGGCCGGCGTGATTTGTTTGAGGCACTGATTGTCGCCGTCGCAGGGCGACGAACGGTGATTGTACGCAGTCAGGCACGGCGAGCACGGCAGCGCCATATGGAAGAACTGCGCGTTTCGCGACAAGGACCGGTACAGCAGCGGCGTCTCGGGTCCGAAGAACACGATCGAGGGGATCGGCGTCAGTGCCGCGAATTGACCCGGGCCGCCGTCATTGGTGATCAGCAAGTCGGCCCGATGAAACAGCGCGAGCAGTTCGCGCACGGTTTTCGTGTATCCGGTCAGGTCTACGCAGGCATCGCTTGCACAACGCTCCCGCAGCGCGTGCGCGAGCAAGCGATCCGCCGCCAAGCCGACGACACCGACTGCATAACCATCCGCCAGCAGCGCAGCGCACAGCGTAAGGTACGACTCGAACGGCCAGGCGCGTATCGGCAGCAATCCGCCGCCCGGATAAATCAGTACGATGCGCTTCTGCGCGATCGCCGGGAAATCGGCGTGCAGTCTCGCAGCGATCGCCTCCTTCTCCCCGGCGTCGAATTCAAACGGTGCGGGCGGCTCGGGCATCGGCACCAGGAATTCCTTGCAAAGCGGTGTCGTCGTCGACTCCAGAGCCGACACCAGGCTCAGGAATTGCAGCGTCAGATGACGGTATGGGTTGTAGAGCACCGGGCGATTGATGAAGGAGCCGCGATAGAGCCCTTCCTGGGTATGGGGGTGAAATCCGACACGTAGGGGAGCGCCCGAGAGATACGAAAAAATACTGCTGATCCGCGAAAACAACTCGCAGTCCAACACCGCGTCAATTCTCAGCGAGCGCAACCGCGCAATCGCCCGCAGGCTGTCGGCAGCGAGCCCGAGCACCGACCGGTCGCTGAGTGTGAGCACGTTCTGCGGCTCTACGACGCGAAGCAGATCCAAGACCTCGCGGTTCTTCGCGAACAGCAGCACGTAGAGCTCGGCCTCGGGATATTGGCGCCGCAGACTCGCGAACATTGGTTCGGCGAGCACGAGGCTGCCCATCTCCGAGAGCAAGATCACGAGGATGCGCTGCGGCTTGCGGGCGACGGCGCGGCGCCCAAACAGGCGGTTCAGCAGCGAAAACAACGCGCACAGCGGAACGCCGATCAGGCGATCGGCCGCGCGCTGAAACCGAAGGTTCATGCCGGGCCGAAGCCGGTAAGGTGGTTCATCACGGGCGCGAGTATACCGCTGCGCCGCAAACGCGGCCGAAGAGCCTTGGCACTCGCGGCGATTGGGTTGTTCGGGCTTTTCGCGGGTGCTAGTTTGTCGGGATGAGCAAGCAGCCGACACCGGACCCGGCGCCGAATGCAGCGCAATTCGAATATTGGAATGCGGCGGCCGGCAAAACCTGGACCGAATTCCAAGAGCAGCTCGACCGCCAAATCGATCCCCTGGGCCTCGAAGCGATGCGGCTGCTCGCACCCATCGACGGCGAGCGCATTCTCGACGTAGGTTGCGGTTGCGGCCAATCTTCGATCGAACTCGCCGATCGGGTCGGCACTGCGGGCGCTGTGCTCGGCGTCGACGTTTCCGCGCCGATGCTCGAGGTCGCACATCGCCGATCTGCACCCTACTCGGCAGGCCGATTGGAGTTTCGGCTCGCCGACGCGCAAATCGCGGATCTCGGCGCCTTCGCATTCGATGCGGTGTTCTCGCGCTTCGGCGTGATGTTCTTCGCCGATCCCGTCGCTGCGTTCGCCAATTTGCGCGGCTGCCTCAAGCGCGGCGGGCGCATCGGCTTCGTCTGCTGGCGGCCGCTGCAGGACAACGCCTGGATGCAGATCCCGCTGCAAGCGGCGCTGCCGTTGCTGCCACCCATGACGCCGCCGGACCCGACCGCGCCCGGCCCATTCGCGTTCGCGGATCCGAATCGAGTGCGCGCGATCCTCGAGGCCGCCGGGTACCGCAGCGTCTCGGTGCTCGCGTTCGACGCCGCGATCGGCGGAAGTGACTTGGAGCAGACTTTGCAGCTCACACTGCGAGTCGGTCCTTTGGGCGCCGCGTTGCGCGAACACCCGGAACGTCGCGCCGAGATCGGCGGTGCCGTGCGCAACGCGCTAGCCCTGCATCTGAGCGCGCGCGGCGTCCAGATGCCGGCTGCGGTCTGGATCGTTCTCGCTCGCAACCCCTGATCCTGCCGCCTACCGATTGAGATTGGAGCGGGCTCATCGCCGGTCGGCAATGTCATTGGATTGTCACATTTTCAGGCGAAACTCCCCGTTCAGAGGCCCCCGCGTAAATTTTGGCGATTAGCGGATGATTGCCATCAATCGGCCTGCCGGGCGCGCCGAATGTATCTTTTATACAACACAAATATCGCGAAGCAAGGGAACTAAGCTATTATATGTGTTGCCTTAGGGACCACAACGCAAACGAACAAGCTTGTTGTCTTTCCTGAATCCTCAATCTCGGAGATATAAAGTGAATCGCAAAAATTCGAACGCTGGCAATTTGGTCAACGAAGGCGGCCACAAGGCCGGCGCGTCGGTCCTCAAGGGCGGACTCATCCTCGGCGGACTCATGGGCCTCAGCGCCGTCGCGCAGGCGCAGATGGCACCCGCGGCCGATGACAGCCTGACCTGGCACGGCATCACGCTTTACGGCATCGTCGATCTCGGCCTGCAATACGATACGCATGCCGCGCCGGTCAACGACTACTTCCCGGCGGGCACCGCCGACATCATTCAGAAGAACGGCTTGGGTTCGGTCACCGGCGTCACGCCGAACAACCTCAGCCAGTCGCGGATCGGGCTCAAGGGCGCGGAGCCGCTGTTCGGCGATTGGTCCGCGGTGTTCAAGCTCGAAACGTTCTTCAATCCGCAAAGCGGCGACCTTAGCGATGCATTGAAGTCGCTGACGCAAAACAACGGACGCAGCTTGGCGACCCAGACCACCAACATCGACTCGAGCGTCGCGGGCCAAATATTCCAGCAGTCATTCGTCGGAGTGAGTTCGCCGACGTTCGGCACGCTGACCTTCGGCCGGCAGAACACGCTGCTTGCCGACGGCATCGCGAAGTATGATCCGGAGGCCGCCTCGCAGGCGTTCTCACTGATCGGCCTGTCGGGAACGACGGCGGGCGGTGGCGACACCGAAGACCGGCGTCTCGACGAATCCTTCAAGTACGTTGCGAATTTCAGCGGCGCTCATCTTGGCGTTCTGTACAAACTCAACGGCGCGAGCGGTAGCGCGAACAGCGCCTTCCAAGTGCAACTCGGCGGCGAATATGCCGGGTTTTCGGCCGATGCGTACTACTCGAAGGTCAATGACGCGATCTCGGTCTCTGCATTGAGCGCGGCCCAGGTCACGGACATCGAACTCTTGGGCTACTCCTCGACGAATTCGCTGTCGGCGACGGTCACGGACAATACTGCCTATTCGTTGATGGCCTCATACAGCTTCGGTGCGCCGAAGATTTTTGCGGGCTATGAGCACATTCAATACGCGAACCCGAACACGGACTTGCCGGTGGGCTTCACGGATATCGGCGGCTATGTCCTCGCGGTCGTTAATAACAAGCCGTACGCGGGTCCCGACAAGGTGCTGCAGGTTTATTGGGCCGGCCTCAAGTATGGCGTCACCCCGCACTTCGACGTGACGATCGCCTACTACGGCTACAGCCAGAATAGCTATGCGACCGGCGCGGATGCCGGCTGCTCCAGCAAAACCGCCGGATCCTGCAGCGGCACGGAACAGGTGTACTCGTTGGCGGGCGATTACCGCTTCACGAAGCACTTCGACAGCTATTTGGGCGTGATGTACAGCGGCGTCAAGGACGGCCTCGCGAACGGCTACGCAAATACGTCCAACATCAATCCGACGATCGGCGTGCGCTATCAGTTCTAGGAAATAGCGGGCAATACGGTCTCATGGCCTTCTAAAGGCCATGAGACCGACCGCGAGGCGCGCGCGGCTGCGAGGGGGCTGGAAAATGCCGGCGGCTCAGGGGATACTGATGCGAGGGGGTCTCGCTATGAACGGTGTTCCTGTCAAGCGCAGCGGATGGAGTTGGTGGTACCTGCTGTTCGCCGTTCAATTCGCCGTCGCATTGTGGCCGCCTTTTTACAACAAGGCCGAGCCCTATCTCGCCGGGATTCCATTCTTCTATTGGTTCCAGCTCTTGTGGGTCTTGGTCAGCGCCGTTCTCACGGCCGTAGTCTACTTCGCCACGGACGATTAGCGCGGACGCTGCGCGGCGTCCGCCCCTAACGAGGCCTTGCAAATAACACGAATCGGCGAGGGATTTTTGTGCAGGATGTCAACTGGGTTGCACTGAGTATTTTCCTGGCGTTGTTTTTGTTCGTGACCTGGCTGGGTTTCGCCTCGGCCCGCTGGCGCAAGGGCGATCTCGACGAGATCGGCGAATGGGGGCTCGGCGGCCGCAGATTCGGCACGATCGTCACCTGGTTCCTGGTCGGCGGAGATTTGTATACCGCCTACACGTTCATCGCGGTTCCGGCGCTCGCGTTCGGCGCCGGCGCGATCGCATTCTTCGCGGTTCCCTATACGGTCGTTATTTACCCGCTGCTATTCCTCGTATTCCGGCGGCTTTGGCATGTCTGCCACAAGCACGGCTACATCACCGCGGGCGACTTCGTGCGCGGGCGCTTCGGTAATCGCTGGCTCGCGCTCGCGGTCACGATCACCGGTATCGTCGCGACGATGCCCTATATCGCGCTCCAGCTCGTCGGCATCCAGGTCGTGATCGGTGCGCTCGGCGTCGCCGGCAGCGGTATGTTCAGCGACCTGCCCCTGATCGTCGCCTTTGTCGTTTTGGCTGCATTCACCTACTCGAGCGGCCTGCGCGCGCCCGCGTCGATCGCAATCGTCAAGGATGTGCTGATCTATTTCACGGCGTTCGCCGCGGTCATCGTGATCCCGATCGAACTCGGCGGCTTCGGCAAGATTTTCGCCGCGATACCGGCGCAGAAACTGCTGCTCGCGGTCCCAGGACCGAATTCGACGGGCGCCTATGGCAGCTATGCGACCTTGGCGCTCGGCTCGGCGCTCGCGCTGTTTCTCTACCCACACTCGCTGACCGCGGTGCTCAGCGCCAACAGCGGCCACGCGATTCGCCGCAACGCCGCGATGCTGCCGGCTTATTCATTCATGCTCGGCTTGCTCGCGCTGGTCGGATTTTTCGTGATCGCCGCGGGGGTGCACGACATGCCCGCGTACGCGGAAGGCTTCAAGCGATTCGGAAATAATTTCGCGGTGCCGGCGCTGCTGCTGCACAGTTTCCCGTCCTGGTTCGTCGGCATCGCGTTTGCGGCGATCGCGATCGGCGCGCTCGTGCCGGCATCGATCATGTCGATCGCGGCCGCGAACCTATATACGCGCAATATCCACCGCGAATTCATCAACAAGAACCCGACCAACAAACAAGAATCGCAAATCGCCAAATGGGTTTCGCTGATCGTCAAGGCCGGCGCGCTCGTGTTCATTCTGTTCGTACCGACCCAATATGCGATTCAGCTGCAGCTGCTCGGCGGCATCTGGATCATCCAGACTCTGCCGCCCGTGATGCTCGGCGCCTATACGCGCTGGTTCAACGACTGGGCATTGCTGGTCGGCTGGGCCGCCGGGACCGTCGCGGGGACCCTGATGGCGATCGCCACCAAACTCACGCCGACTTTTCCCTTGGCGCTGGGCAGCTATTCGTTCCCGGGCTACACCGCGGTCTATACGGTGATCCTCAACCTCGCGCTCGCGCTCGTGTTGACGCCGGTTTTCAACTCGCTCGGTGCGCGCCGCGTGCCGACGGACGCGACCGCCGCGACCGATTACCACGCTTGAGATGAGCCGCCTATAGCTCGAGCGCCGAGAGCCCCGGATGCTCGTCGGGTCGCCGTCCCGGCGCCCAGTGAAATTTTCTCGCGCCGGGGCCGATCGGCAGATCGTTGATGCTCGCGATACGCCGCCGCATGAAGCCGTGCTCGTCGAACTCCCAGTTCTCGTTTCCATAGGAACGAAACCACTGGCCGCTGTCGTCGTGCCATTCATAGGCGAAACGCACGGCGATTCGATCGCCGTGGAACGCCCATAGCTCCTTGATCAGCCGGTAGTCGAGTTCACGGTTCCATTTTCGGACCAGGAATTCGACGATGGCCGCGCGGCCCACGAGAAACTCACTGCGATTGCGCCAAACGCTGTCCGGCGTATAGGCCAGCGATACACGCTGCGGATCGCGGCTGTTCCAGGCGTCTTCGGCAAGGCGAACCTTCGCGGCGGCACTCGCCGCGTCGAACGGCGGAAAAGGCGGTCGTGGATTTTCGCTCATCGGCGGATCCCCTTTAGGCGGCGAGTTTGTCCTGGGTTTGGCGTTGCTCACGGATGCGGTCGCTGCCATAGATGAATGCGAAATTGCCGAGCATGCTCAAGGCGAAAAGCCCGATCGAAGCCGGAATCACCTCGAGCAGCTTGTGCCATCCGAGCCAATCGGTCGGCGTATCGAGCCAGTGCACGAAACTCGCAAGATGGCCGGAATCGCCGTCGTTGACGCAACAAGTCACGAGCACCGCGCGCAGTCCGTCGGCGATGCCGATGCGCGTCCATTCGCCCTCGCGGAACCATCGGTAGGTTTGCAAGCTGATCAGAACGACAAACGCCGTCAGACAGCCGTAGGCGACGATGCCGCCGATCACCCGCAACAGGGTGGCACGCAGATTCACGGATTGAGCGCTCATGACTTGGGACTCTCCGGTAGCGGGCAGGCTTTGACTTCGAGTCGCACGATGCGCCCGGTCTCGCCCTGCAGATCGGCGGGATTCAACATGCCGTCGGTCGGCTTCAAATCGACATCGACCCAATAGACGTCGCCGGTTCGCTTGCGATCGGCGATGCCCGGGTTGAGGCCCAAGGCCTGCGCCTGCGCCACGCGCGCATCGGCTCGCCGCGGCTCGCTGAACAGGCCAAGCGAAATGACCGGCTTGTCGTTCGGTCCGGGCATTTCCAACGCGTCGTCGATGCCGCCCGCCTTGAGCTTCGCGCGCACTTGATCAACGGCCGCGGGTGTCGCCGGCAGCAGCAGGTAGACCCAGACGCCGGCCCAAATCTCGCCTTCCGCGACACGCTGGCGCGGCTGATAGCCGCCGGTACGCAGCGTCGCAGCCGCATGCGCAGCCTCCGAAACGTCCGAAAACGGTCCGACCGTGATGCAGCGCTTCAGGTCGGTCAGCAACGCGGGTGCGCCCTCCTGGTTCGCGGTTGCAGCCGCGGCGCCCGCCTGCGGGCCGAGGCCCGCCACGGGGCTCGCCGGCGATGGCGATACTGCTCCGGATGTGCCGATCGGAGCGGGCGATTCCGACACAAGTTTCAAGCTCGAGGGCGGGCCGGCGCCCGCGTCGCGCGGTGCGGTTGCAATGCCGCGCGCCCACATGAAGTAAATCGCGTTGGCGAAGATCAGCAGAAATACGCTGCCCTTGAGATACGTCAAGCTCATTGCCCTTCCAATCGCAGACTCACTTCGCCAGCGGAAAACTTTTGCAGCCGCCCGTCGACAGCGACGCAGAGACTTCCATCCGATTCGACACCGCGTGCGACCCCGACGGCGCTGCGCTCGCCGAGCAAAACCCGCACGGCGCGCCCATGCAGCGCATCCAGCGCGCTCCAGGCCTCGCGCAATGGCGCGAAACCCTCGCGCTCGAACTGCGTCAGCATACGCAATAGCTCATCAATCGTGGCGCCGGCGATCTGATTTCGCGACGGTGGCGATCCGACGCCCCGGCAAGAATCCACAACGGCTGCGATTTGCGCGAGCGCGCCGCCCGCCTCGATTTCGCGGCGCGCATCGGGCGGCAGCGCGACATTGATTCCGATCCCGATGACGACGTGCGCCGGGCCACCCGCCTCCGCGCGCAAATCGATGAGCACGCCGCCGATTTTCCGATCCTCGAACCAAAGGTCATTGGGCCATTTGAGCCGCACACCCTGCGCACCGACCCGCGCCAATGCGCGAACGACCGCTACGCCGACCGCGAGGCTCAAGGCCGGCAGGTCGCGCGTCGCGTCGCGAAATGCCCAGCCCAGCGACATGGCCACGCTCGTACCGAACGGCGCGATCCAGCGGCGCCCACGCCGGCCGCGTCCCGCCGACTGCAGTTCGCAAATACAGACGTGCGCGGCGCCGTACGGTGGCGGACTCGCCGCGAGCAGGCGCGAGTTCGTCGAGTCGACCTCGAACACGATCTCCAGCAACTGCAGCGCGTCGGCAGCGCCGGCCCGAAGTTCCGCGCGAATGCGCTCGGAATCCAGCAATTCGACCGGTTGCATCAGCCGATATCCGCGTCTCGGCTCGGCTTGCACGCCGATCCCGAGCGCGCGCAGGCGCTCGACCGCTTTCCAAATCGCCGCGCGACTGACGCCGAGTTCCGCGGCGAGGCTCTCGCCGGAGTGCAGCCGGCCGTCGGCGAGCAGTGCGAGCAGCGCCGGCCGTGCTGCACCCTGCGCTGCTACGCCGTGCGCGAGCGAAACAGCCATAGACGACGGACCCGGTTTTCATTGCCCGCCCACATTCTCTTGATATTGCTTCGATGGGTGAACACGATGAACGCAGCGAGCACCGTGCAAAAGCCAAGCAAGGGGGTGTTACCGGGCTCGAGAACATACACGGCGACGACGAGCGCAATGCCGGCGAGCATCGTCGCGAGCCCGACATAGCCGGTCAGCACGAGCACGAGCAGCCAGCAGACCACCAGCGGCAGCAGCAGGCGCGGCTCCAGCGCCGCGATCACTCCGACCACGGTCGCCGCACCCTTGCCGCCGCGAAATCCGAACCAGACGGGATATACATGCCCGACGATCACCGCCAATCCGCAAGCGAGCGTGAGCCATTCGCGCGACACCTCGGGGTCGGGTGCGGCCAACGGCAGCGCGGCGCCCGGCAGGAAGCGGACCACGAGTACGCCCTTGCCGATGTCGATGAGCAGCACCAAGAAGCCGAACAGCTTGCCCTGCGTGCGCAACGCATTCGTGGCGCCGGCATTGCCGCTGCCCATCGCGCGTATGTCGATGCCGCGCAGCCGGCCGAGAATCAGGCTGCCGAGCAGAGCGCCGGTCAGATAGGCGATCAGCGTTTTAATGCCGAGTTCGAGCATTCGCTGATTATGACATCAGATCAAGCAACGGAAGCGTCGCGGCGATCACCGGCCTCGCGGCGGCAGATGGATCTCCGCGAGCATGCAGCGCACGCTGCCCCCGCCCAAACGCTCGATCGTCGCCAGGTCGACCGCGACGATTTCTGCGTGGCTTTCCAGAGCGCGCCGCTGGCGTGCATCGAGCGAGCCCCAAGCCGCACTCGACAAGGCGATCAGTTTGCCGCGTTGCCCGCCGAGCTCGAGCAGATTGCCGGCGAACTCGCGCATCTGCGGCAACGATATGTCGACGATCGCATGACCGGTGGCCTCGAGCTTCGAGAACACGGCGTCGCGGTGCTGCGAATCGGCGATCGATGCGCCGCAGACGACCGCGAAATGGGTGCCGACCGCCATCAAGACATTCGTATGGTAGATCGGTGCGCCGCCGTCGAGCGCATCGAAGGTCATGAGCTCGTAGTCGAGTTGCTGCGCAAAGTCGCCGAGCACATCGAGATCGGTGCGCGGCGACAGGCAGGCATAAGCGATGTGTGCGGCGCGGTCCAAGACCAGGCTGCCGGTGCCCTCGAGGTATTTGCTTTCCGCCTCCCGATGGCTCAGGTCGACCGTTCGCGTGATCCGAAACGCGCCTTCGCGAGCCACTTGGGCAATCAACTCCTCGCGCCGCTCCAATCGCCGGTTGGCGGCGAGCATCGGGTATAGCACGACCGTACCATCCCGATGAAAACTGACCCAATTATTGGGGAACACCGCATCGGGTTTGACCGGATCGGCGGTATCGTCTGCGATGATGACCCGGACCCCGGCGCGTGCCAAAGCCTCCGCCAGTGCGTCAAATTCGCCCAAAACCCGCTGTTGACGCTCGGCGGCGCCCGCTGGCGCGTGATCCCGCTGAAACCGGTTCGTGGCCGCCGTTTGCGGGTTGAACCCAAACCCAGCTGGGCGCACCATCAGCACCGCCCGGGCGCTTTGCGGCTCCTGATACGACATGAATCAAACTATATCAGGCGCAGATCGCGGCAGGCTGACCGTTGACACGGGCGGCTGCTTTGATCATGGTAAGCGCGGGATGTCGAAATAAAGCAACGCCGGTTTGGCAAATCTTAGTATTTAGCCTACGGGCTGAATTAAGGAAGGGCCTTGCCGCTGTCAATTGCCAAATCCATCGTCGTGCTATGTGGTTTGCTGACACTCGCCGCCGGCGCCGCATCGGCGGATCCGCGCCGCCCGGCCGCGCCTGCGCCGCCGCCCGTGGCGGTTCCGGCTCCGGATACCTCGCTCGACATGGTGCTCGCCGAAGCGAAGCGCCGCGCCGCGAGTGCTTACGTTCCGCAGCACGGCAGCCTTCCCTCGTGGCTCGACCGGCTCGGCCCCGACCAGTACCGCAGCATTCGCTTCAACCCGGACCTCGCGATCTGGCGCGCCGACGGCTTGCCGTTTCGCATCGACCTGTTGCCGGTCGGTTTCAATTTTCAGACCATGGTGACGGTTTCCGTGATCGACAACGGCAAGGCACAAGACCTGTTGGCAACCCCGGATATGTTCGAGTTCGGGCCGAACGCGCCGCCACCGCCGCCAAAGGCGGTCTTGCCGCTCTCGGGTTTTAGAATCCGGTACGCGATCAATACCAACAAGGTCTGGGACGAATTTCTGGTGTTTCAGGGCGCGAGCTATTTTCGGGCGGTCGCGCAGCAACAAGTCTATGGCCTATCGGCGCGCGGGCTTGCGCTCAATACCGCCGAGCCGTCCGGCGAGGAATTCCCGGCATTTACCCACTTTTGGATCGTGCGCCCCGAGAAGAACGCGAAGGAGATCGTCATTTACGCGCTGCTCGAGAGCGAGTCGACGACCGGTGCCTATCGCTTCACGGTGCATCCGGGCGGCGAAACCGCGATGGACGTCGATATGACCTTGTTCCCGCGCGAAGAGCTGCGCGTCCCCGGCATTGCGCCGCTCACCTCGATGTTTCTTTTCGACGAGACCAATCGCGGACGGCTCGACGATTACCGCCCCGAAGTCCATGACTCGGATGGATTGCAGGTTCTGACGTCCTCCGGGGAGTCAGTCTGGCGGCCGCTCGCGAACCCCGCGAAACTGCAAGTCTCGACGTTCACGACGCAGGCCCCTGCCGGCTTTGGACTCGTTCAACGCTCGCGCACGATGAGCGATTTCCAGGATTTGGACGCCCAATACGAACGCCGTCCCAGCGCGTGGATCGAGCCGCGCAGCGACTGGGGCTCAGGATCCGTGGAACTCGTGGAAATCCCGTCGGGGCGCGAAACCAACGACAATATCGTCGCGTTCTGGCGACCGGCACAGAACATTCCCGCGGGGCATCCCGCGCATTTCGCCTATCATATGGTCTGGCTTGGCGAGCCGCGGCCTCCCAAAGGCATCGGTGAAACGGTCTCGACGCGCTCGGGCGCGAGCCTCGACGGCAAACGGCGCGTCTTTCAGCTCGACTTCGTCGGCGCGGGCGAGCAGACCGAGGGTCTTCGCATCGAAGGAGGCGCATCTGCCGGCAAGATCTCGAACACGATGTTGGTACCGAACCCTACGATCCATGGACTGCGTGCGAGCTTCGAGCTCGACCCGAACGGCGCGGATCTGATCGAGTTGCGCTTGCGAATCATGCGCGATAAAACGCCGGTCACCGAAACTTGGCTCTATCGATGGACCGCCAGCTGACAGCCGCGGTCGCACTCGAGGCCGCACACCCGGCCGGCGGCATGCCGCCGGAATCCGCGCTGCCGATGCCGCCGCAGGACCTGCGACGCCGGCCACCGCGGCGCAGCCGCGCCGCTATCACGGCGGGGGTTCTGTTCGCGCGCTGCATCTTGATCGCGGTGACGCTCGGGGTCAGCGCCTACGGAACTTACCAGATGCTGCAGGTCGTGCGCTTTGCCAGCATGACGCTGCTGCAGGGCATGATGATTTTCTTCTTCTCGATTTCGCTCGGCTGGATCGCGTTTTCGGCCGCGTCCGTACTCGCCGGCGCATCTAAGCGCCGCGAATCGATTCCGGCGGCCGATCCCGCCGTTTCGACGTCGCTGACCGCCTTGATCATGCCGATTTACAACGAGGACCCGCGCCGCACGATGACCGCGCTGCAGGCCATGGGCGAAGCGCTCGTGAAAATCGGAGCAAACCGCGGATTCGAGATCGTGGTGTTGTCCGACTCGACCGATGCTGACGCCTGGATCCGCGAAACCTTGAGCGTCGACCGACTGCGCAGCGCGCTCGTGGGCTGCGTGCCTGTCTGGTACCGCCGCCGTTGGCAAAATATTGCGCGCAAATCCGGCAATGTCGAAGACTTCGTGAAACGCTGGGGTGGCCGCTACGATTTTCTGATCGTGCTCGACGCGGACAGCTTGATCGATGCGCCGGCGCTGGTGCGGCTTGCCGAAACCATGCAGGCCGACGGCAACCTCGGTATTTTGCAGACCGCCCCGCAGCTGATCGGCGCGAAGACCTTGTTCGGCCGCTTGCAGCAATTCGCCGCTTGCGTCTACGGCCCCGTAATCACGCGCGGACTCGCGGCTTGGTCAGGCGATTCCGGCAACTACTGGGGCCACAACGCAATCATCCGCACGGCTGCGTTTGCGCAGAGCTGCGGGCTGCCGCAGCTCAAGGGCCGCAAACCCTTCGGCGGCTTCGTGCTGTCGCACGACTTCGTCGAGGCCGCGCTGATGCGCCGCGCCGGCTGGAAGGTCTGCATGACGACCGAACTCGGCTGCTCCTGGGAGGAATCGCCACCGTCCTTGATCGACATCGCGGTGCGCGACCGCCGCTGGGCCCAGGGCAATCTTCAGCACTCGAAAATCATCGGCACGGCGGGCCTCTCGATCCTGAGCCGACTGCACCTCGGCATCGGCATCATGAGCTATTTGTCCTCGCCGCTGTGGCTGCTGCTGCTGAGTCTCGGATTCGCGCTCGCATTGCAGGCACACTTTCTGCGGCCCGAATATTTCAGTCAGGATTTTCAGCTGTTCCCGACCTGGCCGCGGTTCGACACGGAACTCATGATGGCCCTGTTCTGGTTCAGCATGATCGTGCTGCTGGTTCCCAAATTACTCGGCCTGCTGCGCGCGCTGCTGACGAAGCGCATTCGCGACGGCGCCGGCGGCGTCATCGGAGTCTGTTCCAGCGTCTTGCTGGAAATCGTGCTCTCCGCGCTCTATGCGCCCGTGTTGATGCTGATTCAGAGCCGCTACGTATTCGAAATATTCATGGGCCGCGACTCGGGCTGGAAAGCACAGCGACGAGACGGCGGCGGAACTTCGTGGGCGGAAGCCTGGTCGTTTCACAAGCGGCATGTGCTCGCAAGCTGCGTGACCGCGGTGATCGTTTGGTACCTCTCGCCCGCGCTGCTCGCCTGGGTGTCGCCCGCGCTGCTTGGATTATTTCTCTCGGTCGTGCTGTCGCGCGCCAGTGGCAGCGAGATGATCGGTCGAGTGCTGAGCCGTGTCGCGCTGCTGCGTACACCCGAGGAGGCGCGCCCGCCGCCGCTGGTCGTGCGCCGCCAGGAATTGATCGCCGCGGCGCCCCCGCTGCCTCACGACGGGCTGCACTTCCTCGCGCGCGACGCGGTCGCACGTGCGGCGCATAGCCACGGCAATTTGGCGCGTCCGGCCGACGCGAGGGGCCAGCCGGATCCGCACGCGCTGACGGCCGCGCAGAAGTTGGTCGACGCGCGCACACTGGAGGAGGCTCTCGCCTGGCTGACGGCGGCGGAGCGCGTGCAAGTTGCAGGCGATCCACGCTTGCTAGACCGTCTCGCGGCGCTGCCCGATGCGCCGCGGCCGGCATACATTATTTAGGGGTCCACAATCGCATGATGTTGCGCCGACGTGAAATCTTGAAATCCGCGCTGGTAATGGCCGCCGCGCAAGTTACCAGTGGCAGCTTCGCCAGAGCCGCCCAGATGCCTGCGGTCGGAGCCCCGCCCCAGGCGTTCGACTTCGCCTGGATCAAGGGTCAAGCGCGCTGGCTCGCAAGCAATCTTTACGTACCGCAACCCAAGGACAGTCTGCCGCCGGCTTTGGCCAAGCTCAGCTACGATCAGTACCAGTCGCTGCGCTTTCGCCCCGATCATGCGTTGTGGGCCGAAGACGGCTACGCGTTTCGGCTGCAGTTTTTTCACGTCGGACGCAGTTTCACGCAATCAGTGCGGCTGTTCGAAGTCGTCGACGGCGTCGCGCACGAAATCGTCTACGACCCTGCGATGTTCGATTTCGACAAGAGCGGCCTCGACCCGGCCCTGATGAAGGATCAATCGGGATTCGCGGGCTTTCGCGTGCAATTCGTCACGAACTGGAGGGCGGACGTCGCGGCGTTTCTCGGTGCCGCTTATTTCCGCGCGGTCGGCGGCGACACGCGCCAATATGGATTGTCGACGCGCGGCCTTGCGGTCGATACGGCCTTGGGCCGCCCAGAGGAATTTCCGCGCTTCACGGCGTTCTGGTTCGAGCGACCGACCAAGGACGCGGGCACTCTGACGCTCTATGCACTCATGGATTCGCCGAGCGTCGCCGGCGCGCTGCGCATCGAAATGGCGCCCGGTGGCACGCAGGTCATGGACGTCGATGCCGCTATTTACCCGCGCAAGCCGATCGAGCGATTGGGCATTTCGCCGCTCACGAGCATGTTCTTCTACGGCAAGAACGACCGTCGCGGCGCCAATGATTGGCGGCCCGAGATTCATGATTCCGACGGCCTGTCGCTGTGGACCGGTGCGGGCGAGTGGATCTGGCGGCCGTTGATCAATCCGGCGCAATTGCATGTGAACTCGTATTTCGATTCGAATCCGCGCGGCTTCGGCTTGCTGCAGCGGGACCGAAATTTCGATCATTACCAGGATGACGGCGTCTATTACGACCGCCGCCCAAGTCTCTGGGTCGAGCCCAAACCGGGGCCCGGCGGCGGCTGGGGCAAAGGCGCCGTGCAGCTCGTGGAGATCCCGACCGTCGACGAAACATCCGACAACATCGTCGCGTTCTGGAACCCGCAGGAAAAGCCCAAGCCCGGGCAGGAGCTGCTGTTCAGTTATCGCTTGTACTGGGGTACCCAGATGCCGTTTGGATCTGCGCTCGCACAAACGATTGCGACGCGCACGGGCATCGGCGGCACGATCGGCTTGAAGCGCAGCTATTACTCATGGCATTTCGCGGTCGATTTCGCCGGTGGCGAGCTTGGTGCACTTGCCAAAGATGCGGAAGTCGAAGCGGTCGTCACCGCCTCCCGCGGACAAATCGAACATGCGACCGCGCACTTCGTCGCGGAATTCAACGGTTATCGCGCGCTATTCGATATCCGGCCTCCCGAGGACAGCGCCGAATCGATCGATCTGCGCTTGTTCTTGCGCATTCACGGCAAACCGTTGACCGAGACTTGGATTTATCAATACACGCCACCATCGGTGAAGGACCGCAAGCTCGCGCTGACTTGAGGCGTCGAGCGCGCCCCGGCGACGGCGCGCCGAGATTTGCGTGCTCAGGTCGCCTGTGCGAGCGCAACGATGTGCTCGCGTGCCGAGACGACGACCCCGCCCGGCTTTTCGATCGTGATCGCGAACATTTTTGCCGCACGCACCGAGACGGCCGCGTGAACCGGGATGATGGCCTCGCCATTCGTCGGCACATCGAAAACGCCGCCGTCGACCGGGTAGCGCTGGTCGCGCTCGGCGTCGAAAATCCAGATTTGATATTGATGAATCTTCGGATCGTTGACCGATACGCCGGCGAGACGGATGTATCCTTGTTGCGAGACGGGGTTCCATACCACATCGCCGCTGACGCCGGCCGAGGATGGATCCTTGGTCGCAGCGAGTGCAATCTTGACGGTCGCAGGATCGCTGAGCAGCAAGGCCCGCTGCTCGACAGGTGTGCGTTGCGCCGGCGCGACGACCGGGTGCGCCGGCTCGGTCGTCATCACGGCCGGTGGCGGCGCGCGAAACCACGCGGTCATCGCGAGCAGCAGGCAAGCGGCAGCGGCCCACCAGCCGGCCGCACCGCGCCTGGATGGCGACGCCGCGTCGCGACGCGGCTCGAGACGTGCCGCCGTGGTCGCTACGAAGGCCTCGGCCTGAAGTTCGAGCCGGTCCGCGAGCGCCGGCGGCATACGTTCCGTCGTCGGTGTCGCCGCGATGGCAATCGCGGCTGCGGTTTGCTCCAATTCGCGCCGCAATGCCTCGACCGCCGCGCCGTCCGCTTGGTCCAGCATTGCCTGCTCGGCGGGCGTCAAGTGCTCGGTGAGCTGCTTGACCAGCAGGTCGATGAGAAACTCGTCGCGCGGATTGTGCGGATCGATGCTCGACATCATGGCCTCGCCGCGACGCCTTGGGCGTCGATCTGCATGAATTCGCGGATCTTGATGAGTCCGCGGCGCATCAGGGACTTGACCGAGCCGAGCGGCACACCCAGTCGGCTCGCGATTTCGGATTGACTCAAGCCGTGCAACAAACCGAGCTCCAGCACCTCCCGCTGCTCCGGCTTGAGCTCGCGCATGGCCCGGGCCGCCAACTCCGCTTCGCTCGCGGTCTCGGACGCAGTGCCGGGATCGGACCAGGAGATCGTTTCGAGTTCGGCATCGCCGTCCATCGGCGGTTCGGCCGACGTCTTACGCAGGCGATCGATCAGGCGGCGCCTCGCGATCATCGCAACGAACATTTTCTCCGAGCCCTGAGTTACATCGAAGCGACCGGCACTTTTCCAAATATCCAGGAAGATCTCCTGGGTCGCATCCTCGGCGTCGGACGGTGTCCTCGACAATCGGCGCGATAGGCTCCAGATGAGCGCGCCATATTGGTCGATGCACGCGCGCACGGCTGCGGGATCACCGCTTGCAATGCGTTGGAGCACGGTCGGACTCATTGATACCTTATCGAGATTATTCGGAGCCGCCGCGGGTATGGATGCAGCAACTTCCGACATTATATCGTGCACTAGCGCCGGCGCTTCGGCCCCGAACCCAGGCTGGGGTTACGCTGGGTATCGCCGGTCGGCCGCCGCAGCTCCGCATCGCGCAGCAGGCGCGGCAGCGACTCGCGCGGCGCCAGGATCGCTTGCCGCCATTGTTCGAGCTGATGCTTCAGCAAGGGCAACAGTTCCGGTTGTGCGCTCGACTCGGGGTCGAACGCGCCGCTCACGGTGCGGCAATAAAGATCGAAGTACTCCGTGAAGAGTTCTTCGTAGCGTGTCACGGGATCGAGGAAGCCGGCATCTTCGAGCACCTCGAGACCCAAATGGCTCGTACATAGGAAGCTGCAGGCCTGGCGCAAATAAACTCGATGCTCGGCGATGATCGCGTCTTCGTAATGCTGCCCGCTGCGGAAGTGCAGCAGCACACGCGCGCGGATCGGGCCGCGCACCGTTTGATTCCGCAGAAATTCGAACAGCGCCTTGCGGTGAATGAGCTGGAAGCTAGCGCGCTTGAGCGCGACACTCTGTTTGGTGAGCGGGCCGGAATCGGCGACTTCGCGCATCAGCTTCGAGTGCTCGCTCTCCCACCGTTGCCACACGCTCGGACTTTCGAGGATGCGTGTCGCGACCAGCTGTTCCTGGGCATTCGAACTCTTCAGTGCAACTTCAACGCGATCGGTCGACTCCCGCATGAGACGTGCGTGGTTGACGGAGTTGCGGTGCACGCGCTGAGATCCCTTCGTGAGAGAACAATTATGTCAAAGGTCGCGGTATTCGGGCTCGCTGTCAATGTATACAGATGGCGACACGCACCGGCAGCTCCGCCGGCACGTCTCGCCGTCCGCCGCCGGACTCAGGGCGATCCGTTGAAATCGTCGAGGTAAATCACGCCCGGCGGCATGCCGCCGCCCGCGTTGTCGCGCAGCACAATCGTGTAAATGCCGGCGTTGATCACAGTGACCGCGATCGGTCCAACGGACGGTGTCTTACTGCCGGCCGGCGTGAGCGAGAGATCGTAGGTCGCTGCCGCGTAGCTCACGAAACCCGTGTCATTCAAGAATGCGACGCCAGCATAGGTCGGCTCCACCGAGGCGATCGAGGTTCCCGGCGCGGTCAGGTAGACGTCGACGAGGCCCGCGGACTGCGAGCCGTCGATGAAACGCAGCTTCGCTTGCGTCGCATAGCGTCGATCGTGGTCTCGCGTAATGAAGGGCTGCAGACCCGAGAGGTCGCCGACCGCATAAATCGAGTGCACGCTGCCGGCGTCGAGGTCGAGTGATTGGCTCGTGACCGAGCTGCTCGTGTTGCTGGCCGCGGTAATCGCAATCGTCGTGATTCCTGCCGTCAGCGAATCGTAGGGTGAGAACGCCGCGTAAGCCAAGGTCGGCACCAGCGGTGTCGCCGTATTGCCGTTGGCAACCAGACTCAGCGCCGGCGCATTCGGCGAGTCATTGATGAAGCGCACATTGGTGGGCGTCGAGACGTCGAAAAGACTCGAGTCGTTTCCGAGTGCATCGACAACCCCTAGGAAAATCGTCGCGGTACCCGGGCCCTCGTTTTGCAATGCAGAAAATACGAGATCGGAGCCTCCGCCGAGTGTGATCGTTCCGGAATCGAATAGCACCGTCGACGGCGTTCCCGCTGCAGTGATCCGAATCTCGTACTGCCCCGCGGCAATTTGAGTCGGACCGACCGCGCCTTGAAACGAAGCGGTGCCAAACGGCGTACTCGTGCTGAGGTCGGCGCCGGGCGCCGTTACATAGACCGCGACGCTCGGCGCGTTGGGCGCGGCGTGCACGAACTGCAACTGCGTCGTATTCGGCCCAACCAGCGCCAACGGATGCGAGTAGGTCTGCTCGCTGATGCTCGCGACCGGGCCTTCGGCCGCAAACACATAATCGGTATCGGCGACGAGCGTCACCGTCGTCGGACCGATCAGCGTCGTCGGCGATACCGGTGTCAGCGCCTGAATCTCTATCGTATGGGTGCCCGCCGCGACTTGTTGTTCTCCGGTGCCCTGCGCGTAATCGAGATTCGGGATCGCGACGGATCCGTCGATCAGAACGTTGACCGGCGGGGCATCTGGCGAGCCATGCACTACCTGCAACGATGCTTGCGGGCCTTGCGGCGCGGACCCCGGTCCGGAGCCATAGGGGAAGTGGTTATCGTCGTAGCATGCCGCAAGCAGCACCGGGGCCAGCGCGATCAGCAGCCGAGTGGGTTTGTGCATGAATGTTCTCCAATTTGATCGGACGACCGCGAACCATGGGACAACGCTGCGTTGAAGTTTGGGTTGACGGCATCCAGGGCACAAGTTCACCAAGTGGAGGCGCACGCAATGCCAACCGGCCCCACGCTCAGAGTGCAAGTCCCGCCTGGACCTGGCGCCTAAATTCCAACGGGTTCGATATCATCCGAAACGCCTCTTTGGTGCCGCCGACTCCGGATACTGTGATCGTGCCGTATCCCAGGATGCGGCCGAGAATTCCCTGGTCGACGCCGATGCCCTCGACTTTTTGCAGCAGTAATTCGAGTGAGTGGCGACGGATCAGTCCCACCTTGATCAGTACGCGCTTGTTGGTGATCGCAAAGTCGGAACTCGTCGAGCGAATCCAGGGCGGCAATAGAAACAAGAGCCCGACGACCGCGATCACGCCGCCCGCGATCGCGCCCCCGCCGAGCGCCACGACCAGGATCGCAATGCCTAAGATCGCGATCGGGAGACCGTAGATGATCCAGTGAAGTCTCGCCCGGTAAGTCACCTGCTCGTTCGGCAAGAGATTATTTTCCACGTAACCCATGCCCATCTCCCGATGCTGAAGTCCATCGATCATGCCCGGATTGACCGACTTGCTCAATTGCGCCGCGCCAACGGCGAGCGGCGCTGCGCGAATCGCATGCACGCCGGCCGCCGATTCGAGATCGCCTTACTCATGGCAGTTGGCATATTCCTCGCGGCTCAAATGGCCGTCGTGCTTCACGTTGCACTTCGCGAAATTCTTGCTGACCCAGTCGTCACTCTTGACGTCACTCGAAGTCAGATATCCGCGATGGTGCGAATCGACGGTGTCGAAATCCCGATGCGTCGAGGTTCCTCGGTTCGCGTCGTCTTTTCCAGGATCGGCTGCATTTGCGCTCGCACAGGCGAAAAGCAATGCGGCGAAGGTCAAGGGAGCTAGGTAGTTTGAATTCAAAGTATTCTCCAGATGCAACGGTGGTAGTCCGCGACCATTTCTGGGCGAGGACGAGGCGCCCGCTGGATACGATGTTCAGACTGTGAACCCATCGCTGCGGACCCGAGCGAGGCTAGGCGGAATGGAAATCAGGGTCTGTACGCTGGCGTCCGCAAGCCGCAGTTGCCGGCGCATGCAGCTACTGCGCGCGCCGCCGCTGGAATTACGCGATTGAATGCTACGGGTCGAGTGTCAGAAGCTTCGAAGGAAGATGATTGAGCGGGTTGGGGACCACACCATGTACATACGGCTTGACCAGGCGTTTTGAAACGAAGTAATACAGCGGGATGATCGAATAATCATCGAGCATGACTCGTTCGGCTGATTGCAGAGCTTCGCGTCTCTGAGACGCGTCGGTCATCGCGGCCGCGTTGTCCAACCCGGCATCGAATACGGGGTTTGCGTAGCTCATGTCGTTATTAGGCGAGTGCGCCCGCAGCACGTCGAGAAAGGTGCTGGCATCGTTGAAATCTGCCGTCCACGCCAAGCGTGCGAGATCCCAACGAGACGTATCATGTCGAGATTGCAGAAAAACCCGGAATTCCTCTGCAGTCAGTTCGACCTCGATGCCGAGCGCTTCTTTCCACATCGCAGCGATTTGAATAGCCGTCCGTTGGATCACTTCGTTGGCGTTGAACAGGACTCTCAATTTCAGCGGTTTGGTGCTCGAATATCCCGCTTTGGAGTAAAGGCGTTTCGCAGTCGCCAGGCGTTCCTGATCGGACAGACCCTTCCAGTCCCAGTACTGCGGAGAGTAGTTGACGGTTCCCGGCGGCACGAAGCTGTATGCACCAACTTGCCCAAAGCCGAGGGAGTCAACCAAGCGCTTGCGATCAATCGCCATCGCGAGCGACTGCCTGAGGGACACGTCCAACAGAGCCTTTTGCGCAAGATTAACGCCGTAATAGGCGGTTCCTAAATACGGCGAGATCACCAGCTCAGAAGGGCGTTCCTGCCGTAATGTTGCCAACGCATTGGCAGGGACGAGATCTGTCAGGTCAATTTGTCCCGCGCGGTATCCGGCGTACTGAGACGTGTCGTTTGGGATGAAGTGGTAGGTCACATTCGCTACGTGGACATGCGCGCGGTCCCAGTAATAGGGGTTGGCCGCGAGTTCGATCTGGGTGACCGGTTGCCATGCGGTGAGGGTGTAGGGGCCATTGGAGACCCAGCCGGCCGGCTGATGCGTCGTCGCGCTTGCCTCGGAGTAGATCGGAAACATTGCCGGACGCGCCAAAATTTGTGGGAAGAAGGATGCTGGCCGATCGAGCTTGACCACCAGAGTGGAATCCGAGGCCGCGGACACGCCGAGTGCCGCCGGCGGTTTCTGTCCCGCCAAAATATCGGCCGCATTGGCGACCAGGCGCAGCACATCCGCCGTTGGAGACCCGAACTTCGGATCGACCTCACGTCGCCAGGCGCTTATGAAATCCTGGGCGCGCACAGGCTTTCCATTCGACCACCGCGCGTCAGTTCTCAAATGAAATGTGTACTCGGTACCGCTGGGGTCGATCGTCCAAGACTCGGCCACGCCCGGGATCACCTCGCCAGTCGGCGATTCCGCGGTTAGGCCCTCGTATAAATCGATGAGAACGGTCGTGGAGAAGTTATCCGGCACAGCCCCGGGGTCAAGCGTGCTGGGCTCGCCTCCCAAGGCGCGATGCAGGGCCGTGCGGCCCGATGGGAAGGTCGGGTGACAGGCGCATAACAGCGCCAAAAACCCCGCCGCAACGGCACTAAAAAACTGGCGGTAAGACTTCAGGGCGATTTATCCACGAAATAAGCCGTCGGATGCTCCATTTAACAATAATTCCCGAATTTGGCTGCAGACGGAGGGGCGCTCCGACCAGCAGGACTCCCTCTACCAGGGATCTCCTCCAGAAAACAGAATTTTCGAAGATTTTTTTCCCCGAAGTGTGGATTAGTGCAACATTTCCAACGTATTATGTCCTAAGTGCCGAATTCTGTTAAGACGAGCCTGCTTGTCGCCTTTAGGTATCTGCTGAAGCCGCTAGTTCGAATGGCCGTCAAGAACGGAGTTTCGTTCCCCGAGTTCAGCACTGCCTTGAAGCATGCATACGTCGACGTGGCGAGTCGACAGATAAAAGCAGCGGGAAACTTGGTCACCGCTGAAGGGATATATGTGATCACGAGTATTGAGGCGACTGAAGTCGATCAGATGCTGCGGACTGAGGTTCAGCCTCACGCTTCTGATAGCGACGCACAATCGCTTAGCCCGTTGCCGCGGGTCCTCAATGCGTGGCACACCGATTCTCGCTACGCCGGGCCCTACGGCGTGCTCAGGGATCTCGAGTTCACGCGCTCCGCGGGCAGTGACGGAATGGCGTTTTCCGACCTGGCCGCCGCGTACTGTCCGGGAGTCTCGCCGCGCGCACTGCTCAACGAACTCCTTGCGAGCGGATGCGTGAAGGATGTCGGCAGCGGCTTTTACCGGGCTGTCAGCCGATCCTATGTACCCGATCCGCTGAGCGACAAGAGCATTCAGCTATTCGCACGCGTGGTGCATAACCTTTGCGAGGCCGCGGAGTTGAACCTTCGAAGGGAATCAGCCGGCGGAAAGGGACTCATGCAGCGCAATGTGTACACCCAATTGGGGTTCACGGCGGACGATCTGAAAGCATTCGATCGCTATATCCGAGCTCGCGGCCAGACATTTATCGATGACATCGATAACTGGTTGTCCCCCCGGGACAAAGCAGGGGACCTCAACGTTATTAATACCGGAATCAGTTTATTTCACTTCATCGTGAATGATGAGGATGAGGCCGATTTGTCGAAATTTTTTCAAACGGGAATGAAGGAATAATACTCATGAAGAACGTAGTAAGTCGGTGCGCGCTCGCTTTGTCGGCGGTGGCAGCTGCTTTGGCATTTGCGAGTGCACAAGGGCACCCTGCGCAGGGCCTCAACGTGATCAAAGCCTCACCTGCCGCGCAAGACGGCCTCAACTTGATCAAAGCCTCACCTGCCGCGCAAGACGGCCTCAACTTGATCAAGGCCGCGCCTGCCGCGCAAGACGGCCTCAACTTGATCAAGGCCGCGCCTGCCGCCCAGGACGGACTCAACCTGATCAAGGCTTCGCCTGCAGCACAAGACGGACTCAACCTGATCAAGGCTTCGCCGGCAGCACAAGACGGACTCAACCTGATCAAGGCTTCGCCTGCAGCGCAGGATGGACTCAACCTGATCAAGGCTTCTCCTGCCGCGCAGGATGGGCTCAACTTGATCAAGGCCTCGCCCGC
>JBEKSM010000021.1:0-94360 GCA_049517075.1 Steroidobacteraceae bacterium | reverse complement strand
TGCGCGTTCGGGCAGGCCGTTGGACCAGCTCGATGCTGCCGACATCCAATGGGCCATCGAGGCGGACTACATCGGCCAGCTCTGCGCGCAACTCGTGCTCACGGTTTCGCCGCGGCGCATCGTGCTCGGCGGCGGCGTCATGAATCAGCAGCGGCTCTATCCGTTGATCCGGCGGCGCATGCAGCACTGGCTCGGCGGCTATATCGACCGAGAGGAAGTGCTCGGCTTGATCGATGACTATGTGGTTGCGCCGCGTCTCGGTGCACAGGCCGGAGTCCTCGGCGCGCTCGCACTCGCGTTCGCGGCTGCCGCGCGCTAGTGCCGCTCAGCCGCACCGGGATGCGGCAATGTCGCGACCTCGTCGGCCGTCACGGTTTCCGGGTAGCGATTGCCGAAATGACTGCGAACGTAATTCACGACCTTCGCGATTTCGGCGTCGCTGAGGCGCGCTCCGACGAATGCAATCGGGTCGGTGCCGCGCCTGCCGAACGGCGGCATGCCGCTGCGACCGCGCACGACGGTCAGCGCGACGAATTGCCACGATGCAAGCCGCGGATTGCCGGCGAGCGCCGGATAATGGCCGGCGCCGACCGCGCCCTGCGCATCGGGCATGTGACAGCCCTGACAAATGTGACTGTAGATCTCGGCGCCGCTCGCCTGCTGCAAATCGGGTAGTGCGATGAAGGTCGCCTCATCCGCGCGCGCAAGGCCGGCTGATGCCGCGATCAGGCACAGCAGAGCCAGGTTGCGGCCCGCACGTCGGAAGTTGGCCCGCGTCATGCGCTCGCCCCTTGCGCGATCGCGCGCTGGTGCAGGCGGCCGATCGCATCGAGCGCCGAAGTCACGGCGCCCTCCTGCCAGCCGCTGATATACGACGCGTGCTCGCCCGCGAGCGCGATCCGGTGATCGATGCGGCACAGGTTGTCGTAGTGCGCGGCACGCGTATCTTCGTTCCAGATTCCGAAGCAGCCCATCGTGAACGGTGAGCGATGCCATGCGACCGCGACGCCGTTGTCGAACTCGCGGGGGTATTGGGGGTGAATTTGCGCACCATATTCGACCGCCTTGCGCACGCGCTCGGCCGGCGTCATCGCCGTGAACTCCATGCCGCTCATGCCAAAGATATAGGCGCCCAACAACACGCCCTTGCCACTGCTGTGATAACCGGTGCTCGGGTAGCCGATATTGAAGATCGGCAAATCGGTATAGGTGATGCCGCCGAAGATCTCTTCGTCCTCCTCCCAAAATCGACGCTTGAATTGCAAGCCGACCTTGACCGCGGAAGCATAGGGAATCGATGAAACGGCGGCCGCGAGCTCAGGACCGACGTTCATCGGGATTTGCGAGAGGATGCCGAGCGGTATCGTGCACAAACACCAATCCGCGCGCGTCGTCAGCGCCGCTCCCGGAGTGCGCGTATCCTCATAACGCACCGTGACCCCGTGATCGTCTTGATGGATATCGGTGACCTTGGCGTTGTACTTGATCAGGGAACCGAGCTCCCGGCCGAATGCTTCGCCGATGCGTCCCATGCCGCCGACCGGCTGAAACAGCGCGGTCTGCATGTCGAAGTCATCGCCGTTGCTGATTCCGGTCCAGAGCCCCGATTCGAGCAGGTCGCCGAGCCCTATCGGCGTCGAGGAGACCGGACGCGCGCTCAAGCCGCCGCCGGGCTCTTTCTGGTAGCCGCGCCGCTTACTGCTCGCCTCACTCGCCGCATAGGCGTAGTTCTTGTCGAGCGCACCCCAATGACGCAGCGAATCGAGCAATTTTTCCTGATCTTCCTTGCTCACGGCATCATCGAGCGCACGCTGCTGCGACGCCTTGGCGAGCAACTCCGCCACGTGCCCCTGATAGTCTGCTTTGATCGCGCGATAGCGCTGCGGCTTGCCGCCGAATGCCGCGCTGTTGTGCAAATAGGCGTTGTAGTTGACTTGAACGAATGCCTCGAGCGGCACGCCCAGGCGTTTGACGTAGGAGAGAATTCCGCGGTGGTGGTACGGGATTCGCCACGGGCCCGGGTTGATGTACAAATCCTTGTCGAAGCGGCACTCTTGGGTCGTCCCGCCGAGTTCCGTGTAGGTGTCCCCGCCGCGCAGCGACCAGTTGCGCCCACCTGCGCGCGCATTGTATTCCAAGATCTCGACGCGATAGCCGGCGTTGCGCAGTTCGTAGGCCGCCGTCATGCCCGCGATGCCGGCGCCCAATATCAGGACCGATGCGCCTTTCGGCGCGCCCTGCAAATCAATCGGGCCCCGATAAGACGATTCGGCCGCAAAGCCGAGGCTGGCCATCGCCTGGTACATCGTCGCGCTGCCCGCCGATATGCCGATCATGCGCAGCAGCGCGCGCCGGCTCATCGCCGGCACAGTGGAATCTTCTTGCATCGTTGCCCCGGAGAACTATAGGACGAGACTCTTCCCGATCGCGCGCACGATGGCAGCGATCGGTTCTGAGCTTAGATCAAATAGTTATCACAGTTAGAGCAGCGCAACAAGCGATTATTCTCGCGGCTTCGAGAGCTGCCAATTCAAATGCGATTTGACACCGGGCCACTCGCTCGCAATCACACTGTAGACGCAGGTGTCGCGCAGCGAGCCGTCGGCCGCGCGCTGGTGTTGGCGCAGCACACCGTCGAGTTTGGCGCCGAGCCGTTCAATCGCGCGCCGGCTCTGTTGGTTGAGGAAATGCGTCCGGAATTCGACGCCGATGCAGCCGAGCGTTTCGAATGCGTGGCGCAGCAGCACCAATTTTACTTGCGTGTTGAGCAGTGTTCTCTGCACACTGCGGCGCATCCACGTCGATCCGATTTCCAAGCGCCGGTTCACCGCGTCGATATGCATGTAGGTCGTCATACCGACGGCTTTGCCGGAGAGCACATCGACCACTGCGAACGGCATCATCGAACCCGCGGCCTGCAATGCGAGCCGCCTCTCGATTTCCGCGCGCATGCCCTCGGGGCGCGGGATCGTCGTGTACCACAGATTCCACAGCTCGCCGTCGTTGACCGACTCTATCAGATCGTCGAGATGCCCCATCGCGAGCGGTTCGAGCCTCGCATCGGCGCCGTGCAGACAGATGGGTTCCAACCATGCCATGCACGGCATTCTAGCCGCAGTTACTGAAGAACGGCGACCTTGCGCACGAGCATTACCTCGCAGGCACCCGGGCCGGTGTCGTTGCGCACCATCGAGGTCTTGATCCAGCGACCGTCGTCACGCTTGCCGTCGACGAGATCTCCGCTCAACGCGACCAGCTGCCCGCGTCGCAAACGCAGCAAATCCCGGCGAACCACGCCATCGACCGGTATCACGTGGGTGTTGGCGCTATGGTCGATGATCGTTGCAAACGGGATCGGCGTATCGGCGTGGGTGTGCCAGAAATAGAATCGACCCGACTGCGAGATGTCGATCGTGCTCAGGATCCGATTGTCCGACATCGGCCCCCAGCCGAGCGCGAGGTCCTCCGGGATCAGATCGGAGAGCCCATCGATGTAATATCGCTCGCGCGCGAGCACCCGCGCCGTGATTTCGTAGTGCGCGCGCGGCGTCAAGGTCCACCGCCCCATCGAAATCGGCGCGCTTGATTCGGCGTCGGTTTGCGCCGGATCGGCTTCCGCCAAAATCCCATCGCGCGGATGCACCGGTCGGTCCGCAATCCAATTCGAGAGACTCCACGCAAAAAAAGCCGCGAAAACGATCGCGATGAGTGGGTGCCGTCGCATCGTGCTAGTTTAACCAAATGCTTGATTGCCCCGCTGCGCGCGCCTTGAGATATAGTCCTCATATTGAGGAACTGATTTTGAACCGCTGCCGTACCATCACGCCGATTTTGGCTCTAGGACTCACGCTGGCGCTGATTAGAATCGCCGGCGCCGATGATTTGGACCCTCCGGCCCGCGTGGCGCGGCTCGGTTGGCTCGAGGGCAGCGCGGCGCTGCAGCCCGCAGGATCCTCGGCTTGGTTGGATGACGTGCTCAATCGCCCGTTGAGCACGGGCGACAAGCTCATGTGCGACAGCGCGTCGCGTGCCGAATTGCACGTCGGCTCGACCGCAATTCGCGTCGGCGAACAAACCTCGCTGCAAATATTGAACGTCAGCGATCAAGTTCTGCAGCTCGGCCTCTCGTCCGGGATGCTCAACATCCGGGTTCGCAATCTGCCGCCCGACCAGACCGTCGAGCTCGATACGCCCAACGTCGCGGTCACCGTGCTCGCGCCCGGCGAGTATCGGATCGAGGTCAGCCCGGCAGGCGACGTCGTCGATGTCGCGGTGATCTCGGGTTACGCCGAGGTGACCGGCCAGTCCCAAGATTTCACGCTGAACGCGCAGCAGCAGGGAGAATTCAGCGGAGCCGAAACGCTTGCGGTCAATTTCGGCGATGTGGTGCCTGCCGATGCGTTCGACGAGTGGGCAGCGTCGCGCGATGCGCGCGAAGACAATTTGTTGTCCGCGAATTACGTCTCGCCCGACGTGACCGGCATCGAAGATCTCGACGAGAATGGAACCTGGCAGGAAGTCCCGGAATACGGGCCGGTCTGGATTCCGCAAGTCAGCGTCGGCTGGGTACCCTACCGAGTCGGCCATTGGATTTGGGTTGCCCCATGGGGCTGGACTTGGGTCGATGCGGCTGCTTGGGGATACGCGCCGTCCCATTATGGCCGTTGGGTCTACGTCAATTCCGCGTGGTGCTGGGCTCCGGGTAATCCGACGCTACCCGTGGTATATGCGCCCGCGCTGGTCGCTTGGATCGGCGGTACGCCCGTGGCCTGGGTAGCGCTCGCTTACAAGGAGGCATTTCAGCCCTCGTATCGCGCGAGCAGCAACTACCTGCGACGGCTCAATGGCGATGCGCTCTCGGCTGCTACGCCCGGCAAGGATCGGCATTTCGCAAATCAGGCGGTTCCCGGCGCGATTACGGCAGCGGCACCGACCGTGTTCGCCTCGGGCCAAGCGCTCGGCCAAAACCTCGCGCGCCTCGATGCGCGCAGCGCTGTCGCATTGCCGGCTTCGTTCGCCGCGCCGCCGCCGCCGGCGCAAGCCGCGGCACATGCGTTGTCTGCAATGCGCGCCGCGCAGCTTCGGTCGGCCGGCGGATTCGCGCGCACACTCGTGGCGCGCAGCACCGCGCCCGCGGGCAACCACAACGCAGCGGCCGCCGGCGCCGTCGCAGCTGCGAACCTGATCCCGGCGCAAGCGATTGCACTGCACGCCCGCCGCGAACCCGGTGCAGTGCCGAGTGCGCCCGTGCAGCGACGTTCATCGGCGAGCGCTGCGGCCACATCAACGGGCGCGGCCGCACCGCGATCCACGGCTGAGGCGCAAGTCGAGCATGAAGGCAACGCCATGCCGGCTGAGAATCGGAGCCGCGCGCGGTCGCCCGATCCGGTGCCGAAATCGAACACCGCACCCAAGGATCCGCAGAAAGCGAAACCCGAGCTGCCGGCGCACTAGGAATCAATGCATGCGCGCGCCGCCAATCGAAACGCGAGCTGCCGCATCGGCTGCGGGCTTCTTCAGATCCGCAGGCGGCTGATCTCCGAGCAGATACGCATCGAGCACCTTGCGCGCGATCGGCGCCGCCGCAGTCGCGCCGAACCCGGCATTTTCCACGAGCACCGACACCGCAATCTTCGGATCATCCGCGGGTGCATACGCGATGAACCATGCGTGATCGCGGTGGCGCTCATCTTGGATCTTGGTCTTGGTCGAGACATTCTGTTTGATCGTGAATACCTGCGCGGTGCCCGTCTTGCCGGCAATTTTATATTTGGCGCCCAAACCAGCGACCGCCGCCGTCCCGCCGGGCTGCAAGGCTCCCAACATGCCGTCGTAGACGACTTCCCACTGCTCGTCGGTGGCGATATTGATCGGACTCATGAGCTGCGGTTGGCGCGCTGTGACGACGTTGGTTGCCGGATCGCGAAATGCAGCGACCAGCCGCGGGGTCGCTATGATTTGCCCGCGCTCGGCGATCTCGGCGGCAAAATGCGCCTGCTGCACCGGGGTCACGGTCATCGCGCCCTGACCGATGCCCATGCTGATCGTCTCGCCCGGGAACCAGACTTGATCCGCGGCCCGCTTGAATACCTGCCGCTTCCACTCCGGCGAAGCCATGAGACCGGGTTTTTCGCCCGAGATATCGATGCCGGTCAGAGAGCCGTAGCCGAAGGTCTTCATGAACTCGGCCATGCGATCGATCCCTAAGCGTTCGGCGACGCGATAGAAATAGACGTCGCACGATTTTGCGATCGCGTGACGCATGTCGAGGAATCCGTGCTTCTCGTCGTCGCGGTATTGGTGGATGCTTCCGGGCAGAGTGAAAAACCCGCCGCAGTACTGGGCTTGCAGCGGCGAGATGATGTTGTATTTCTGAGCAGCCAGGGCGTAGAGCGGCTTGACCGTGGAGCCCGGCGGATAGGCGCCGCGCAGCGCGCGGTTCAGCAGCGGCTTGTCGATGTCGTTTTGGAGCGATTCGAACTGAGCGACCGATAGGCCGCGCACGAAATCGTTCGGATTGAAGCCCGGCGTACTCGCCAAGACGATCACATCGCCGGTCTTCGGATCCAAGGCGACGACCGATCCGCGCCGGCCGGCAAGCGCTTCCTCGGCGACCTTCTGCACACGGATGTCCAATCCCAAGATCAAATCCTTGCCGGCTACCGGCACACGTGTGGTGAGTTGCGGCGCGTACTCTCCCTGTGCCTCGACCGGTCTGCCTGCCGCGTTGACGAGGACCTCGCGCCATCCGCGCTTGCCATGCAGCTGTTGCTCATAGGCGCCCTCGACGCCGAGCTTGCCGATCAAACTCGTGCCGGCGTACTCGTCGCTGTCGATCTGCTTGAGATCCTGTTCATTGATCGCGCTGACGTAGCCGATCGCATGCACCGCGGTCTCCCCGAGCGGGTAATGCCGCGCGAGGCGCGCACGGATGTCGACACCCGTGAATTGATAGCGATGCACGGCGAAGACCGCCATCTCCTCGTCGTTCAACGCGAGTTTGATCGGCACGCTCTCGTAGACCTTGTGCACGAGGACCGTGCGCCGGATGTTCGCAAGCTCATCGGCGTGCAGCAGGCCGATCGCCACGAGCGATGAGAGCGCCGCATCGAGCGCTTTGGTATCACCGACTTGCTCGCGCACCAATTCGATTTGAAATGCCGGCTGATTTTCGGCGAGGACGACGCCATGCCGGTCGAGGATCAATCCGCGGCTCGGCGGTATCGGGTCCGTGTGGATGCTATTGCCGAGCGAGAGCGTCGAGTAGTACTCGTACTTCAATACTTGCAGGTAGAACAGCCGCCCCGCAACGACCCCCAGGAGCAACCCTGCAATGACGCCCGCGACGATGCTGCGGACCGCAAATAAGCGATTTTCCGCCCAATAATTCTTGATCCGGTCTCTGTTGCTTCGCATCATTCGAAGGTTGACTCGATCCGACCGGGTGCCCGAAATGGCGTCCGGCGGCTTGGTTGTGCCCATTCTACCCTGCGTCGGCGCCGGCTGCGCCGGCTTAACCCCATTTCAGGCATTGCCTCGCTTCAGTGTGTAGGTACTTCCACACGAGAGGCTGACATGAAAATCCTGATGCTTTGGTTGATCGCGATAACGGTCGCGGCAGGCTGCGATGCGAGGGGCAACGCCCGCCTCGCCGATGTATCGGTCATTGACCGAGATACGGGCGTCGTCCTGACGCCGCATTACTATCGCGGCGAATATTGGGTCGCGGGCACACCTGGGACCCGCTACTCGATCGAAATCCGCAACCGCCTAGGCGAGCGACTGCTCGCGGTGACCTCCGTCGACGGCGTCAACGTCATTTCGGGCGAGAATGCAGCGTGGAATCAGACCGGCTATGTGTTCGACGCCGGTGAGCGCTATCAAGTCACGGGCTGGCGCAAATCCGACGCTGAAATCGCCGCGTTTACGTTCACCGACGCGTCCGATTCCTATGCCGGGCGAACCGGGCGACCCGCGAACATCGGTGTGATCGGCGTCGCATTGTTTCGCGAGCGTGCGCCGCAGCCGCAGTCTGCGGCCGAGCGCCAGGCCCCCGCGGACGCCGCCGATTCGGCGAGCGCCGATCGCGCGATCGCGGGGGCCGCTGCGGGCATCGCCAGTCGCGTACCGGCCCCCGCACCACTGCCCGTCGAAAGGCTCGGCACCGGCCATGGCGAGCGCGAGTACGCCTGGGTGCAGCACACGACGTTCGACAGACTGCGGCAACAACCCGATGAGGTCATTCGGATTCGCTATGACAGTCTCGCGAATCTGGAGGCCATGGGTATCATTGCGCGCCGCTCTCCCGAGCTGCCGCGGCCGAGTCCTTTCCCCGGATCGCCGGCCGCCGCATACGTACCGGATCCACCGGGCTGAGCACGCCGGCGCGCAGCATCGATTCGGCGACGCCGCATCGCAGCCCAACTGCCATAATGGTGTGAATGGCCGACCCCGGGGACAGCGACGAAGCCTTGATGGCGCGCTATGCGCGCGGTGATGCGGCGTCTTTCGAAGTATTGTACCGGCGGCATGAAATGCGCGTCTGGCGCTATTTGGAGCGCAATGTGGGCAACCGGGCGACGGCCGACGAATTGATGCAGGAGGTTTGGTTCGCCGTCGCCCGCGATGCCCCACGCTACCAAGCCTCGGCCAAATTCACGACCTGGCTATTCACGATCGCCCATAATCGCATGATCGACGCGATACGCGCGCGGCGGCATCCGGTGAGCCTCGATGCGCTGGGGATCGAGGCCGATTCGGTGATCGAGCATCTGACGACCGACGAGGCCGACGAACCGCTCGCCGCGGCCGATGGCTCGCAGAAGTCGATCGCCCTGATGCGCGCGGTAAGCCGTCTGCCGCGCGAGCAGCGGGAGTCGTTCCTGTTGCAGGTCGAAGGCGATCTCAGCGTCGAAGAAATCGCGGACCTCACCGACAGCACGTTCGAGACGGTCAAGAGCCGTCTGCGCTACGCGCGCTCGAAACTGCGCGAGCTGCTGCAGGAGTACGCATGAACGACCAGCCGCCGAGCAACGGCGATCGAGACGACATCGACGATCAATACCGGCGCGCTGCGCAGAGCGATCGCGGCCGCCCGAGCGATGCGGTCAGACGAGCCATTTTCGAACACGCCGCCGCGCGCGCCGCGGAGCACGCGGCCGCCCGCGTGACGACGACGTCCGCGACGCAGGCGCCCACGCGTCGCAATCCGCGCACACCGGCACGATGGCGCTACCGGTGGCCGCTCGCGGTCGTCGGTACCTTGGCCGCGGCGTGCATTGCCGGACTCTTGGTGACGCCGGATTTTCGCTGGCTGCTCACCGCACCGCGCGCGAGCCTAACGCCGGTCGCGCAGGCGCCCGCTGCACGAGCACCGATCGAGACGGCCGCGGAGCAGTCGCCTGCGTACGCGCCGCCTGCCGCTGCCCTGCGGAGCGAGAGCCGCATGCGCGCCGGCGCAACCCACGCGCTCGCCGACGTCAACGCGGGGACTGCGTCGCAAGCCGCCCGGCAGAACGCCGGCGCGGCTGCACGGCCGCGCGAGTCAGCCTCATCGGCGAGTGTTCTCGACCGGGCTGCTGCGGTCAGGCCGGAGGCACCGCTCGCCGCGCCCGCACCGAGCCAGTTGATCGGCAGCATAAGCAACCCGGAACTCACGCCGCTGCTCGACGCGTCCGCGTTGCGCCTGGCGGCCGCAGCCGGCGATGCGCCGAGAATGCGCGCGATCCTCGAGCATCCGGTCGACATCGATGCCCTCGATGTGCAGGGACGCACCGCCTTGATGCTGGCGACGCTCAACGGACAACGATCGGCGGTCGAGACATTGCTTGCACACGGCGCCAATCCCCAGATCGCGGATGCGCAGGGCAGAACACCGCTCGACGTCGCGCGTGCCGCCAATCAGCGCGAAATCAGCGACGCATTGGCGCGCGCCGCCGCGAACCGGCGCTGAGACGCCGATATCAAGAAATCTCGGACCAGTCGATCGGACGTCCGATGTCGAGCAAAGGAATCTGCTCGTGTACGGCCTCAGGGTATTTTTGCGCCGCGCCGGTATTGAACACGACGACGCGTTCCTCCGGCCGGATCGATCCGCGCGCGAGCAGCATTTCCAGAGCGCCGAAACAGACGGCGGCCTCCGGACACAAAGACAAGCCTTCCGCCGCGATCGCACTGCGCATCCAAGGCTCGATGCTGCGCTCCGGCACCGCGAGCGCCGTACCACCACTCGCCCGCACCGCATCGAGAATCATGAAGTCGCCGACCGCGACCGGCACCCGCACGCCGCTCGCAATGGTCGCCGCATGCTCGAACTTCTTGGCGAACCGATCGCCCTGCGCGAAGGCCGCGGCAATCGGCGCGCATCCGTCGCTCTGACACGAGATCATGCGCGGCTTGCGTGCCGAGCCGAGCCAACCGAGCTGCTCGAGCTCGGCGAACGCTTTCCACATGCCGATCAGGCCGGTGCCGCCGCCGGTCGGATACAGGATCACGTCCGGCAAATTCCAATCGAACTGCTCGGCAAGCTCCAGCCCCATGGTCTTCTTGCCCTCGATCCGGTACGGCTCCTTGAGCGTCGATAGATCGAACCAGCCCTTGATCGCCTTTCCCTCGCCGACGAGGCGACCGCAGTCATTGATGAGACCGTTGACGTAATAGGTCTTCGCGCCGGCGAGCCAGCATTCTTTGGCGTTGATCAGCGGCGTGTCCTGCGGCATGAACACGTAGGCTTCGATGCCGGCGCGCGCCGCATACGCCGCCATCGCTCCGCCTGCATTGCCGGCCGTCGGTACCGCGACCCGTTCGATACCGAACTCCTTGGCCTTGGTGATCGCCATGGCCATGCCGCGCGCCTTGAAGCTGCCGGTCGGCAAACGGCTCTCGTCCTTGACGAACAGATCCCGCAGGCCAAACATCGCGGCTAGCCGCGGGACGTTGACGATTGGCGTCATCGTCTCGCCAAGCGAAACGATTGCGCCGGGATCGGCAACCGGCAACAATTCCTGATAACGCCACAAGTTCTGCGGTCGCCGCTGCAGTTCGAGCTTGGAAAATCTCCGCCGAATGCGCTCCAGATCGTAACGAACCCATAGAGGCCGCCGGCATTTCACGCACAAGCCGTGGACCACGTCGGCCGCGTAACGCTCGCAACAATTCGCGCACTCGAGGTGCGTCACATAGTGACTCATGCTCCGCTGCGCCTCCGCCGCCAACCGGCGATCGCGTAGGCGATCGCACCCACCGAAACCAGCATCGCAACGTCGCGCGCTTCGGTCCAAGAGCAACTCGACAGCATCCACGCGAGCAGCACGAGCGTCGCGCCCGGCAGCACGAACCCACCCGGCAAGCGGAAGCGCGCGGGTGGAGCTTCGGGCATCCGACGCAGTTTCAGCACCGCCGCGCAGCTTACCGCGAACACGAGCAGACGCGATATCGTGCTGAGTGCCAACAGATAGACGAACGTGCTGCTGAGCGTGAAGAGCAGCACGATCGCGCCCGAGACGAGGATGGCCCATACAGGTGTCCGCAAGCGCGGCAATACGATTGCGAGAAAGCGCGGCATCTGGCCCGCATCGGCCATCGCATAGGGCAGCCGCGAAATCGTCAGCATCGAGCCGTGCAGCGTCCCGATCATCGCGACGACGGCGCCGACGACGATCAGCGTTGCGCCGCCCTGCCCGAGGAAGCCGCGGCCCGCATCGACGATCGGCCGCTCGGAACTCGCGAGCTGCGGCAGTGTGCCCATGCAGACGAGCTGCACGCCGAAGTACAGAATCGCGACGCAGGCAAGCCCGACGAGCAGTGCGAACGGCAAATCGCGCTGGGGATTGCGCGTCTCGCCGGCGGTGACGACGACGCTCTCCCAGCCCACGAATGCAAAACTCAGCAGCATCACGGCTTCGGCGAAACGCGGATGCGCCGGCGGCGGCGCGGACAACAAGCCGGAAGGATCGATGGCCGCCATACCGAAGCCGACGAAGATGCAGAGCGGGATCAGTTTGGCGACCGTGATCATATTCGCGAACAGCGCCGAGCGGCGAATGCCGAATATGTGCAGCACGCACAGACCGCCGATGACCGCGGTCGCGATCGCGGCTCGGCCTGCGCCTCGATCGAATCCGGTTCCGAAGTAGGCTGCATATCCGAGCAGGAGATTGCAGATCGCGCAGCAACCCGTGAGTCGGGCCACCCAAAGCACCCAGCCCGTGAGGAACCCGAGATCCGGCCCGAACGCGATTCGTGCATAGACGAACGGTCCGCCGGTCTGCTCGAAGCGGCTCGCCACTTCGGCGAAGCAGAGGATCACGAGGCCCATGATCGCCGCGCAGGCAAGAATGGCCCACAGACCATACACCCCGAGCAGGGCCTGCACTTTGGCCGGCAAGCCGAATATTCCCGCGCCAACGATGCCGTTGATCACGAGCGCGAGCAAATCCCAGCGGCCGAGCTCGCGCAGCAGCCGACCGGCACGATTCGTGCGCTCCACGGGTATCTCAGGCGCTCCTAGCGGGCTTGGCCGGGTCTACTTCGTGCGTGCTGCGACGACCGGTGCCGCCACGAACGATTCGAACTTCAGATTGATTTGCGACCCGGATTCCTGCTTGGGCACGCAAACCGTATGATTGTCGACATTGCGCGTCGTGAACATCGGCAACACCGACTGCGCGAACTGCTCGACGACCTCACAATCGCTGATCCCGAGATCACGCGGCGAGCGCTGCGCCAAGCTCACGGGCCGCCAGGTGCCATCGGTTCGTTTCGCGTCCGCGGGTGCCGCGGCGCCGTTCGGAACCAAGGTGTAGAAGCTCAGGTCGGCGCGCGCAAATTTGTCGGGCCGGCCGAAGCCCGCGGCGCAAGCGCCGGCGCGCGCCTTCGCGTCCGCGCGCGCGCCCGCGGCGATCAACAAGGCCTTGAGTTTGTCGGCGAGGCCATCGCAGGAATACGTGGTCGTAAAGCCCATGAAAGCGAACGAGTAGTCGTGCTTCTGCCAAACGCCGGCGGTCGGCGCGGCGGCGGTCGTCGGCTCATCGGCAAGCGCCGTTCCCAAACGCAAGACCGCAGCACCCGCCAAGAGTGCGCCGGCGGCCGAGATCTTTGCGCGACGAACCCATTGATTCGACTGGTTCATAGGAATCCCTCCGATAGTTGACGGCGACGACGCTCATTAGCATAGAGCAAAAGTCGCCGCCCGAGTTCCCGGCAAGCTCAGCGAGCGGCGCCGCGGGTCGCCATGAATGGCGGCTTGGCGAGCCAGATCACCGGGATCAACAGAAAATAGAGCCAGCCGAGTCCGAAGAACACGTCGTTGACGCCCATCGTCAGCGCTTGTGCGGTGATCACCGAATCGACATATTGAAACGCGGCGACGCCGTGCAGGCCCAATGCATCGAGCTGTGACTGGTACGACGACCAGCCCACGGCCGAATCCCGCACATGCTCAGTGAGCGCCGCATGGTGGTAGTCGCTGCGCCGATTCCAGACCCAGACCGTCACCGCGGTTGCAAAACTTCCCGACATCGTTCTGACGAAATTGCTCAATCCCGAAGCCGATGCGAATTCGTCGGGACGCAGGCCCGAGAGCATGATTTGGTTCAGCGGCAGGAAGAAAAACGACAGACCTAGCCCCTGAAAGAATCGCGGCAGCGCAAACTGGCCGAAACTTGCCTGGGCATTGAGCGTAGCGGCCCAGAATATCGCCATGCCGAATACGCAGAATGCGAACGTAACGGCGACGCGCAAATTCATGCGCGCCATATTGCGACCCACGAGCGGCGCCGCGACCAGCGCGAGCAACCCCACGGGAGCAACCGCCAATCCGGCCCAGGTCGCGGTGTAGCCGAGTGTCGTTTGCAGCCATAGCGGGAACAAAATATTGACGCCGGACAGGCCAAAATAGGCGACACCGATCACGAGAGTCGCGATCCGGAAATTGCGCCGCTCGAACAAGTGCAAATCGACCACGGGATGGCGGTCGGTCAGTTCCCAGGGGATCAGGAAACAGAAGCTGACCGTCGCGGTCAGCGCCGCCGCGACGATCAACGAGGATCCGAACCAATCCATGTCGTTGCCGTTGTCGAGCATGAACTGCAAGCTGCCGACCGCAATGACCAACAGCGTGAGACCGACGACGTCGATCGGCGACTTCACGAGCTTCGATTCACGGTCGCGCAGGATCGCCCAGCACGCAATCGCGGCAAAGGCGCCGACGGGTAGATTGATGTAGAACAGCCAGGGCCAAGAAAGATTGTCCGTGATGTAACCGCCGAGGATCGGCCCACAGATCGGCGCGATGACGATGACCATCGACCACAGCGCGATCGCCATGCCGCGCTTTTCGGCCGGATAGTTGCGCAGCAGAATGGCTTGTGCGACCGACATCATGGGGCCGGAGACCAGGCCCTGTATCAGCCGTGCGGTCACCAGCATCGGCAAGCTGGTTGCGAGCCCGCAAATCGCGGAAAACAGCATGAACAGCAGAATCGACGTCACGAACGTGCGGACCTCGCCGAAGCGCCGCCCGATCCAACCCGTGAGCGGCTGCATGACCGCCGCGGCGAGCATGTAGGAGCTCACGACCCAAGTGCCTTCGGCATTGCTGACGCCCAAACTGCCGGAAATCGCAGGAACCGAGACATTGACGATCGTCATGTCGAGGATTTCCATGAATGAGGCCGTGGCGATCGCCGCGGTCAGGAACAAGAGTTTCCCGCCGTGCAGCGGCGGATGCTCGGGACCGGCCGCAAGCCGCGTGGACTCCGCCATGAATGCGCGCGATCGAAGGACGCGCTTGCGCTTAGTTGTCGCTGCCGAGATTACGGTGAACGATTTCGTCGGCTTCTGCGTTGGCCTTTTCGATGTCCCGCGTATAGACCTGGGTGTCGCCCGTGAACTCGTCGGTCGTGTCCTGTGCGAGCACCGGCCCATCGCGCCGCGTGGTGTCGACCGTCACGGTCGTCGACAATCCGACGCGCAGTGGATTGGCAGCGAGATCCTTGTCGTCGATCTGTATGCGCACCGGCACGCGTTGCACGACTTTGATCCAGTTGCCAGAGGCGTTTTGTGCAGGCAGCAGCGAGAATGCGGCGCCGGTCCCGGCGGACATACCTTTGACATGGCCGTGGAAGACGAAGGTTCCGCCGTAGAGGTCGCTGCGCACCTCGGCCGGCTGGCCGATCCGCAGGTGGCGCAACTGGACTTCCTTGAAATTCGCATCGACCCAGAGTGCGTTCAACGGAATCACCGTCATCAGCGCCTGGCCCGCGCTGATGTGCTGGCCCAATTGTACGCTGCGCTCGGCGACATAGCCGGTCACGGGCGCGACGACGGCGTTGCGCTGCGCGCTGATCCAAGCATCCCGGTAGGCCGCTTTCGCGACCAGCACCGACGGATTGTCGGCAACTTTGGTGCCGTCGATGAGTGCATGTGCGGCGTAGGCCTGCTGGTTCGCTTGCGCCAACGCGGCACGCGCGATATCGACGGTCTCCTGCGAATGGTGCAATTCTTCCGCGGCGATCGCCTGATCTGCAAGCAGCGGCTTGCGGCGCGCCAAATCGGCTTCGGCGCGCGCGAGTTCCAATTTGCGGCTCGCGATGCCGGCATCGTATTGCTGCGCCGTAGAGCGTTGCTGGCGCACTTGGCGCACCGTTTGCGCGAGCGCGCTGCCCGCGCGGTTCAAGGCCGTCTCCGCATCGATCGGGTCGAGCCGCACGAGCACCTGCCCTGCTTTGACCAATTGTGTATCGTCGGCGAGCACCGCGATGACCGTGCCGGAGATCTGCGCGGAAATCACCACCTTATTACCGTTCACGTAGGCGTCGTCGGTGTCTTCGCGCTTGGAGAGCACCAACACCCAGAACAGCGTCCACAACACGCCGATCACGACGAAGACGACCGCGATCAGGGTCAGAATTTTGCGCCGATGCCCGTTCGCGGGCGCGGTTGGGGTTTCGATGGTTGCGTTCATGGCTGGCTTTGCTTCAGTTTCGAAGTGTTGTTGGTGAGATTGGCCGGCATTTCATAGCCGCCCCCGAGCGCGCGCTGCAGACCGATGTCGGCAGAGAGCGCCGCTGAATCGAGCTGTAACAGGGAATCGCGCTCGCCGATCCAGGTCTCGGTCGCCCCGAGTTCGGTGCGCGAATCGAGGATGCCCTGGCGCACACGCGCCGCGGCGCTGCGTCGCAGCTGCAGCGCTGCATCGACCTGAATCGCGCGCTGCGCGCGCTGTGCCGCAATCTCGGCGCGCGTTGCGGCCTCGGTCGCAACCTCGTGCGCCGCATCCACGAGCGTCTGGTTGTAGGCGGCGACGGCCTCGTCGATCACGATCTGGGTCGCGCGATAGCGTGCCTTGAGCCGACCCGCGTCGAACAGCGGCAGATGCAGCGCAACGCCGGCCTCCGGTGCTCGGCTGCCGTACTCGAGCAACCGGTTAAGCGTGAGGCTGTCCAAATTCGCGAGCACGTTGACGCTGATATCGGGGTAGAACTCGGCGCGCGCGGACTCGAGATTCTTCTGCGCCGCTTCGACGCGCCAGCGACTCGCGATGATATCGGCGCGCCGCGCGATCAAGTCGAGTCGCACATTGTCGGGAAGAACGACCGGTACGGCCGGCAGCGACTTCGCTTCGAGCGGCGGCAGGTCGGCCGGCGGACGGCCGAGCAACGCAGCGAGAGCGACGATGCGCAGCTGTGCTGACCCTTCCAGGCCCGCAATCTGCTCCTTGACGGCCGCAATTGCGGTGTCGGTTCGGTGCAGGCTGTCGGCGGGATCCAATTCGGCGTTGACGCGCTCTTGCGAAACTTGCGCTTCGCGCTGCACGGTCGCGAGGCGCTCGCGCGCGAGCGCGAGGCGGTTCTGGTCGGCTTGCCATCCGTAGTAAGTATCGGCAACCGAACTCGCGAGGATCAGCGCCGCGGCGGCGCGTTCCGCCTGCGCCGCATGCGCCTGGTCCATGGCCGCCTCGACGGTCGCGCGCTGCTTACCCCACCAATCGAATGTGTAGCGCGCCGCGACGCCGAGATCGAAGGTGCTGTACCAATGAAACGGCAACAAGGCCGGCGGAAATGCACTCACGATGCCGTTGTCGCTGAGACGCTGGCGCTCGGCATCCCCTTGCAGATCGACCTGGGCGCCGCTCGCGGCGCCGGCCACACGAACCGATTCGCGCGCCGCATCGAAGCGTGCGCGCGCGGTCGCGAGTGACGGCGCGACGGCCAGTGATTGCTCGATCAGGGTATCGAGCGTCGGATCTTGGTAGCGTTTCCACCATTCCTTGTCTGGCCAGGTCCCGCCGCTGGCATCGTCGAGCCCGCTGAGCGGTGCACTCGTCGACAACACGACGGGCGCTTGCTTCGATGGTAGGCCCGCGCATGCCGCCAACGCGCTCATGGCCACCAGTGCGGTGGCTCGAATGCTGCTCATAGGGCCTTCTCCACTGCGCCGTCCGCCATGACGTCGTCGAGCCGGATCGCAAGCCGCTTGAGCAGCGCGATCAGAGTCTCCTGGTCTCCAGCCTCAAACTCGCTGAACACCTGCCGCAGCCCGGAAAACATCGCGGGCAGCAAATCGCGCACGAGCTGGTCGCCCTTGGGCGTCGTACGCAGCACCATCTTGCGCCGATCCTGGGCACTCAAGTCGCGCGTGATCAGATCGCGCGTCACGAGGGCATCACAAATGCGTGACATATTCGCGGGGCTCTGCGAGGACCGCGCACATAGGTCGGTTGGGTGCGCGGTATTTTCCGGCTGTGAGAATAGCGCCATCAGCACCCGAAACTCGCCTTCGGCGAGCCCGTAGGGCCGGATGTGCTGATCCATGAGCTGCGAAAAATCATGAGCCAAGAACAGCACCATTCTAATCAGGAGCACTTGGTTGACCGGAACGCCGTCGAGACGTGCGCTCAAACGCTTCAAACTGGCCTCGACCATCTCAATTTGCTGTTGGACCATAACCATAAGCATACTAACTATTCAGTAGTTGATATTCTATAGCGGGAATATATATGATGCAAATGGTTATTGCTCTCAACAACAACAGGTATCATTTTGGCTCCCATGGATGAAACCTATCTCCCAACCGAAAGTGCTGCCCGGGCCGCACCGCACCAGCTTGCTCGAGCCGAGAGCGGCGCGGAGTTTGCGCACTTAGATGACTTATTGCGCGCAGCCACCAGGGTCTTTCTGCAGCAGGGGTATGGGCTCGCGAGCATCGATCAGATCGCGACCGAGGCCGGGATGTCGACGCGCAAGATTTACGAGCGCTACAAAAACAAGGCTGAGCTCATGGCCGCAGTGGTCACGCGCCTGATCGATCGCGACGTCGAAGCCGTGTTCGAAATCGGACGACACGATCGCACCGACGTCGAGGATGCGCTCACTCAGATCGGCCGCACGCTCATGAACCGCCTCGCGGACCCTGATTCGGCAGCGCTGTTTCGGATCGTGGCGACCGAATCGCAACGGTTTCCGGAGCTCACCAACCGGGTGCGCGCGGTTGCCAGGCAGCGCCTCGACGGCGCTTTGGCCGCCTATCTGCAGCGCCAGATGCAACGCGGCGTGTTCGTCGCGGACGATCCGCAGCGCTCCGCGGCGTTGTTCCTGCAGATGATCACGGCGGAGCTGCGCGACAGCCTGCTGTTCGAGCGCGGCGCTTCGATTCGCGAATTCGATCAGTCGGAACACGTCGCACGCGTTGTGCGTTTGTTCTTGTACGGCGCCGCGCCGCGCGCGGGCCTGCCCACCAGTCGCAATGCCCAGCGCGGCAGTTAAGGACCCATGAAACAGACCGTCGCACGACCGACACCGGCAACCCCAGCAGCAGCACATTGGGGCGGCAAGGCGGTGCTCGCGCTCGCCGTCATCGCGGCGCTGCCGACGGGCTGTGCGGTCGGTCCGAATTACAAACAGCCGCCGGCGCCGTCGACCAAGGGCTACGTGCCGGGCGGCCTACCGCCGAACACGGCCGCGAGCGATGCCAAGGGTGGTAGCGCGCAGCGCTACGTCGAGGACCTCGATATTCCGGGTCAATGGTGGACCTTGTTCCAATCGGCGGATCTCAACGCGCTCATCGGCCGAGCGCTCGCTCACAATCCGACGCTCGAATCCGCCCAAGCGGCGCTGCGGCAGGCGAATGAAACGCTCGCAGCACAGCGCGGCACCTATTATCCGAGCGTCACGGGCTCGGTCGGTGCTCAGCGCAGCAAGTCCTCGGGCGCGGCGATCGGAGAGCCGCAGCTCGGCTCCTACTACTACACGCTCAACAGCGCGACCGTGAACGTCTCCTACGGCATCGACGCGTTCGGCGGCACGCGCCGCCAAGTCGAGGCTTTGAAGGCGCAATCCGACTATCAACAGTACGCGCTCGAGGCGAGCTACCTGAGTCTGACCGCCAATATCGTGACAACAGCGGTCAGCGAGGCTTCGGTGCGCGCCCAGATCGCCGCAACCGAGGACATCGTGCGCTCGCAGCAAAAGCAGCTCGACATCGTCGAGCGCCGCGTTTCGGCCGGCGGCGCTTCGCGCGCCGATGTGGCGCAGCAGCAGGCGACGCTCGCCAACACGCTTGCCACGTTGCCGCCGCTACGCAATCAGCTCGCGCAGCTGCGCAACCAACTGGCGACCTATACCGGCGACCTGCCCGCGGATTTCGAGGGCGGTGCATTCACGCTCGACTCGCTGAGCTTGCCCGCCGATTTGCCCGTGAGCCTGCCTTCGAAGCTCGTCGAGCAGCGGCCGGACGTGCGCGAATATGCGGCGCTGCTGCACCAAGCCACCGCGCAAGTCGGCGTCGCAACCGCCAACATGCTGCCGCAGCTCTCGCTCACGGGCAGCTTCGGCGGCGAGGCGGTGAAGTTCTCGAATATTTTCGACCCGGCATCGATCGTCTGGAGTATCGCAGCCTCGGTCACGCAGCCGATCTTCAAGGGCGGTCAATTGGTGCACCAGCGACGGGCCGCGATTGCGGCTGCTCAAGAGGCAGCAGCCAACTACAAATCGACCGTGCTCACCGCATTTCAAAATGTCTCGAACACGCTGGTGGCGCTCGGCGCCGACGCGGATGCCTTCGCGGCGAGTGCGAACGCCGATCGCGCCGCGGCGGTGAGCCTCGAGCTCGTTCGGGCCCAATACGGGAGCGGCGCCGCAAGCTACGTCCAGGTGCTCACGGCCGAGCAAACCTATCAATCCGCGGAGATCGCGCTCGTCAAGACGCGCGCGCAGCGCTACGCCGATACCGCGGCACTGTTCCAATCGCTTGGCGGCGGTTGGTGGAACCGCACCGACATCGATATCAAATAGAGCGAGACAATACCCGTGACGAAACGCATGATCATCATGATTTTGGGAGTGCTCCTGCTGGTTGCCGTCATCGGCTTCGTGGTGTTTCGCAACATCATGAAACAGATCGCGCAGGGATCGGCTCCCCAGCCTGCGGTGGCGGTGACCGCCATGCAAGCCGCCTTTCAGGAATGGCAACCGCAGCTCAACGCGGTTGGCAGCTTGCGCGCGGTGCGGGGCGTCGACGTCACGACTGAAATCGCGGGGCTGGTGCGTGAGATTCGCTTCAAATCCGGAGACGAGGTCAAGTCGGGCACGATACTCGTGCAGCTGAACGCTGATGCGGACCTTGCGCAGCTGGCCTCACTCAAGGCGGCCGCCGACTTGGCGCAAACCACCTTGGCACGCGATAAGGTGCAGCTCGCTGCCGAGGCGATTTCGCAGGCACAGGTCGACAGCGACGAAGCCGACTTGAAGAGCAAACGCGCCCAGGCCGACAGCCAGCAGGCGACGATCGACAAGAAGACCATCCGGGCGCCGTTCGCGGGTCGGCTCGGCATCACGATCGTCAATCCCGGCCAGTACCTGAACCCCGGCGACAAGATCGTCACCCTGCAGACGATCGATCCGATCTACATCGATTTCAACCTGCCGCAACAACAGATCAGCGGCGTTTCGGTGGGTCAGGCGGTGACCGTGGCGAGCGATGCCTATGCGGGACAAGTGTTCAGCGGCAAGGTGACGGCCATCGATGCGAAGATCGATACCACTACGCGCAACGTGCAGATCGAAGCCACGATCGCGAACCCGAAGAAACGGCTGCTCCCCGGCATGTTCGGCAACGCCGCAGTCGACTCGGGTGAAAAGCAGCGCTATCTGACCTTGCCGCAAACGGCGATCACATACAATCCGTATGGCGCAACGGTGTTCCTGACCGTGGACAAGAAAGATGCGAAAGGCAGTCCGCAGCTGCAGGCACAGCAACAGTTCATCACGCCGGGTCCGACGCGCGGAGATCAAGTCGCGATTTTGAAAGGCGTCGATGAAGGTACGATGGTGGTCACGAGCGGGCAGCTGAAATTGAAAAACGGCACGCCGGTGCGCATCGACAACAGCGTGCAGCCGCTCGACGAGCGAAACCCGACGCCTCAGGAACGGTGAGGCAGCGGCCATGAATTTCACCGATTTATTCATTCGCCGTCCGGTCCTCGCGATCGTCATCAGCCTGCTGATTCTTGTGCTCGGCCTACGGTCGGTCGGCAGCCTGCCGATCAACCAGTACCCCCATACCGAAAACGCCGTCGTCACCGTCACCACCGTGTATTACGGAGCTGACGCCGCGACGGTGGCGGGCTTCATCACGCAGCCGTTGGAGTCTGCGATCGCGCAGGCGCAAGGCATCGATTACCTGTCCTCCTCGAGCACGACCGGTACCTCGACGATCACCGCGACGCTGCGGCTGAACTACGATTCGAATCGCGCCCTGACCGAGATCACCACACAGGTCAACTCCGTCAGGAATCAGCTGCCTCCCCAGGCGCAGCAGCCGGTATTGACGGTGCAAGTGGGCCAGACGATCGATGCGATGTACATGGGTTTCTACAGCGATACGATTCCCACCAACAACGTCACCGATTATCTGGTGCGCGTCGTCAAACCGAAGCTCGATTCGATCGATGGCGTACAGACCGCCGAGATTCTGGGCGCCCGCCAATTCGCGCTGCGTGCGTGGCTGGATGCCTCGAAGCTCGCGGCTCATAACGTCACCGCGCAGGATGTATTCACTGCGCTCGGCAACAACAACTACTTGGCGGCGGTGGGCAGCAGCAAGGGCCAAATGGTCACGGTCGACCTAACCGCCGGTACCGACCTGCATTCGGTGCAGGAATTTCAGCAGCTGGTAATCAAGCAAGCGGGCGATTCGATCGTGCGACTCGAAGATGTCGCCGAGGTCACGCTCGGTGCCGAAAACTACGATCTCAACGTCGCCTTCAGCGGCAAGCGTTCCGTGTTCATCGGCATCAAGGTAGCGCCGCGGGCGAATATCTTGTCGGTCGCGAAACGCGTGCGCGAGGCGTTTCCGGATCTGCAGTCGCAGCTGCCGACCGGCGTCACCGGCTCGATCGTCTATGACTCGACCGAGTTCATCAACTCGTCCATTTCAGAAGTCGTGAAGACGTTGCTGGAATCGCTCGTCATCGTGACGATCGTCATCTTCCTGTTCCTCGGGACTTTCCGTGCCGTCATCATCCCCGTGATCGCCATGCCGCTGTCGCTGGTGGGCACCTTCTTCGTGATGCTCGCCTTGGGCTACTCGATCAACCTGCTGACACTCCTGGCGTTGGTGCTGGCCATAGGGCTCGTAGTGGATGATGCCATCATCGTCGTCGAGAACGTCGACCGGCACATGAAGGAGGAGCACAAGTCGCCGCTCGATGCCGCGCTGATCGCGGCTCGCGAGCTCGGCGGGCCGATTCTCGCCATGACGATCGTGCTGGTGGCGGTATACGTGCCGATCGGCTTTCAGGGCGGCCTCACCGGCGCGTTGTTCACCGAGTTCGCATTCTCGCTGGCGGGAGCCGTGGCGGTCTCGGGCATCATCGCGCTGACGCTTTCGCCGATGATGTGCGCCAACTTCTTCCGCTCGAGCCAGGACGAGGGCCGGATGGCTCTGGCCATCAATCGATACTTCGACTGGTTCCGAGACCGCTATCGCCGAGCGCTGCATGGGTTGCTCGACACCTGGCCGGTGCTGATCGTGATGGGCTGCCTGCTGCTGCTGGTATTGGTCGCGTGCTTCAAGTTCACCAAGGCGGAGCTCGCGCCCGAGGAGGACCAGGGCGTCGTGCTTGCGAAGATCAATGGGCCGCCCAACGCCACTGCGCAGCAGATGGAGACCTACGCAGATCAGGTCTTTCGAATAGCGCAGAGCGAGCCGGAGTACAAACAGATGTTTCAGATCACGGGCGTGCCGACCGTGAACCAGGGCATCGGCGGCTCGTTGTTCAAGCCGTGGGATCAGCGCACGCGCAGCGCGCACGAGCTGCAGCTCGACCTGCAGCAAAAATGGGGCCAGATCGCCGGAGCGCAGGTGTTCGCGTTCCAGTTTCCGCCATTGCCTGGATCGAGCGGTTTCCCGGTGCAGTTCGTGATCACGACCACCGAGCCGTTCCAGAATCTGAACGACGTCGCCCAAGCCGTGGTCGCCAAGGCGCTGAGCCAGCACGCCCTGTTCTTCGCGGACATCGACCTGAAGATCGACAAGCCGCAGGCGACCATCGTAGTGGATCGCGACAAGGTGGCCCTCATGGGCCTGAACGAGTCCGACGTCGGCAGCGCACTGAGCGCAGCGCTCGGCGGAGGATACGTCAATTACTTCTCGATCGCGGGACGGTCCTACAAGGTGATCCCGCAAGTGCTGCAGACCGACCGGCTGAATCCCGAACAGGTTTTGGATTACTACATCCGCGCGCCCTCGGGCGCCGTCTTGCCGGCAAGCACGGTGGCACACGTCAAGTATTCGGTGGTGCCCGAGTCGATCAATCGTTTCCAGCAGTTGAATTCGGTGACGATCGCGGGCGTGAGCGGCATGGCTCAGGGAGATATCCTCAAGTTCTTGAAGGATGCGACCACGCAAGTCGCCGGTAGCGCCTATACCGTGGATTACGCGGGACAGTCGCGCCAGTTCGTCCAAGAGTCCGGGGGCTTCTTCGTGACATTGGGCTTCGCAATCATCATCGTGTTCCTGGCGCTCGCGGCACAATTCGAAAGTTTCCGCGATCCGATCGTGATTCTGGTGTCGGTACCCTTGGCGCTCCTCGGGGCGGTGATGTTCATGACGATGGGGTTCGCCTCGCTCAACATCTACACCCAGGTGGGTCTGGTGACCCTGCTCGGACTGATCAGCAAGCACGGCATTCTGATCGTGCAGTTCGCCAATGAGCTGCAGCGCGCCGGACGTTCGAAGCGGGAGGCGATCGAGGAGGCAGCGGCGGTGCGTCTGCGGCCGATTCTCATGACCACCGCCGCCATGGTGTTGGGCGTCGTGCCGCTCGTGATCGCCTCGGGCGCCGGCGCCGCCGGCCGCCATGACATGGGGCTCGTGATCTTCGCGGGACTCTCGATCGGTACCTTGTTCACGCTGTTCGTGGTCCCGGGTGTGTATATGTTCATCGGCGCTGACCACTCGGCGCGTGCCACCGTGGACGGCGTCGGCATGCCGCAGCCGACTGACCTCAAGGCATGAGCGCAGCGTCGGTGCGAAGGCCGGATCATGCCCGCCGCTGAGGACACGCCGCCGCCGCAGCTCGCTCCGCTGACGGGCGCCGCCAGGATCTTCGGCACCTTCGCGCTCGCGCTCGCGACGTTCATGAACGTGCTCGATACCTCGATCGCAAACGTCTCGCTGTCGTCGATCGGCGGTGATCTCGGCGCTGCAACCACGCAGATCACCTGGGTCATTACTTCGTTTGCGGTCGCCAATGCGATTGCCGTGCCGCTGACCGGCTGGCTCACGCAACGCTTCGGCGCGGTGCGATTGTTCGTCGCATCGATCATCTTGTTCACGATCGCCTCGCTGCTGTGCGGCCTGTCCAATTCGCTGCAAATGCTGATTTTCTTCCGCGTCGTTCAGGGCGCCGTCGCCGGGCCGATGATTCCGCTGTCGCAGGCACTGCTGCTGTCGAGTTTTCCGAAAGCCAAGGCCGGCAGCGCGCTCGCGATCTGGGCGATGACCACGCTGATTGCTCCGGTCATGGGGCCGCTGCTCGGAGGCTGGATCACCGACAATATCTCCTGGCCATGGATTTTCTACATCAACATCCCGGTCGGCGCGTTCGCCGCCACGGTCACCTGGCAGATTTACCGTGCGCGCGAGACGCCGCGCAAGAAATTGCCGATCGACACGATCGGCCTAGGGCTGTTGATCGTCTGGGTCGGATCGCTGCAAATCATGCTCGACAAGGGCGAAGAACTCGATTGGTTCGCCTCCTCGACGATCGTTGCGCTCGCGGTGATTGCGGCCGCGGTCTTTTGCGTATTCCTGACCTGGGAATTGGTTGCCAATCGGCATCCGGTCGTGGAATTGAGGCTGTTCAAGCGCCGAAATTTCTGGACCGGAACGCTGGCGCTGGCCCTAGCCTACGGCGTGTTCTTCGGCAATGTCGTCGTACTGCCGCTGTGGCTCATCCAGTACATGAACTATACGGCGACCGACGCGGGATTGTTGACCGCGCCCGTCGGGATCCTCGCGCTGCTGCTCTCGCCGCTGGTCGGCAAACGCGTCGGCAAAACGGATCCGCGCCTGCTGGCGACCGTCGCATTCGTGATTTTTGCGGTGTCCTTGTACATGCGCTCGCGCTACAACACGCAAGCCGATTTCGCGTTCCTGGTCGTGCCGATCATCGTGCAGGGCGCGGCCATGGCGTTCTTCTTCGTGCCGCTCGTGGCCTTGATACTCTCGGGATTGCCGCCCGAGCAGATTCCGGCAGCTTCCGGGCTCTCGAACTTCGCGCGCATCCTCGCCGGCAGCTTCGGCACGTCGATTGCCACGACGATGTGGGACAACCGTTCGATCTTGCACCACGCCGAACTGACTGAGTACGTGAGCGCGGCCAGCTTGCCGACGCAGCAATATCTGCAGACGCTGCAGGCCGGCGGCCTGTCGATGCAACAAGCGGCGGCGGCGATCAATCGCAGCATCGACGTCGAGGCGCATCTGCTCGCAGCCAACGATGTGTTCCTAGCCTCAGCCGCGTTGTTCGTCGGTTTGATCGCGGTCATTTGGCTCGCGCATCGACCCAAGAGTACTGCCGCGGCCGGCGCAGGCGCCGGCGCGCATTGATCGCTGGCTGCCGAATTCGTTGTATTAACAGACAATTACGACTTGTTATTGATGTATTGTATTACATCAATCTCGAAGATCAGGCCGCTGAACGGCCAATGCCCACCGCTTCAGCTGCATTCAACCGCTTCCGTGAACCATTTGTGAATTTGCCAAAAATGGGCGTTGCGTTTTATCGATTGTCTTGTATATTCCAGTCGCAGAGTCTTGATTTATCAAGCCTCTCAGGGAGTAGAGCAGCCTCGAAACCACTTTAAGGTTTCAGTCTTTGTTGAAAAATAAAGAGACCTTCATGATTAGTGCGTGGGATTGTTTCCATTTTGCCACTCTCGAGCTCGTTCGCTCGACGCCCATCAAGCAACGTCTGATCAGCGCCTACCGACGCCATCTTTGCGAGATGCCCGAAGATCAACTTCCCGGCGAGATTCGCGAATCTTTCGGTCAAGTCATGCGCTGGTTGCGCGGCGTTCAGCCGCTGCGCGGCGAGGATGCAGTCGCAGCCTCGGTGCGCAAGATGTCGAATCAGGAAGCGGATGACTGCGCCGCACTAATCGTCGAGATGTTCGGCCGCATGTGCCGCATGCAAGCGAATGTCGGTCGCGTGAGCGCTTCTCTCGTCAAGCTGCACAGCATCGAATCGGACGCGGATTCGGAAGCAGACTACGGCACTCCGTCGCTGGCTGCTAGCAACTAGGCTCGACGACCGCGCGCATCGACGCGGGCCGCCGACGCGCGTTCAATCCAATTTGAACTCGATCGTGTCCCAGCGAGTCGTTTCCTGGTGTCGAGCTTGACGCCGCAGAGCGTCGATCAGATTTCGCTCGTTCCATGAACTAACCTCATCGGCGAGATCCTTGATGGCTTTCGGCAGCTCCGCGGTCGAACCAAAATTCTCCATCGCGACCACGGGTCGATCGGCGGCCTTCGCAAAATTCAGTTGGAACAGCACCAGCTCGGGCTCACGGCGAAATGCGGCCGGCACGACGATCACGACCTCACACGGCGCGATTTGGCGGCGCAGATCCTCGCGCTGCGCTTCCGGATCGACTGGCCGCTTGGTTTGCGGCTGGCTCGTATTGAGGTAGTAGAAGGTGCCGGGCGACTCGAGATATTCGAAAACACGCGTGTAGTCGTCATTTTCTTCCCAGGTATGGGTGACGAACAGCCGGATCGGGTTATTCGAAGTGGGCATCGGGTCCTAGTGTATCCCGACGATGGCCATGCGCGAAACTCCGCCCGCCGATACAATGCCGCGGGTGCGACTGCTCATTTACAATATCCGTTACGCCACCGGTGTGGGCGCCGCATTCCATTTACCGCTGCCCGGCGCGGGGTATTTGCGCTCCAGCCGCCGCACACTCGACCGGCTCACCGAATTCATCAAATTGCAGGATCCCGACGTCGTCGGACTCATCGAGGTCGATACCGGGTCGATCCGCACCGGCATGGTCAATCAGGCGGATTTCATTGCCCGGTCGCTGGGCCACTACTCCACCTACGAATGCAAATATGGCGTCGCGTCCGTCAACCAATTGGTGCCGATCGTGCGCAAACAGGGCAATGCGTTCCTCGCCGGTCCGCGCGTCCACGGCGAGCGCTTCCACTATTTCGATGCCGGCATCAAACGTCTGATCATCGAGCTCGAACTCGACGACGTGGCCATTTTTCTCGTGCATTTGTCGCTGAAATTCCGCCACCGCCAATACCAGCTGCGATACCTCTACGATTTGGTGCGCCAGGCGCACAAGCCCGTGATCGTCGCGGGCGATTTCAACACGTACTGGGGCGACCACGAGATCTATCTGTTCAACCAGGCAGCCGGCCTGCGCAGCGCCAATGTGCGCGGCCTGCCCTCCTATCCAAGCCATAGTCCGCGCAAGGAGCTCGATTTCATTCTCTGCAGCCAGGAAATTCAGATTAATCGCTTCGAGATGCCGGATATCCGCCTCAGCGATCATCTGCCGCTGATTTGTGATTTCACGGTCAACGCGCAGGCGCTGCAGGCGGCCTGAAGCGAGGCATGATCAGCGAAACGGTGCGCAATCCGGCCTCACGCGACCCGCGTCTTTGTGAACCACTATGCGGTTGTGGCCCTTGCCGGTTATGTTAGCATTCTGAAGCAAAATCCTATGGATGAACGACCCCTCGACCTCGCCGTTTTAAAGAGTTTTTCACCGCTCGATGGATTGAAGGCGGAAAACCTGTACGCGCTTGCGCGCAAGACGCAGATCAAAACGCTCGAGCCGGGCCGGTTGCTGTTCAAGGAAGGCGACACCGACAAGCGTACGTTTTACCTCGTCACGGGCAGCGTGGAGCTGCGCACCGAAGACGGCACCGCCGGCGTGATTCGATCCGGAACCCCGGAAGCCCGTGCTGCACTCGCACCAGGCCTGCCGCGCCGGTTTACCGCGCGCGCGTCGAGCGAGGTCGAATACATCATGATCGACAGCGATCTGCTGGACGTGCTGCTGACCTGGGACCAAACCGGGCAGTACGAAGTCACCGAATTGAACAGCGACAGTCTCGGCGTCAACGGCGATTGGATGACGACCTTGCTGCAGACCAAGGCCTTCCATCGGATTCCTCCCGCGAACATTCAGGCGATTTTCATGCGCATGCAGCGCATCAACTATCGGGCCGGCGACGTCGTCATCAAACAAGGGTCCGAGGGCGACTTTTTCTACGTGGTCGTCGCGGGCAAGTGCGTGGTCACTCGCGAAACGCCGCTCAACAAGGAAGGCATCAAACTCGCCGAGCTCGGCCCCGGCGACAGCTTCGGCGAGGAGGCATTGATCGCCGAAGCGAAGCGCAACGCGACCGTGACGATGGCGAGCGACGGCACGCTGATGCGCCTCGGCAAAAACGACTTCAACACGCTGTTGAACGAACCCTTGCTGCAGTGGGTCGAGCAAGACAAGGCCATGGAGATCGTCGCGAGTGGCGGAAAATGGCTCGATGTGCGCCTGCCGAGCGAGTTTCAGAATTTTCGCATCGACGACGCAGTCAACATCCCGCTGTATTTCATACGGCTCAAGCTCAATGCCCTGGACAAGAAAACCCGCTACGTCGTGTGCTGCGATACCGGCAGGCGCAGTTCGGCGGCCGCATACATCTTGAGCGAACGCGGCTTCGAGGCATTCGTGCTCAAAGGCGGCCTCGCGGGCACCGAAGCGGCGCGCGCGCGCAAGCGCTGAGAGCGCCCGCGGCGATTACATCGTGTGGGTCGGCTTATCGCCGCCAAGTGCGCCGGCGAGATAGTTTTCGATTTTCTTCTGGGTGTTTCCGCGATCTTGCTCGCTGAATTGCACGCCGATTCCGGCGGTGCGCTTGCCCTGCGCGCCTTTGGGCGTCATCCAAATGACCCTGCCCGCAACCGGCAGCTTCTCTTCCTCGCCCATCAAATTCAGCAGCATGAAGACTTCGTCGCCGAGACGGTAGTTGCTGTTTGTGGGAATGAACAATCCGCCGTTTTTTACGAACGGCATATAGGCAAGATAGAGGGCGCTCTTATCTTTGATCGTTAGTGTCAGCAGACCCGGTTTGTTACTTGGACTTCGCAATTCCTATCGATCCCAAAAAAAACGTCATGATGCCAAGGCTGCTCTTCCGATCAGCAATAGGGCCTCCAGCGCCAGTTGCTGGTTCACGCCCGTCGACGAGAGGCGCCTGAACCCGCGGACTGCATCGAGCAACCCGAATAAGTTTTGTATCTTGGGCTTAAGTAAAGCGCCAGGCAAGCGGACTGGTTCCTCAGTTTGCAGCTTAGCGACGCCCCCGAGCTCGTGGCGTAGCCGCGATGTGATCCAGTTCTCAAGCCAGGTCAAGCGCAGCGCGGTGTCGGACTTGACCCAGCTTTCAGCGAGCAATGTGACGTCGATCGCACCGGCGGTGAGCTGTTTGAGGCTCTCGCGCATATCGGCGTCGATGGCCTCGAGTCCCGCCGCCTGAATCTCGACGGCCAACAAGGGCGCGCCGCCCGCGAGCGCGAGCGCTGGTCCCCAGTCGGCGCATGCGGGTGCATGGTCGCGTAACCATGCAAGCGCCTGGATCGGTGCCGGCGGACGCAAAGCCAGCCGCAAGCAGCGGCTCGCGACGGTCGCCGGCAGACGGTGGGTCGGCTTTGCGGTGAGAATCAGCATGGTATTTTGGGTCGGCTCTTCTAGCGTCTTCAAGAATGCGTTTGCGCCGTTGGTGTTGAGAGTCTCGGCACCGGCGATGAGCCCCACTTTGTAGCGTCCCCGGTAGCTGGTCAGCGCCATCGCGCCGATCAGTTCGCGGACCTGGTCGACCTTGATCTGCTGCGCGTCGTCCTCGAGCCGCACGACGTGCGCATCCGGATGGCTATCGGACTCCAGCAACCGGCATGCAGGACACACACCGCAGGGGCGCGCCGCACCGCTTTCGCACAGGGCGAATGCCATCGTCCAGAGTGCGAGCGCCTCGACTCCGAGGCCCGGCACGCTAAGCAGCAGCAAGGAATGCGGCATCCGGCCGGCGGCTGCGGACTCTTTGATGCGCGTCTGGGCATCGCTGAGCCACGGCAGTGTATCGGCCTGCCTGAAATTCACGTGCGCGAGTCCGCGCTTGCGCTGTCGATGGCCGCGAGCACGGCCTTGGTCACTTCGGGCTCCGACTGCGAGGCGTCGATGACCACGATGCGCGTGCCTGCCGTGGCCGCCCGGGCGAGGTAGCCGCTGCGGATCGATTCGAAAAATTCCCGGCGCTCGACCTCGAATCGATCGAGTCCGCCGGGCGCCGCGCGTCGCTTGACGCGTGCGAGCGCGACGTCGACGGGTGCATCGAGCAGGATCGTCAGATCGGGCCGCCGTGCCCCTTGCACGAGTTGCTCGAGCAGCGCGATGTCGGACGTGCTCAAGCCGCGGCCTGCGCCTTGGTAGGCATAGGTCGCATCGGTGAAGCGGTCGCAGAGCACCCAGCGCCCTGCCCGCAACGAGGGCTCGATCAGATTGGCGAGGTGCACGGCTCTCGCGGCGAACATCAGCAGCAGTTCTGCGACGGGCGGCAGCGCCTCATCGCGCCGCTCGAGCACGAGCGCGCGAATCCGCTCCGCCAACGGCGTTCCCCCGGGTTCACGCGTCACGATCGGATCGATGCCGTGGCCTTGCAGCGCCCGTGCCGCATGCAGAATCTGCGTCGACTTGCCGACCCCTTCGATGCCTTCGAAGGTCACGAAGCGTGCCGCAACCGAATTCATTGGGCGCTGCTCGCAGATGCGCGCTGACGCAGCCGAGCGAGGTAGTGGGCAACCGCGGCATTTTGTTGCTCGAGGGTCGCGGAGAACACGTGGCTGCCGTCGCCGTTGCCCGACGCAACGAAATAGATCGCGTCGGTCGGCTCCGGATGCGCGCTCGCTCGGATCGCCGCGGCCGATGCCAGTGCGATCGGTGTCGGCGGTAATCCGACGCGCGTATAGGTGTTGTAGGGTCCGTCGGTGCGCAGATCGACCGTATGTATCGTTCCGTCATAGCGTGCGCCGAGACCGTAGATCACCGTCGGGTCCGCCTGCAAGCGCATCCCGATCCGCAGGCGGCGCAGGTACAGTCCGGCAATTTTCGGCAGCTCCTCCGGCAAGGAAGACTCCTTTTCGACGATCGAGGCGAGCGTCAACAATTGTTCGGGATTTTGCAGCGCCTGATCCGCATCCCGATCGTTCCAGGCGGCCGCGAGTTCCACCTTGAGCGCCGTATGGGCCTGCTGGAGCAGTTCCACGTCGGTCGTGCCGCCCGGAAACTTGTAAGTTTCGGGCAGGAACTGCCCTTCGGCGCCCGAGTCGTCGAAACCGAGTTTGCGATCGAGTTCGGCTTCGTCGGTGACCCCTTCGGCATCCGCGGGCAAGGTCGCAACCACGTCGGGGTTACGCCGTAAAGCGGCGAGCATGTCGCGAACACGCCAACCATCGACGATCGTGAACGTATGCATGATCACGTCACCCTTTACCATCTTTGCGAGCAGGCTGCGCGGCGTGAGGCCGGGCTCGATCTCGTATTCACCCGCCTTGATGGCGGAACCAAGCCCCTTCCAACGCGCATAGAGCACCCATGCGCGAGGCTGCGAGACAACGCCGAGCGCGGCCAGTTCCGATGCGACGCGCGCCAAGCTCGCCCCGGCGACCACCTTGTAGCGCATCGGCGCCTCGGTGCTGAGCGGCTCGTCGAGGCTGCTCAGAGCGATCCAGGCCGCCGCACCCGCCGCGGCGAGCGCGAGCAGCAGCAGCACGACGATCAGCCTCGTCCAAGCTCTCACAGCGCGTCCAGGCGCGCCTGCAAGTGCACGGCGGTGTCGGTGCAACCGGGCCGAACGCGAGCGTTGCCGATGCGGATTTCAGCGACCGGCACTATGCCGACGAGCGCGTTGCTCATGAAGACTTCGTCGGCCGCCGCCAAATCCGCGATTTCCACGCGGCGCTGCTCGAGGCGCAGATTGAGATTTTTTGACTGCTTCATGACCCAGCGCCGCATGACACCCGCAACCCCACAGAGATCGAGCAAGGGGGTCGTGAGTTTCGAACCCCTGCGCAAGAATAGGTTCGACATGGTACCGCAGACGATATGACCGTCGGCGTCGCGCATCAGGCCTTCCCAAACCCTCGGATCCGACCATTCCATGCGTGCGATCACCGATTCGAGGCGATTCAAGGTCTTCAGTCCGGCCAAGGTCGGGTTGGATCCCAGGCGCATGCGGCAGATTCGCAACCGGGCCGGATCGAGCCCGGCATCGATGAAACCGGGCGGCAAGGGCTGTAGGCTCAGGATCCGGGTGGCGCGTTCGGTTCCCGACGGACGGTAGCCGCGCGTGCCGACCCCGCGTGTCACGATCAGCTTGAGGATTCCCGCCTCGCAGGCCGCCACGGCGCTACGAATCTCGGATCGCAACAGGCGCTCGTTGGGCGGATTGATCCGCAGGCGCCGGCAGCCGTCCAACAATCGCTCGAGATGCAGATCCAGGAGGCGCACTGTCCGGCGCTGCACGCGCATGGTTTCGAATAGACCGTCGCCGTAGTGGAGCCCGCGATCGCGGTAATCAACGCGGTATGACCGGCGGCCGTCGATCCAGACGCTCATGCGCGCGGCGCCAAGGCGCGCAGCAGGCCTTCGGCCTTGGCGCGCGTCTCAGCGAGTTCCTGAATCGGTATCGAGTCGGCGACGATGCCCGCGCCGGCGCTGAATGACAGAGAATGCGCCTGCGCCGCAATCGTGCGTATCAGAATATTGAAATCGCAACTGCCGTCGCGGTTGATGTAGCCGATCGAGCCCGTGTAGGCACCCCTGCCGACGCCCTCGAGTTCGCCGATGATCTCGATGCAACGGACCTTCGGGCAACCGGTAATCGTTCCGCCGGGAAACAGCGCACGGATCGCCTGTACAGGCGAGACTCCCGCGCGCAGTCGCCCCCTGACGTTGGAAACGATGTGGTGCACGTGCGCATAGGTCTCCACGCTCATGTATTCGTCGACCTGCACGGTCCCGCCTCGGCACACGCGGCCGAGATCGTTGCGCTCCAGATCGATCAGCATGACGTGTTCGGCCCGCTCCTTGTCGCTGTCGCGCAGCGCCTGGATCAGCGCGCGATCCTCCTCGTCGGAGGCGCCGCGCGGACGAGTCCCGGCGATCGGCCGCGTGGAGATGACATCGCCGCGAATCTCGAACAGCCGTTCCGGCGAGGAACTGATCACCGCAAAATCATCGTCGCGTAGCAATGCGGCGAACGGGCCCGGATTCGATGCGCGCAGCCGCTCATGCAGTGCGACCGGGTCGATACGCTGCACCGAATCGCCGCGCCACCGGCGCGAGAGATTGGCCTGGTACACATCGCCCGCCGCGATGTATTCGAGCGCTCGTCGCACCGCCTCGAGAAAATGCTCCGGGTTCTCCTCCTGCAGAGCGATCGCTGCCCTCGCGGCCGATGCCGGCCTCTGCAGCGACGCCAGGTCCCGTTCGAATCGATCAAGCAAGAACTCGTAGCCGGGCTCGGCGACGAGCCATGCACGATTCGACATCCGCTCGCGCACCCAGGCGGCCGGCGTGCGCAGCGCGAGTGCGACGACCGGATCGTCGGTCTGCGGCAGGCGCAGGCGCGGCTCGATTTCAGCGGCTATTTCATAGCCAAGATAGACGAACCAGCCGCCGCTGAACGGCAAAGCTGCGCCGCTGCGGCCTGGAGCGGAGTCGGCCCACCATTTCTCCATCGCGTCCAAGAACCCGGCGCGATGCTCGGAATGAGGTCCCGTGAGTACACCGTCGCGGCCGAGACGCAGGCTCTCTCCGGAACGGATCGGCAAGATGTCGAATGCTCTGGTCGCGGCGCTCGCCGCGACGGCGCCGCTTTCGAGTATCCCCGGATAACGATCCGGGAACGAGGCGATCAGCCCGAGAGGCTCAAGCTCGGCGGAAAATGAGCGAACCGTTGGTGCCACCAAATCCGAATGAATTGGACAATACGTGTTCGAGCGGCATCCGCCGCGCAACGTTTGGCACATAGTCGAGGTCGCAGCCCTCACCGGGCGTGTGCAAATTGATCGTCGGCGGCGCGGTCTGATCGCGCAACGCAAGAACCGAGAATATCGCTTCGACTGCGCCGGCCGCGCCCAGCAAATGCCCGGTCATCGACTTGGTCGAACTGACCGCGAGCTTATCGGCCGCGGCGCCGAAGGCGCGGCGAATCGCGTTCGTCTCCGCCCGATCACCCAACTCGGTCGAGGTCGCGTGGGCGTTGATGTACTGCACTTGGTCCGGATTCAGTCGGGCATCGAGCAACGCCTTGGCCATCGCCTTGCGCGCCCCCTCGCCGTCCTCGGGTGGAGATGTCACGTGATACGCATCGCCGCTCATGCCGAAACCGATGACCTCGGCGTAGATCTTGGCGCCGCGTGCTTTGGCAAGATCGTAATCCTCGAGCAACATCGCTCCGGCGCCGTCGCCCATGACGAAGCCGTCACGGTCCTTGTCCCATGGGCGGCTCGCAGCCGTGGGATCATCGTTGCGGTGTGACAACGCTTTCGCCTGCGCGAAGCCGCTCATGCCCGTCGGGCAAGTCGCCATCTCGGAACCGCCCGCGAGCATGGCGTCGGCCTCACCGTATTGGATCAAACGCATTGCGAGACCGATCGCGTGCGTCGAGGTCGTGCAGGCGGTTGCCACCGCCAAATTCGGGCCCGTCGCTTTGAACGCCATCGACAGGTGGCCGCTGACCAAGTTGATGATGCTGCCGGGGATGAAGAATGGTGACACCTTTTTGGGCGAATGCGTCTCCATGTACCGATCGTAAGCCTCTTCGATCGATTCCAAGCCGCCCATGCCGGAGCCCATGAGCACGCCGACGCGATCCGAATTTTCCTCGGTCACGTTAAGGCCCGAGTCGCGCATGGCCTGCATGCCCGCCACCACCCCGTATTGCATGAATGCGTCCATGCGACGGGCTTCCTTGGCGCTGAAGTAGGGCTCGAGATCCAGGTTTTTGATCTCCCCGCCGAAGTGCACGGGGAAGGAACTGGTGTCAAAACGCGTAACCGATGCAATGCCGCTACGGCCGGCAAGAATCGCCTCCCAAGCACTGGCGACGGTGTTGCCGACCGGAGAGACGAGCCCCAAGCCAGTGACGACGACGCGCCGTTTGCTCAATTAGGCCTTGCTCTTATGCGAGTTGATGTAGTCGATGGCTTGCTGCACCGTCGTGATCTTCTCGGCATCTTCATCCGGAATTTCGGTCTCGAATTCCTCTTCGAGCGCCATGACCAGCTCAACGGTATCCAGCGAGTCGGCTCCCAAATCGTCGACGAACGAGGCGTCATTGGTTACTTCTTCTTCTTTCACGCCCAATTGTTCTGCGACGATCTTTTTAACTTGCTGCTCGACAGTACTCATCGTTATGGTGTCCTCTCGAAATTTCTAGGTATGCGCCGTCGTCAAACGGCCCTTTGGGCCAGCCTCTGGTACCGGCAGGGCGCGTATTTTATGTGAACGCGGACGCGGCGGCTACCGTGAACAAGCAATTGCTCACGAGCCGCGGGATGTTTCTTGACAAAACTGAGGAATTTAGGGCGTTTTTTGCAGTCAGGCCATGTACATCCCGCCGTTGACGTGGAGCGTCTCACCGGTGATATAGGCCGCATCCGGGGATGCCAAGAAAGCCACCGCGGCGGCGATGTCCGCCGGCTGACCCAGACGCGCCAAGGGTATCTGGGCATTGAGGCCGGCGCGCTGGCTCTCCGTGAGTGCCCGCGTCATGTCGGTATCGATGAAGCCCGGCGCTATCGTATTCACCGTGATGCCGCGTGAGCCCACTTCTCGGGCGAGCGACTTGGTGAATCCGATGATTCCTGCCTTGGCGGCCGCATAGTTCGCCTGCCCCGCGTTGCCGGTCGATCCCACGACCGATGCGATACTGATGATGCGCCCTTTGCGTGCCTTCATCATGCCGCGAAGCACTGCTTTGGACAGCCGGAACACGGAAGCGAGATTCGTATTGATCACCGCATCCCAGTCTTCCTGCTTCATGCGCAGCAACAGCGTGTCTCGTGTGATCCCCGCGTTGTTGCAGAGAATTCCGACGGACCCTTCCTTGGCCTCGATGTCCTCGAGCAGCGCATCGATCGACGCCTGATCCACGACGTCGAGAACCGCACCGCGGCCGCCGTGCGACGCGAGGTTCTCGCTGATGCGCGCCGCACCGTCGGCCGTGGTCGCCGTACCGATGACCCTTGCGCCATCGGCGGCGAGCCGCGCCGCAATGGCCATGCCGATGCCGCGCGAGGCGCCCGTGACCAAAGCAATATCTGCGCTCAACATAGGTCGGCTCCGCTTGTGTTCAAGGTCCTGCATTAGTTTTGGACGCTCGCCAACGTCTCGATCAAGGACACTCGATCCTCGAGCGCCAGCATCTTCAACTCCCGGTTCTTGTCGATGCGACGGTTCAGGCTGGTGAGCACCTTGCCGGGACCGCACTCGATGATGCGCGTGGCTCCCGCACCGATCAGGGTTCGAATCGTGGCCGCCCAAAAGACCGGCGTATGCAATTGCCTCACCAAGCCGTCGCGAATCTCATCGGGACTCGTGCGCGTCTTGACGTCGACGCCGTAGAACTCGGTGCCCTGTACCGGTGCGATCGGCGTCGTCTCGAGGCGCTCGCGCAGCTTCAGTGCCGCCGGCAGCATCAGAGAGCTGTGCGCCGGAACGCTGATCGGCAACAGCACCGCGCGCTTGGCGCCGCGCGCCGATGCGGCTTCGATCGCCCTCGCCACCGCGGCCGCAGTCCCTGCGATCACGACCTGTCCCGGCGAGTTGAAATTGACGGCCTCGACGATCTCACCCTGCGCAGCCTCATCGCAGGCGGCCTCGACATCGCTGTCTTCGAGTCCGAGGATCGCGGCCATGGCGCCCTGCCCCTGCGGTACGGCGTTTTGCATCGCCTCGGCCCGGAACTGCACCAGCGAAACCGCGATCTTGAAATCGATCGACCCTGCGGCGACCAGCGCCGTGAACTCGCCAAGGCTGTGGCCCGCCATGAACTGCGGAACCGCGCCGTTGCGCTCACGCCAAACCCGATAGGTAGCGACACCGGCCGCCAACATCGCCGGCTGCGTCGTTGTGGTCACGTTGAGTGCCTCCGGCGGACCCTCCTGGCAGAGCTTCCACAGATTGTAGCCGAGCACCTCCGAGGCCTCGGCGAAGGTCGCCTCGATTTGACTCGAGAGCTGCGCCAGGGAGTTCAGCATTCCGATGGACTGCGAACCCTGGCCGGGAAAAACGAATGCAATGCTCATTGCTACAGCCCCTGTGGTCGAGTCCGGTGGCGGATTATAGCGATCCTCCAGCAGAGTGCAGCCCCGACTGCAAATCCCGCAACTGCGCCGTACAAGTGCGCATCGGCCACGATCAACGGCGTCGGGTGGCCTGCGAGCCGCTGGTATTGTTCGAACAGCAATTTGCCGACCAGACAAGCGAGCAATATCCACCGGTCCCAGCTGCGCGCGGCGAGATGGGCCGCGCATCCGGCGCCCATGATCGAGTGCAGCACGCCCGACGCGCCGACGTACCAAGTCACGCCGGGACTCAGCCACCATAGGCCGCAGCTGATTGCCAGTGCGCCCGAGAGCGCGATGATCGACCAATCGACTGCGTCGTAATCGGAAGCGAACAGCGACCACATCAGCACGAGGCCCAACTCGTTGAGCACCAGATGATGCATATCCAAGTGAACGACGTGGGCGCTCAGCAAGCGCCACCAGCCGCCGGCCGCGATGGCCGCGCGTTCGTAGCGCAGGCTCAGCGTGAAGCCGTCGCCGAGGGCCAAAAGAATATGAAAAAACACGATGATCAGCAGCAACCAAATCCATCGGCCGCGATCCCACTGTAAGGCATGGGCGAGCTGCGCCGCACGATTTGGTCCACCACCGGGCATCAGTTCCCCCCTTTTGGTATCATGATGCAACGATTCCGAGGTTACCGTATGCGTATTCGATCAAGCGGGTTTACTCTCATCGAGATCATGGTGGTCGTCGTCATTCTCGCAGTACTTGGTGCACTCGTCGTTCCGAGGATCATCGAAAACGTCGACAAAGCGCGGGTAACCCGGGCGCAACAGGATATTCGGGCGATCGAAACGGCACTGGATTTGTACCGGCTCGACAATTTCAAATATCCGACGACCGAACAGGGCCTGCAGGCGCTCGTCAAGCAGCCCGTGGATCCGACGCTGACCAACTATCGCTCCGGCGGATATCTTGGGTCCTTGCCGATCGACCCGTGGGGACGTCCCTACCTGTACGCAAGCCCCGGAACGGACGGACGCGACTATGACATAGTCTCCTACGGGCGCGACGGCAAGCCCGGCGGCGACGGTTACGATGCGGACATCAGCACTCTGACTCTCGAACCGAGATAGCACTCGGACCGACCGGTCCTGCAGCATGCGCAATCATCACCGGCGCAACCAGATCAGGTGCCGCGGCTTCACGCTCGTCGAAATCCTCGTCGTGGTCGTGATCATGGCCATCGTGATCGGGATGGCCGTCTTGTCGATCGGCGTCACCGGGCGCGACCAGCAAATCGACCAGGAGAGCATGCGCATCGAGGGCCTGTTGAGCCTTCTGCACGATCGGGCGTTGATCGAGGGCCGCGACTTCGGCATGCGGCTGGAGCCGACCGCCTACGAATTTGTCTATTACGATACGCGGCTCGCGCGATGGACGCGCTTCGATCAGGAGCGCGAGTTCCGGCATCGTGATCTGCCGCGGGGATTGAGCTTTCGATTGCAACTCGATTCGGTCCAGGTCGTACTCAAACCCGTCGATCCCAATCTCATCGATGACGGCGCGCCGCAGCCCCCACAAGTGGCCATCGCGGCGAGCGGCGACGCCACGCCGTTTCGCTTGAGCGTGGTGCGCGACGAGACGCAGGCGACCTCTTCGGTGACCAGCGATGCGACCGGCAAGCTCGCGATCGAGAGTTCGGATCATCCGCCGCCGTCCGGAAATCACTCGTGAAACGCGCAAACGCAGCCGGCTTCACGCTGGTCGAAGTGCTCGTGGCCCTCGTGATCATCGCGCTCGGACTCACGGCGCTCATGCTCGCGGTCAGCGGCACGGCCAACGCGAGCGGCTACCTGCGCGAGAAGGCGCTCGCCCAAATGATCGCGATGAACCGCATCGTCGAAGTGCGCCTGAATCTGCAGAGGCCCGCCGCAAGCAGCGCGACCGGCAACGGCATGACGAACGATGCCGGCGAACTCGACTTCGCGAACCGCCACTGGCATTACGACACCCGCTACTACGACACCCAGATTCCCTCGATGCAGCGCATCGTGGTGCGCGTCTGGGCCGGCTCCGGCACTGCCGACACAAAGGCCAATCCGCTCGGCGAGTACATCGGATTCACGGGCAAGGCACTGGGACTGCCCGGCGGTTCGAACATCGATTGGACCCAGGGCAGCCTGCCGGCGAGCGCGGCGCCGGGCGGCCCGGGCGCGACGACGCCCGGCACGACACCCGGCACGACGCCGGGAACGACACCGGGCTCGACGACGCCGGCACCCGGATCGCCGACGACGAACCCGACGACCGGCGCGAATCCGAACGCGTCGGGATCCCCATGATGTTCATGAGCCGCGGCATTCGCCAACGCCGCGACCGCCGGCGCGTTTTGAGCGGCTTTACGTTGATCGAGATGTTGGTCGCGCTGCTGATCCTCGCGATCATGTCCGCGTTGGGATACAGCACCTATCGCTCCGCGCGCATCGCCGCCGAGCGCGCGCGCGAATCGCTGAGCCGCACGCGGGAGATCGAATTCGGCCTGCGCATCATGGAACAGGATTTTTCTCAGGCGGTGCCGCGGCCGATCCGCGATCCCTTGGGCTCCACCAGAGCGCCGTCGCTGCGTGCCGGCCTCGGCAAGGCGACGCTCGTGGATTTGACGCGCGCCGGCTGGTCGAACACCGCGGGCATGCAGCGCAGCACCTTACAGCGGGTCTCCTACCAGTTGACCGGCGACAAATTCCAGCGCAGCTATCAAACGGTGCTCGATCCGACTCAGAACAACACGCCGGTCGTTCAGGATCTGTTGACCGGGGTCAAGACGGTGACCTTGAATTATCTCGACGGCAATCAGAATTGGTCCAACCAATGGCCGCCGGCCACGCTGCCAACGCCGGAAAGTCTATGGACGCGGCCCGTCGCAGTCGAGATCGTGATCGAGTTCAATGACTGGGGCCGCGTTCGTCGCCTCGTTGAGATCGCGGGATGAACCGCCGCACACCTCGCCGCCGAGCACAACGCGGCGTTGCGTTGATCATCGCGCTGATCCTGGTTTCGCTTGCAACCATCCTGGCATGGAAGATCGGCTATGCGGGATATCTCGAGCGTCGCCGCTCGATCGGCATGCTCGCAGCCGAACAGGCGGTGCAATTCGGATTGGGTGCAGAAGCGCTCGCGGCCGACGTGTTGTCCCGCGATATGCAGATGAACCGGCAAACCACGCTCGCAGGTCCATGGGCGCAAGTGACTCAGCCGCTGCCGCTGACTGCGCAGAGCAATCCGGACGGCGAGCCGATCGGCTATTTGCAGGGCAGCCTCGAGGACATGCAAGGGCGCTTCAACTTGAATAACCTCGGGCGCACGCTTGCGAACGGCCAGCCGGATCCGGTGCCGATGGAGCAGTTTCAGCGCTTGCTTCAGTCGCTGAATCTGGAGACGAAGTGGGCCGGACTCGTGCGCGACTGGATCGACGCGGACAATCTGCCGGGCAGCCCGGATGGCGCCGAGGATGCGGTCTACACCACTCAGACGCCGCCATACCTCACCGGAAACTGGCCGATCACGAGTCCGAGCGAGCTGATGGCTTTGCCCGGCTTTGATCTGACTCACTATTTGAAGCTTGCCCCCTATGTCACGGCGCTGCCGACCGCGAACGCCACGATCAATATCTGCACCGCCTCTGCGCAGGTGCTGGAGAGCCTGGCGCCCAACCTCAATGGCGAGTACTCGGGTAATCTCGACGCACTCGCGATCGGGCGCAAGACCGGTTGCTTTCCGGACATCAATACCTTCAAGGCCACGGTAGGACCCAAGAACTTGGTGCAAATCAGCGGTCTTTATGCGGATTCGAGCTCGTATTTCCGACTGACCACGCAGGTCACGCTTGGAACTTCGGAATTCACCTTGTACAGTCTTTTGCTGCGCGGCAATGGGGGCAAGATAACGCCCCTGTTGCGCAGTTTTGGGACACTTTGATCAAACCATGCCGCTGACACTACTGCTCCGCCTTCCCTCACCCGGACAAGCCGACACCGAGTGGTTGACCGTCGATGAATCGGGCGCACCTGCGGGACCGCGTCAATTGGGTCCGCTCGCGCTTGCCGCCGCGGTCGGCGTCAACGCGAGGATCGTCGTGCTGGTGCCGGCAACCCAGGTGTTGCTCGCAGAGCCGGACCTTCCGCCCGGCAGCGGCGCCAAACTCGCCCGTGCGGTGCCGTTTGCGCTCGAAGAACAACTCACGGAAGACATCGATCACCTGTATTTTGCGATCGGCCGGCGCGGTCCAGCCGGCAAGACTCCGGTTGCGGTGGTTTCGCGCGCGATCATCGAAGCTTGGATCGCGGCGCTCGCCGCCGCCGGAATCACGCCGTCGGCGATTTATCCGGACATTTCCCTGATGCCGGAGAACCCCGGGCAAACCGTGATGTGGCTCGAACACGATCGGCTTGCTGTACGGCGGCCCGGCAGCCTGCCGTTTGCGGTCGAACTGACCCCGGTCACCGAGGCGCTCACCGTCGCCGGCGTGATTCCCGACCCCAGCGACGAAACGGCTGCGCCGAAGGTCCCGGAGAGCGCGGTTTTGTATCTATCGCGCGAGGATTGGCTGCGCGTCCAGGACGAATTCGAGGGCCTTTTCGAGCGATTCGAAACACTCAAAATTCAGTTGCTCACCGACGGCGCGTTGCCGTGGCTCGCTCGCGAACTCAAGAGCAGCGGCGCGATCAACCTGCTGCAGGGGGAATTCGCGGCAGATACCGACTACGGAGCGCGCTGGCGGCAATGGCGCATCGCTGCCGCGCTTGCCGCAGGGTTGTTGATCGTGCACGTCGGTGCCCAAGCCTTGCAGTTGCAACGGGCCAAACGGCAAACGGCTCAGCTCGACGCAGACATCGCGCAGGTTTTCACATCGGCGATGCCGACGGAGAAGCCCAGCGACCCGCGCCGCCAAATGGAGGAGCGCCTCACCCTCGTGCGCAAGTCCGCAGTCGGTCCGCAATATTTTCTGCATGCAATGCAGGCCTTGGGGGCCGGGGTGTCGAGCATCCCGAAAACCACCATCGATGCGTTGAGCTACCGCGAACAGACCGTGGACATGAAGGTGACCGCGCCCAGCGTCGAGGCGCTCTCGCAGCTGTCGCAGATCATCGGCAAGCAGGGCATGACGGCGGAAATTCAGTCCTCGACGCCGGTCGCCGGCGGCGTCGAAGCGCACATGCAGATCCACACTCAAGCCGCGCGGCCACATCCATGAACCGCTTGCGGCGGTGGTATTCAGGACTGGCGGAGCGGGACCGGCGCGTGCTGCTGATCGGCGCCGTCACGCTCGCAGTGTTGGTGCTGGTGCTCGGGGTGTTGCTACCGCTGCACTCGGCGGTCTCGAACGCCGTAGAGCGCACAGAGACTCGTCGCGGGGACCTGCAGTGGATGCGCGATCACGCGCAGGAGGTCCGCGACGGCGCCGGACAACTGCGGCGCGATACCGGCGAAGCCCCGGTCGTGCTGGTCGACCGCGTCGGGCACGAGTCCGGCCTCGGCAACTCGCTGCGCGGAACGCAGCCGTCCGGCGTCACCGGCGTTCGCGTGCAGCTCGAGGCCGCGCCATTCGATACGCTGGTGCAATGGCTCGCGACGCTCGAGCAGCGCTACGGACTCGCGATCGAATCGATCACGATCGATCGCACTGCTCAGGCTGGAGTCGTCAATGCCAGCGTCACGCTCAGCCAAGCGCAGCACTGAGGACACCGCGCGCCCCGCCGCGCGGCGCGGGCTCGTGCTCGCGATCCTCGCAGGCTCGCTGGCCGTGCTCGGCGTGTTCGTCAGCGCAATGCCGGCCGGCATCATCACGCATTTTCTGCCGTCGAGTATCCACGCAGAGGATCTCTCGGGCAGCGTCTGGCATGGCGCGATCGGCAAGCTCACGGCGGCCGGCCACGATGCCGGCGCGGTGGAGTGGCAGCTCTATCCGGCCGCTCTGTTGCACTTTGCGATCAAACTCGATTTGCATTGGGTTTACCGCGGCTTCGGCGCCGCGACAACCGCAGTCGTGGATCACGGCAGCTCGAGCTTCAGCGCCCTGCACGGCGGCGGTCCGATCGAGGATCTGCAGGATTTCGGCGTCGCACGTGGCTGGCGCGGCACCGCTGACATTTCGCTCGATCGATTCGCCACCGACTATGCGCGAATCCTGTCGGCCCGCGGAGATATCAAGGTCAGCGGTCTGAGCTCGGCGCAACTGGCCGCCGGCGCCGATTTGGGCAGCTATGTCCTGCATCTCGGCAATGACGCAGTCGACGCGAACGGCGGCGTGACCGGACGGATCAGCGACGCCGGCGGGCCACTGAGCGTCCAGGGGACCATCGTGGTTTCACCGCTGCAGCACACCGGCACACTGTCGGCAACGATTGCCGAGCGCGCGGATGCGTCGCCGAATTTGCGCAAGGAACTCGAGAATCTCGCGCAGCTACGCGGCCGCGATCGGGACGGCAGGATACCGGTCGATTTGGAGTTCAGCTTTTAAGGGATCCACTCCCGCCAAGCGCGCATCAGCGGAAAATACAACCCGAGCCGCACTGGTTCGGGACCGAGGCGCTGCGCGATGGCCGCGTAGCGCTGCATCGGCGCGCGATAGCGCTCGACCTCCTGATCCAAGAACTCGTCGAGGCCGCTGCCGAGGTGGCGGCTCGTCTTGTAGTCGATGACCCAGCGCAGGCCCTGCTCGTCGATGAAGCTGCGATCGAACACCACGCTGACGATCTCGCCGTTCAATACTCCGGACAGCGCATATTCGCGCGACTCGTCGCGATGACCGCCGCGCAGGATCCAACGACCTCGCGGGTCTTCTTGGACGGCGATCAGCGCCGAGATCGCGCGCACGCTCGCCTCGTCCAATCGCTCGAGCGGCACGCCGCGCGATTCGAGCCAGCGCCGGAATTGGGGCTGCCGAGCGCGGATCACCGCCGCACTATCGCGGTCCAACTGCAGCATCTGCAACTCCGCATGGACGAGGCTGCCGACGAGCCTCGCCGTTTCCCCGGCCCAATCGAACGGTGGGATCTGGGATTGAGCCGCGATCGGACCCGGTGCACCGGCAGGCTCGAGCGCCGCGGGCAGCGCGGCGGGCGACCAGTCGAGCGGCACGCGCCGGAGGGGACCACCGCGCAACGCGCCGTCCCGAGCGACGCCGCCGCCAGGAGCGCTCGCCGCGGATGCCGCCAGAAAGTCCGCGGCGGCCGTCGGCCACAGCACCTGGAGCAGGCTTCCGGAGCGCGGCGTCCAGTCCGACGCGCCGCCGCCCGTGTTCACCGTGGCCGTCAGCTGCAATTGCCACTTGGCGCGCGTGCATGCAACGTAGAGCAGCCGCTCGGCTTCCAAGAGCGCCGCCTGCTTGGCCTGCCGACGCAGGAAGTCGAACAGCGAACGGTCCTCGGCGCCGATCGCGGGCCGCGCCGCCATCACGAGGCCGTCTCGGTCGCCACGCGTAAATTGCGCCGACAACAGAAACTCGTCGCTGCGGTGTGAGATCGACCGCTCGAGCGCCGGCAGGATCACGAGGTCGAACTCGAGTCCCTTTGCCTTGTGGATCGTCATGATTTCGACTGGACTCAATCCCGCGTCGCGCGCGAACAGATCATCGAACGCGGCATCGAACTCCGCCGGATCCGGCAGGCCCGAGCGCTCCAATGATCGAAGCCGCGCAAACGCCATGCGTGCATGTTCGAGTTCGCCGGCATCGGCCGCGCACTGCGGGCCGCCGAGCGCGAGCCAGGTTCTCTCCAGCCAGCGTGTGAAGGATGAGTGGCCGCGAACGCGCATCGCGCTCGCCAAAACGCTGCGGATCCTCGCGCAGCGCTTGACGCCGTCTGCGCTCAAGCCTGCCATGACCGATTCGTCGACGAGCGCATCCCAGACAACCGCAGCTCCGCGCGCAACGATCAGCAGATCGCGCAGCTCGAGCCCGGCCCACGGTGCGCGCAGCACCGCGAGCCAAGCCGTGCGGTCGCCCAAATGCAGCAGCGCGCGCGCGAGCATGATCAAGTCCCGCACCGCCGCGCGATCGCGCAGCGCTTCGATGTCGACCGCACCGAACGCTATGCCGCGTTCGCGCAAGCGCTCGGCGATGTCGCGTGCGTGCGCCTTGGCGCGCACCAAAATCGCGATGTGCCAGTCCGGGTGCGCGGCGAGCCGGTCCGCGATCAAATCCGCGATGCCGCTCGCCTCGGCGTCTCGGCTCTCGAAGCGCGCAAATGCGACGCCGGGCTTCGCGCCGTCGGGCGCGTCGCGCGCCGATTCGCTCGGCCGGTACGCGATCGCCCCGCGATCGCGATCATCGCGCGCCGGCATGATCCGCGAGAATGTCGCGTTGATCCAGTCGACCAGCGGCTTAGCGGTTCGGAAATTGCTCGTCAGGCGCAGCACGTCGAAGCGCACGTCGCCGATGCCGTCCTCGGCGAGCTCGAGGAACGCGCGAACCTCTGCTTGACGAAATCGATAGATCGATTGCATCGGATCGCCGACGCAAAAAACGCTGCGCCCGTCGCCTTGCTGCCAGCCGGCTGTGAGCACCTCGAGCAGTTTGAGTTGACTTGCCGACGTGTCCTGAAATTCATCGATCAAAATATGCTGCAGGCGATAATCGAGGCGCATCGCGAGATCGGTCGGATTCAGCGGGCTGCCGAGCGCGCGCCGCGCCGCGATCGACACCGCGGGGAAGTCCGCGGCCGCGGCTTCGCGAAACACTTGGTCGAGTTGCGCGGCGGCCAACACCAACACCTGCGCGACGTCGCGCACCGCCGACCAATCCGCATCGCTGTAGAGCGGCTGCGGCAGCGCCGCGGCATCGGCGAGCGCCCAGGCCGCATGCGGTGCACGCGCGAGTTCGGCGAGCAAATCCTGCATCGCCGGCTTCTCCACGCAGGTCGGCGCAAACCCCTCGGACTTCGTGACTTTCGAACGTATTGCGCCGTCGGCGAGCAATACGATCGACAACATCGCGCGCCAACGCGGCAAATCGGCCGGATCCTCGCGCAAACACGAGTTGTCGGCGCGCCACAGGTCGAGCTGCGGGCGCTGCTCGCCGAGGCGAGCGGCCGCACCCGCAATCAGTCGCGACAGCACTTCGATGCGCTCGGCGCCGATCGCAGCCGCGGCCTGGCCCAAGCTGCGGGTGACCAAAAACGCGAGATCCGCATCGAACAGCGCCCGGATTCGCTCGAGCTGCGGAGCATCGGGTGCGCTCGCCGCTTCGAGACTACCGGCAAGCAGCGGCAACCATCGGTCACGGCTCGGCAGCATTTCCGCGATGCGCTCGACCAAGCTGCGCCAGCGCAAGTCGCCGAGCGCGAGCACGCGATCAACGGCGCCGCCATAGGCATCGTCCGCATCATGGGCGAGCGCGCGCCGTGCGGCCTCTTCATAGAGGGATTTTGCGCTTTCCTCGGTGCGCAGCCGCGACCCCGTACCCGCGAGGATCGGCAATTGCGCCGCGAGCCAGCCGTTGAACGCATCGATCGTTTCGATGCGAAGCCGCGCCGGATGCTGTGCCAAATCCAGATCCAGGCGCTGCAGTTGACGCGCGGCGGCTAGCCCCAGTTCCCAAGTCTCGCGATTCATCTGCGCCGGACATTCGGGCAACCCCGCCGCCTGCAGCGCATCGACGACGCGTGCGCGCATCTCCTCGGCTGCGCGCCGCGTGAAGGTCAGCGCGAGTATTCGCTCGGGCGCATCGACGCGCGCGAGCAGCCGCAGATAGCGCTGCGCCAACAGCGTCGTCTTGCCGGACCCGGCCGGCGCCTGGACGAGCACCGAACCGTGCTCGAGAATCGCATGCTCGCGCGCGGCTAGGTCTCCAATACGGACACGCTCGTCAGTCATCGCCGTTCGCCGAAATGCGGCACAGAGCCTGCAGGTGGCAGCTGGCGCAGGCCTTCGGCGTCGGCGCGACTTCGGCGCGGCCCGCGGCGAACTCGCCCGCGAGACGCTCGATGCGAATCGCCCAAAGCGCGAGCAGCGCGCCGAATCCGTCCATGCCCTCCATTTTGCTGCGCCGCTGGCGCGGTTCGAAGACCCCGGCGCGCTCGGCTTCGACCACGAAGCCGATGTCGGCCGCGTTGACGACGCCGTAGGCGATCGCGATCAAGTCTTGTGCGAACAGCTGCGCGTAGACCGGCAATTGCGGATTGTCGGGGCGCTCGCCGCGCCAGTCCGCATCGCTCGGCCCGGTCTTGTAATCGATGAGCACGCGGGCGCCGTCGCGCAGGACGTCGACGCGGTCGATGCGGCATTCGAATTGCACGCCGGCAAGATTCGCGAGCTTTCGTCCCTGCTCGAGCCTCTCGACCGCGAAAGGCTCGCGCTGCAGTTCGACATCGAGCCAACGGTCGAGCAGTTCACGCAACCGGCTGCGTTCGCGCGCGCGCCAGCGCTCGCCCGGATCGCGGATCGCTTGGGCGGCCGCGATCGCAGCCGCGATGCTCTGCTCGAGATGCAGGGCGCGAGCGTCGGGCGTGAGCGCCGCGAGCGAGCTCGAATCGCGTAGCCGCGTCCAAATCGACTCGAGCGCATGATGAACGAGCTGGCCGCGTTCCCGCGGGCTGAACCCCGGCGTCGGCAGCGCGAGTTCGTCGCTGCGCAAGCGGGTGTGTGCAAAGCCGCGAAAAGCACAGCGGCTCTGTGCCTGCAAGCTCGCGACGCCGCGCGTGCGCTCGGGTGCCGCGAATGGCGGCGCCGTCTCGTCGACGAGACGCTCGAGCTGCGGGGCGCTGCGCAGGCCGCGCAGCCACAGCGGCCGCGGGTCGGCTGGGCCGAGCCGCAGGCACGCAGCTGCCGCGGGCAGCAGCGGACTAGGCGCGGTGTTGCGCGACGCGTCGGACTGCGCATAACTGAACACGATGCGCGGCGCGCGTGCGACCCAGCGCAGTTGCAGATCGCGTGCGCGCTCGAGTTGCGATTGCGCGGTCGCACCTACGACGCCATATTGCCTCTGCAGTGCGACCGGCAGCATCGGATTCGGCTCGGCGCGGGCGGGCCATCGATCCTCAGAAAGTCCCGCAATCCACAGCGCGTCGTAGTTGAGCCAGGGATCGCCGGCCTCGCCGCTGATCCAAATCGGCGGAATGCCGGTCTGCGGCTGGAACGCGGTGTCGTGCGCCGCGGTCGCGAGCAGCCGCTCCGCTGCAGCGCGTGACAAATTGCCGAACAAGCGGTCGGCGCCCGCGAGCGTCGACAGCAATTCGCGCAGACGCTCGGCGGACTGGTATTCACCGCTCGACCATCGGTGCCGATGCGCCCAAGGCCCGCTTTCGAACGCATCGATCCATGCTTTGACCCAGCGGCTCAAGGGATGGGTTCCGCGCAATCGGTCGAGCGATTGCGCAGCCGCCTGCAGCCGAGCGAGCGCATCGGTTGCCGGCAGCGGCAATTCGCGCGCGATGCTCTGCGCCAGCGCAAGCCAAGCCGCCAGTGGCAATTCGCTCGGCGCTCGCGAGCGCAAAGCGACGTCGAGCAGCGCCGCGCGACCCGCATCGTCGATCGATGCCTGGTATTCGGCGGCTCGCAGTAGTGCACTGAAGCGCTCGAAGGAGGCGCTTCCCCGCGCGAGCTCGAGCGTATCGAGCGCAATGCGCACCGGCGCATACTCGGTCAGCGGCGCGCCGCCCGCGAGCGCATAGGGCGCAGCCCCGGTGCTCGCGTCCAAGCCGAAGCGCTGCGGCGCCAGCGCCGCATCGAATGCATCGAGCAGCTCGGCGCGCCGCCCGGCGAGGTCCGGCACGCAGACCCAGGCACGAGAATGCGGCGAGCCCTCCAAGCCCGACCGCGCCCAATCGGCGATTGCGGCAAGCTCGGCGTCGCCACCCGGTGCCTCGTGCAGCGAGCAACTGTGGGGTCCTTGCGCCTGCGGCGGCTGGAGCGGCAAGCCGCCATGGCGCTCGAGCCAAAGGCGAGCCACGGGCCTCCATGCCGGACTCTCGACCCAGGAAATGGGCTCCGATGCCGCGGACTCGATGTGCAGCAATGCATCGCTGCCGATGCAGCCAAGCGCGCGGCAGCGGCCATCGAAGGCGCGTATCCACTCTGAGAGCGCTTCGGATTCTTCGGTCGCGTGTGCCGCGAGCGCGGCGATCGGAATTCCATAGTCGACCATGATGCGACGCGCGCGACGCGCGGCCGTCGCGGCCCCGGCAGGCTCGAGAAAACCCTCGCCGAGCCGGCTGTCGACCACGATCGCGCGCCACAGCTCGCGCTCTTCGACCTCGTTGAGCACGCGCAGCGCCGCCGGATGCGTCGCCTCGCGGCGCAGGTGTTGTTCACGCAGCCACGAGGAGAAGTCGCGGATTCGCGGCGTCGGCCAGACCTCGAGGCCGGCATCGCGCTGGGCGCGCTCGACGCAATCGAACAACGCGGCCGCCAGCTCCGCTGTCGGCGCGAGGACCGTACGGCCGGCCGCGAGGCTGGCCAACAGGCTGTCGGCGGCGCTCGGCGGCTTCAGCGGGCCTGCGCCTTGCCGGGGCCGGTCACGACCTGCAGCGCCGGCGCCGAGGCCGCTTGGGCATCGAGCAATTGCTCGATCCGATCGAATACCGTGCGCAACACCGGGGGCTCGGGCAAATTTGTGATGCGGAAGAAGTTGCGATCGGGAACGTTGAAGCTCACGCCCGGCGCCACGAGCACGTGCTTGGTCTCGAGCAAATCGAGCGCGAAGGATTGATCGTCGAAGTCAGGCGCGGCATCCGGACGCACTTCGACGAACGAGTAAAGCGCTCCCATGGGGCGCGACAGCCGCAAATACTTGCTGCGCGCGACACCGTCGAGTATCGCCTGACGCGACTCATAGAGGCGCCCGCCCGGAGCCGTGAGCTCACGAATGCTCTGATGTCCGCCGAGTGCGGTCTGCACCGCCCATTGACCGGCAACGTTGCTGCAGAGGCGCAGCGACGACAGCAATTCGAGCCCACTCAAATACTCGCCGGCGTTCTCGACGTCGCCGGAAAATGCGGCCCAGCCGACCCGGTAGCCGCAGGCACGATAGACCTTTGAAAGCCCGCTCATCGTGCAGCACAGCGTGTCGTGCACGAGTGTCGCCATCGGCACGAACCGGGAGCCGTCATAGAGAATCTGGTCGTAGATTTCGTCGGACAGCACCACCAATTGGTGTTTTTCGGCGATGCGCGCGATCTCCGCGAGCGTCTGCTCGGGGTAGACCGCGCCGGTCGGATTGTTCGGATTGACGACGACGATCGCGCGTGTGCGCCGCGTGATCAACGATTCGATTTCGAGCGGATCGGGAACGAAGCCGAGGTGCGCTCGACAGGGGTAATGAACGGCGCGCCCCGTGTTCAAATTGACCGCGGCGGTCCACAGCGGGTAATCGGGACTCGGCACGAGGACCTCGTCGCCGGGATTCAGCAATGCCCGCAGAGACAGGTCGATGAGCTCGCTGACGCCGTTGCCGATGAACACCTCATCGACCGTGACGCCGCGCACGCCGCGTTCCTGCTGCTGCATGACGACCGCTTCGCGCGCCGGAAATATTCCCTTCTGATGCACGTATCCTTCGCTGTGGCGCAAGTTCTCTATCATCGCCAGGCGCATCGTTTCCGGCGTACGAAATCCGAACGCATAGGGATTGCCGATGTTGAGCGAAATGATGTCGTGGCCGAGCCGCTCCAACTCGAGCGCGCGGCGCGCCAATTTGCCGCGGATCTCATAGCGGACCTGTTTGAGCGCGTCGCTCGGACGCACATGGGGTCGTTTGCTCATAGGCTCAAGAATAACGGAATTCCCGGCAAGGCTGCCAGCGATCGGGCGCCGGCGAGTGCTAGCCGTCGAACGGCGGCGGCGGCGATGCCAACTGGCGCCATCGGTGGCAGGCGACCCAGTGCTGCGCCGAGATTTGCTCCAAATGCGGCGCAGACGCGAGGCATTGCGGCTGCCGATGCACGCAACGGCCGCTGAAGACGCAGCCGCTCGAGGTCTCGTCGAGCCGCGCCGCCTCACCGGGCGCTTGCGCACGCGCCATCGGTGGCCGCGCTCGGTGCGCCGCCGGCACGGCCGTGAGCAATTCGCGCGTGTAAGGGTGCGCCGGAGCATCGAATAAGCGATCGCGCGGCGCGAGTTCGACCGCGGACCCCGCATACAGGACCAGGACCCGGTGGCTGATATGGCGTACGACGCCGAGATTGTGGCTGATGAACAGCAGCGCCATGCCGAGCTCTTGTTGCAAATCGTGCAACAAATTGACGATCTGGCCTTGGATCGACACGTCGAGCGAGCTGACCGCTTCGTCACAAATCAGGATTTTCGGGTCGGGCATCATCGCACGCGCAATCGCAATGCGCTGGCACTGCCCGCCGCTGAACTCGCGCGGATAACGCTCGGCGAGGCCCGCTGCCAAGCCAACGCGCTCCAGCATGCGCTCGACGCGCAGCTGAAGCTCCCGCGCGTTCAACGACGGTTCGAAGATTTTGAGCGGTTCGGCCAATATCTCGCGGATGCGCATTCGCGGGTCGAGGCTCGCGAGCGGATCCTGGAACACCATTTGCAGGTCACGCCTGATCCGGCGCAGCTCGCTCGCCTGCATCGCGAGCAGATCCCGGCCGCGCCACAACACCTCGCCGCGTGCTGCCGGCACCAGGCGCAACAGTGCCCGCGCCAGCGTGGATTTGCCGGAGCCGGATTCCCCGACGAGACCGAGCGTTTCGCCGGCGGCAAGCTCAAAATTGATGTCGTCGATCGCCGCAAATACCTGCGCCGTGAACGGGTCGCGCGCCGCTGGAAACTCCACGCGCAGATGACGGACCCGAAGCAGCGGCTCGCTCATATGGGCAACGGATGGTGACAGGCGAGCTGCGCGGCCGCGCCGATGCTCTGCAACAGCGGCCGTTCGATGCGACAGCGCGGCGATGCATTCGAACAGCGCGGCGCAAATGCGCAGCCGTCGATTCGCGCGTCCGGGTCCGGCGGCTGACCCGGCAGCGTCGACATGCGCGGCGTCGGCGCGGCCGCGAGATCGGGCGCACACTGCATCAACGCAGCCGTATAGGGGTGGCGCGGGCGTGCAAAGAGCTCTGCCGCGGTCGCGCTTTCGACGACGCGGCCCGCGTACATCACGATGATCCGATCGGCAAGGCCCGCGACCACGGCGAAATCATGGCTGATCAGCACGACGCCCATGCGAAACTCCTGGCGCATCGCGCAGAGCAGCTCGAGCACTTGTGCCTGCACCGTGACGTCGAGCGCGGTGGTCGGCTCGTCCGCGATCAACAGGTCCGGCTCACAGAGCAGACTCATGCCGATCAGGACGCGCTGCCGCATGCCGCCTGAAAGTTCATGGGGGTATTGACGCAATCGCCGTTCTGGATCTGCGATTTTCACGCGCCGCAGCATTGCGAGCGCCGCCGCCTCGGCATCGCGCCAGGATAGGCCACGGTGGCGGACCAGAACCTCAGCCATCTGGACACCGATTTTCAAGTGTGGCGTCAGGGCCGACTGGGGATCCTGGAACACCATCGTGAGCCGAGAGCCGCGCACCGCGTTGAGCGTCGCGCGTGGTGCCGACAGCAATTCGGTGCCGATGAAACGCGCGCTGCCGCTGGCGCGCGCGTTCGCGGCGAGCAGACCCATGGCCGCGAGGAATATCTGGCTCTTGCCGGATCCGGATTCACCGACGATCCCGAGGCATTCGCCGAGCGCCACCGTCAGGGACACCTCCCGTACGGTCGTCGTTGCAACGCGGCCGCGCCTGAATTCGACCTTGAGTTCCTCGATCACGAGTACCGGTTCAGCGAGCCCGGGAGCCATTCTTCAGTGCTCCTCGGGATCGAGCGCGTCGCGCAAACAGTCGCCGAACAGATTGAGGCTCAACAACAGGACCGCGAGCAGCACGCCGGGTGCGAGCAGCATCCACGGCGCCGCTTCCATCTCGCCGGCGCCGTCGGCGATCAAGGTTCCGAGGCTCGCGTGCGGCTCCTGGATTCCGAGTCCGAGAAAGCTCAGAAAGCTTTCGAACAGAATCATCTGCGGCACCGTGAGCATGGCATAGACGATCACCGGCCCGGCGACGTTCGGTATCACATGCTTGAAGATGATGCGGCCCGGACTCGCACCGCCTGCGACGGCCGCCTCGATGAACTCGCGCCGGCGTAGGCTCAACGTCTGGCCGCGCACGATGCGCGCCATCGTGAGCCACCCGATTGCGCCGATCGACGTGAGCAGCAAAAACACGCCGCGCCCGAACAGTACGGTCAGCAGGATCACGAAGAAAATCAGCGGCAGTCCGCTCAATATTTCCACGACGCGCATCATCCACCGATCGGTGCTGCCGCCCGCGAAGCCGGCAATCGCGCCGTATGCGACCCCGACCGCGAGGCTCATGAGCGCGGCAAACACACCGATCAGCAGTGAAATCCGCGTGCCTTCGAGCGTGCGCACGTACAGATCGCGGCCCAAGCGGTCGGTGCCGAGCCAATGGCCGTGGCGCAAACCCGGCGGCACGGCGATACTCGACCAATCCAGGCTGTCGAATCGATGCATTGTGACGAGCGGCCCGGCGATCGAAATCGCCGCGATGCCGAGCATCACGCCGACTGCGGCCATCGCGAGGCGGTTCGATTGCAAGCGCCGCGCGGTATCCCGCCAGATGCCGCTCATCGCAGGTACCGGATGCGCGGATCGAGCCATGCGTAACCGAGATCGACGAGCAGACCCATGCCGATCAGGAACGTCGAATAGACGATCACCATGCCCAACACCAGCGTGTAATCGCGGTTCAGCGCGCCTTGCACCAAATAGCGACCGATACCGGGCAAACCGGCGATGGATTCGACCACCAAGGAGCCGGTCATGACCGTTGCGACCGCGGGCACGAGAAACCCCGCGACCGGCACCAGCGCGGGGCGCATCGCGTGGCGCATCACCACGGTGCCGAGCGGCAGCCCTTTCGCGAATGCGGTGCGCACGAATGGGCTCCGCAAAACCTCGAGCATGCTTGCACGCGTCAAGCGGGCAATCGTGCCGAGCGGCGGCAGGCACAGCACGAATACCGGCAACACCAGGTGCGCAGGCGAGCCGCCCTCCCAGCCCGCGACCGGCAGCCAATGCCGATAGATGCCGAACACCAGCCCGAGAAACGGCAGCAACACGAATGAGGGGATCGCGATGCCCGCTATCGCGAGCGTCATCGTCGCGTAGTCGGCCGCCGAGTGCTGCCGAAGCGCGGCCATGGTGCCGAGCGTAACGCCGAACAGCAACGCGAGCCCGAGCGCGAGCGCGCCCAGCGTCGCGCTGACCGGCAATCCCTGACCGATGAGCTCGGTCACCGAGACATCACGGTAGCGGAAAGAAGGGCCGAAATCTCCGTGAGCGAGCGCGCCGAGGTAGCGCCCGTATTGTATCCATAGCGGCTGATCGAGCCCGTACCGTGCTTCGACGTTGGCCCTCGCATCGGCAGGCAGGTTTTGCTCCTCGTCGAACGGGCCGCCCGGGGCGAGGCGCATGAGGAAGAAACTGATCGTGACGATCGCCAGCAAGGTCGCAACAGCACCGCAAAAGCGTCCCAAAAAATAGCGGATCGTGCGCATGCCCATTCCAGAGTGTATCGATTGACCGCAATGTGGACAAGGGAGGCGACGATCCTTAAACTAGCGCGCCGAATGATTAGCGTAGCGCGCCAATCTTAATCCGTTTTCCGAGGTCCAATGGAATCTACACGCCCGATTCGCTCGCTGATGCGTGGGCTCGACGCGCTGACCGTTCTGAATTTGCGCGACGGCGCCACGGTCTCCGAAGTCGTTCAGGAAGTCCGTCTACCGCGCACGACCGTCTATCGCATCCTCGAGACGCTATGCGACGCCGGCTTCGTGCAGCGCGACCTCAGCGACGATCGCTACCGCTTGACGATCATGGTCCGCGGCTTGAGCGACGGTTTCGACGACGAGGCCTGGGTCACACAGATTGCGAAACCGTTCATCTATCAATTGAGCGCTGAAATCGTCTGGCCGATCGCGATTGCGACTCTGTCGGGAACCACGATGCTGGTCCGGGAAACCACGGACCACAGCAGCCCCGTCGCGGTCCAGCGCTATTCGGCCGGCTTTCGCGTGCCGCTGCTGACCAGCGCCACGGGACTCGCGTATCTCGCGCACTGTCCGGCGACCCAGCGCGACACCTTGATCGAGGTGCTCGCGCGATCGGGAAAACCGGAAGATGCACTCGCCCGCTCGCGCACCGAACTCAACCAGATGCTGCGGGATGTCCGCACGCAGGGCTATGCGTCCGGCAATCGCAGCCGTCCCGGATCCGACGACATCACGATCAGCGTGCCGGTCGCGCTCGATGATCGCGCACTCGCGGGCTTGACCGTACGATTCGCCGCCGCGGCCTTGTCGCTGCCGGCGGCACTGACGCGATTCCTGCCGAAATTGCGCGATTGCGCCGACAGGATCCGCAGCGAATTTTCCGAACTACAGGCCGAAGGGCGCCGCAAGAACGCGCCCATACCGGTCGCCTAAGGAGTCTCAATGCAGAAGATCATGGTGTGCATCAAGCGCGTCGTCGACTACAACGTGCGCGTGCGCGTCAAGCCCGACGGCAGCGGTGTGATGCTCGACGGCGTGAAAATGAGCGTCAATCCGTTCGACGAAATCGCGCTCGAGGAGGCGCTGCGCATCAAGGAGCGCGTCGGCAACGTCGAGATAGTCGCGGTCAGCATCGGCGTCGCGGACACGCAGCAACAACTGCGCACCGCACTCGCGATGGGCGCGGATCGGGCGATCCTCGTCCAAACCGACGCCGCGGTTGAACCGCTGACCGCAGCGCAGGCATTCTTGAGCCTGGCGAAGAAGGAAAATCCCGATCTGATATTTCTCGGCAAGCAGGCCATCGACGACGATGCCAACCAGACCGGCCAGATGCTCGCAGCGCTGTGGGAGCGGCCGCAGGCCACGTACGCGTCCAAGCTCGAGATCACGGGAAGCAAGGCGACCGTGACGCGCGAAGTCGATGCCGGCCTGGAGACGATCGAGATCGATCTGCCGGCGGTCGTGACCGCGGATTTGCGACTCAACGAGCCGCGCTACGTGAAGCTGCCCGACATCATGAAGGCCAAGAAAAAGCCGCTCGACGTGGTTTCGCTAGACTCGCTCGGAATCGCCGCCGCCGCTTTGCTCAAGACCGTCAAGACCGAGCCGCCCGCTCAGCGCCAAAAAGGAATCGTCGTCAAGGATGTCGCCGAACTCGTCGATCTGCTCAAGAAAAAAGGTCTGCTCTAATGGTCAAAGTACTCATCATTGGTGAACACGACGGCAAGGCGCTGAATCAGGCCACGCTCAAGTGCGTGACCAGCGCCAAGGGACTCCCCGAGGCCGAAATCACGATTGTCTTGCTGGGCGCGGACACGACGGCAGTCGCCTCGCAGGCCGCGGCAGTGCTCGGCGTACACAAGGTCCTGCGCGTCGATCGGCCCGAAAACGCGCATCCGCTCGCTGCCATCTTCGCGCCGCAAATCGCGGCCTTGGCGGCCGATTTCACCCATGTTTTCGGTCCGTCGACGAGCTTCGGCAAGGATCTGACGCCGCGCGTCGCGGCCCTGCTCGGCGTACCGCAGATCAGCGATCTCATGGCGGTCGAGAGCGCATATCGCTTCCGCCGCCCGATCTACGCGGGCAATGCCATCATCACGGTCGAGGCCGATCCGGCCCGCAAGCTCGTCGCCACCGTGCGCGTCGCTTCGTTCGAAGCGGCCCCCGCCACTGGTGGCGCGGCGCCGATCGAACAGCGAACCGTCACCGCGGCCCTGCCCACCCATACGCGCTACATCGGCGCCAAATCGGGCTCGACCGATCGTCCGGACTTGCAGACCGCTTCGAAAGTCGTCTCGGGCGGGCGGGCGCTGGGAAGCGCTGAGAACTTCAAGCTGCTGTTCAATCTCGCTGACAAGATCGGCGCAGCCGTGGGCGCATCGCGGGCCGCCGTCGACGCCGGCTACGCGGCCAATGAGATGCAAGTCGGCCAGACCGGCAAGATCATTTCGCCGGAAATCTACATTGCGATCGGCATATCGGGCGCGATCCAACATCTGACCGGCATCAAGGACGCGCGCACCATCGTGGCGATCAACAAGGATGCCGAGGCGCCGATCTTCGAGGTCGCCGATTATGGTCTCGTCGGTGATCTGTTCCAGATCGTTCCGGAACTGCAGCGCTTGGTCTAGCGGCCTTCGGCGGTCGGTTCGGCGCTCAAGCTCGCGTCGATCGCCTCGACCAGCAGGTCGGCATGCTGGCGGCGGAATGTCAGCGGCGGACGAAGCTTCAGCACGTTGCCGTGCGGGCCCTCCAAGCCCGTCAGAACGCCGTGTTGCGAGCACAGCCGATTGACGATGCGCTTGGCGCGCGCATTGGCCGGCCCTGGCCCCGGCGCCGAGAGGATTTCGAGGCCGAGCAACAAGCCTGCGCCGCGTAATTGCCCGAGCGCCGGATGCGCGGCAGCGAGCCCTGCGAGCCGTGAGCGCAAATAGCTGCCGGTCTCTTCGGCGTTGCGTTGAAGTTGCTCTCGGTTCAACACCTGCAATACCGCGAGACCCGCCGCAGCCGCGATCGCGTTACCACCAAAAGTTGAGAAAAATCCGCAGCTTGCTTGGAATTCCTCGATTTTTTCGCGACTGGATATCACAACCCCGAGCGGAAAGCCGTTGCCGACCGGCTTACCCAGGGTCACGATGTCGGGCGTAAGTCCGCGGCGCTCGAAACCCCAGAAATGCGAGCCGCAGCGGCCGAGGCCATATTGGACTTCGTCCGCGATGATCAATGCACCCGCGGAGCGCAGCCGCCCTGTGATTTCGGCAAGCCACGCGGGCGGCGGATCGAAGATGCCGTTGCTCGTGAAGGCCGTATCCAGGTAAAACGCGGCGGGCGCAAATCCGCGCTGCTCTAGCAGATCGAGCGCATGCGCCGCGTCCTCGGCGGCGGCGGCGAGCTGCACCTCGGTCGGCTGATCCTTCGCGCGCAACCCGGGCGGCGGCGCTGCGAGCGTCGCAACCCACGGCTGCTGCGGCTCGCCGGCCGCCGGCGAGAGTGCCGCAACCGCATCGGTAATGCCGTGATAGGCGTGCTCCATGATCAGCGCGCCGCTGCGGCCCGTCGCGCCTTTGGCGATGCGCCAGGCCACGTCGTTGGCCTCACTGCCCGAATTGACGAAAATGCAGGTATCGAGATGGGTCGGCAAGCTCGCGCACAGCGCCTCGGCGTACTCGAGAATCCCCTCATGCAAATAGCGACTATGCGTCGCGAGAGTCGCCGACTGCCGGCGGATGGCGTCCGCGACCGTCGGATGCGCATGTCCGACGTGGGCCACGTTGTTGTAGACGTCGAGGTAGCGCCTGCCGGCAGCGTCCACGAGCCAAACATCTTCGCCGCGAACGATGTGCAGCGGTTCCTCGTAGAACAATTCGGCGCCCGCGCCGAGCAGCCGTGCGCGCCGTCTCTGCAGGCGCACGGCGGGCGGCAGCGTGCCGGCGGCCTCATGCCAGATGGCCGTCAATTCGCCGCCCCCGAGCGATCTGAGCCGCTCCAGCGAGCCTAAGGCATGGGCAACCGAGGATTGCAGCGCGCCCGCGCCGGATGGGTCGTATTGCGATCGCCACGCATGCACCAGCAGGGTCACCGCATGGCGAGCCGCGACCAGATCATAGAGGCATTCGATCTCCGCGGCTTGCAGCGGCAGAATCTCCGTGTACGAACGGAGCAGCAGGCTCATTTGCTCGATCGAATTCAGGCCCTCGGTCAGCAGTTCCGACATCGCGACCGCCACTTCGAGCACCCGAGGCGCATGGATCATGTCGCCGAAATCGACGATACCGACGATCGCGTGCGTGGGCGCGTCGATGAGCACATTGCTCGCGTGGCAATCGCCATGAATCGCCTGACTCGGCAGCGCGCGCAGCGCCGGCAGCCGTGCGCTGAAGCCGGCGACGGTCTCGCCGACGAGCCGCTGCAGGTGCGGCTCCGCGAGCGTACCGACGAGATTGGCGAGTTCCGGCAGGCGCCGCACATCCCAGACCAGAGACTGCGCGAGCGCTGCATGGGAAAATCCCTGCAACGCGCGGTCGAGCCGGCCGAGCGTGGACCCGAGATTGCAGAGCAGGCGGGGCTCGCTGGCCGATGCCGACAGCAGGCTGCCCGGCAGATAGCCGATCAGCAATGTCGAATGCCGCTTGCCCGCGAGCTGGATCGTGCCGACGGCCGCACCGGAGCGTGTCGGCTGCAGTCTCGGCACCGGCAGCGTCGCGTCGGCTTCAGCCAGATGCCGCAACACCTGGACCTGACAATCGACCGTCACGGGATCGGCCGCGATATCGAGGATCTTCAGTACGTAACGCGCGCCATCGGCCGAGCGCAGTAGAAAGTTGTCGTCGCGCTCGCCGGCCAAGCGCGTGAGCGCGCCCTCGATGCCATAGGCTGCGCGCGCCGCCTCACCCGCTTGATCGCAGGTGACGCCGGACGTCGCGGTCCGCAGCGCTAGCAAGGCAAACGTCGCAGCCTAGAGCTGCGCGAGCACGTAATCAGCGGCGGAAACCTTGAACTCCCCAGGGGCCTCGACATTCACGTGCGTCGCAACGCCATCTTTGACGATCAACGCAAAGCGCTGTCCGCGCTGACCCATGCCATAGCCGGTCGCATTGAGCTCGAGCCCGAGTGCCTTGACGTATTCCCCGTTGCCGTCGGCCAACATCAGAATGTCGTCGCCGACCTTTCCGTGCTTTCCCCACGCGTTCATCACGAACACATCGTTGACCGCGGTACAGGCAATCGTATCGACGCCCTTCGCCTTGATCGCCTTGCTCAGTTCCACGTAGCCCGGCAAATGCCGCGCATCGCAGGTCGGCGTGAATGCGCCTGGGACGGAAAACAGAACCACCGTCTTGCCCGCAAATAACTCGTCCGTCGTGATCTTCTTCGGACCGTCCGCCGTCATCCTCGAAAAACTTCCCTTGGGAAGCTTGTCGCCCACTTTGATCGTCATGCCAAGTCTCCTTAGCTCAATCGGTCCGAGTAAAGCTCCCACAGCTTGAGAATCTTCGGGCTCATGGTGGGGACCGTCTTCAACGAAGCAAACGCCTTCTTTGCGTCGGCGATGTTCTTCAGCTGCGCCTGCGCGAGACCGAGGTACACATAAGCATCGTCGAGATGCTTGACCGAGCCCTTCTGCAGGCCCGCCGTAATCGCGGTAACCGCGTTCTGATAATCGCCGAATCCGTAATAAACCTCACCAAGCTTGACCGACAACTCGCCGGCCGGGTTCTTGGCCGCCTCCGCCACAAACTGCGGCAAGCCATTGCGATCGGTATCGGCACGCGACTTCAACGAGGACTGCAGCCGCGAGCTGCGATCCTTTTGGTCGGCGCCGATCAGCCCCGATGCGATGCCCTTGTCGAGCACCGCTTGCGCTTCGCCCGGCAGTGCAGGCGCGTCCGCGAGCAGCTGCGCCATCTCGATGTAATTGCTGCCGGAACTGAACGAGTTCGTGGCCATCATCACCCGATAGATCATGAGGATGTTGCGGTCCTCCTTCTCGTCCTGGATCACGAAGCGCAGCAGCTTGTTCCAATAATCGGTCTTGCCGGTCAGGCGGATCAGATCCTCGAGCGCCGCGATGGTTGCCGGCGTGTCGTTGTTGTCGAATGCGCACTGCAGCTTGAACAGGTACAGATTCTCCTTGGGCGCCTCGCCGCTCTTGCGCGCAAAGGCGATCGACTTGTCCGACCAAACCACGGCGTTCTTGCAGTCTTTCTGCAGGTAGTAGCTCTGCGTGATGATCGCGTAGGTATCCGCGTTGGCGGCTTCGCTATCGACCAGTTTCTTGCCGTATTCGATGGCCTTGCCGTATTGCTGCGAGCTGTAGCTGATCTGGAAAACGGCGCGCGAATAGCGCGTGACTTCTTCGGGGGTCGCGGCGCCCGTGCCGATCGCCTCTTCGTAGGCCACCTGGGCCGCTTTCATGTTGTTCGTCTTGATGTAGGCGTAGGCCTTGAGTTCGTCGATCGTCTTGTGATCGAACGGGGTCAGCGGCGAGACCGCCTCGGCCTCGGCCAAATTCTTCAGGCCCTCGTCGAACTGGTTGCCCTGCAGCGCTTTTTGCGCGGCGATCATTTGCTTCGCGATCGACCGGCTGATTTGAGGGCCCTTGGTGTCGGCGGCTTGCGCCGCAAGTGCAGCGACGCTCAAAGCCACGCCTACGACGGCCAAACCAAGGCAGCGCTGGAAGGAGCCGCAGATCGGCGCCGCGCGCCGAACGGAATGTTTTTTTGAATTCATCGTGAGCAAACCTCGTGTTCTGCTATGGGAAACGACGCTCAAACGAACGGCGCGCAACCCGATCCGCAGGGGCTGGCGCGCCGCAAGACCCTTGAGTACCGAGCCCCTAGAAAAAGTCGTTATTGACGAAACCGATTTTCTTCAAGCCGCGGCTCTGCAAATCCGCCAGGGTCTGCGCCACTTTTTCGTACTTGGCAAACTTGTCGACCGTGATGTGCACTTCGGGCTGCGGATCCTTCCCGGCCTCGGAAGCAATATAGCTTTGCAGCGTCTTGCGATCGACCGCCGAGCCGTTCCACAGCAGCGTGCCGTCGAAGTCGATCGACAGATTGACGATCTCGGGTGGCGGCGGCGGAACAAAATTGGGCGGCGGCGGCAGCGGGTTGTCGATCTTCACGGCATGCGTCATGACCGGAATCGTGATGATGAAGATGATCAGCAACACCAACATGATGTCGATCAACGGCGTCATATTGATATCGGAATACGACTCGCCCTCGCCGCTCCCGCCTACATTCATAGCCATTCGATCTAACTCCTAACGACTGACGACGCCGAGATGATCGGGCTCGGTCAGGAACGCGACTTTACGGATACCGATCTGCTGCGAGGCCACGAGAACCTGGCCCACGAACTGATAGCGAACGTCCGAATCACCGCGAATGTGCACCTCCGGCTGCGGATCGAGCCGCGCGATCCCGCGCAGTTCATCCTTGAGCGCCGCGAGATTGGGCACGAGCTTGGTGTTCCAGTAGATGTTGCCGTCCTTGTCCACCGAAATCGTGATGTTTTCCGGCTTGGTTTGGGTCGGCAGATTGGTCGCCTTCGGCAAGGTCAGGTGCACCTGCGCCACGATCACTGGGATCGTGATAATGAAGATGATCAGGAGCACCAACATCACGTCCACCAAGGGCGTGACGTTGATGTCCGACATCACTTCGCCTTCGCTCTTCCCGCCGACGTTCATGGCCATGGGCGTGAGGTCCTAGCGAGCAGCCGCTGTGGCCGGCTTGCCCGCCGCCGGAGCCGTGTTGTCACGGCCGAGGCCGAGCTTCGCACCCGACAGCGTGAACGCGTGCAACTCGTGCGCGAAGTGGGTCACCCGCTCTTGCACGCTCTTGTTACGGCGCAACAGCACGTTGTAGCCCAACACCGCCGGCACCGCGACCGCGAGGCCGATGGCCGTCATGATCAAGGCTTCACCGACGGGGCCCGCGACCTTGTCGATCGAGGCCTGGCCCGCAAGGCTGATCGCGATCAGGGCGTGGTAAATACCCCAGACGGTACCGAACAGTCCGACGAACGGCGCCGTCGAACCGACCGACGCCAGCACCGGCAGACCCGATTGCAGTCGGCTGATCACGATATCGGCGGTGCGGCTCAGCGCCTCGGACATCCATTCGCTCGCGTCGATCGCGCCGGCGAGGCGCGTCTTGTTGAGCTCGTGGTGCTCATAGGCTTGCTTGCCGGTCTCGGCGAGTGCACGGAACGGATTGCTCGCGCCCTTGAGCTTGGAGATCGCATCGGAAAGGTTCGGTGAGCTCCAGAACTCTCGCTCGGCCTCGATCGCATAGCCGCGCAGGCGGCGTTGATCCAGGAACTTCGTGATCATGATGAACCATGTCAGCAAGGACATGACGCAAAGAATGATCAGAGTCGCCCGCGCGACGATGTCGCCTTGTGCAATGAGTGCGCCAAGGCCATACGGGTTTTCAACGACTGTCTCTGACATGGACCGATTCCCTCTACTTAGGCGAGTTTATTTAATGTCAACGCAAGAAAACTTTCGGCTGCGAAATCTCTTAACCTTCGCTTCAATTCTTCAATTTCCAGACGATCGGAACGAGCGCGGTCTTCTCGACCGGCTTGCCGTCTTCCATGGCCGGAATCATACGCTGACCGCGCACCCCCTTGAGGCAGGCATCATCCAAGCGCGGGAAACCGGAAGAGGTTTCGATGGACTGATCGATGATGCGGCCGTCCGCCGCGACCGTCAGCTTGACGATGCACCGGCCTTCCTCGCCGGCGCGCTTCGAGGCGTCGGGATAATAATCTTCGCCGATCTTCAGCGGATGCTTCGGGTCCATGTGGACCGTCGAGCCCGTATGCTGCACGACCGGTGCCGCAGCCACCGGCGGCGGTACGTAGTTGGTGGTCGCGGTCTGCGTGATCGCAGTTTCCGAAACCGGCGCCGAGATGTCGACGAACTCCGGCGGCGGCACGTACGGCTTGATGTCTTCGAGCTTGGGTGGCGGCGGCGGCGGCTTGTCGTCGGGCTTGGGCTTGTCGATCTCCGCGATCTCTACCGGCGGAATGATCGTCTGCACGATGCGCCGTGCGAGCCCCGAATAGAATCCATAACCGACGACGATATGCAGACCGATGACGACAAGAAGGATGAGGCCCTTCTTGCCCGAAAACATTGATGGTTCTTCGTAGTTATACATAAGTCTCTTGCGACCCTATCCCCTGCTCATTTACGTTGAACCGCGCACGATGCGCCCCAAATCCGCGCACTGCGTGCCCCAAAAAAGCACGCGGCGCGACGCTGAACCGCGTCCTGAATTTTTCAGTGACGCCCTTCCAAGTTCCCTTCAGCTGCCGAAGAGACTGACACATAAACCGTCCGAACTGCAAGCGCGAATTGAAGTCCATAAAAAGACCAATTGCTCCGGGTCGCATGCGCCCACCCGCATCGATCCGACATCGCGCGCAGTGCAGCGATACGCGGCGCGCCCGCTGGTAGCGGCCATCGATCTGCATGGCCTCGTGGTCGGCTGCGCCGGTCATTCCAGGTCGGTCACCGCACCGAGCGTTGCGCTGCTGACACACCTGGCATACTTCGACAATACGCCGCGCCGCGCAGCCCGGCGCGGCGCCGTCCACGCCTTGCGCCGCCGCCGCAGCTCGGCCGCGCCGACCTCGAGCGTGATTTCGCGCCGCCGCGCATCGATGACGATGCGGTCGCCATTCTTCACGAGCGCGAGCGGGCCGCCTACCGCGGCTTCCGGCGACACATGGCCGACGACGAAGCCATGGCTGCCGCCGGAGAATCGGCCGTCGGTGATCAGTGCAACGTCCTTGCCGAGGCCCTTACCCATGATCGCGCCGGTCGGACTCAGCATCTCGCGCATGCCGGGTCCGCCTTTTGGCCCTTCATAACGAATCACGATGACATCGCCGGCGCGTGCGTGGCCATCGAGTATCCCTTGCAGCGCTTGTTCCTCCGAGTCAAATACGCGCGCCGTGCCCTCGAAGCGCAATCCCTCCTTGCCGGTAATTTTCGCTACCGCGCCCTCGGGCGCAAGATTTCCATAGAGCACGACCAGGTGGCTGTCCTTCTTGATCGGATCCGCGAGCGTTCGGACGATTTGCTGATCGGCCGGGTACGGTTTAACGTAATGCAGGTTCTCGGCGAGCGTCTTGCCGGTGACCGTGAGGCACTCCCCGTGCAATAGCCCCGCATCCAGCAGCGTCTTCATCAAGGGTTGGATTCCGCCGATCGCCACGAGCTCGGACATCGAATACCGGCCACTCGGCCGCAGATCCGCGAGCACCGGCACGCGCTTGCCGATGCGCGTGAAATCGTCGAGCTTGAGTTTGACTTCCGATGCCGACGCCATCGCCAGCAAATGCAGGACTGCATTGGTCGACCCGCCGAGCGCGATGGCCACGGTAATCGCATTTTCGAAGGCTTTTCGCGTCATGATCTGCCGCGGCAAGATGCCTTGCTGGATCAAATTCACGACGGCAGCGCCGGCGCGCGCGCAGTCCTCGCGTTTCTGCCCCGAGACGGCGTCCTGAGCGGAGCTGTTCGGCAAACTCATGCCGAGGGCTTCGATCGCCGAAGCCATCGTGTTGGCGGTATACATGCCCGCGCAAGACCCGGGTCCGGGGATCGCCGTGCGCTCGACGAATTTTAGTTGTTGCTCAGAAACAGCACCGCGCGCATAGCCGCCGATCGCCTCGAACACCGTCACGATGTCGCTGCGATCGGGGCCCGGTCGTATCGTTCCGCCATAGACGAAAACCGCGGGACGGTCGAGGCGCGCAATCGCCATGAGGCATCCCGGCATGTTCTTGTCGCATCCGCCGATCGCGACGACCCCGTCGAATCCTTGAGCGCCGACCACGGTCTCGATCGAGTCGGCAATGACCTCGCGGGACACCAAGGAGTAGCGCATCCCCGGCGTGCCCATCGAAATTCCGTCCGAGACCGTGATCGTATTGAACGTGATCGCCTTCGCGCCGGCCTGCTCGGCACCCGCGGCCGCGATGCGCGCGAGCTCGTCGATGTGCATGTTGCAGGGCGTTAAATTGCTCCAGGTCGAGGCAATGCCGACCTGCGGTTTCTCGAAATCGGCGTCGACGAAACCGACCGCGCGCAGCATCGCGCGGCCCGGCGTCTGTTTGACGCCATCGACCACGATCCGGGAGAACTTGCGCGTATCGACGGCGGCGGATTTCTTCTTCGACATGGCTCGCGGTACCAGCGGATGGATTCAAGGGGCGGGAAGCATAAACACGCGGGACCTCATCGCGCAATCCCAGCCGGCGAGCTGGCGTTAGCGCGCGCTACCGTAACGCGCCATCAGATAGCGATAGACGCCGCGCAGGCCGGAAGCTTCGGCGCCGACGCTGCGGCCAGGCCGATCCTTCGGATTCCAGGCATACACATCGAGATGCACCCAACGCGCCGATTCCGTGACGAAGCGTCTGAGAAAAAGTGCGCCGAAAATCGCCCCGGCGAGCCCCGAAGGCGATACGTTGTTGAGATCGGCAATCTTGCTGCCGAGCTCATCGTCGTAGGGACTCCACAGCGGCATCGGCCACAGCGGATCGTGCTCGGCCGCGGCTGCGCGCGCAAGGTCGGCGACGACCTGGTCGTCGGATCCGAACAGCGCCGGCAACTCCGGCCCGAGAGCGACGCGTGCGGCGCCCGTCAGCGTCGCGATGTCGATGATCAGATCAGGCCGCTCGGCGTCGGCGAGCGCCAGTGCGTCGCAGAGCACGAGCCGACCTTCGGCGTCGGTGTTGCCGACTTCGACGCTCAAGCCCTTGCGCGTCGCGAGCACGTCGCCGGGGCGATAGGCATTGCCGCCGATCGAATTCTCGACCGCCGGAATCAACACGCGCAAATCGGCGCGAATCCGCCCTGCAATCAGCAGATTCGCGAGCCCGAGCACGATGGCCGCGCCGCCCATGTCTTTCTTCATGAGCGCCATGCCGCTGCTCGTCTTGAGATCGAGGCCGCCGCTGTCGAAGCAGACGCCTTTGCCGACGAGCACGAGTTTGGGCAGAGCGGCGTCGGTGCGCGCCGGCCAACGCAATTCGACGAGTCGCGGAGCCGCCGCGCTCGCGCGTCCAACCGCGTGAATTGCGGGAAAGTTGCCGCGCAGCAAATCCTCGCCAACCCATTCGGCATAGCTTGCCGAGTGGCGTTGGGCCAGCGCTTTCGCGGCAGCCGCAAGTTCGGCCGGCCCGAAATCCGCCGCGGGCGTATTGATCCAATCGCGCGCCATCGCGAGCGACTCGGCGGCCGCCTCGACGTAGGCGCGATCCGCGCCCTCGGGCGACTCGAGGCTCGCGCAGCGTTCGGGCTTGAGGCGCTTGTAGCGCTCGAAACGATAAGCCGCGTAGGCAAACCCCAAAGAAATTTGGGTGGCCTCGTCGGTGCTGAAGGACTGGCGCAAAATATATCTGCGCGCCGGGAGGCGCTCGGCGATGCCCGCCGCATGCCACAACGACAATGCGCCCTGGCGTTTACCGAGACCGCCGAGCGCCGCCTCGATGCCCCCATGCGCATCGGGCAGCACGACGACTCGGTGGCGTTCGCCCTTGAATGCTTGCTCGCCGATCCAACGCCGGTGCAGCGGGGTCTGCGTCGCGGCCCACGCCTCGACTTCATCTTCGTAGAGCAGCCACAATCCAATCACCGCACCGCCGTCGCTCGCCATGTCAAAAATTCCTTGCTCGCGTGGACTTCGTGAACCGTTCCGGAGCTTGCATGATATGAGATTATGTGGTGCTATTTGCGGCTACTTACCGGATTATTCGCCTTTTCGAGTGTGTGGCGGGTCTGCTCGCGATCGCAAGCCGCGCAGTTTTCATTTTTCATCGGTTCGGACCGAATTACCAGGAGATGAGCATGCGTTTGTATTCGCAAAAAGATGTCGACCACAAGGCGCTGCGCGGCGCAAAGATCGCCATTCTCGGCTACGGCAGCCAGGGACGCGCCCATGCGCTGAATCTGCACGACAGCGGCTATGACGTCGTCGTCGGCGTGCGCAAAGGCGACAGCTGGAAGAAGGCCAAGAAGGACGGACTCAAAGTCTTGGAACCGAGCGAGGCCGTCAAGGGCGCGAATCTGATCGCGATGCTGGTGCCGGATCTGACCCAAAAGGCGCTCTACGAAGAGATCAAGCCGCTCATCGAGAAAGGCGCGACACTGCTGTTCGCGCACGGCTTCAACATCCATTTCGGTCAGATCAAACCGCGCAAGGATTTGGACGTCGTATTGATCGCGCCGAAAGGCCCGGGCGACCTCGTGCGCCGCCAATACCAGCAAGGGCGCGGCGTACCGTGCCTGATCGCGGTCGCGCAAAACGCCTCGCGGCGCGCCAAGGCAAAGGCGCTCGCCTATGCGGACGGCATCGGCGGAACTCGCGGCGGGGTGCTCGAGACCACGTTTGCCGAGGAAACCGAGACGGATCTTTTCGGCGAGCAGGCGGTGCTCTGCGGCGGCGCCACGGAATTGGTCGTCAAAGGCTACGAAACCCTCGTCGAGGCGGGCTATCAGCCGGCCGTCGCTTACTATGAGTGCCTGCACGAGCTGAAGCTCATCGTCGATCTGTTGCACGAAGGCGGAATCACCAAGATGCATCGATTCATCAGCGAGACCGCGAAGTACGGCGACCTCACGCGCGGCCCGCGCGTGGTGAACAAGGCGACCAAGAAGGAAATGAAGAAGATCCTCACCGAAATCCAACAAGGCAAGTTCGCGCGCCAGTGGATCGCGGAAAACAAGAGCGGACGGCGCAAGTACTCCAAGCTGCTCAAGGCCGACATGAATCATTCGATCGAGAAGATCGGCGCGAAGCTGCGCGCGCGCATGCCGTGGCTCGAAGGCGCGCAAAGCTGAGCCAAGACGTGCCCGTCATGACCGCGCAAACGATGTTCGAGAAGGTTTGGAAGGCGCATGAGGTGGTGGCCGAAACGCCGGACACGCCTGCGGTGCTCTATGTCGATTTGCACCTGATCCACGAAGTGACGTCGCCCCAGGCGTTCTCGTTGTTGCAGGCACGCGGCCTGCCAGTGCGCCGCCCCGAGCGCACGCTCGCGACGATGGACCATTCGACTCCGACATTGAGCGAACAGATCCTCGGCAAGGTGCCGATCAAAGTCGATGCGGCCGCCAAGCAGGTGCGCCAATTGGAGCAGAACGCCGCGAGCTTCGGTGTCGAGCTGTTCGGCCTACGCGACGCGCGGCGCGGCATCGTGCATGTGATCAGCCCCGAGCTCGGCGCGACGCAGCCTGGAATGACGATCGTCTGCGGCGACAGCCACACGAGCACGCACGGCGCATTCGGCGCGCTCGCGTTCGGCATCGGCAGCACCGAAGTGGGTCACGTGTTCGCGACCCAATGCCTGCTGCAGCGAAAGCCGAAAACCCTTGCGGTCAACGTCACCGGCAGATTGAAGCCGGGAGTTACCGCGAAGGATCTGATCCTCGCGATCATCGGCAAGATCGGTGTCGCGGGCGGCACCGGATACGTGATCGAGTATCGCGGCGCCGCGATCCGCGCGCTGTCGATGGACGAGCGCATGACCATCTGCAACATGTCGATCGAAGCCGGCGCGCGCGCCGGCATGATTGCTCCCGATGAGACGACCTTCGCCTATCTCCAAGGGCGGCCGCGAGCGCCGAGCGGGCAGGACTGGATTGCCGAGGTGGCGCGCTGGCGCGCACTCGGGAGCGATGCGGGCGCGCAATTCGACGCGAGCGTCGACATCGATGCCGGCAGCCTCGAGCCGATGATCACTTACGGCACGAATCCCGGCATGGTGCTACCGATCAGCGGTGCGATCCCGCAAATCTCCGACGATCCGATCGATGCCCAGGCGCTTGCCTACATGGGTTTCCATGGCGGCGAAGCGATGCTCGGCAAGCCGATCGACGTCGTGTTCATCGGCAGTTGCACGAACGGCCGTCTCGAAGATCTGCAGGCCGCGGCGCAAATATTGAAGGGACGCAAAATCGCGCGCGGCGTGCGCCTGATGATCGTGCCGGGCTCGCAGCAAATCAAACGCGAAGCCGAAGCGGCCGGCCTCGCCGAGATTTTCATCGCGGCCGGCGCCGATTGGCGCGAGTCGGGTTGTTCGATGTGCCTCGGCATGAACGGCGACACGGTCGGCGCAGGACAGTATGCGGTCAGCACGAGCAATCGCAATTTCGAGGGTCGACAAGGCGTCGGCGCCCGAACCCTGCTCGCGAGCCCCTATACGGCCGCGGCGAGCGCCGTGAACGGCAAGATCTCCGATCCGCGCGAGATGCTGTAAATGGAGCCGATCCGACAAATCCGCTCGGCGACCGTCGTGATGCCGTCGACCAACATCGACACCGATCAAATCATTCCGGCGCGATTCCTCACGATCACGACCAAGCTCGGCCTCGGCAAATCGCTGTTTGCCGACTGGCGTTATCTTGCCGGCGGCGAGCCGAACCCCGAGTTCATCTTGAACAAGGCCGCCTCCTCGGGCAGCCGGATCCTCGTCGCCGGCCACAACTTCGGCTGCGGATCGTCGCGCGAGCACGCGCCGTGGGCACTGCTCGACTACGGCTTTCGTGCGGTGATCAGTTCGGGCATTGCCGACATCTTCTGCAGCAACGCGCTCAAGAACGGGCTGCTGCCGATCGTCGTCGATGCCTCGACGCATCGATGGCTGCTCGACAATGCGGGCGCCGAAGTGCTCGTCGACTTGGACACCACGCGACTCACGTTGCCGAACGGCGTCAGCGTCGCTTTTCCGATCGATGCGTTCGCGCGCCACTGCCTGCTCAGCGGTCTCGATGAACTCGGCTATCTCGAGAGCAAGCTCGCCGACATCGAGCGTTACGAAGCGCAACGCGCGCTTCCTTGAACCGCCGATGCACGCGCTGATCGCAGTTCTCGCCGGCGACGGCATCGGCGCCGAGGTCACGGCCGAGGCGCTGCGCGCGCTCGAAGCCGTTGCATCGCGCTACGGCCATTCCTTTGAATTCGAAGCGGCGTTGCTCGGCGGCGCGGCGATCGACGCGACCGGCGAGCCTCTGCCGGCGGCGACGCTCGCGGCCTGTCGCCGGGCCGATGCGATTCTCATGGGCGCGGTCGGCGGACCCAAATGGTCCGATCCGAATTCCAAAGTGCGGCCGGAACAAGGCCTGCTGCAGCTACGCAAGGCACTCGGCCTGTTCGCGAATCTGCGCCCCGTCGTACCGCACCCCGCCGTGCTCGATGCGTCGCCGATCAAGGCCGAGCTGCTGCACGGCGTCGATATCATGGTCGTCAGAGAATTGACCGGCGGCATCTATTTCGGCGAGAAGCAGCGCACCGCAACCGAGGCGACCGACGTCTGCCGCTACACGGTCGGCGAGATCGAACGCGTCGTGCGCCTGGCCGCGGGACTCGCGCTCCAGCGCAAGCGGCGGTTGACTTCGGTCGACAAAGCGAACGTGCTCGAAACTTCGAGGCTATGGCGCGGCGTCGTCGAGCGGCTGCTGCCGGCGGAATTTCCCGCGGTGCGCTTCGAGCACATGTTGGTCGATTCGGCGGCGATGCACCTGATCCGCAAGCCGCGCGATTTCGACGTGATCGTCACCGAAAACATGTTCGGCGACATATTGACCGACGAAGCATCGATGCTCGCGGGTTCGCTCGGCATGTTGCCGTCGGCGTCGCTGGGCGCCGAGACGCGCGGCGGGCTGTTCGAGCCGATCCACGGATCCGCGCCCGATATCGCGGGCCGCGGCATTGCCAATCCCTACGCGACGATCTTAAGCGCCGCGATGCTGCTGCGCCATTCGCTGCGGCTCGAGACCGAAGCGCGCGCACTCGAGGCGGCCGTCTCGGCGGCGCTCGTGGGCGGCGCGCGCCCCGCCGACCTCGCGGCGCCGGGGACGCCCGCCACTTCGACCCGCGCGGCGGGCGATGCCGTGCTCGCGGCGTTGCGCGCGGCTTAAGTCCCGCTCGCTGCGGTCCGCGTCGTCAGGCGGCCGCAAACTGGGTCGCGCGCTCGAGAGCATTGCGGATATCTGCGACCAGATCTTCGGCATCTTCGATGCCCACCGAAACCCGCAACAGCCCCGACCCGATGCCGGCGCGCGCACGCGATTCCGCGTCCATGCCGGCATGCGTCATCGTGGCCGGATGCGAAATCAGACTCTCGACACCGCCGAGCGACTCGGCGAGCGTGAAGCACTCGAGGCCTTCGAGGAAAGCCTTGACCGCCGCTTCTCCGCCCGCGAGCTCAAAACTCAGCATCGCGCCGAAGCCCGATTGTTGCCGGGAAGCGAGTTCATGGCCGGGGTGATCGGCAAGTCCCGGGTAGAAAACGCGTGCGACGGCCGGATGGCGATGCAGCGCGCCGACGACCGCGGTCGCGTTCTCGCCGTGAACGCGCATGCGCGCATTGAGCGTGCGCAGACCGCGCAAGGTCAGAAAGCTGTCGAACGGTGCGCCCGCGACGCCGATCGCATTGGCCCACCAGGAAAACTGCTCGTGTTGTTCCGCGCTTGCGCTGATCAGCGCGCCGCCGACGACATCGCTGTGGCCATTCAAATACTTGGTCGTCGAATGCATCACGACATCGGCGCCGAACTTCAGCGGCTGCTGCCAGTACGGCGATAGAAACGTATTGTCGGCGACGACTTGAGCCCCGACCGCATGAGCGGCAGCCGCGATCGCACGGATATCGACGATGCGCAGCAACGGATTGCTCGGCGTCTCGATCCATACGAGCTTCGGCTCGAGTTTCAGCGCGCGCTCCAGTGCGGCCGAATCGCCCTGATCGACGAAATCGACGAGCAGCTTGCCCTGGGCATGGAGGCCCGTGAGCAGCCGGAACGTGCCGCCATAGCAATCGTGGGGTGCGACGACGCGCGCGCCGGCCGGCAGCGTCGCCAACAGCAGCGAGATCGCCGCCATGCCGGTGCAGGTGACGACCGCGGCGACACCGCCTTCGAGGTCTGCAAGCGCTCCGGCGAGCTGATCGCGCGTCGGATTGCCCGAGCGCGTGTAATCGTACTTGCTGCGCGGCTTACGGTATCCCTCGAACGAGAAATTCGACGACAGGTAGATCGGCGGCACGACCGCGCCGAATTGGGTGTCGGCGTCGAGACCGGCGCGCACCGTTCGTGTGGCCATTTTGCGAGGTTTTTTCGTCGTCATTTAAGTGGCCTCCGTGAGCGCCTGATCAATAATGGGTTTCAATGCGGCGCCCTCCTTCAAGAACGCGTCGTGCCCGAACATCGAGTCGATTTCGAACAGCTTGTACCGGCCGCCGAGACGGCCTGCGAATGCATGTATATCGGCGAGCGGCACGAGTAGGTCCTGGCGCACCGCGAAAAGCGTGGCCGGCGTCGAGACGCCGGCGGCATCGATCGTGAACAAATCGATCGATTCGCTGAGCGTCAAGAACGACTCGGGGCGATACCGCTGCACGTAGCGATCGCCGCGTGCAAACAGATACTCCTCGACCGGGAATCGAAATCGGTCGCCGACACGCACCGGCGCCGCGCTGAATCGCTCGGCAAATTCGCCGGCACTTCGGTAAGTGGTCATCGCCAAGGCGCGTGCCAGGCGCAGGCCCGACGCGCCTTCGCCCCGCCCGATCGCTTCGCGCACGATCTGCCGCTGGACGCTGCGCCACGCGGTCGAGAGCGCCTGCGCGCGGTCGGCCGCGGACAGCACGACGAGGCGCCGGACCAGAGCCGGAAAGCGCTCCGCGAATGCCAATGCCACCATACCGCCGTAGGAAGCACCCACGATCGCATGCAAATGATCCAACTTAAGATGCGCGACGACCGCTTGCAGCGCGACCGCCTGATCGTAGGCACTCACCGGCGGGAAATTGCCGATGCCGTCCGGCGTCGAACTGTCGCCGGCGCCGCCGATGTAGTCGATGCCGAGCACCCGGAACCGCAGCGTGTCGAGCGCGAGTCCGGGGCCGACGACTTCGGACCACCAGGCCTCGCCTTTCGCGCCGGCGACGCCGCGATGGGCGGAAATGCCGCCGAGCGCCGCGACCACAGGTGCGTGTGCGGGGCCGACCACGCGAAACGCCACACGCGCGTTTGCGAGCCGGTCACCGTGATGTAGGACCCAAGACTCGGATAGATGCAGAATTTCGTCCAAAGACACGTCTTATTCGCTCCAAGCAGGCTGTCATAACCCCTGCGGAGCGGCAACGCTCTCGAGACCTTGGAAAGCGGCGCGACGCGCCGCAAAAAAAAGGCCGCTCATCTACCGGTACCGGGCCGTCAGGCGCGCTACCGCAGGAGTTGGCACCGTTCCTCAAGGAGACTGAACTCCTTAGGTGGTTGCCCCGGCTTCTAAGGGCCTTTCCCTCAGCCGGTCTAGATGAGGTCCCGAATTTTAAGGACTGATCGCTTCTGCGTCAAGCGCAGTGCGGCTTGCGCCGCTTGGAATAATGCATTAATGTACTAGTGCATTAATACATTGAAACAATCTCCGCGAGTCCGAACAAGATGAAGACGAACAACCGTCCGGTGACGTTGCGCCAGGAGCAGCAGCACGAGCGCGCGCTGTGCTCGGCGGTCTTGAGCCTGCGCACCGTCGAGGAGTGCCGCAGCTTTTTCCGCGATCTATGCACGCCCGCCGAGCTGCAGGCGATGGCGGATCGCTGGGCGGTCGTGGAGCTGCTGGAGCGCGGCCTCCCCTATCGTGAAATCCACAAGCAAACCGGCGTCAGCGTGACGACGGTTGGCCGGGTCGCGCGCTTCCTAACCGCCGGCAACGGCGGCTACCGTGTCGTCACCGAGCGCTTGAGCGCTGCGCGAAACCTCTAGCAGCAGCGAGTACAGCAATGCGATTGAGAATTGCGGTTCAAAAAAGCGGCCGACTCACCGACGCCTCGCTCGACCTGCTGGTCCGTTGCGGCCTGAAATTCAGCCGCGGCAAGGACCAACTGATGTGTTACGGCGAAAACATGCCGCTCGACGTACTGTTGGTGCGCGACGACGACATTCCCGATCTGGTGCAAGAGGATGTCTGCGATCTCGGGCTCGTCGGATTGAACGTCGTCGAGGAGAAGCGGCTCGCATTCGAGGCTCGCGGCGTGGCGCCGCTGTTCGAGCAGGTCCAGCTGCTGGACTTCGGACGTTGCAGACTGTGCATCGCAGTCCCTGACGGCTTCGAATACCGCGGCGCGGAGTCGCTCGCGGGCAAGCGCATCGCCACGACCTATCCGAACATCCTGAACCGCTTCCTGAGCGAGCGCGGGATCCGCGCCGAGGTCGTCGTGCTGTCCGGCTCGGTCGAGATCGCACCGCGGCTCGGGCGCGCCGACTTGATCTGCGACTTGGTGTCCACAGGATCGACCTTGGCTGCAAATCATCTGCGGCTCGCCGAGACCGTGCTCGAGAGCCAAGCCGTGCTGATACGCACGCCGGTGCCGATCCCCGACGAGAAGCAGGAGTGGACGCGGCGCCTGCTGATGCGCATCGACGGCGTAGAACAGGTCAAAGGCAGCAAATACATCATGCTGCACGCGCCGCGCTCGGCGCTTGCCGAGATTGCGAAGCTGTTGCCCGGCAGCGAGGCGCCGACCGTGATCCCGCTCGAGGGCCGCGGCGATCGCGTCGCAGTCCATGCGGTCTGCAGGGAAAACGTATTTTGGGAAACCCTCGAGGAGCTCAAGAAGGTCGGCGCGACCTCGGTGCTCGTGCTGCCCGTCGAGAAGATGCTGGCTTGATCGATGCGCATCCTCGACTGGCAATCGCTGTCCAAATCCGAGCGCAACGCCGCGCTGCTGCGCCCCGCGCTGCGCGATGAGGAGCGCGTCGTCGCCGGCGCGCGGCAAATCATCGCGGACGTGCGCGCGCGCGGCGATCTGGCGCTGCGTGAACTGACCGAAAGGCACGACGGCGTGCGCGTGGACGAACTCGCGGTCGGCGGCGACGAATTCGCTGCGGCCGAGCGCAGCCTCTCGAGCGCCGAGCATGCGGCCATCGAGACCGCGATCTCCACGGTGCACCGGTTTCACGCGGCCCAGATGCCTGCGCCGCTGCGTGTCGAGACCGCGCCGGGCGTCGTCTGCGAACGGCGCAGCCTGCCGATACGCGCCGTCGGGCTGTACGTGCCCGCGGGTTCGGCGCCGCTGCCCTCGACCGCGATCATGCTCGCGGTTCCCGCTGGAATCGCCGGCTGCCCGGTACGCGCGCTGTGCACTCCGCCCGCGCCGGGCGGCGGCGCGAACCCCGCGGTGCTGGTCGCGGCCCGCAAGGCGGGCGTCGATCGCGTCTACAAGGTCGGCGGCGCCCAAGCGGTTGCCGCAATGGCCTACGGCACTGCCAGTGTGCCGAAGTGCGACAAGATTTTCGGGCCCGGCAATGCCTGGGTCACCGCAGCCAAATTGCTGGTGGCGAGCGACGCCGCGGGCGCCGCCGCCGACCTGCCGGCCGGCGTCACCGAGGTGTTGGTCATTGCCGACGCCGGTGCACGCGCCGATTTCGTCGCAGCCGACCTGCTCGCACAGGCCGAGCACAGCGTCGATGCGCAATGCTTGCTCGTCACCGACAACCTGGCTTTTGCGCACGCCGTGGCCGCCGAGGTCGAGCGCCAGCGGGCGAATCTCACACGTGGCGCGATCTTGAGCGCGTCGATCGCGAATATGCGGTTGATCGTCGTCGAGGCGCTCACGACCGCCTTCGAGATCGCCAACGATTACGCGCCCGAACACTTGCTGCTCGAAGTCCGTGACCCGAGATCCTGGCTCGAGAGCGTCTCGGCGGCCGGTTCGGTGTTTCTCGGCAGTTGGTCGCCGGAGTCGATGGGCGATTATTGCAGCGGCACGAATCACACACTGCCGACTTATGGCTACGCGAGAGCCTACAGCGGGCTGTCGCTCGAGGATTTTCAAAAGCGCATTACGGTGCAGGAACTCTCGCGCGAGGGCCTGCGCACACTCGGGCCGACTGCACAGACACTCGCGCGGCTCGAGGGCTTGGACGCCCACGCGGCGGCCGTCACGATCCGGCTTGCGGCGCTCGCGGGAGCGCTGCAATCGTGAATCCGTTGTTGTCGCTCGCACGCCCGGAGATCTTGGCCCTGAAGCCCTATTCACATGCGCAGTGGCTGCCCGGCCTCACGCGCCTGCATGCCAACGAGGTACCCTGGAGGCCGAAAGGCGATACCGGCTCGATGGGTTTGAATCGCTACCCGGAACCGCAGCCGGCAGCCCTGATTGCGCGCTTGGCGAATCTATACGGCGTGCGACCCGCGAATCTGCTCGCAACCCGCGGCAGCGACGAGGCGATCGACGTGCTTTCGCGGATATTCCTGCGCGCCGGCGTCGACGCGATCATGCAATGTACGCCGACATTCGGGATGTACCAGGTGGCAGCGCGCATTCAGGGCGCGGGCGTCATCGACGTGCCGCTGCAGCGTGCGCATGGATGGCGCCTCGATGTCGATCGATTGCTCGGCGCTTGGAATCCGCAGGTCAAGCTCGTCTATCTCTGCTCGCCCAACAATCCGACCGCCAATTTGTTGGACGTCCCCGCGATCGAGGCCGTTTGCGCGGCGCTTGCGGGCAAGGCCATCATCGTCGTCGACGAAGCCTACGTCGAATGGACCACGGCGCGCAGCCTGAGCGCATGGCTCGACCGCTACCCGACGCTGGCGATCCTGCGCACACTGTCCAAAGCCTATGCGCTCGCCGGTGCGCGCATCGGCGCCCTGCTCGGAGCGCCCGAATTGATCCAGATCGCGCGGCGCGTGATTCCGCCCTATTGCCTGGCACAGCCGACGATCGAAGCCGCGCTGCAGGCGCTCGAGCCCGCCGAGCTCGAAGCGACGCGCTTGCGCCTTGCCGCACTGCTGCAGGATCGCGAATACCTCGCCGACGGCCTCGCCGCTTCGGCTCTGGTCGAGCGAGTCTGGCCGAGTGACACGAACTTCCTGCTGATCGAGAGTGCGGATGCCGACAAATTCATGCGCGTGAGCATCAACGGCGGCCTGATCGTGCGCGATCTTCGCGCCAATCCGGCGCTGCCACAGGCGCTCCGCGTTACCGTCGGCACGCGCGCCGAAAACGACTCCTTACTCGCGAGCCTGGAGGGACCATGAGCGGCAAACGCATCGTATTCATCGATCGCGACGGAACCTTGAACGAGGAGACGTCCGACGAGAAAATCGACAGTCTCGAGAAGATACGATTGATGCCGGGCGTGTTCGCCGCGCTCCAGGAGCTCAAACGCGCGGGCTTCGGATTCGTCATGGTGACGAACCAGGACGGGCTGGGAACCCCCGCGCTGCCGACCGAGCGCTTCGACCCCGCGCATCGGTTCATCCTGAATTTGTTTTCCTCGCAAGGCATCGAATTCGACGAGGTATTCATCTGCCCGCATTTTCTTCATGAGAACTGCGACTGCCGCAAACCGAGGACCGGCATGGTGCGCGAATATCTCGCCGGCAACCCGATCGATCGCGCGCACAGTTACATGGTTGGCGATCGCGACACCGATCTGCAGTTTGCGGCGAATCTCGGACTGCACGGCCTGCGGGTGCGCCTTGGCGGGGCGCCCGAGGAAACCTGGAGCTTCATCGCGGCCCGCATCCTCGGCTCCTCGAGGCGCTCCACGGTGCACCGCAAGACCAAGGAGACCGACATCGACGTCGAGGTCGACTTGTCGCGCGAGTCACCGATCGAAGTGTCGACCGGACTCGGATTTTTCGATCACATGCTCGAGCAGATCGCGAAGCACGCGGGATTCGCGCTGCGCCTGCGATGCAAGGGCGACTTGCGGATCGACGAGCATCACACGGTCGAGGACTGCGCCCTCGCACTCGGAACGGCGCTGCGCGAGGCACTCGGCGACAAGCGCGGCATCGCGCGCTACGGGTTTCTGCTTGCGATGGACGAGGCCGAGGCGCAAGTGGCGCTCGATCTGTCGGGCCGGCCGTATTTCGTGTGGGAGGGACGGTTCAATCGCGAGCGCGTCGGCGATCTGCCGACCGAATTGGTGCCGCATTTCTTCCGCTCTCTCGCCGAAACCTTGGGCGCCGCGTTACACGTGAGCGTGCGCGGCGAGAACACGCATCACATGGTCGAATCCTGCTTCAAGGGAGTCGGCCGCAGCCTGCGCCAGGCGATTCGCCTCGAAGGCGTCGAACTGCCGAGCACCAAGGGGGTACTTTGAGCGCGCGTGACGTCGTCATCATCGAGAACGGCGGCGCCAATATCGCATCGCTGCAATACGCGCTCGAACGTCTGCAGGTCGCCTCGAGCGTCTCGGCTGATGCCGAGCGCATCCGCGCGGCAACCCACGTTATTTTGCCCGGCGTCGGCGCGGCCGCGAACGCAATGCAGCGTCTGCGTGCGGCAAAGCTCGACCGCGTGATCCCGCAACTGACACAGCCCGTGCTCGGAATCTGTTTGGGCATGCAATTGCTGTTCGCGGCATCCGCCGAAGGCGCAGCGGCCTGTCTCGACATCATCCCGGGCGCTGCCGAGCGATTCGACGATGCCCCGGGCCTGCCGGTTCCGCACATGGGCTGGAACACGCTCATCGTCGAATCGGGATCACCGCTGCTCGATGGGATCGTCAACGGCAACTATGCCTATTTCGTCCATAGCTTCGCATTGCCGCCGAGCATTGCGACGGTCGCGACGACCTTCTACGGCCGCAGCTTCAGCGCGTGCGTCCAGCAGCGCAATTTTTTCGGCGCCCAATTCCACCCGGAACGCTCGGCAGCCGTCGGCGCGCGGCTGCTGCGCAATTTTCTGGAGCTGCAATGACGCTCAGGGCCGCGCGCTAGCCCATGCGCCTGATTCCTTCAATCGACCTGCTGGCCGGCCGTTGCGTGCGCCTCCTGCACGGCGACTTCGATACCGAGACGCGCTATTCGAGCAATCCGGAGGAGCTCGTCGCGAAATACCGCGGTCTGGGCGCCGACTGGATCCATGTCGTGGATCTCGATGGCGCTCGAGACGGCAACGCGGGTAATCGCGCGATCATCCAGCGCCTCGCGGCGCAAAACACGGTACATCTGCAGGTCGGAGGCGGCCTGCGCAATCGCGCCGCCGTGGCCGAGACGCTCGCGTTGGGAGTCGCACGCGCAGTCGTCGGCAGCGCCGCCGTGGCGCAAGTCGATGCGGTGCGAGAATGGCTGGTGGAGTTCGGCGCTGAGCGCATCGCGCTGGCGTTCGACGTCCGATTGGATCAAGCCGGAGTGCCGCGCGTCGCGACGCACGGTTGGCGTGAGCAGTCCCAGGTCTCGCTCTGGAGCGCCGTCGACAGCTTTTCGCAGCAAGGCCTCGTGCACGTCTTGTGCACCGACGTGCGCCGCGACGGCGCGCTGACCGGCCCGAACGTCGACCTGTATCGCGAGGCGGTGGGACGCTACCCAAACATCGAATGGCAGGCCTCGGGCGGCGTGCGCGACCTGCGCGATCTCGCGGCGCTCGCCGACGCCGAAGTCGCCGCCGCGATCAGCGGCAAGGCGCTGCTCGACGAATTGATTCCGGCCGAGGAGCTGCAAGCATTCTTGCCAAACGCATAATTCCTTGTCTCGACGTACGCGACGGCCAGGTCGTCAAAGGCGTGCGGTTCCGCGACCACCGAATCGTCGGCGACATCCTCGAGCTCGCGGCTCGCTACCGCGACGAAGGTGCCGACGAGCTCGTTTTCTATGACATCACCGCGAGCCCGAGCGGACGCGTCGTCGATCGCAGCTGGGTGACGCGGGTCGCGCGCCTGCTCGACATTCCATTTTGCGTCGCGGGCGGTATAAGCTCGGTCGGCGAAGCCGAGCAAGTGCTCGGCGCCGGCGCCGAAAAGATCTCCGTGAATTCTCCGGCCCTGTCGAATCCGAAACTCATCGACGCCTTGAGCGAGCGCTTCGGCGCCCAATGCGTGGTTGTCGGTATCGACAGCGAGCGCGTCGACGGGGAATATCGCGTGCAACAGTTCACGGGCGATGCGAGCAAGACTCGCGACACCGCGCGCCTAACACTCGATTGGGCGCGCGAAGTGCAGCAGCGCGGCGCCGGTGAGATCGTGCTGAACTGCATGGCGAGCGACGGGGTGCGCTCGGGCTTCGACCTGGCGCAGTTGGGCGAGGTCCGCGCGATTTGCGCGGTGCCGCTGGTCGCCTCCGGCGGCGCCGGCAATGCCGCGCATTTTTCCGACGCGTTTCGCATTGCCGGTGTCGATGCGGCCTTGGCCGCGAGCGTCTTTCACTCGGGTGAAATCAAGATAGCGGATCTCAAGCAACGCCTGCGCAGCGAGGGCATCGAGGTGAGGATATGACCGCATTGAGCGAACTGGACTGGGGCAAAGGCGACGGTTTGCTGCCGGCGATCGTACAGGACGCGACCACCGGCGCGGTTCTGATGCTGGGGTACATGAACCGAGACGCGCTGGAGGCCACGTTGAGCCGCGGCCGCGTGACCTTCTGGAGCCGCAGCAAAGGCAGGCTCTGGACCAAGGGTGAGACCTCCGGAAACTTTCTCGAGCTGCGCGGTCTCGCGGCCGACTGTGACGGCGACACACTGCTGATTCTCGCCGAACCCAAAGGCCCGGCTTGCCACTTGAACACGCCGACCTGCTGGGGCGAGGCGCCGCCGCACGCGGCCGCCGAGCAGCTCGCGTTTCTCGGAAAATTGCAATCCATCGTTCGCGAACGGATCCGAGACCGGCCGCCGGGCAGCTACACGGCGACGCTGCTCGATCAGGGCATCGTGCGAATCGCACAAAAGGTCGGCGAAGAAGGCCTCGAATTGGCGCTCGCGGGCGTCGCACAATCGGACCAGGCAATCGTCGCGGAGGCGGCGGATTTGCTCTACCATGCGATGGTACTGCTCGAAGTCAAGCATCTATCGCTCGCGCAAGTCGTCGTCGAGCTCGAAAAGCGCCATGCCGCAAACGGCTGAGTATCGAATCGTCGTCGGCAGATCGGCGCGGCGCCTGTGGCTCTACTGCGGCGGCACCGTGCTGCTCGAACATCCGATCGCGATCGGCCGCAACCTCGCCGCCGACAAGTCGGTCGAGGGAGATCAGGCAACGCCGCTCGGCGAGTTCTTCATCTGTGCGAAAAATCCGCAGAGCCGGTTCTTCCTGTCCTTGTGCATCAGCTATCCGAACGCCGCCCACGCCGACCGGGGGCTGCGCGCCGGACTCATCGACGCGCGGGAACACGCCCAGATCATCGAGGCGCTCGCACAGCGGCGAAGACCACCGCAAAATACCCGTCTCGGCGGCGAGATCTACATCCACGGCGAGGCACCGGGCGAGGCGCGCGGCGACGACGCGACTCGCGGCTGCATCGCACTCTCCAATCCCGCGATGCAGGAACTGTTCGACCGCGCGCCGCTCGGAACGCGGGTCTCAATCGAGGCATGACAAAAATGGAAGACCTGTGGCTACAGTGGGCCAAACGCCTGCAAAGCATCGCATCGACCGGCGCGCATTTCGCCCACGGCGCCTACGACCGGGAGCGCTACGTCGAAGTCGCATCGATCGCCAATCAGATGCTCGCGCATTTGGGCGCGGTGCCGGTCAGCCGGATCGAGGCCCTCGTACCGGATTTCGCCGCGGGTTACGCAACGCCGAAGGTCGATGTCCGCGGAGCGCTGTTCCAGGATCAAAAAATCCTGCTGGTCCGCGAACAGTGTGACGGCCTGTGGTCGCTGCCCGGCGGTTTCGCCGATGTCGGCAAATCGCCGAGCGAAAACATCGAGAAGGAGATCTGGGAAGAAGCGACGCTCAAGGCCCGCGCAACCGCGCTCTATGCCGTGCGGCACAAGGCGAAACACGAATACGACGCCGACGCGCGGGACTTCTACAAGCTCTTCTTCCTCTGCGAACCGATCGACGCGACCGTCCCGGTGCCGGGACCCGAAACCAGCCAAGTGCAATTTTTCGGCCGCGACGAATTGCCGCCGCTATCGACGGGCCGCACTTTGGAGAAAGACATCGCAGCGGCGTTCGCTCATCGCGCCGATCCGACTCGCCCCGCGACGTTCGATTGACTGGTGGTATCCGGCGTTTCCATGCGCAGCTGCAACTCCTGGCGCCGATAATCGATGATCAGCGTATCGAGCAGGCCCAGCACGTCCATGCCGATCAAAATCGCCGGCTGGTCGAGCAGCTTCCAATGTTTGAATATATTGACGTCCGCGTAGGTAATGCCCGAATCGCGGATCTTGATCGCGCCGATTTCGATGTCGGGCGTTTTCACGATCACGCCTTTCTCGGCGTCCAAACTCACGCCGATGATTTCATCGGGAAGCCCCGGTGGTTGGGTGGAGTAGCGTCCCAAGGCGCTGCGCAGCGCAAGGTTGGCGATCGTGGTTTGACCGCCGGTATCGATGATCGCTTTGGTGTGCACGTGGCCCACGATCGCGTCGATCACGACCAGCTGGCCGCCGATGGATCGAAATGGAATCGTCAAGAAACCCTGCGGCGACTTCTCGCCGCGCGAGAACGTGATCTTGAGCTGATCGTGCCGAAAATCGATGAAGACGCGTTTGTCCGACAAGCCCTCGTATCCGAGGACTCCTTCGGCTCCGCCAAAGGCATCCGGCAGGATCGGCAGCATCAAGGGGTCGACCGACAACTCGCCGACACTCAATTGATCGACGCGTATCGTCGGAACCTTGGTCGCTCCCGTGACGCCGCTCAGCAGCACCGGCGGAGCCTCGTCGGTACGAATACCGAGTACGATCGCGACGATGCGGGTGACCGCGGAATGACTTGCGCCGGTATCGAGCACCAATCGGAACGGCCCTTTACCGTCGATGTACACGGGCGCCCAGATGCGTCCGATCTCATCGCGCCGCGTCGGTGAAACGAAACGCGGCCCGCGTCCCTGAACGACGATTTCCGCCAATTCATCGGGAGCGTTCGACGTCGGCATGGCGGCGGTGGCGGGACCATCGCCCGTCACGGTGGTCGTTACGGTCGAGGTCACCTCGGTCGGAGCGGACGCGGGTTCGTTCGCCGCCACAATCACGCTTGCGAGCGATGCGGCGACCGCGAATCCGCGCGTCCAGCCTCGCACAGCCTGTCTGCAATCCACGCGCGCTATCCACTTCATGCGTCGCAACTCCCGTTGCCTCAGCATAACACCCGCACGAAGCAGCACCAAACCACGCCGGCGCCGGCGGCGAAATGCAGCAGCGGTGTCGCGTCGCTCAGAGGTTGTCGGTGACCTGTTGCAGGCTGCCCGCGACTTGCGAGTTGAGCACGTACAGATCGCGCGACGCGGGATCCTCGGTTGACAAGGCGTTCGATGCTTCGAGAAACCCGGTGTGCATATTGCCGCGAAACGTCCCGCTGAGACTGCTCGCCGTGCCCGCCGGTATCGAGCCGATCGTTGCGACCACTTGATTCGACGTCGCATCGATCGCGAGCATCGTCCCGCCGCTGACGCCGTCGTAAATATACTCGACGCCGGTCGTCGTGTTGGTCACCGAGACCGGAGTCAGGCCTTGCACCTGGAACACGGTTTCGTAAGCCGTCGCCGTCGTGGTCGTGTCGTTGGGCCAGGGCAGTTGCTCGCCGCCGTTGACGAAGGTCGAGTCCGCGAGCGGTCCCTGGATCACGGTACCGTCAATGCCGACGATGCCCGAGAGCGTGCCGCTGCGCGTGTCGGTGAGCGCGGCCGTGTCGTTCGTCTGGACCCAGGTTTCGTAGTAGACCGTGCTCGCGCTCGCGATGAACGTGCCATCGTTCTCGCTACCCGCGACGAGCGTCGCCGCGGGACCGCCGGCGATCGGCAGCGTGCGAATCGTATAGTCCGGATCCTCGACACCCCACAGCAGGTTCGCGCCGTCGACTGGAAACAGCAGCGTGACGATGCGTCCGGGCTCGGTGTCGACGACCGTCGGCTGCGCGCTGCCATCGGCGGGCAGCGCATAGATGGTCGTATAGGCGGCGGTCGCACCGGCTTGCGGCGTATTGATCGAGACATACTCGGTCGTCGGCGAAGCTGCGAACAGCGCTTCGGCGTTTGTCGGCAACCAATTCGGAATCGTAAACAGACTCGCCGACACCGCATGGGCGACGTAGTCGACATAGACGATGTTGCCGTCAACGACGTAGAGCTGCCCGGTCGGATATCCCTGCGTCGTTCCGACTGCGAGAGCGACGGCGACGCCGATCGGCGCCGCAAAGCTGCCGAGCACGACCGGATTCGCGAAATTGCTGTCGACGAGCTGCAGCGTCGCTCCGCTCTTCACGACGAATCCGGAGATTCCTCCTTGGGCCGTACGCACCGTGGCGACCGGCATCCCCGAGACCGCGATCGGTGCGGCCATGGCCGACATTCCGGTCTTGACCATATGGAAGACGTCATCGGCGGTATTACAAACGCCGTCGGGTCCCGGCAGGCGGTAGATGTACGATGAATTGGTCGGATTCTGCAGGTCGGCCGTGAAGTAGACGCCGACGTAATCGTAATTGGCGCCCGCAACTGCCGTGCCCGACAGCGTGCAGGTGTCGTCGATCGTCGCGGCGGTTTCACTCGACAGCGGCTGCGCAGCCGGTTCGCTGCTCGTGGTCAGATCGAGTGCGTAGATGTGGCCGTCCGCGCCCTTGTAAATCTCGACGCCGGCGGGCTGCAACAGATTCATGCCCGTGAGGAAGTCCAGATTTCCATGCAGAATCTGCTTCTTGCCCGCATAGCTGCCCATCGACGCGAATGCAAAGGCGCCGCTCGTGGGCTCAGCCCATGCCGCGAATACGCCGGTCGTACCGGCGTAACTCACGAGCGACGCCGGCGGTCCACCGTTGCCTTGGCCGCCTCCCGACCCGCTGCATCCCGAGATCGCGACCAGGGCCACCGTGCCGACCGCCAGAACCGCAGAAATTCGCCGCATGATTGAAATCCCCTTTGCGCCTGTTTCGATACGTTGCGTAGTCGACAACGTCATGGCGGCCGGAGCGTTGACAAGCGCGAGCGTCAATCTCGATGACAATCCGGACAGGTGAGCGCAAGCAGCCGCCGGTTCGCGGCGGCAGCCCGCGGCGCGTGCCGCGCAATAATGGCCGATTAGTGCTTGTTATCCGCGCGCGAAACGCGCCGACTCGTCGTGCGCCGGCCGGTCGAACCGGGAGCGGCGCCCGATTGGCGATCCATGTCGCCGCGCAATTGCGCCGTCGCACCGGTCGATATCGCGCCGAGCTTCTCCTCGATCGCGGCCAGATCCGGTTTCGCGCCGCGCGTGTGCGCTTCGAGTGCGCGTCGCATCACGCGCAGGTGATCCGGCGTCGTTCCGCAGCAGCCGCCGATGATGCGCGCACCCGCGTCGAGCGCAAGGCAAGCGTATTGCGCCATGAGCTCGGGCGTACCGTTGAAGCGAATCGCGCCGTCGACGAATTGCGGGATGCCGCAATTGGCCTTTGCGACGAGCACCGCCGACGGATCCGACGCGGTCGCAAGGTTGACGATCGAGGCGACCAGTTCGGACGGGCCGACGCCGCAATTGCTGCCGCAGGCCGCGAGGCCATGACGACGGTGCAATTGCGCGAGGTCCGAAGGCGTCGTGCCCATCATCGTGCGACCATTGGTATCGAAGCTCAAGGTGGCGACGACCGGCAAACCCGCGACGCGGGCGCCGGCGACGGCCGCTTCGGTCTCCTCGACCGACGACATCGTTTCGATCCACAGCAGGTCCGCGCCGCCGCGCGCGAGCGCGACGGCCTGTTCGGCAAAGGCCTCGCGAGCCGCATCCACAGTGAGCGTCCCCAAGGGTTCGAGGATTTCGCCGGTCGGCCCGATGCTGCCGGCGACGAGCACCGTGCGGTCGGCGCGATCGGCTTCACCGCGAGCGATGCGCGCCGCCTTCTCGTTGAGTTCCGCGACGCGCGACTCCGCCTTGTGCAGCTTCAAGCGGTAGCGCGTGCCGCCGAAGCTATTGGTCAGAATGATGTCCGCTCCGGCCTGCACGAATGCGCGTTCCAAATCGGCAATGCGCTCGGGATGGTCGCAATTCCAAAGCTCGGGCGCATCGCCCGACTGCAGACCGCGGTCGAACAGGTTGCTTCCGGTGGCCCCATCGGCGAGCAGCCACGGGCGTTCGGCCAAAAGGGATGTCAATCGATCGGTCATTGCGCCTCGGTTCCTTGCACTGAATCGAAGAAAGCTTACCATGGCCGTCCAATGAAGGACCTCACCGAAAGCTCGATCGCAGCGCACGTGATCCAGATGGCCGTGCCGATGGCGGCCGGTATGCTGTTCCAAACGCTGTACTTTCTGATCGACCTGTACTTCGTCGGACGCTTGGGCGATGCGGCGCTTGCGGGCGTCGGCGCCGCCGGCAACGCAACCTTCATCGTGCTCGCGCTGACCCAGGTGCTGGGCGTCGGAACGGTCACGCTGATTTCGCACGCGGTCGGGCGCAAGGACCGCGCTGACGCGACACTCGTGTTCAACCAGAGCCTCGTTCTTGCCGCGAGCTGCACGCTGATCACCTTGATCTTCGGCTACGGTTTTGCATCCGTTTTTTTGCGCACGCTCGGGTCCGACGCCGCGACGGTGAGCGCCGGTGTCACATATTTGCAATGGTTCCTGCCGAGCCTCGCACTGCAATTTGCAATCGTCGCCTTGGGTTCGGCCTTGCGCGGAACCGGTATCGTCAAGCCGACGATGTTCGTCCAAGTGATCACGGTGATCTTGAATGCGGTGCTCGCACCCGTGCTGATCGCCGGCATCGGGACCGGACATGCGATGGGTGTCGCGGGTGCGGGCCTCGCGAGCTCGCTATCGATTGCGGTCGGCGTCGTGCTGCTCGCGCTGTATTTCCACCGACTCGAAACCTACGTCTCGTTCGATCCCGCGGCATGGCGACCGCGGTTGGCGACCTGGGGCCGCTTGCTCGGCATCGGGCTGCCCGCCGGCGGCGAGTTTGCACTGATGTTCATCTACATGGGCGTGATCTATTGGATCATCCGGCGTTTCGGCCCCGACGCACAAGCCGGTTTCGGCGTCGGCATGCGCGTCATGCAATGCATGTTCCTGCCCGCGATGGCGGTCGCCTTCGCGACCGCACCAATCGTCGGGCAGAATTTCGGCGCCCGGCAATTCGCGCGGGTGCGCGAGACGTTCGTGTTTGCCTGCTTCGCGGGCGCCGCGATCATGGTGGTGCTCAGCGCCTGCTGCCAATGGCAGGCGCCGCTGCTGATTCGCGCATTCACCGCCGACACGGCGGCCCAGGACGTCGGAGCGCAGCTTCTGCGGATCTGCTCGTGGAATTTCGTCGCGACCGGCCTGGTATTCACGTGCTCCGGCGTTTTTCAGGGTCTCGGCAACACGATACCGGCGGTGCTCAGTTCGGCGACCCGCATCGCGAGCTTCGTTGCGCCGGCGCTGTGGCTCGCGGCGCAGCCGAACTTCTACCTCGCCGAACTCTGGTACGTGTCCGTTGCGAGTGTCAGCTTGCAGGCCCTTTTCAGTCTCTGGCTCGTGCGCCGCGAATTTCGGCGCCGCCTTCGGGACACGGTCGGCGCCGCCGAGCCGTCGATGCGTCTCAGCGACGCCTCCTAGGCGCTTGAGCTCGAGGCTTTGCGCAGTAGAGCCGCATCGCGCGCGAGCGCCTCGATGCCGGCCCAATCACCCTGCTCGATCAGATTGCGAGGCGCGACCCAGGAGCCGCCCACGCAGGCGACGTTCGACAAGGCCAGATAATCGGGCGCCGTAGCGCGCGTGATTCCGCCTGTCGGACAAAACGATACGTCGGGAAACGGTGCGCCGAGTGCCTGCAACATGCCGATGCCGCCCGCCTGCTGTGCAGGAAACAGCTTGAGCACGGTGAATCCCAATGCACGCGCGGCGATCAGTTCGGTCGGCGTCATGACACCGGGCAACAGGGGGAAGCGCGCTCCGCGCGCGGCCGCGGCGAGTTCGGGCGTCAAGCCCGGCGTGACGCCAAATTGCGCGCCGGCGCGGCTCGCGCCGGCAAAATCCACGGGACGCGTGAGCGTGCCGACACCGACGACGGCCTCCGGCACGGCCTTTCGCATCGCTTCGATCGCGGCCAGTGCGACCGGCGTACGCATCGTCACTTCGAGCACGCGCAAACCGCCGGCCGCGAGCGCTCGCGCGAGTGGCACCGCGTGCGCGATATCGGTGACGGTCAGAACCGGGATCACGGGCGCAAGTCCGACGATGTCGCGTATCTCCAAGCAGCATTCCCCTTACAGTATTGAAATGGCGCCGGCTTCCGCATCGCCGGCGCCACGCCGAAATGCGGAGAACAATTCGCGCCCCGTGCCGGTCTCGTTGGCGGCATGCTCGAGCTTGCCGACCTCGCGCGAGCGCCAAACCGGCTCCGGCACGATCGCCTCGAGCACGCCGGTATGGCAATCCAATCGAATCAGGTCGCCGTCGCGTACGCGCCCCAGGGGACCGCCGTTGACCGCTTCGGGCGTGACGTGGATCGCGGCAGGCACGCTGCCCGAGGCGCCGGACATGCGCCCGTCGGTCACGATCGCGACCTGAAATCCCTTGCGCTGCAAGGAGGCCAGAGACGGCGTCAGCTGATGCAGCTCCGGCATGCCGTTCGCGCGCGGCCCCTGAAAGCGCAGGACCGCGACAAAATCCTTGGCCAATTGTCCTCGCTTGAAAGCGGCGATGACCTCCTCTTGATCGTTGAACACGATCGCCGGGGCTTCGATCACATGCGGACCCGCAATCGCCGATGTCTTGATCACCGCACGTCCGAGGTTGCCCGTGAGCAGACGCAATCCGCCGTGTGGACTGAACGGATTCGATATCGGGCGCAGCACGTCGAGGTCACCGCTGGTTGCCGGTGCCGCGCGCCACGCGAGTTGCTGGTCCTGGAGCCAGGGCTCCTGGCAATAGGCACGCAAGCCCGCGCCCACGACTGTGGTGACGTCCTCGTGCAACAATCCCGCGTCGAGCAGTTCGCGGATCAGGAACCCCGTCCCACCACAGGCCTGAAATCGGTTGATATCGGCGCTGCCGTTCGGATAGATCCGCGCGAGCAACGGAACGGCCGCGGATAAATCGCTGAAATCATCCCAGTTGATCGCGATGCCCGCGCAGCGCGCCATCGCAACCAAATGCAGCGTGTGATTGGTCGAGCCGCCGGTCGCGAGCAGTCCGACGATCGCGTTGACGATCGCTCGCTCGTCGATGCCCTGCGCGAGCGGCAGGTACTCGGAGCCAAGCGCCGTGATCTTTGCGGCGCGCCGCGCCGCCACGGCGGTCAGCGCGTCGCGCAATGGCGTGTTAGGCGCGACAAAAGCCGCGCCCGGCATATGCAGTCCCATGACCTCCATGAGCATCTGGTTGCTGTTCGCGGTGCCATAGAACGTGCAAGTGCCCCCCGCGTGATAACTCGCCGCCTCGGAGTCCAGCAGCTCCTCGCGCCCCGCCTTCCCCTCCGCATACAGTTCGCGGATGCGCGCCTTCTCCTTGTTCGGTATGCCGGAGGGCATCGGGCCGGCGGGCACGAAGATCACGGGCAAGTGACCGAACGCGAGCGCCCCCATGAGCAAACCCGGCACGATTTTGTCGCAAACACCCAGGCAAAGCGCCGCATCGAACATGTTATGCGAGAGCGCCACGGCGGTCGCCATTGCGATCACATCGCGGCTGAACAACGAGAGCTCCATGCCCGGTTGGCCCTGGGTCACGCCGTCGCACATCGCCGGGACGCCGCCCGCGAACTGCGCGACAGCGCCCGCCTCGCGCGCAGCGCGCTTGATCAGCGCCGGATAACGCTCGAGCGGCTGGTGCGCGGACAACATGTCGTTGTACGAGGAAACGATCGCGATATTCGGCCAGCGCAGCTGTCGCAGCGCCGACTTGTCGACTGCGTCCGATGCCGCAAACCCGTGCGCGAGATTGGTGCACGACAGGCCCTGGCGCGCGGTCCCACCGTGTGCGGCGGCGGCCATGCGGGTGAGATATTCGTTGCGTCCTGTGCGGCTGCGCTCCCGAATCCGCTCGGTAACCTCACGCACGCGCGGATCGAGCTTCGATTGATCTATCGCCATGCATCATTGTGCCATAACGGCAAGGCTTACAAGAGAGCCGCGCCAGATGCTACGCTGCAGCGTTATTCAATCCAAGGAATCCTCAAGACGGTGGCCATTCTTCCGAATTTCGATATGTTGCTGTTCGGCGGTACGGGCGATCTCGTTACCCGCAAACTGATACCCGCGCTGTACCGGCGCCACGCCGATGGACAGGTCAGCGAAGAATCGCGCATCTTCGGCATCGCGCGATCCGCATTGACCCGCGAGGCCTACCTCGGCCACGCGGAAACAGCCTGCCGGGAATATCTCGGCGATGAATTCGACGCCGACAAGTGGTCGGCCTTCAGCAAATTGGTCGATTACATCAAGGTCGATGCGGCGTCGCTGCAAGACTACGCGGCGCTCGGCAGCGTGCTGCGCGGCCGCGAAAAGATCATCCGCGTGTTCTTCTTCTCGACCGCATCGACGCTGTTCGCGGTGATCACCGACAACCTCGCGAAGGCCGGCTTGGTCACGCCCGCATCGCGCGTCGTTCTGGAGAAGCCGCTCGGCAACGACGTCGCGTCCGCGGAACTGATCAATCATCATGTCGGTGCAGTGTTCGCGGAAAAGCAGATCTACCGCATCGATCATTATCTCGGCAAGGAAGCGGTCCAGAACCTCATGGCGCTGCGCTTCGGCAATGCCTTGTTCGAGCCACTGTGGCGCCGCGGCCTGATCAAGCACGTGCAGATCACGGTCGCCGAGGAACTCGGCGTCGAGCGCCGCGGCCAGTTCTACGACTCGACCGGCGCGCTGCGCGACATGGTGCAAAATCACCTGCTGCAACTGCTCTGCATCATGGCGATGGAGCCGCCGGCGAGCAGTGATCCGGATGCCGTGCGCGACGAAAAACTGAAGGTGCTGCGTGCGCTGCGACCCTTGCGGGATCGGGACGTGCTGATCAAGACCGTGCGCGGCCAATACAAGGCAGGCTCGGTTCGAGGTCTCTCGGTACCCGGATATCTCGACGAGGCCGATATCTCGCCCGACAGTACGACCGAAACCTTCGTTGCGCTCAAGGCGGAAATCGACACCTGGCGTTGGGCCGGCGTGCCGTTTTATCTGCGCACCGGCAAGCGCCTGCAAGACCGCCTCACGGAACTCGTCGTGACGTTCGACGATGTTCCCCACCCGATCTTCGAGCGTGCGCCGACGACCGAGGGGGCCAATCTTCTCGTGATCCGCCTGCAGCCCGACGAGAGCATCACGCTGACGATACTCGCGAAGAATCCCGGTGAAGGCATGCGGCTCAAGCCCGTGAAACTCGCGCTAGACTTGGGCGAAACCTTCAAGATGCGCAGCCTCGACGCATACGAGCGTTTGCTGATGGACACGGTCAAGGGCAACTTGACGCTGTTCATGCGCCGTGACGAGCTCGACGCCGCGTGGCGATGGATCGATCCGATCATCGCGGGCTGGCAACAATACGACGAACGCCCGAAGAGCTACATTGCGGGCAGCTGGGGACCCGCGGCCTCGAGCGCCTTGATCGGCCGCGACGGCTTCGAGTGGCACGATGAGCTCTGAGCCGGCCGGGCCGCAACCCGTGCAGGAACTCGACGAAGATCGCACGGCGCTTGGCAAGGAGGCGATCAAGACTGCGTTCCTCGACGATCTGTTTTACATGCAGGGCAAGTTCCCGGGCCTTGCGACCAAGCGAGACTATTACATGGCGCTCGCCTATGCGGTCCGCGATCGCATGTTGCAGCGCTGGATCAGCACCGCGGCCAACTACACGAAGCACGGCTCGCGCACCGTGGCCTATTTGTCGGCGGAATTTCTCATGGGGCCGCATCTCGGCAACAATCTGATCAATCTCGGGATTTACGACCGCGTCAAAGAGGGCATCACCGAGCTCGGCTTGAACTTCGACGAGCTGCTCGCCGAAGAGGCGGAGCCGGGCCTGGGCAACGGCGGCCTCGGCCGTCTCGCGGCCTGCTTCATCGACTCGCTGGCGACGCTCGAAGTGCCGGCGCTCGGCTACGGAATCCGCTACGAATTCGGTATTTTCCGTCAAGAGATCGTCGACGGCTGGCAAGTGGAAAAGACCGACAAATGGCTGAGTTTCGGCAATCCCTGGGAATTGATGCGCCCCGAGTGGACCGTCGATGTCTACTTCGGCGGCAACGTCGATCACTACACCGACGCCAACCACAATTTGCGCGTCCGTTGGCTGCCCGAACGCATCGTCAACGGCGTTCCCTACGACACTCCGATCCTCGGCTACCTCTCGAACACCGCCAATACGCTGCGTCTGTGGAGAGCCGAAGCGCCGGAATCCTTCGACTTTGCGATCTTCAACAGCGGCGACTACTACGGCGCGGTCAATCAGAAGGTCACCTCGGAAAACCTGAGCAAGGTGCTCTACCCGAATGACGATCAGCTGCGCGGCAAGGAGCTGCGGCTCGAGCAGCAATATTTTTTCGTATCCTGCTCGCTGCAGGACATGATGCGCATCTTGCGAACGCAGAAGATTCCGGTCGAGCGATTTCACGAGAAATTCGCCGTGCAGTTGAACGACACCCATCCGGCGATCGCCATTCCCGAGCTCATGCGCTTGCTCGTCGACGTCTATCTGATGCCCTGGGCGGACGCCTGGGCGGTGACTCTGCGGACCTTCGCTTACACCAACCACACGCTGCTGCCCGAGGCGCTCGAGCGCTGGCCCCTGCCGGTGTTCGGAAAGATCCTGCCCCGCCATCTCGAGATCATCTACGAAATCAACGCACGCTTTCTCGACGAAGTGCGCATACGATTTCTCGGCGACGAGGGGCGAATCTCCCGCCTTTCGCTGATCGACGAAAGCGGCGAGCGCTACGTGCGCATGGCCCACCTTGCCTGCGTCGGCAGCCACGCGATCAACGGCGTCGCGGAGCTGCATACCGAGCTGTTGAAGACCGATTTGCTGCG
>JBEKSM010000020.1:0-95026 GCA_049517075.1 Steroidobacteraceae bacterium | reverse complement strand
GCGGAGATCGTGACCGGGGTCAAGAAGGTCACGGACGTGGTGGCGGAGATCGCAGCTTCGAGCCGCGAGCAGGCCGCGGGCATCGATCAGGTCAACCAGGCGGTGACTTCGATGGACGGGGCGACGCAGCAGAATGCGGCGCTCGTCGAGCAGGCGACCGCGGCGGCCCAGGCGCTGTCCGAGCAGGCCATGAACCTCATGCAATTGATCGAAGGTTATCGAATCGGCGAGCCGACCGTTGCGCCGCGGGTAATGTCCGAGAAGCCGGCCGCCAAGGCGGCGACGTCGCGCGGCGCCGCGCCGCCGCTCGAGCGACGTGCGACGAACAGGCCGTGGCAAGGTAAATCGGCGCCCCCGGCCGCTGCCGCCGCACCGGCGCCACGCAAGGGCGCTGCGGCCAACGCCGATCAAGAATGGACCGACTTCTAGGATAAGATGATTCCGGTAGACCCGCGATAAAGCGCGGCCGGAGGGCGTCGATGCCGATTGAAATACTGCTGATCGTGCTGATCGTGGCCTTGATCTCCGGCCTGCGCGTTGCCCAGGAATACGAGCGCGGCGTCGTGTTCCGGCTCGGCCGCTATAAGGGCCTGCGCGGGCCCGGGCTCTATTGGATCATTCCGCTGAATGTCGAACGGTCCGTGAGGGTCGACGTGCGCACACGTACGGTCTCAGCGGAGCAACAAGAAACGATCACGCGCGACAGCGTGACGATCAAGGTCAATGCGGTGCTGTGGTATCGCATCGTCGATGCAGCCAAATCGGTCATCGAAGTGACCGACGCGCCCGCGGCCGTCTACCAACTCGCACTGACCGGCTTGCGCAATATCATCGGCCAGCACGATCTCGACGAGGTCCTGCAGGAGCGCAACAAGATCAACGACCTGTTGTGCCAGTTCATCGCGGGCTCGACGGCGCAGTGGGGTCTCGAAGTGCAGCGATTCGAGATGAAGGACGTCGAGCTTCCGGTGGCGATGCAGCAGGTCATGGCCATGCAGGCGGAGGCGATTCGCGAGAAGCGTGCGCGGATCATCAAGGCCGAGGCGGAATTGGAGGCATCCGTGAAGCTCTCGGCTGCGGCCGCGCAAATCGCGTCAAATCCGGCCGCACTGGAGCTGCGGCGCATGCAAATGATTTCCGAAGTCGGCGCAGAGAACAACAGCACGACGGTGTTGATGATCCCGTCGGATTTCGTCTCGCTGGCGCATAGTCTCGACGACTATTTGCGGGAGCGCACGAAAAGAGCGGGGTCGACCCAGGCGTGATTCAGGACCAAGCCCCAGTGTAGGTGCGGACCGGTGGCGCGCCCGGTCATCCCGACCGCGCCGATCTGCGTGCCCGCCGCAATTTGCTCGCCGGGCTTCACGTCGACGACGCTCAGATGGCAGTACATGCTGAGGAAGCCGCGCCCGTGGTCCACGAACACGGTGTTGCCGTTGAAGAAGTAATCGCCGACTTCGACGACCACGCCGGCGGCCGGCGCAAGCACCGCAGTGCCGCTGGGCGCGGCAATGTCCATGCCGGTGTGCGGGTTGCGGGCCTCGCCGTTGAATTCCCGCCGAGAGCCGTAGCTGCTGCTGCGTACGCCAGGGACCGGGGCGTCGAACGTCAGGTCGTCGGGCTGGCGGTCGGTCCAGCGACTGAGCACCTCATCGATGCGCGCGCGCTCGCGCTCGAAGCGCTCGAGATCGTGCTTGGACAGATTGACTTGAGCCGGCGGAACCGTCAGGGACTGGGTCGGATATTGCTTGGGGCCGACCGTGAACTCGATGCGTCGGGCATCATTGCCGCTCTTGACGCGGATCGTATGCGCGCCGATCGGCGCCGACAACGGGATGCCGACGATCGCAAGCCAATCGCCGCCGTCTTGAACCACGAGGACGCGGCGGCCGTCGGCATCGACTTCGGGGGGCACTGCTTGCGCCGCGCCGCTGGGGTCGGTCGCCAACCGAATGATCTTGATGCCGCCGGGCACGGCTTCCTCGCTGGGCAGCGTCAACGCGGCCGCGCAGGCGGGCATCAGACAGAGGCATGCGAGCAGACGCAGGCTCATGGCGACGGATCCTCGACCTTGGCGCGGATTTTTCCTGCGGCGAGGCGCGCCTCGACGATCGTACCGGGCGGCGCTTGCGCGGAGTCGCGCAGGATTACCCCATCCATTCGAGAAACGATAGCGTAACCGCGGTCCAAGGTGGCGAGCGGGCTCACCGCCTGCAGCGTCCGCACGAGCGGTATCAGGCGCTCGCGTGCGTGTCGAAGCTGTTGCAGTTGGGCGGCGCTGAGGCGCGCCGCGAGCCCCTGGTGGCGTTGGGCGCCATCACGGATGCGTGCGATCGGGCTCAGCTGCCAGAGCAGGCCGCGGCGTTCGACGAAGTCGGAGCGCATCTCGGTGAGTCGTTGACGCATCCCGCGCGTCAATCGTTGTTCGAGATCATCCAAGCTCTGCATCTGCTGCGTCAGGCGTGCAGCCGGGCTCACGAGTGCGGCGCGCCCCATCAGCCAGCGCAGGCGCTCGCGCCCGTCGTTGAGCCGACGGCGCATCGCCTGTTGCAGTCGAGCGCCGAGCGTTCGAACCGTTTTGAGCCATTCATGGGCGTCCGGAACGACGATCTCGGCAGCGGCCGACGGCGTCGGCGCGCGCACGTCGGCCGCGAAGTCGGCAATTGTAAAATCGATCTCGTGGCCCACGCCGCTGACGATGGGGATCGGTGATGCCACGATCGCGCGCGCGAGCGCCTCGTCGTTGAACGCCCACAGGTCCTCGAGGGAGCCGCCGCCGCGCGCGAGAATCAAGACGTCGCATTCGCCGCGCCGGCCCGCGAGCGCCACGGCCGCGGTGATTTCGGCGGCTGCCTGTGCGCCCTGCACCGGTACCGGATAAATCAGCACCGCGGCAGCCGGAAAGCGCCGCGCAAGCACATGCACGATGTCGCGGATTGCCGCCCCGGTCGGCGAAGTGATTACGCCGATGCGTTTCGGCAGCCGCGGCAGCGCCCGTTTGCGTTCCGCGGCAAACAGACCTTCGGCGGCCAGCTTGGCCGTGAGTTCCTCGAACTGGCGCTTCAAAGCCCCGAGGCCTGCGTCCTCCATATGATCGACGAGCAGCTGGTATTCGCCGCGCGGCTCGTAGAGCCCGATTCGCGCTCGCACGAGCACCTTTTGCCCGTCTCGTGGAGTGAATGCCGCGAGCATATTGCGTTGTTTGAACATTGCGCAGCGAACCTGAGCGCTTGCGTCCTTGAGCGAGAAATACCAGTGTCCAGAGGCGGGCCGTGCGAAATTCGAGATTTCGGCCTCCAACCAGAGGCTGCCAAAACCGCGTTCCAATAGGATTCTGACTTCCCGATTGAGCCGAGAAACGGTGTAGATGTCCCGGACCGGCCGGGGGCCGGCATCGCTGTCAGGAGGGGCGTCGCCAGGGGGTATTTGCATCGGACGCATGATACTGCGGTTTACCGCGCGGCGGCCGCAAGGTAGAATGCGCCGCCTCTTAGACGAACCTGCGTGAACGCTACCCCTATGCGTATTCTTGAAGAGGCCCTCACTTTCGACGATGTGCTGTTGGTCCCCGCCTATTCGGAGGTCCTGCCGCGCGAAGTTTCCTTGAGTTCGCAGCTGACGCGCGAAATCCGCGTCAATTTGCCGTTGATGTCCGCCGCGATGGATACCGTGACCGAGGCGCGGCTTGCGATCACGATCGCCCAGGAGGGCGGTATCGGGATCATTCACAAAAACATGTCGATCGAGCATCAATCCCGCCAGGTCGACCGCGTCAAGAAGTTCGAGAGCGGCGTCATCACCGACCCGATCTCGGTCAATCCCGACATGACGATCCGACAGGTCATCGAATTGACGCGCGCGAAGAATATTTCCGGTGTTCCGGTGGTGCTCGGCACGAAAGTGGTCGGCATCGTCACGCACCGCGATCTGCGATTCGAAACCAAGCTCGACGCGCCCGTCTCCTCGGTCATGACACCGAAAGAGCGCTTGATCACCGTGCGCGAAAATGCGCCGAAGGACGAGGTGCTCGCGCTGCTCCACAAGTTCCGTATCGAGAAGGTGTTGGTGGTCGCGGGCGATCATGAATTGAAAGGCATGATCACGGTCAAGGATTTCCAAAAGGCGACCGAATTTCCGAACGCCTGCAAGGACAGTGTCGGCAGCCTGCGCGTCGGCGCGGCGGTCGGCACGGCGCCGGACACCCTGGATCGCGTCGCGGCCTTGCGCGAGGCGGGGGTCGACGTGATCGTCGTCGATACCTCGCACGGCCATTCGCGCGGCGTGCTCGAGACCGTCGCGAAGATCAAGGCCAAGTATCCGGACCTTCAGATCATCGGCGGCAACATCGTGACCGCAGAGGCGGCGCTCGACCTGGTCAGACACGGAGCGGACGCGGTCAAGGTCGGCATCGGCCCCGGGTCCATTTGCACGACGCGCATCGTCGCGGGCGTCGGCGTGCCGCAAATCAGCGCGATTTCGCGCGTCGCGAAGGCCCTGGAGGGAACCGGCGTCCCGATCATCGGCGACGGCGGTATCCGCTATTCGGGCGACATCGCCAAGGCTTTGGCGGCCGGCGCCCATACCGTCATGATCGGCGGATTGTTCGCAGGCACCGAAGAGTCGCCCGGCGAAGTCGAGCTGTACCAGGGTGGTTCATACAAGGCGTATCGAGGGATGGGATCGATCGGCGCAATGGCGCAATCCCACGGTTCGAGCGACCGCTATTTCCAGGACACGACCACGGAGCTCGAGAAGCTCGTGCCCGAGGGCATCGAGGGCCGCGTCGCGTACAAGGGCAGCCTCGTCGCGATCCTGCACCAGCTCTCCGGCGGGTTGCGGGCAGCGATGGGCTATACGGGCAGCAGCAGCATCGAAGAGATGCGCACCCGACCACAGTTCGTGCGCATCACCAACGCCGGGGTGCGCGAGAGCCATGTCCACGACGTGACGATCACCAAAGAAGCGCCAAACTACCGGATTGGTTGATGCCCGATATTCATGCCGACCGGATATTGATCCTCGATTTTGGTTCCCAATATACGCAGCTGATCGCGCGCCGGGTGCGCGAACTCGGCGTTTATTGCGAGATCTACGCCTGGGATGCGAATCCCAGCGACATTCGCGCATTCGCCCCGAAGGGGGTGATTCTCTCCGGCAGTCCCGAATCCGTCTACGACTCGCGAGGGCCGCAGGCACCGCAAGCCGCATTCGAACTCGATGTGCCCGTGCTCGGCATCTGCTACGGAATGCAGACGATGGCGGCGCAGCTCGGTGGCCGCGTGGAGTCCTCGTCGCATCGCGAGTTCGGCCGGGCACACGTCACGCCGACGAAGGGCTCGCGGCTGCTCGACGGGCTCGAAGACCGGCGTGACGCGGCCGGCGAGCGCCTCCTCGACGTTTGGATGAGCCATGGTGACCGCGTCGTTGCGGTGCCGCCGGGGTTTACGGCGATCGCGAGCAGCAGCAACGCGCCGATTGCGGCGATGGCGGACGAGTCGCGGCGCTGGTATGCGGTGCAGTTCCATCCCGAGGTCACGCACACGCCGCAGGGGGGCGAAATCCTGCGCCGCTTCGTGCACGAGATCGTCGGATGCCGAGCGGACTGGAAGACCGGCAACATCATCGCGGACAGCGTTGCACGAATTCGCGCCCAGGTCGGCGTCGACAAGGTGCTGCTCGGGCTTTCCGGCGGCGTCGATTCATCGGTGCTCGCGGCGCTGCTGCATCGAGCCATCGGTGCGCAGCTCGTCTGTGTTTTCGTCGACCATGGCTTGCTGCGCCTCGGCGAGGGCGACCAGGTGATGGCGACTTTCGCGGAGCACATGGGCGTGCGCGTGATTCGTGTCGACGCCGAGGCCCGATTCCTCGAGGCACTCGCCGGCGAGACCGATCCCGAACGGAAGCGAAAGATCATCGGGCGGCAATTCATCGAAGTGTTCGACGAAGAGGCGAGTGCGCTCGCAGGCGTCGAGTGGCTCGCGCAGGGTACGATTTATCCCGACGTGATCGAGTCGGCGGGCGCGAAGACCGGCAAGGCACACGTGATCAAGTCGCACCACAACGTGGGCGGCTTGCCCGAGCGCATGAAACTCAAGCTGCTCGAGCCGCTGCGCGAGCTGTTCAAGGACGAGGTGCGCAAACTCGGCGTCGAGCTCGGCTTGCCGCCCGCGATGGTCTATCGTCATCCGTTTCCGGGCCCCGGACTCGGCGTGCGCATTCTCGGCGCGATCGAAAAATCTTCCGCGGATCTTTTGCGTCGCGCCGACGCCATCTTCATCGAGGAATTGCGGCGGCACGATCTTTACGACAAGGTCAGCCAGGCGTTCGCGGTGTTCCTGCCGGTGCGATCGGTCGGGGTCATGGGCGATGCGCGCCGCTACGATTACGTGATCGCGCTCAGAGCCGTCGAGACGATCGATTTCATGACGGCGCGGTGGGCGCACCTGCCATACGAGTTCCTCGATCGGGTCGCACTGCGGATCGTGAACGAGGTGGCCGGTATTTCGCGCGTCGTCTACGATATTACGGGCAAGCCACCCGCAACGATCGAGTGGGAGTGACGAGGGCGTCCCGTTTGATCTTGCCACGGCTCGCGGTGAATGCGTAAGCCCGCAAATGGCGGCAAAACTGGCAATTACTCGCGGCTCACCCTGCTTTCAGCTCATTGACGAGGTAGGGCCCGATCGCCTGATTCGCCCTCTCGAGGTAGATCTCCTTTTCACCGACCGGGGCGACGTAGTGAATGGCACGTCGAGCCGTTTCCATCCCGCTCAGGCGCGCGAGCATCCACGCTGCTAGATATTGAGATGCGAGACACCCGCCCGCTGTCGCGATATTTCCGCTGGCGAAGAACGGTTGGTTCAGTACGGAAACGCCGGCTTCCTCGACCCAAGGCTTCGTAATCAGGTCGGTGCATGCCGGGACATTCCGTAGCAGCCCCAGCTTCGCCAGGATCAGCGCGCCAGAGCATTGAGCGCCGATCAATTGGCGCTTTGGATCCAACTTCAGGCGACCCATCATGCCCGCATCCTTCACGATGTCACGCGTCAGCAGGCCGCTACCGACGATAACGCCGTCCGCGTTGGCGACGTCATCGAGAGTCATTTGTGCCTCGAGGACGACGCCGTTCATCGATCGTACCTTTGGAGTCGGACAGGCCAGACCAACCCGGAGGCCGGACTGGCTTGCACGTCCGAGAATACCGAGTGCAATCAGCGAGTCGAGTTCATTGAAACCGTCGAACGTGAGAATGGCGACCTGCATCGAAATCTCCCATGGACCTGCTTGATGCAGGTAAGGCAATGCTAGACTTGGCGGGCAATACAATAAATAAATTGTACTAGATACAGGTAAAGAGCCCAGGGCGAGATCGCGTTACAGGGAAGTGGTGGACCGGTTGGCCGCGGAAATTCGCGCCGGACGGCTGACGCCTGCCACTCGCCTTCCGACACACCGCGAATTGGCACAGTCCCATCATCTCGCGCTGGCGACGGCCAGTCGCGTCTATGCCGAGCTGGAAGCGATGGGCTTGGTTGTTGGCGAGGTAGGTCGTGGGACCTTCGTTCGCGATCTTTCCTATTTACAAAACTCGACGGTCGACCAGTTGCCCGCGGTGCCCGGCGCCACGGAGCTGTCCTTCAACGAGCCGGTGCTGGAAGGTCAGGCCGACGTGCTTCGGAGCACCCTGCGTCAACTGGCGTCGTCCGGCGACCTCGACGCGCTCCTGCGCTACACGCCCTACGGAGGACGTCCCCACGAGCGCGCGGTCGTTGCGCGGCACCTCGGCCGCCGTCACCTCAATCTGGGCGCGGAGCGGGTCCTCGTTACCAGCGGTGCGCAGCACGGATTGGCTGTCACGTTCCTCGCGCTCCTGAAGCCCGGTGATGTGGTGGCCGTGGATGCGTTGACGTATCCCGGTTTCAAGGTATTGGCCAGCACATTGCGGATCGAGCTTGCGCCGCTGCCTGTCTCGAGCCATGGTACCGACTTGGATGCACTGGATCGACTATGCGCCACAAGGCGCGTGCGCGCGGTATATGCGATGCCCACTATCCACAATCCACTCAGCTTCGTCATGAGCTTGGGGGATCGGCGGCGGTTGGTGGCGATTGCACGCAAGCACGGGTTGCTCGTCGTCGAAGACGAGGCGTATGCCTACCTGGCAGGCGATGCTCCTGAGCCGGTCGCGGCGCTTGCTCCCGAGCGGACGATTTTCGTGTCGAGCCTGTCGAAGGGTGTCGCGACCGGTCTGAGAGTCGGTTTCCTGGCCGCTCCGAGCGAACTCGTTGCTCCCATCGAGAGCGCGATTCGCGCCACCGTGTGGAACGTCGCGGCCGCTCTGTGCGCCATTGCCTGCCGGTGGATGGATGACGGAACAGTGGCGGAACTGGAGGCTCGCAAGCGCAAGGAAGCGGAAGTGAGGCAGGGCATGGCGGCCAAGGCGCTTGCCGGAATTCGAGTTGTGAGCCACGCGAGTTCCTATCTGATTTGGGTGCCGCTCGGCGAGGACCAGCGGGCCGATCGCGTGTCTGTCGAGCTGCGGAGACGTGGCATCGCCGTGGCAACAGCGGATGCGTTCGCGACGACGGCCCATGTTCCTCACGCCGTGAGAATTGCCATGGGTTCGGTGACCCGGCGAGTGCTGAAGGAGGCACTTGTGGCGGTTGGCGATGTCATCCGGGCCGATGTGTCATGACGGTATCAAGGAGCAGGCAGACTTGCCGTTGCCTGTAACCGAATCGCCTCGCGGCACGCTGCTCCAATCCGATAAATCGATGCGCGAGGAACAACTTGATACTCTCCCGCGTGTGCCAATATGTGAATGCTAAAAGGTGCCCGGTTGACGGGATGCGATGCGGTTGACAGCCGCCATTCGAGCCGGTAATACTAACGGTATGAAAGTTGCGGTCTCGATCCCGGATGATGTCTTCGCGGAAGCCGAGGCGCTTGCTAAGCGCCTAAAGAGCTCTAGGAGCGAGATTTACAGCCGGGCGCTCGGCGAATTTATCGGCACACATGCTCCGGACCGTGTGACCGAGCGGATGAACGATGTGGTGAGGGACGTGGGGCCAGAGCCGGACGCCTTCAGCGTTGCGGCCGGGCGGCAAGTCTTGAAAAAGACCGAGTGGTAATCGGGCAGGGCGAAACCTGGTGGGCTGATCTCGGCGAGCCGGTGGGTTCCGCTCCGGGCTATCGACGTCCCGTGGTAGTCGTGCAATGCGATGCACTGAATGCCAGTCGGATCGGCACCGTCGTCTGCGTGCCTCTGACGAGTAATCTCAAATGGGAGCTAGCTCCCGGGAACGTACTCTTGTCAGCGGTAGCCACCAGATTGCCTAAGGATTCTGTCGCCAACGTGTCGTTGATAGCGGCCTTGGACAAGCGCCAGCTTGTCGAGCGGATCGGCAAGATAACTAGGCGTCAATTGGAGCTCGTGTTGTCGGGCATTGATGTGATTCTCGGGCGCTGATCGGCGTCCGCTTTCAGCGCTATCGGCAGCTGCAACATCCAGATAATTGCTGCCACGCTGCTTCGTGATGTGAGGCGCGCGAAGTTTTCGCGATCAATCGCCTTCTATCGCCGTCAAGCGGAATGTTTTGGCGGTAGATCTGAGGGTAAGTTCGGCGTGCTCCGACAAGAAGTGGCGTATTTTCAGTTGTTTATACGTGCCGGAGACAATTGAGTGGGAGTAGATCAACCCGAGACGTCGCGGAAGGCCACGTCCAACCGCGAGGCCATGGCATCGAGATTTTTGTCGACGGTCCACAGCAACGCCTCGGGAGTCAGAAGCGCGGAGGCGAGCAGCGACATATCGACCGTGCCGCAGCCCAAGTCGTAGAGTTGCTCTTTCTCTATGAGGGCAAGTGTTTCTTCGGTCGTCGCAATGACGGACTGCTGCAGGGTCATGAGGTGGCCGAGCGTGCGCTCACGCGGGGCCGGGGGCGTGCCGCAAGCGAGTTCCAGCACGATCAGCGGATGACTCAACACCAGATCTGCCGCCAACAGAGATTGAAGTACGCCGTTTGATTTGCGGAAATGAGCAACCCAGACAGACGAATCCGCGAGTATCGAAGCCAAGTGCGCAACCTCATGCGGGCCGGCGACGCGGAGTCATCTTCATCTTCGGTGCTTTGCCGCCGAGCGCGGAAAGTCGTTTGCCCGCTTGAACGCGGACGAACACCGCCATTGCTTCGCGAAATAAGTCCGCCTTGTCCGTCCCCGGATCGGCAACCTCTAGCGCTCGCTGATAGAGCTCATCATCAATGGTGACGGTCGTTCTCACGGGCCAGGTCCTCGCGCATCAATAATGATGCATAGCAGCATCAATTGAGGTGCCCGTGATGTCCCGTGCGATCTAAAGCCTTGTTTCATGTATGGTTGCGGCCTTGAGCGGGAGTGACGACGGCCATTGCGCGTGGCCAGCCACCCCCTGGGCCGGTTGAACCGGGCTCGCGCTACAGGTGCAGCGCCTGCTCGATCAGATTCGGCGGTACAGTCGTACGTGGCACCACGGCCGCTGCGCGGCGGCGGACCCGTTTTCCGACGCCCCGAACCGACGCGCTTTCCTCGAACCACTCGTGCACGTCGACATCGAGTCCGATGCCATACATATAGTTGTACAGAGCCTTCTTGAGTGCCGGGCCGAACGCATCGTGGTCGACGCCGGTGGCGTCCGCAAAATTGATATCGTTATTGGCGAATGTGCCGTGGCGCGCCCGGGATAAGGTCACGCCGTAGTGGTCCGGATGCTTACCGACCGGCGAATGCACGGTGCAGGTAAAACGGTGGAAGAACCCCGATTGTATGCAGCCTGCCGCGAACAATTGCCGAACGTACTCGAGGGCGTCGACGGTATCTTGCGCGGTTTGAGTCGGGAAACCGTATATCAGATACGCGTGGACCAGGATCCCCGCGTCCGAGAAGGCGCGCGTGACCCGTGCCACCTGTTCGACCGATACGCCTTTCTTCATGAGTTTGAGCAGGCGATTCGATGCCACTTCCAAGCCGCCGGTTACCGCGATGCAGCCGCTCTCGGCCAGCAGCTCGCAAAGGCCGGCGTCGAACGATTTTTCGAAACGGATGTTGCCCCACCATGAAATATCGAGCTTGCGCTGAAGCAAGGCCCGAGCAAGCGACTTCAGTGCCTTTGGCGGCGCGGCTTCGTCGACGAAGTGAAATCCGGTTTGGCCGGTCTCGCGAATCAGCGATTCGATTCGACCGACCAGCACATCGGTTGTTGCCAAATCGTAGCGCGAGATGTAGTCGAGGTCGACATCGCAGAAGGCGCACTGCTTCCAGTAACAGCCGTGGGCGACCGTGAGCTTGTTCCAGCGGCCATCCGACCACAGACGATGCATGGGATTGAGCATATCGAGCAGCGACAAATAGTCATCCAGCGGCAAGCCCGTGTACGTGGGCGTGCCGCTGTCGGAAAAAGCGATGTCTGGCTCCTTGAAGTCGACGTATTGATGCTCGCGCGTATAGGTACGTACCAACCGATCGAGCGGTCGCATGCCCTGCAGGTACTCGATGAGCGCAAGCAGCGGACGTTCGCCGGCGTCGAGCGTAATGAAGTCGAAATAGTCGAACACGCGCGGTTCATTCAAGCTGCGTAGCTCGGTATTGCAATAACCGCCGCCCAATACCGTGACGATCGGCGGGTGGGCCTTCTTGAGGGTCTGCGCGATCCGAAAGGCGCCGTACACGTTGCCCGGAAACGGCGCGGTGATGAGCACGAGGTCGGGTTCATGCTGCGAGAGCGCTGCGAGCGTCAGTTCACTGAGCAATTCATCGACCAGTTTGTGCGGCGCACTGAGCGCCGATTGCAGTGAATCAAACGACGGTTGGCTCGCCGCGAGCGATTCTGCATAGCGCACGAATTCGAAGCGCGGATCGATGCCATCGCGAATCACGTCGGCGAGGTCATTCAGATACAGAGTGGCGATGTGCTTGGCCCGATCCTGCAGTCCGAGTGCGCCAAAAGCCCAGTCTAGTGCCTCGCCCGGGTGATGCTCGCTGTCGATCACCGGGTCGAGCGATACGAAGCGCGGGCCTTCGGGGAGGTAATGCCGCGAAGCGATGCGATGGGCGAGGCTCGGATCACGGGCTTGCAAGTAACGAATGACCGGCGAAATCGTCGTGCGGTAGGACTCGATATTCTCGACGAAGAAGCGCGTTGCCTTTGTGTGTTGATGGCGGGCAAGCGCGCTCACTTGCCCGTGAATGGCCTGCACACCCTCTGCCGAGAGCAACCTGAGCGCCAGGGCGATGGACAGATCGACCTGCTGCGCTTTGAAGTTGCGCGAGCGCAGGAACCCCGTGAGATACGCCGTCGACGGATACGGTGTGTTGAGCTGCGTCATCGGCGGAATGATCGACAGAATGCGCAGTTCGCTCATGTCAGCGAGTATATCGCGCTGGGCTGCAGTGCAGGATTGGGATTAAGATCGAGCGATGGAATTTACCCTGGATGTCCCCCTGGTCCGCAGCATTCTGGAGCAAGAGCGCGCGCAGATGCGCGATGAGATTCGAACCCACGGCGTGCTTCCCGCACTCGAGAATTCTCAGCGGCGCCATGACGCTCGCATCGCTGCGTCCCCGGACTGCGGCACGCTGGCCTGTAGGGCCGGCTGCACATGGTGCTGCTACTTCACCGTGGATGTGCGCGCCGTCGAAGTCTTCAGAATCCTCGATGTCGTCGAACAGACGTTTAACTCCGAAGAGAAGGCTCGCGTCTATGCAGAGGTGCGCGCGAATAGCGCGGCGCTCAGGAATCTCGGGGAGGGTGAGCGAGTCACCCGTAACGTCAAGTGCCCATTCTTGAACGAAGGGCGCTGTACGGTTTACGCGGCGCGTCCACAGTCGTGTCGCAATTATCATGCGACGGATGTTGCCGGCTGCCGGCAATCCTTCGAGGAGCCTGAAAATCTGGACATCGACCCGGATTTTGCCCCCGGCGTCTATCAGGCAGGCGGTGCGCACGCCGAGGCGGTCAGCACGGCGATGCGCGAAGCGGGCTACGACGCAGATGCCTACGAGTTCAACTGCGCACTCGACGCCGCCCTGTCTGAGCCCGGCGCGCGCGCGCGCTTTGAATCCCGGCTAAAGCCTTTCACCGGCCTCAGCGGCGAGGAAGTGGCTGACGAGTTCGACGATTTGCAGTCCTGAAAAGAGAGGTTCGTTTGCATGGCACCCTGGTATCCAGGACCTAGCCATCGTGTGTAACAATAGAATGATCATGACCGGCTAATTTGGGAGTGAGGCGTGCCTAATCGAGACATCGCGCGGGTCGACCGCGGCAACGGCCAACCGTCGTGGGGCTATCTGATCGCCCTCGCGCTGATCGCGATTGGCTTTATCAATTTGCTGGCCGTGACCGTCGTTCTTCTGATCCAGCCGACACCGGAGCGCTATTGGTTCCTTGGCATCGTCTGGGTCATCGCGCTCGGCGGATTGACGCGGCTCCCAAACTTGCGGCGGATGATCGAGACGCCGCGAACGCCACCGCGACGTGGGCCGCCCATTTGAGTTCAGGGCGCGGACGAACGGCGCGAGAAATTCAGATCGAAGATCGTATCCTTGCCATTCTCGATTTTGGTCCATCTCTCGGAGAAATGCGCCTCATCGATGAAATTGAAGACGAGTTCGCGCATGTGGGGTGCGGATAGATGATGCAGGTTCGTTGCGCCGACGAATGCAAACCGTAGAACGCCGGGCTTGCCCTCGAGGTCGGCGGTTTCGAGCCGCACTTGATGGCCGTCGGCCGTCATCGCGCAGAAATGCGTGAGCAGGATGCGTGCTCGATCGAGCGTGTACAAGGACACCTCGTTGTTCTCCGGCGTGCCGATCGTCTCCTCGATGGCGGTGCCGTTCGAAACGATGCGTATCGTGTTGGTTATCTTCCCGTAGCCGGGAAGCTCGGCATCCCACTCGCCGGCAAGCGCTTTCAAGCGCTCAAAGCTGTCGAGCGACGCGCTCGGAAGGCTCCATGCGTACGTGCAACAGAGCAGGGTCGCGACCAGATACGCCGCCTTCATTCACCGCGCTCTCTTCGGATGACAGTCCTCGAGTTGTCGCTTGCTGAGCGTCGCGGCGGGTAGCGGAAGCTCACCGAGTCCCGCCACATTGAAATCGACGGTGCGGTCTCCTTCGTAGTAAAACGTGACCTTCAGCGACAGCGACTTCATCTTCGCAAGTTCGTCGGCAATGCAGCTCGCGCCATTCTTCGGATCGTCGTCCGGCGTTCCGAAATCGAGCACGTTGGTGCGTCCATCATTCGACATCTGGGCATACCAGATGTCCAGGCCGCCATTGTCGAACTTGACCGGGACGTAACAGCCATTCGACCCGTCGGTACTCGATCTGCAGAGGAACTGTCCGTTCTCGATGATCAGGCGAATGGTCGGGGAATGACTTCGCGGTTGCAGCAGCAGGGTCGCGCGTTGTGCGCCGGCATACGGAAATCCAAATTCGATCGTGTTCAGAGAGTTGACCGAAGCGAAGACGAGTTTCTCCTTGGTCGCCGGAACGATCTCCTCGTGGTATGCCCACGTGGTTCGGGCCGCCGGTTTTGCATTCTGCACGTTCACTTCGGCGGACGGGTCACCCGCCGCGGAGGCGCCGCTCGCGGGGGCCTCATCCGACGGGGTCTGGCGTGCCGAAGGGCTGCATCCCATCAGAGCCGCCAGCGCGATCATGCCCATCGGATATTTCATAGATTCTCGACCTCAATCAGCATAATCACTGCCGACGTGGCGGCGTGTCGCACATGCTACTCAGACATCCTTAGATCCGCAGGTGGCGCATTATATAGGATATGCGAAACCTGCAGACCGCATCGAGGCATGGGCGTCGACCGGCGGCCGCCGGCGGTCACGGCTCCGCCTATCGAATCGGCGATTCAGGTTTGCTCGCCTTGAGATGGCCCGGACGCAACTCGCCGCGGTCCACGACGAGTACGAGCTGGCGCCAGTCCTCGATGAAATGCGCGGTGCGCTGCTGCCCGATTCGAGCCGTGATCACTTCCTTGAGCGGTCCCTCCATTGCCGCCAATTCCTGGTGCGCAAGTTCGCGGTACCACGCGTGACGATCGCGAATGTCGACCGTCGTGAAGCCCACCGCGCGCAGAGAAGCGGCGCTCTCGGCGAGTGTCGCCATGTTGTAGGTAATGCCTTCGAGGCGGAAGAATTCGAGCATCGCAGGTGAATAGGGGCCCGTGCCGCCGCGCAGCCAGTCGCTCGCGATGAATCGCCCGCCGGGCCGCAGCACGCGCAGCACTTCGGCGAACATCGCCGCCTTGTCCGGTATCTGCACGATGGCATCCTTCGAAAACACCACGTCAAAGCTGTTTGCGGGAAACGGCAGCGCGCCGCCGCCAACGGCTTTTCCTTCGACGCGATCCGCAAGACCCGCCCGGGCGATTCGCGTGTTCATCGAGGCGATCAATGCCGGATCGATATCGATACCGACGACGCTGCGCGCGCCATAGTCGGTGACGAGCAGCGCGTCGATCGCACCAAGGCCGCAGCCGATATCGAGAACGCTGCAGCCAGCGATCTCGCTGCCCTCGAGCAAACGAGCGAGTTCGGGCGCGCCACCCGGCGATAAGAACCCGTCGCCCCAGATGACCTGGAGCAGCGTGAGCATCGCATCATCGTATTCCCCGGGTTCGCTGAGCTGATCGACTTTTACAGACATGCAGACTCCGCGGTATGCTGAATGAACACGCCGGCGAGGAATGTCAGGATTTGAGCATCGAGACCAATGCTTCGCGGCCCGCCGCGGTACCCCACCGCGCCTTCGCCGCCTTGGCGAATACGGACTACCGGATCTATTTCCTGTGTGCGTCGGCAGCGATGATGGCCGACAACATCGAGCATGTCATCAGTTATTTCGTGCTCTATGAGAAGTTCCATTCGCCCTCGCTGGGCGGATTCGCGGTCATTTCGCACTGGGTGCCGTTCTTGCTGCTCGCCGGCTACACCGGCGCTTTGGCCGATCGTTTCGACATCCGCCGGCTCATTCAAGTCGGCATGCTGCTGTTCATCACGGTGTCGGTCTGTTGGGGCCTGATGTTCTTCAGCGATTCGGTCGCGTTGTGGAAAGCGCAGCTGCTGCTCGTGATGCACGGTCTTGCCGGCGTAATCTGGCTTCCGGCATCACAGGTGCTCATCAATCGACTGGTTGCGCCCGATCAATTGGCGAGCGCGGTGCGCTTGAGTGCCACGGGCCGCTATTTGGGCTTCGTCGTCGGACCGATGGTTGGTGCATGCCTCAATTTGCTGTTGGGCCCGATCGTCGGAATTTGGGTGAACGCGCTGATCTATCTGCCGCTGTTCATCTGGCTGATTCGGGCGCCGGGCGGCCGGGCCGCGGCGAGCCTGCGGCCGCCGCCGGCGTTCGTCGGTCGCATTGCGGAAATCTGGGCCGCGATGCGCGTTGTTGCCCACAATCCCGTGCTGTTGTCGATGACCGTGTTGGTGGGCGCCGCGTCGTGTTTGGTCGGCAATGCCTATCAGGCGCAAATGCCCGGATTTGCGTTCGATCTCGGACATGGCCGCGTCGATTTTTCTTACAGTGCGCTGCTCGCGGCCGATGCGGCCGGCGGACTCGCCGGCGGCATCATCCTCGAGAGCCGGGGACTGCTGCCGCCGCGGCCGAACAGTGCCTTCGTGCTGGCGGCGATTTGGTGTGTGGCCCTGTTCGTATTCGCCTTGTCGAATTCGTATTTACTGTCGATGGCGGTGTTGTTCGTTGCCGGCTTCATGGAACTCGCTTTTAATGCGATGGCGCAAACCCTGGTTCAAATGAACGCGCCGGACAAGATCCGCGGAGGCGTGATCGGCGTCTTCTCGATGTCGAGCTTGGGATTGCGCACGTTCAGCGGCTTGAGCGTCGGCGTGCTCGGCGCTGCGGTGGGCATCCACCACTCTCTGGCGACCAGTGCGGGCGTGCTGTTTGCGTTGTACGTCACGGTGTATCTCGTGCGCCTGGCCCGACGCTGATGCCTGCCGGCGTACCGAGCGACGAGGACTTCATGCGCTTGGCGATCGCGCTTGCGCAGCGCGCGGAACAAGCCGCTGAAGTGCCGGTCGGTGCGTTGGTAGTGCTCGGCGGTCAGGTCGTCGGCGAGGGCTGGAATCAGCCCGTGTCCATGCATGATCCGACGGCGCACGCGGAAATCGTCGCGCTGCGTGCGGCGGCGTTCTCGTCGCGCAACTACAGGCTCGAGAACTCGACGCTCTACGTGACGCTCGAGCCTTGCGCGATGTGCGCCGGGGCGATCCTCAATGCGCGCGTGTCTCGTGTCGTATTCGGCGCCTGGGATCTGAAGGCCGGCGCTTGTGGCAGCGTTTTCGACTTGCCGCGCGAGCCGCGGCTCACGCACAAGCTCGACGTGTTCGGCGGCGTATGCAGCGAGCAGTGCAGCGCGCTGCTGCGGAAATTCTTCGACGCGCGTCGTTGACCGTCAATTCAGCGACGCGCTTCCGCCCCAGACCCATTCCAGCAAGTCCCGATAGCCGCGCACGTTATCGACGTAATGCACGGGCTCCCAGCCGCGGGCGTAGCCGTTCTCGGTCTGTGTATACCAATATTCCTGCGCGAGCAGCGGCAAGAATTCGCGTACGTCCTGCCATGAATCAGGGTCTCGCCCGGCCTTTTGCGTGAGAACGCGTGCATCCTCGAGATGCCCGTAGCCGATGTTGTAGGCCGCCAGCGCAAACCACGTTCGATCGGGTTCCGGTACGTGCGCGGGAATCTTGTCGAACACCTGCTTGAAGAAGCGCGCGCCTCCGAAGATGCTCTGGCGCGGGTCCGCCGGGTCGCTGACCCTGGCCGCGCTCAAGGACACACCGGTCAGCTGCATGAGCCCCTTCGCACCCGACGGCGACGCGGCGCGTGGATCCCATTTCGATTCCTGGTAGCCGATCGCCGCGAGCAGGCGCCAATCCTGACTGCTTTGCACCGCCGCTTCTTCGAACCATTTCCGATACAAAGGCAGGCGGCTCTGCATGTCGCGCATGAAGCCGCGTGGTCCCACGAATTCCAAATTCTCGGATCGGCCGTAGTAGCGCTGGACGATCGCCGCAAGCTCGCCGGTGGAGTTCACCTGCGAGAAATAATCGCCGATCACGTGCAGAAATCGCGGGTCGCGATCGCTGACGGCCCAGGCCAGCGACTGGCTGCCCGGAAAATCGAAAGCGATGCGCAGTTCCGGATGCACGTCGTGCGCGAGTGAAAATTCGGTGGAATCGGCGATCGTGTAGTCGATCGACCCGTCTGCGACTCCGTCCAACAAGGCCTGGGTGTCGGTGCTCGCGTTTTCAACCCACACCAGATCGGGTATCCGCTGGCGCTCGGCGTACAAGGTCAATGCGTGCGAGCTGCCGGCGACAATCTCGAAATTGCTGCCGCCGATTTCCGACAAGGAACTCGGCCGATCGGCGCCGTGGTGATACACCAGATGCTCCCGCACGTTCTGATAGGCCGGCCCGAATGCAACACCCGGGATCGGTGTCGACGGAATCTTCAAGCCCGCCGCCGCCAGATGCGCGCGGCCGGTCGTAATTGCCGAATATATCTCCGTGTAAGTGCGCACCGGCGTGATCTTGAGCCTAACGCCGAGTTCGCTCGCGAAGCGGCGCGCAAGCTCGAATTCCGGCCCCTCGGGCATGTCGTCGGGACCCCGATAATATGCCAGCGGCCCGTTGCGCGTGACGACCCGCAATTCTCCGAGTGCCTTGATCTGGTCGATCAAGCTCGGCACCGGAGAAAAGGTTCCCAGTAGGGTCACGGCGGAGGCGGCGAGGGCAACCCTCGCCCATGGCGAAAGGCTTTTCGGCCTGATAATTGTGTGTTGCACGGTATTCATAGGTTTGGAGTCCCGTGCAGCCTGGCAAGTTCCTGAGGAGACGCGCCCGCTGCCGATAGGTTAGAATAATCGTTTACCGGCTACCGCGGGCTCTTGACAAATGCGTTTGTAGTTTGCCTGCTCACTGCATCACAGTGCAAAAGTAGATAAGTTAACCGGAGAGGTACCGAAGTGGTCATAACGGCGCCGACTCGAAATCGGATGGTCGGGTAATTCCGGCACGTGGGTTCGAATCCCACCCTCTCCGCCACTTCAAAAGTGAATCGTTTCCGAGACTTGAGTCTCTGAGACTTTTTCCTACTGCCAAACTACTGCCGAATTCTGGGGACTTCGGGGGACGAATCACGATCTGTGAGGCGCGATTTCTCCTTGCAATGATCGCGGAAATTGCAGTACGAGAATCCTGGATTGCAGCATGCGCAGCATCACCTCGACGCTGTGCCCGTGCTGCTTCGCGACCCAGAGCAGATTCTTCCCGAGCATGAGCTGCCACGTCACCGAGGAATGCCGCGCGTGGTTGGGCCCGCGCCGGCGAACAGAGCGATTTGCTCGCAGGGACGTACGCCGGTAAAGAAGCGGAACTCGCCGTAGTTGCCGATGGCCTCCCCTCAGTCGGCATGCCGCCTCGAAATCAGTCGCTCGGCTTCCTGAGTGGTGAAGGGGCTACGGGGGGCGGTCGATGTGGGTCAATACTTCGGATGTACATCTGAGCGATTGCACTGTAAAAAGCGATACAGACAGGGATACAGGAACTTATGTGCTGGAAGCCGAAATGAGCGAGGAATTGCAAGTGCTTGGGATTCGGGGCGGCCGCCGCTCCACTATCGTCGTGTTCGCGGTGCTGAGCGCATGGATTGCATCGCCTTCCGCATTCGCGAGCGGATGCAAGCTCGGCAAGGTTGCCGAGTTTCCGATCACGATGTCGGGCATGCGTCCATTGATGACGGCAAGCATCAACGGTATCGACGTGCGATTTGTCGTGGACAGCGGCGCGTTTTACAGCATGATCAGCTTTGCCTCGGCTACGGAGCTCAAGCTCAGGACATCGCCCACGCCGGTTGGTTTCTACGTAAGGGGCGCCCATGGAACGGCCGACGCGTCGTTCGCGATGGTTAAGAGCTTTGCTCTGCCGGGACTTTCCGTGCACGACGTCGAATTTCTGGTGGGCGGCAGCGAGGCTGGCCAGGGCAGTATCGGAGTGCTCGGTCAAAATCTTCTCCACCTCTGGGACGTCGAATATGACCTTGGTCAAGGGGTCGTGCGGTTGATGAAGCCTGAGGATTGCAGCAGGGTGGTGTTGGCATATTGGGTGGGCGCGTCGACGCCGTACTCCGTCATCGATCTTGCGTTGGAGCCGGCACTCAGCGCGCAAACCACGGGCTCTCGTATCGCGCCCAAGACGTTGCAGCTTTCGCAAACACTCAGCTCTGCCTATGTCAATGGCGTCGATATTCGAGTGATGTTCGATTCGGGCGCGGCAACGTCCGTTTTGTCTCTCAAGGCCGCCGCACGCGCCGGCATCAAGCCCGACTCCCAGGGCGTCGTCAGCGCAGGCGTGTCGTACGGAATTGGGAAAGATACTTTCGCCACCTACATTGCGCCCTTCGCCAGCTTCAAGGTCGGGGACGAGGAGATCAAAAATACTCGATTGCGAATCGGCGACATTGATCTGCCGAACGCAGACATGCTCATCGGGGCAGATTTCTTTCTTTCGCACCGGATTTATGTGGCCAACAGTCAGCGCAAGCTGTACTTCACCTACAACGGCGGGCCGGTCTTCAATCTCACTGCCGGTAACCACCCCGTCACCGAGCCTGCAACGAACTCGTCCCCCCAGCAGCCGAACGACGCGGGGGAAACAATCGAGGATGCGGCAGGCTACGGTCGTCGCGGCGCCGCTTTCGCCTCGCGACGCGAATTCGATCAGGCCCTCACCGCTCTGAGTCGCGCCTGTGAATTGGCGCCCGACAATTCCGAATATCTCTACCAACGCGGCATGGTTTATTGGCGTATGCAGCAGCCGACTCCCGCGATGACAGACTTCGATCAGGCTCTGAAAATCCAGCCAAATAACCTCTCTGCGCTCATCGCGCGCGCCCAATTGCTCCTTCAGCGCGGTGACAAAGACCTTGCCGCGCACGATCTCGAAACGGCGGACGCCGCTGCCCCCAAAGAGGCCGACGAGCGCTACCAGATGGCATATGTTTATGCGGGTGCCGATCGTTTGGCGCCCGCAATAGCACAATTAAGCCTGTGGATCGATTCGCACCCTGACGATGCGAGACTGCCGGATGCATTGAATCGGCGATGTTGGATTAGGGCGCTCGAGGGCGAGAACCTGGCGCTTGCGCTCAAGGATTGCAACGCCGCACTCAAGCGCGCGGACAAGTCGAGCATGTTCTATGCGACGGTCTCGGATAGTCGCGGGCTAGTTTTTTTGCGAATGGGCGAATACGACAAATCGATCGCCGACTACGATGCGTCGCTGAAAATCAATGCGAAGAACGCATCGTCGCTGTACGGACGGGGAATCGATAAACTGCGAAAGCAAATGAACTCAGAAGGGGATGCGGACATTGCCCAGGCGACGGCAATGGGGTCTCCGGTTCTGGAGGAATTCAAGCGGCGTGGAATCGTTCCTTGACCACGCGTGTTTGATCACGGACGACTGATTGGGTAGCCCGATACCTGCCATTCACTACAGGACGGGAAAGCGGAGCGCAATGGGTACCTCGGGATTATCGACGCGTCAGGGGAGGACAGCGGTCCCGCAAGCGGCCTAACCGACCTTCCGAGCGGCACCGCGGCGGCTGTACAATGTTTGCCGGCCGGCCCGGACGCAAAAAACCATCAAAGGGAAACGAATCATGCGCCACCTCACTGTAGCCATCGCCTGCCTCGCGACGGTCCTCGTCACCGGCAGAGCCTTCGCCGGGCCTGATTTGGCGAATATCGCGCTGATGTGGACGCCGACATCCAGCTTCATGAGCATGGGAACGATTGATCTCACCGGCAATATCGTTGCAACCAGCATTCATTTCGAGACTCTGGTCGATGCACGCCAAAATCCCTCGCTGATCGCAGAAAATCGCGAGAAATCCAACCGGTATCGGCAAGTGACGACGTCTACGGATGTCGCTGCGTTCGTGACCGATCACGTGAAGGAGAGTCTGCGCGCCGCAGGATTGAACATCGTCGACGGTCCCGCCGACATCACCGTGAGCGGCGAACTCCGCCAGTTCTTCGTAACCGAGATGTCGACCTACAAGGGCGAAGTCTCGATGATCATTCACGTCAAGAACAGTGCCGGCAAGGAAGTGTGGACCGGCGCGGTCGGCGGAGACGCCGAGCGATTCGGCCGCTCGTACAAAGCCGAGAATTATTACGAAGTCATGTCGGATATGGTGCTGCGCGCGAGCTTCAACCTGCTCAGCAATCCGGGATTTCGCGAAACATTGCAGAAGCGCTGATTTCGTGCTCGGCGCCACCGCGCAGGCTGCCGCGGTGTGCTCGCTGCGTCGCCGAATGCATTGCGGCCGCTGTTTGACCAGGGGACACCGCGAATGGCGCATCGATCGTTCGGTAAGTGGCTGCTTCTGATCGGCGCGTCACGCGGCCTCGGCTTCGCTTTGGCCGAGGATTACCTCGAGCGCGGCTGGCGCGTCGTGGCCACTGAGCGGGGCACCGCGCGATCCAAACTGCATGAGCTTGCGAAGACTTGCGAAGGCCGCCTCGAGATCGAGACCGTCGACATCACGCATCCCGATCAGGTGGCCGAGCTGCGAGCTCGACTCGCGTCGCGAAAATTCGACATGCTGTTTGTCAACGCAGGCGTCAAGAACGACGATCGGGAGACGATCGCCGACGTATCGACCGATGAGTTTGTACGCGTGATGGTCACCAACGCCTTGAGTCCGATGCGCGTCATCGAAACCCTCCACGATCTCGTTGTGCCGAACGGCACGATCGGGGTCATGTCGTCCGGGCAGGGCAGCGTCGCCAACAACACGAACGGCCATTATGAGGTCTATCGTGGCAGCAAAGCGGCGCTCAACATGTTCATGCGCAGCTTCGCCGCCCGCCACGCCGATGATTCGCGCACGTTGCTGCTCATGGCTCCGGGCTGGGTGCGAACCGACATGGGCGGCCCCGAGGCACGCTTGAGCATCGAAGAGAGCATACCGAACCTCGCAAACACCATCGACGCGCAGTCCGGAAAAGCGGGTCTGCAATATCTGGACTACCTCGGCCGGCAGGTTCCCTGGTGAGTGCGCCCGTGCGCCGGTTTGGTGCGATGACCGGCAGCCGGAGTTTCCAAACGGCGGCGCCGTGAGGTATCGTGATTTCGTGATATATCGCATATTCGCCCGCACCATACCGCACAGGGTGAGGAGCGCCCTTGAGGAAATCCGATCCGAGTCAAGCCGCCTTTGAATAGCAGGGGACCGAAATTCCGTGCCGGACCGCGACGCGCAATCCATTGCGTTGTAACGATCGCTCTTCGGTAGTCGCATGCTGGCGTTAGTCCGTATTGCGCTCAGCCGGCCGTATACGTTCATCGTTGCGGCATTGCTGATTTTCCTGATCGGCACGCTCGCCGCCTTGCGCATGCCCGTCGACATCTTTCCGAGCATCAACATTCCGATCATCGGTGTCGCCTGGCAATACACCGGCTTACCGCCCGACGAAATGGCAGGACGCATGATCACGCCGTTCGAGCGCTCGCTGACGACGACGGTCAACGACATTGAGCACATCGAGGCGAATTCATACACGACATTCGGCATCGTCAAGATCTTCTTCCACCCTTCGGTCAATATTGCGACCGCCAATGCGCAGGTCACCGCAATCTCGCAGACCCTGCTCAAGCAGATGCCGCCCGGCGCGACACCGCCGTTGATCGTCAACTACAGTGCCTCGACGGTTCCGATCATCCAGCTCGCGCTTTCGGGCAAGGGCTTGACCGAGCAGAGTCTCGCGGATTTGGGCCTGAACTTCTTGCGCACCCGCCTGGTCACCGTCCAGGGGGCGGGCATCCCCTATCCGTTCGGCGGCAAGTCGCCGCAAATCATGTTCGACCTCGATCCGGCCGCGCTGCAGGCGCGCGGCTTGACCGGCTTCGATGTCGCCAATGCGCTCGCGGCGCAGAATCTCAACACGCCCGCCGGCACGGAAAAAATCGGCGACTACGAGTACACGGTGAGCCTCAACAACGCGCCGTCGAAGATTCAGGAACTCGGCGATCTGCCGATCAAGACCGTGAACGGCGCGATGGTATATATGCACGACGTCGCCCAGGTGCACAGCGGCAATGCCGTGCAGACCAATATCGTGCACGTCGACGGCAATCGCTCGGTGCTGCTCAGCGTGTTCAAGAACGGAACGACCTCGACGCTCGACATCGTGAGCGGCATCAAGAAGATGCTCGTCGTCATGAGGGACTCGCTGCCGGACGAACTGGAAATCAAGCCGATCGCCGATCAGTCGCTATTCGTGCGCGCCTCGATTCAAGGTGTGGTGCGCGAAGGCGTGATCGCCGCGGCGCTGACCAGCCTGATGATCCTGCTGTTCCTCGGCAGCTGGCGCTCGACGCTGATCGTGACCACGTCGATTCCCCTGTCGATTCTCGGCGCGATCGGCGCACTTTCGGCGATCGGCCAAACGCTCAACATCATGACCTTGGGTGGCCTCGCGCTTGCGGTCGGCATACTCGTCGACGAGGCCACGGTGACGATCGAGAGCATCAATTACCACCTCGAGCAGGGCAAAGAGGTGGAAACCGCGATCATGGACGGCGCCTCGCAGATCGTGATACCGGCATTCGTGTCGTTGCTGTGCATCTGCATCGTATTCATCCCGATGTTCTTCCTCGGCGGCGTCGCGCGCTTTCTGTTCGTGCCGCTCGCCGAAAGCGTGATGTTTGCGATGGTCTTTTCGTTCCTGCTATCACGCACGCTCGTGCCGACGATGGCGAAGTATCTGCTGCACGTACGTCCGCCGCACGTCGACGATCACGGCAATCTGCTCGACTGGCAGCCATCGAAGAATCCGCTGGTACGCTTTCAGCAGGCATTCGAGGCGCGCTTCATGCGGATGCGCGCCGGATATCACGATTTGCTGGCGCTGGCGATCGAGCATCGCAGGCCGTTCGTCGCGTGCTTTCTCGCGTTCATCGCCGCCTCGTTCCTGCTCGCGCCGTTTCTAGGCCGCAATTTCTTCCCGCAGGTCGACGGCGGTCAGATGATGCTGCATGTGCGGGCGCCCGTCGGGATGCGTCTCGAGGCAACCGCCGCACGCTTCACCGACATCGAGAACGCGATCCGCGAGCTGATTCCGCCGGCCGAGGTTGGCGCCGTCGTCGACAATATCGGCACCTACCTGTCGTCGATCAACACGATCTACAACAACACCGGCACGATCGGCGAGTCCGACGGCGACATCCAGATCTCGCTCAACGAAGGGCATGGACCGACCGCCGGCTACGTGAGCCGCCTGCGCGACGAGCTTCCGCGTCGCTTCCCCGGCATGAGCTTCTCGTTCCTCCCCGCCGACATCGTCAGTCAGATCCTGAATTTCGGCGCGCCGGCGCCGATCGATCTGCAGATCCGCGGCAAGGATCTCGACGCCGACTATGCTTACGCGAACAAACTGCTCGCGCAGATTCGCCATGTCACCGGCGTGGCCGACGCCCGCATTCAACAGTCGGCGGCGCTGCCGACGCTCAGCGTCGACATCGACCGCACGCGCGCCCAGTACACCGGCGTGACCGCGTCCGACGTCACCAACAGCTTGGTCGTCAACCTGGCCGGCTCCAGTCAAGTCGCGCCGACCTTCTGGCTCAATCAGGCGAACGGGGTCGTCTATCCGATCGCGCTGCAGACGCCGCAATACCGCGTCGACACGCTTGCGGCGCTGCAAAACCTGCCGATCAACGCCAAGGGTGCACCCACGACCGTGCTCGGCGGCATCGCCAACATCCGGCGAACGCGCAGCGACGCCGTGGTCTCGCAGTACGATATTTCCTCGATGGTGCAGGTTTACGCGACGATCCAGGGGCGCGATCTCGGCGCGGTTTCCGCGGATATCCGCAAGATCGTCGACCAGAACGACAAGGACAAGCCGAAGGGCGTCAGCGTCGCCCTGGTCGGCCAGACCGCGACGATGAACAGCGCCTATTCCGGCCTTTTATTCGGGCTGCTCGGCGCAATCGTGCTCGTGTATTTCCTGATCGTGATCAATTTTCAGTCGTGGAGCGATCCGTTCGTGATCATCACGGCGCTGCCTGCTGCGCTCGCCGGCATCGTCTGGATGCTGTTCGCGACTCATACCACGTTGTCGGTGCCGGCGCTCACCGGCGCGATCATGTGCATGGGCGTCGCGACTGCGAACAGCGTGCTCGTGATCAGTTTCGCGCGCGAAAAGCTCGATCAGAGCGGTATTGCGGCGGAGGCGGCGCTCGAGGCCGGATTCGTGCGTTTGCGCCCGGTCTTGATGACTGCGCTCGCGATGGTGATCGGCATGCTGCCGATGGCGCTCGGCATGGGCGAGGGCGGAGAGCAGAATGCACCGCTCGGCCGCGCCGTGATCGGCGGCCTGATCTTCGCGACCGTCTCGACGCTGTTTTTCGTCCCGGTGGTGTTCAGCATCGTCCACCGGAACACCGGCGCCAAGCGCGCGCCGCAAGCCATTCCCGGAGGAGCCGATGTCCCAAGCTGACGAGAATCCACGCCGCCCGGTGCCGCGGCGGCTGCGCCAGGTCGGCGTTGCATTCGTGATCGTCGCCGTCGGCGTGGTTGCCTACGGTCTGGTTTCCCGCGCAGCGCAGAACTCGCGCTTGCGCGAGGTGACGGAGGCGCAGGCCATACCGACGGTCGCGGTCATGACGCCGAGCACGGTCGAGAATCATTCGGGCCTGGATTTGCCGGGACGCCTCGAGGCGTTCATTCGCGCGCCCATCTATGCGCGCGTGCCGGGTTATCTGAAGAGCTGGCGGCACGATATCGGCAGCCGGGTCAGGGCCGGCGACGTGCTCGCCGAAATCGATACGCCGGATCTTGATCAACAGCTCATGCAGGCGCGCGCCGATCTGAGCGTCGCGGAGGCCAATGAGAAGCTCGCGCAAGTCAGTGCCGAGCGCTGGCAGGCGCTCGCCGGAACCGATGCCGTCGCGAAGCAAGATGTCGACCAACGTACCTTTACGCTCAATGCCAATATCGCCCAGGTGAAGGCGGCCCAGGCGAACGTCGACCGCTTGGTCGCCGAGCAGGGCTTCAAGCGGCTGGTCGCGCCGTTCGACGGCATCGTGACTGCGCGCGAGACCGACATCGGCGCGTTGATCAACGTGGGGGCGGCCGGCGGCGCCGAGCTGTTCGTGGTTTCGGAAACCAACAAGCTGCGGGTCTATATCAACGTGCCGCAGAACTACGTTCCCAGTGTGCCACCGGGCACCAAGGCCACGATCCGCGTGCCCGAACACCCGGACAAGACCTATCACGGGATCGTCGAGGCCTCCGCGCAGGCCGTCAACGCGAGTAGCGGCACGACGTTGATGCAGCTCGTCGTCGATAATGGCGCGGGCGAGATGATGCCGGGCGACTACGCGAGCATCCATCTGGATATCGCTGCCGTCGCCAATGTGCTCAGCGTGCCCTCGAGCGCGCTTATTTTCGACGCCAAGGGACTGTCGATCGCCACCGTGGATTCGGACAGCCGTGTGGTGATCAAACCGGTGTCGATCAAGCGCGACTTAGGTGCGGTCATCGAACTCGCTTCCGGCCTTGAGCCCAATGACCGCGTGATTCAAAACCCGCCCGATGGAATCGGCGCCGGTGCGCAAGTGCGCCTCGCGGGCGCGGCGAAGAACAAGAATGAAAAGAGCTGAAGGCGCGGTTTCGGCCGGGGTTGCGCTGCTGCTGCTCGGCGCTTGTTCAGTCGCGCCGTCGATGAAAACGCCGGATATTCCGACCGCGGATGCCTATAAAGAGATTGGGCCCTGGACGCCGGCGCAGCCCGCCGACCGCCTGCCGCGCGATAGTTGGTGGACGCTCTATGGCAGTGCCGAACTCGATGAGCTGCAACGCAAGCTGATTGCCGGCAACCCGACGCTCGCCGCCGCATTCGCCAATTACGCCCAGGCGCGTGCGCTGCGCGACCAGGCGCGCGCCGGCTTTTTTCCGAGCCTGGGTCTAAACGCCGGTGTGACGAAAAATCGCGAATCGGTCAATGCGCCGCTCCGGGGGGCCACCACACCGGTCTATTACGGCAACAACACCGTGGGCGGCAGCGTCAGCTACGAGCTCGACCTGTGGGGGCAGATCCACAATGAAGTTGCCGCAGGGGAGGCCAACGCCGCCGCGTCCGCTGCGGATCTCGAGAACGCGCGCCTGTCGCTGATCGCACAGCTGGTCGATGCTTACATTCAGCTGCGCAGCCTCGATCGCGACAGCGCGATCCTCGATCAGACCGTGAAAGCCTATAGCCGCGCATTGAGCCTTACCCGGCAGCGGCATGACGCCGGAATTGCGCCCGGCCTCGACGTCTCGCAGGCTGAAACCCAGCTCGATGTCGCCCGTTCGCAAGCGTCACAGACCTTCGCCCAGCGAGCACTCATGGAACACGCGATCGCGGCGCTGCTCGGCGTGTCGGCTTCGACATTCTCGATGACCCCCGAAATCGTCGCGATCAAGCTGCCGCAGATACCGAGCGGCGTCCCCGCAACGCTCTTGCAGCGCAGACCGGATATCGCCGGCGCGCAGCGACGCATGATCGCGGCAAACGCCAATATCGGTGTTGCGCGCGCGGCGTATTTCCCCGCTCTGACGCTCGGCGCTCAGGGCGGCTTCCAGAGCACGAGTTTCTCCAATTGGCTCACCACCCCGAGCACATTCTGGGCGATCGGGCCCAATGCGGTGCTCAGCGTATTCGATGGCGGCTTGCACCGGGCGCAAGTCGCGCAAGCACATGCCGAGTTCGATGCTTCGGCGGCGAATTACCGCAGTACCGTGGTCGGCGCGTTTCAACAAGTCGAGGACAGCCTCGCGACGCTCAATCACTATCATGATGCGGCGCTCGACGAGACTGCTGCGGTCGATGCCGCGCAGCGCACGCTCGACCTGTCGATGGCGCTCTACGTCCAGGGTGCGACCGACTATTTGACCGTGGTTGCTTCGCAGACTGCCTTGCTGCAGACCCAGCTCGAGGCGCTCAATCTCGAGACTCTGCAACTGCGCGCCAGCGTCGATTTGATCCGCGCGCTCGGCGGCGGCTGGGATGCGCGAGAGACTTGAGTCGGCAGGGAGTTGAAGGGAACCGGAACCGAACCTCATGGGACTAACAAAACACTCAGCCCGGTTCCGGTGTCTCAGTGCAGACACCCGCTAGTTTGCGGTGTTTTCAACGATTTGCAAGTCCCGTGTGCGCATTGCGTGCGTTATCGGGTTCACAAATCGCAATCTTGTGCCGCGCAATGCTTGTCGTGTGAGGCGATTTCACGAGCCTGCGGCGGGATCAAATCATTCGATTTGTTCACAATATATTGTGCATCGCCCGCTAAACCTTGGCATCGGGGCGCCGATATTCTCGGTCATGGCAAGAAACAGCGCGCAGATGCGTCTGAGATTTCGCACGATTCCTGCCGGAACACGGTGACGCTGGGGCGCAAGTGCCGCTCATGGCATCGCCGGACGACTGAATACAAAGGATATAGAGACCACTATGGCAGCGACTATTCTAGCAGTCGACGATTCGGCATCCATGCGCCAGATGGTGAGCTTCACGCTGAAACATGCGGGCTATACCGTCGTGGAAGCAGTCGACGGTGTGGAGGCGCTCGAGTACGCACGGTCCAATTCCGTCAATCTGGTTCTGACCGACGTCAACATGCCGCGCATGGACGGCATCACCTTGGTTCGCGAGCTGCGCCAGCTCGTTGACTACAAGTTCGTGCCGATGCTGGTGCTCACGACCGAAGCAGGCCAGGACAAAAAGATGGAGGGCAAGCAGGCGGGAGCCACCGGTTGGCTCGTCAAGCCTTTCAATCCCGAGAAATTGCTAGCGACGATAGCCAAGGTACTGTGACCCCATGTCGCTCGACCTAGAAATGGAAGAGATCGTCAAAGTCTTCTTCGAGGAGAGCTTTGAAGGTCTTGACGCGATGGAATCGGGCTTGCTCACGCTCGACGCTCAGGCTGATCGTGAAACCATCAACACGATCTTCCGTGCCGCGCACTCGATCAAGGGCGGCGCGGGAACCTTCGGCTTCCTCGAAATCTCCCAATTCACGCACTCGGTCGAGACCTTGCTCGACGAGATGCGCAACGGCATGCGCGCGGTAACCCCGGATGCCGTACAGGTACTGCTGCAGTCCGTGGACGTCATTCGGGAAATGACGCAATCCGCCCAGGCGAAGCAGCCGATCGTGACGGTCGGCGCCGACGCCTTGAGCGGCGAGCTCGCGCGAATTCTTGCGCAAAAGAGCGGCGCCGCCGCCGCGCCCGCCGCCGGCGCCGCGGAGACTGCCGCCGACGCAACGACCGTTGCTGCGCCGGCGCAATTGCCTGCCGCGCCCGCGACCAGCGCCGCCCCCGTGAAATCGGGACCGGTCGTACCGATCATCGTCGCACCGGGCAGCATCGAAGGCTGGCGCATCACGTTTACGCCCGAGCCGACGCTGTTTCAGACCTGCAACGATCCGCTGAGGATATTTCACGAGTTGACGAGCCTGGGGCAGCTCGAAGTGACCGCCCACGTCGGCGCATTGCCGCCGCTCGACGCATTCGATGCGACGCTGTGCTACCTCTCGTGGACGCTCGTGTTGCGCGGAGCCGTGGAGCATGCGCGCATCATCGAAGTGTTCGATTGGGTCGAAGCGGTCTCCAAGATCGTCTACGAGCCGTTGTATGTCGAGGCCGCGGGGGCCGCCGTGTCGAAGCCGGGCGCAGCATTGCCCGCGGCCGTGCCGCCGCGCAAGAGTGCCGCGCCCGAAGCCGCGGCGGGCGCGGCGGTGCCGGCGACCGCAGCCAAAGCCGCCGGCGACGCCGGATCGATTCGTGTGGCGACCGAGAAGGTCGACGCATTGATCAATCTGGTCGGCGAGCTGGTCATCACGCAATCCATGCTCGGTAGATTCGCCGAAAAATACGAACCCGCCGATCTCGAGGCTCTGCGGCGGGGTCTGATACAACTTTCCCGCAATACCCGCGAATTGCAGGAAAGCGTGATGCAAATTCGCATGTTACCGATCGGATTCTCGTTCAACCGCTTTCCGCGCCTGGTCCACGACCTGTCGCGCAAGCTCGGCAAGAAGGTCGAGCTCAAGCTCACCGGAGAGAACACCGAACTCGACAAGACCGTTTTGGAGAAAATCGGCGACCCGCTCGTGCACCTGGTGCGCAACGCGCTCGATCACGGCATGGAAATGCCGGAGACGCGGCTGGCGGCCGGCAAGAGCGAGACCGGTACGCTCGAACTCAATGCGTTTCATGAGGGCGGCAGCATCATCATCGAGGTCAAGGACGACGGCGCGGGGCTCAACAAGGCGCGCATTCTCGCCAAGGCGCGCGAACGCGGCCTGGTGCAGGAGGACGAGACGCTCACCGACGAGCAAATCTACAATCTGATCTTCGTCGCGGGCTTCTCGACTGCCGACAAGGTCAGCGACGTATCCGGCCGCGGCGTCGGCATGGATGTGGTCCGTAGGAACATCAACGATCTCGGCGGTCACGTGCAGATTTTCAGCACCGAGGGCCTCGGCAGCACCATCAGGATCCGCTTGCCGCTGACCTTGGCGATCTTGGAAGGCCAGGTTTTGAGGGTCGGAAAGGAAATCTACGTCGCCTCGCTGGTGTCGATCATCGAGACCGTGCAGCCGACGCGGGAGCATTTGAGCAGCATCGCAGGCCGGTCCGAATTGTTCAAACACCGCGACAGCTACTTGCCGATCATCAGGCTCCACGACCTGTTCGACATCGAACCGGACAGCCGCGACATCGCCAAGGGCCTGCTCGTGGTGGTCGAGGCCGACGGGCGGCGCGCATCGATCCTGGTCGACGAGCTGTTGGCCCAGCAGCAGGTCGTCATCAAGAGCCTCGAGACCAATTTCAAGCAGGTGCCCGGCCTTGCGGGCGCAACGATCCACGGCGACGGAACGGTTGCGTTGATTCTCGACGTTCCCGGGCTGATCACGAATTTTCTCGAGCGCCAGTCGGGGCGAGTCGAGCTGGCGGCATGAGCGCGGTGGAGGGGCAGATGGGTGTCAATGCGAGCGCGGCAGGCGCAGGTTTGTCGGCTGCGGATTCCATCAAGGAACAATATCTGAGTTTCATCCTGGGCAGCGAAGAGTACGGGGTCGACATTCAGAAGGTTCAGGAGATCAAAGGTTGGGATACCGTGACGAGGGTGCCGTACTCGCCGCCTTACGTACTCGGCGTGATCAATCTGCGCGGCTCGATCGTGCCGGTCATCGATCTTAGAATTCGGTTCGGGCTCGAGCAGATTCCGCACGATGCGACCACGGTCATCATCGTCGTGCACGTGCCCGGCGAGCGCGGCGAGCGCATCGTGGGGATGGTCGTCGACGCCGTTTCCGACGTCTACGACATCGCCGCCGAAAACATCCGGCCGCCGCCCGATGCCCTGGGTTCGGTCGACAAGGTGTTCGTGCGCGGGCTGGCTTGCCAGGACAAGAAAATGCTGATTCTCCTCGACGTCGACGGGCTCGTGATTGCGAGCGTCAACAGCGCGACAAAAGCGGCGGCATAAATCATGGCAAAGCAGCAGGTCAGCGAGAAGGCCGCCGAGGCGCCGAAGGGCGCCCCGATCGATCCCGTGTTCTATCTCGATGCGAATCTCGAGATTCAAAATATCGAAGACGTGCGCCGCGACCTCGTCGAGATGCTCGCGCGCGCCCTGCCCGTGACGGTCGACGTCAGTCGGATCACGAGCATCGACACGGCGGGCGTCCAATTGTTGCTGGCTCTCGGCAACTCCGCTCTCAAACATGGCGCCAGCGTCGAATTTCGCGGGGAGTCTGCGGCGCTGTCAAATGCCTTGGCCGTGCTCGGTCTGCAGGGAGCGATACCCTTGGCGCCGCGTCATGCCGGCCGATAATGCAGTAGCCTCCCAGGAAACCGCGCGCAAGGAAGCGACCATGCGTGGGGTGATCGACGAGTTCGGCCGCCTGCTGGAGATATTCAGCGCGCAGCTCGCAGAATCCCTGCACGAAGCGGATCGCGATTGCACCACGGTCGGCGATTCCTTCCATGACCTCGCGCACGCCCGCAGCAACATCGAGCGTGTTGCTTGCCCGGAGCCGCAGGCCTCGGTGTTGCAGCGCGAATGCGCGCAGATCGATGCATCGATCGGCGCGGCAGTCGTTGCGCTCCAGTATCACGATAGGCTCACGCAGCGGATCGGGCACATCCGTGTCGGACTCAATCATCTTCAGAAATTGTTGCGCCACCAGGCGCAGCGGACGTCCGAGGAGTGGTTGGAACTGTTGCAAAACGTCGATCGCACCTACCACTTGGAGTGGCACCGCCTCGCGCACACGGCGCCTACGGGGCGCGCGGCCGGGGCCGCGGATGCGCCGGCGGCCGGCGACAACTCCAGCGTGGAACTGTTCTAAACGCCCGGTCCGCTCTAAAGAATCCAGCAAAAGCGGCCGATACATCTCGATACCGATCCGGATGAGCCGGTTCCACGGAAGCAAGCAAAATGTCAGAACTTTCACTGAAATCCAAGCCAGAGAGCGTCGGCAGCCCAGCGCGCCAGGTACTGACGTTTTCGCTCAACGAAGAAACCTATGGAGTCGACATATTGCGGGTCCAAGAGATTCGCGGTTGGTCCACGGTCAACAAGATTCCCCAGACGCCGCCGCACGTGCTCGGTGTCCTGAATCTGCGCGGCTCGATCGTGCCGATCATCGATCTGCGCGTGCGCTTCGGCCTCGCGAGCGCGGAGTTCACCCCGTTGACCGTGATCATCGTGATCTCGATCAAAACCGCCAAAGGCTCGAGCGAGTTCGGCCTCGTGGTCGACAGCGTTTCCGATGTCGTCGACATCCGCGGCGACGATGTCAAGGAGACGCCGAACCTAGGCGGGAAAATGAACGCCGATTTCATCGAATCGCTCGCGACCGTCGCCGGCCGTATGGTGATCCTGCTCGACGTGGACGCCTTGATCGGGCGCGACCAGTCGATAGGAGCATCACAGGCGCTGGCGGGAGCTGCGTGAGCTTCGCGCGACCACAGCAATGATCAAGGACCGCGCCGCCGCCGCTGACCAGAAATCGGATCGCGAATACGACTTCAGCGACGACGATTTCCGGGCACTCAGGGATCTCGTCAAGCAGATGACGGGCATCAGCCTGGCCGAGACCAAGCGTGAGCTGGTCTACGGACGGGTTTCGCGCCGGCTTCGCGCACTCGGCCTGAAGACTTTTGCGGAATACCGCCGCTTGCTGCAATCGCAGAACGAATCCGAGCTCATCGAATTCTGCAATGCCTTGACCACCAATCTGACTTCGTTCTTTCGCGAATCGCACCACTTCGATTACCTGCGCGACGAGTTCTTGGCCTCCCGGATCAAGGACGCGCGCGCCTCGCGCAGGATCCGCATCTGGTCGTCGGCGTGCTCGTCCGGAGAGGAGCCGTACTCGATCGCGATGACCATCTGCGAATCCATCAAGGACCTCAAGCAGTGGGATATCAAGATACTGGCCACGGACCTCGACACGAACATTCTGGAGATCGGCCGCCGCGGGATTTACAACCAGGACCGCGCCAAGGGCTTAGGCGCGCAGCGCCTCGGCCGATTTTTCCGCGAGAGCAAGAGCGGCAACACGATCAATTATGAGGCGCTGCCCGAGTTGAAGAATCTGATCACATTCAAGCAGATCAACCTCACGCACGATCTGCCGATGTCCGGGCCGCTCGATATCATTTTTTGCCGCAATGTCGTGATCTATTTCGACAAGGACACCCAGCGAGAATTGTTTGCGCGCATGGCGAAACTGCAGCGTTACGATGACTTGCTGTTCCTCGGGCACTCCGAGAATCTGTTCAACGTATCCGACGACTACACGCTGATCGGCAAGACCATTTACCGGCGGAGCGGAACATGAGCCAGTTCCTGCAAAGCCAGGCGAAAGTCCCGAAATTTCCGCCGCTCAAGGGATTCGAGCACGTGCAGCGCTATTGGGATACGACCAGCAATGCTTGGACTGCGAAGATATTGCCGGGCGAATATTTCGTGACGACCCACGACGAGACGATCACGACGGTGTTGGGGTCGTGCATTTCGGCGTGCATACGCGATACCGTGCTGTGCTGCGGCGGAATGAATCACTTCATGCTGCCCGAGGACAACTCGGTCGGCAAGAACAGCTGGATGGACGGCGCGGACGGCTTGTCGACCCGCTATGGATCCTATGCGATGGAGAGCTTGATCAACGAATTGATGAAGCTCGGCGCGAAACGTGAGCGGCTCGAGGTGAAGATTTTCGGCGGCGGCAAGATCCTGCCGGCGATGACCGACGTCGGCGCGAAGAACATCGCGTTTGCGCGCGGGTTCCTGAGTCTCGAAGGTTTCAAGATCGTCGCCGAAGACGTCGGCGAGATCTACCCGCGCCGCGTCGTGTATTTCCCGAAGACCGGCCGAGTCATGGTCAAACGCCTGCGGGCGCTCGATGCGGACGCGATCGCGAGCCGCGAGACGCAATACCTCAAGAACCTGGCCCGCAAGCCGGTGGACGACGATGTCGAGCTGTTCAACTAAGGCGGCGCGGAACCATCCATGAGCAACAACGCAGCATTGGGGAGTCACGGACAATCCGGCAAACGCATCAAGGTGCTGATCGTCGACGATTCGGCGCTGGTGCGGCGCATCCTGACCGACATCCTCACGAGCGATCCGTCGATGGAGGTGCTCGGAAGCGCCGGAGACGCCTATATCGCGCGCGAGAAGATCAAGCAGCTCAATCCGGACGTGCTGACGCTCGATGTGGAAATGCCGCGCATGGACGGCTTGACGTTCTTGCGCAACTTGATGCGTCTGCGGCCGATGCCGGTGATCATGGTCTCCTCGTTGACCGAACACGGGGCCGAAGTGACGCTCGACGCGCTCGCGATCGGCGCCGTCGACTACTTGCCGAAGCCCAAGATCGATCTTGCGGCGACGCTTTCCGATTACAAGGACGAGCTGATCGCCAAGGTGAAGATGGCGGCGCGCACGAGGGTCTATGCGCGCGACGTTCCGGCGTCGATGAGCGCCGATGCCGTGCTCGCCAAGGCGGGTCCGCCGCGTCAATTGCGCACGACCGAACGCATCGTCGCGATCGGTGCATCGACGGGCGGCACGGAGGCGATCAAAGACGTGCTCATCAAATTGCCGCACGACATGCCCGGCGTCGTGATCACGCAGCATATTCCGAAATTGTTCAGCGGCGCCTTCGCGCGCCGGATGGACGGCCTTTGCCAGATGACGGTCTGCGAAGCCGAAGACGGCCAACAGATCCTGCGCGGCCATGCCTACGTCGCGCCGGGCGACAAACATTTGCTGGTCGTGCGCGACGGTGCACGCTACATGTGCCGGCTCGACGACGGGGACCCGGTGAACCGCCACAAGCCGTCGGTCGACGTGCTGTTTCGTTCGGTCGCGCAACAAGTCGGACGCAATTCGATCGGCGTGATCCTCACCGGAATGGGTAAGGACGGCGCCCTGGGTCTGAAGGAAATGCGTGAAGCGGGAAGCCCCACGATCGCGCAGGACGAGGCAACCAGCATGGTGTGGGGAATGCCCGGCGAAGCCGTAGCGGTGGGTGCGGCACTGGATGTATTGCCGCTCGGGGAAATCCCGAATCGAATCATGGCACTGTCGGATGAGATGGATGTGACGCGTCGAACAGCCAAGGCCTGATTCTCCACGGTATTCTCTGCCCGCGAAATTCTCATGGCCGCACTTTAGAAATGGAGCAATGTTTTGAAAATCATGATCGTAGATGACTCGACCGCTATGCGCATGATCGTGCGCAAGACCATGCGTCAAGCCGGCTTTGACGGTCACGAATATTCGGAAGCCGAAGACGGCGCCAAAGCGCTCGCCGCGATCAAAGCCGCGGCCCCGGATCTCGTGCTCTCGGACTGGAACATGCCGAACATGACCGGCATCGAATTGCTCGAGAATCTGACCAAAGACGGCGTCAAGGTCAAATTCGGCTTCGTAACCACCGAAGCAACTCCCGACATGCGCCAGCGTGCGACCACCGCCGGCGCGAGCTTCTTGATCTCGAAGCCGTTCACGCCCGAATCCTTCAAAGAAATCCTAGGACCCTTCATCAAATGAACGCCGCGGTTGCAAGCACAGCCTATCCCTTGCCGGACATCAGTCAGGTCAGGGACTTGCTAGGCATGTTGTTCGATGGCTTGGCCGTGAAGCCGGGTGCCAAGCTCGATCTCACGCCGAAATCGAGTACCTATTTCGCGGTCTACGTGACCGACGCCGGTGCTCCGGCCGCGCTGTGTGCCTGCGACATCGCGTTTGCCGCCAATAGCGGCGCTGCGCTCTCGATGCTGCCGCCGAACGTCGCCAAGGATGCCGCGAGAACACAGCAGCTGACCGACGTCATGGTCGCGAATCTGCGTGAAGTCATGAACATTTGTACGCGGCTCGTGCTGCGCGAAAACTCGCCGCACCTGCGCCTCGACACGGTCTGCCCAGCCGCCAAGCTGCCCGCGGCGGCCGCTGCGATCGTCGGTGCGGCCAAGGGGCGCATCGACTTCGAAATCGGCCTCGGTAAATACGCCGGGGGCTTATTCGCGGTTTTGGTCGCTTAAGAGGCGGTCTATCTGGTCAAGGCGCTCGGCGGGGGCTGGGTAGCTTCCCCAGCGATTCAATAGTGATCGGCGGCGACAGCGCGTTGGATTGAATGAAATCCACGCCGAGCGCGGTCAGCCACTCCTGCTCGGCTGCGGTTTCGGTGCGCTTCGCGACCGTGTGCAGACCGAGCACGCGCGCCATTTGCACGAGCGCAGTGATCGCCGCTTGCGAGATCTTGTCGGTGCGCATATTCGCCGTGATCGACGGCGCCATCTTGATGTATTTCACGCCCGGCAAACGCAGCAGCGCGAAGCACTCGGTGCGCATGCCGAAGTCGTCCAACACGAGCGGGCATCCGAGGCGCTGCAATCCGGCGGCCACTCCCGAGATACGGTCGCTGCATTTGACCGCCGTTGATACGTCCACTTCGAATCCCACGGTGCCTTGCGGCAGCGATGACTTCTCGAGGCACAAGCCCACGAACTTCATGAAGTGCTCGTCGTGCAGCGCGGTTTTGGTAAGGTTGACGGAGAACATGCTGCCGTTGTCCTGCCAGACGTCCGGATGGCGAACGAGCCAGCCAATCAATTCGGTGACGACGCGGCGGTCGATCATCGAGCCCAAGCCGTGTTCGACGGCCGCTTTCAACATCGCCTGCGGCGCTTCATTCGGCGCCGAACTCGACGAGGATCGCAATAGGACTTCGAATCGTTTGAGCTTGCTGCCCTTGGTCAGCGGGATCAAGCGCTGCACGGCGAGCGCGATCGGGCTGCGCCGTAGCGCGGCGTGTAGGCGGTCCACTTCGGGACTCACGGGTTCGCGTTCCGCGCTTTGCGCCGGGTTTGCAGCGGGCGCGGCGGGCGGCGCTGGTGGCCGCGTCTTGGCAGCCGGCGCATTGCGCGGTGGTGCAGCTTCGAGTTCGAGCGACGGAGCGGGCGCCGATTTGACCGCGACCGGAGCCGGCGTGCGCTTCGCTGCGACCGGGGCCGCCGCGGATTTTGCGGCGCTCGGTGATGGCGCCGGCGGCGGCGTCCCGACGAATTTCGGTCCTGACGGCGCATCGGCCGGCTGCACCAGCACGGGCTGCGTTTGCGAATCCCCTGGGTTCGGCGACAAGCGCCGCCGTAATGCCGCGAAATCGGCGAGACTGCGCAGCAATTTCGGGGTCAACAATTGGCTCGCGCCGCGCTCACCCGGCTTGATCGAGCGGCTCTCGACGATCAGCATCGCCGCACCGACCATCTTGCGCTTCGTGTTGGTCACTTTGAACAGCACGGCGGAGCGGGCGTCGCCGAGATCGTAGGCGAGAGCGCTCGGCCCTGCGCCCTTGGCGAAGGACTCGATCGCCTGCTGAACCGCGTTGTGCTCGTCCGGCCCCATCGAGCTCTCGGTAAGCCACAGCATGTCGCCGTCGTTGTCATGCAGGGACACGGCATGGGCGCGAATCGGTTCGATCGCGGTGCGAATTCTTTGACAGACGCCGGCGTAGTCGATGAGCGATGCGTCGGTCGCAGTGAAGTGTTTACCCTGATCCATAGGCCCACGGTGCTGATGCCAAGCGTCCTTCATACCGCAAGCGGCCGGATCGCGATGTGATGTCCCTCGCCAAAAGCGCCGCCCGGGCCCCGATTGGGTCAATCGGCGGATTCACGGCCGCGCGGAACCCGGGGTGCATGACATATCATTGCTAGGCTTCGACATCGCTTAATCCCGAGTGAAAAAATGACTGTGACGCCCGCCGGCCGGCAATACCGCTACTACGATTTCGTGATGGCGGCCTATGTTTGCGTCCTGCTTTGCTCCAATTTGATCGGACCCGCAAAGGAAACGACGATACAACTGCCGCTATTTGGCGACGTCACGTTCCTCGCTGGTGTGTTGTTCTTCCCAATTTCTTATATTTTCGGCGACATTTTGACCGAAGTTTACGGTTACGGCCGGGACCGGCGCGTCGTTTGGGCGGGATTCGCGGCGCTCGCCTTCGCCTCGGTGATGGCGGCCGTCATTGTGCACCTGCCGCCGTCTGCAGCCGGACGCAGCGCACAGCCCGCGCTCGAGGCGATCTTCGGTAATACGCCCCGAATCGTCGCCGCGTCGATCGTGGCGTTCTTGAGCGGCACGTTCGTCAACAGCTACGTGCTCGCGAAGATGAAGATCTGGACCGCTGGACGGTGGCTTTGGACGCGTTTGGTCGGTTCGACGCTTTGCGGTGAATTCGTCGATTCGCTGCTGTTTTATTCGATTGCGTTCTACGGCCGCGTGAGCTGGGAGCACCTGCAGGCGATTATGTTTACTCAATATGTGCTCAAGTGCCTCTGGGAGTTCATTGCCGCGCCGCTGACCTATCGCATCGTCGCCTTCTTGAAGCGCGCTGAAAACGAGGATTACTACGACATCGATACCAATTTCACACCGTTCTCACTCGAGGCTTGAGCCGCCGCTGCAGCCGCACTTCGTGAATTGTTCGGCGCCGCGCCCGCATTTGCCGGAATCACCGCGGCGCAATGCCCGCTTTACCGACTGAAATGGCTCCCTAAGGCGCTACGGGCGTAGCGCCTGTAGAAAAGTCGGGCAAAACATTAGGTGAGGAGCTGTCATGAACAAATCGTTGTCTCAGGTGGTGTGGACGGCCGGGTTGATGTGCGTCGGGAGCTTGGCCATCGCAGCGCCGGCCGATGCCGGCAAATCTGCGCCGCAGGAACCGATCGGCCTCGTGGCCGGCGGTGTCATCGGGGCGTTTGCCGCAGGTCCCTTGGGCGCCGTGGTCGGTGCCGGACTCGGTACCTGGCTCGGCAACCGTGTACATCGGGCCGGTCAGGCGGCGAAGGCCGAAACCTTGGCCGCGTCATTGCAAGCGCAGAAGAGTTCTCTGGAGAGCAGCGAGGCCTCGCTGCAAATCGAGAAGACGCAGCTGGCGCAGATGAACCGATCGCTGACGGTCCAGGTCGAGCAACTATCGAGCGCGGTCAAGGCCGCACAAATGGCCAAGAACGATCCGGCCGAGGCGCTCGATGGTCTGCAGGGCGACGTACTGTTCCGAACCGGCAGTGCAGAGGTCACGCCCGACATCGAACGCCAGATTCAAGTGTTGGCGCAGGCGATGGCGAAGTCGCCGGAGCTCAAGATTCGCGTCGACGGTTACGCCGATCCGCGTGGCGGCGTCTCTGCGAATCTGAAACTGTCCGAGGCGCGCGCCAATGCGGTGCGCGACCTGCTGCTCGCCGCGGGGGTCAATGATGAAGCGCTCGAGGTCAATGCCTATGGCAAATCCTTGAGCGTTGCCGACGATCCGGACGGCTATGCGCTCGAGCGGCGGGTACGTCTGACGCTGCAAGCCGATGGTGTCGCAGTGGCGAGCGCGGGCGGCGAGGGCGCCGGCACCGGTAGTGCGGGTCCCGGCAGCGCCGGTTCGGGTCCGTAGCGGTCCGACGCTTGTTAGCGGGCGCGGGTGGCCCGGATGAAAGTCATCCGGGCCGCTCTTGTTTCGAAGCCGTGGCCATGCCTACGATAGGCCATGAGCGAGCGTCCGCAGATCGTGATCCTGGATCGGCTGTTGTTGGGCGAGTCTTCGAACCCCGCGCCCGAGCGAATCCTGTCGGGCATTCCGCGTGCGCGTGTCGCGAATCAATATGCGGATACGAGCCAACAATTCTTCTGCGGCGTGTGGACGAGCACCGCCGGCAAATGGCGCGTGCGCTACACCGAGCACGAATTTTGCGTGATCATCGAAGGCCGGATGCGCATCGAATCGGCCTCCGGTGAACGCCATGACGTGCGCGCAGGCGATGCATTCATCGTTCCCGCCGGTTTCGAGGGCACCTGGGAGGTCACGGAACCGTCGAAGAAATGGTACGCAATCTTCGAACCGAAGCCTTAGACGATTGAAATCGTCGGCACTGCGCGCGATCCGCCTCAGGCGGTCTCGCGCACGACCTCGGTAAGAATCCCGATGATGCGCTCGATCTGCGTCGTTTCGACGATCAACGGCGGCGAGAGCGCGATCGTATCGGCGGTCTGGCGCACCATGACACCCCGTTCGAAGCACTTGACGAACACGTCGAACGCCCGCGCGCCCGGCTTGCCGGCGCGCGGCTCCAAGTCGATCGCGCCCATGAGGCCGAAATTGCGGATGTCGATGATATGCGGCAGCCCCTTGAGGGAATGCATCGCATTCTCCCACTGCGGCGCAATCGTGCTCGCGCGCGTCAGCAAGTTCTCCTTGGCATAGATGTCGAGCGTCGCGAGCGCCGCGGCGCAGGCGACCGGATGCGCCGAGTAGGTATAGCCGTGAAATAACTCGACCGCATTCTCCGGGCCCTGCATGAGGCCGTCGTAAATCTTGCGATGCGAAAACACCGCACCCATGGGCACGGCGCCGTTGGTGATGCCCTTGGCCGTAGTCATCAGATCGGGCGTCGCCTCGAATACCTGCGATGCAAAGGCTTTGCCGATCCGGCCAAAGCCGGTGATCACTTCGTCGAATATCAACAGGATGTCGTGCTTGTCGCAGATCTCGCGCAGCCGCTTCAAATAGCCGACCGGCGGCAGAATCACGCCGGCGGATCCGGAGATCGGCTCGACGATGACCGCGGCGATCGTCGAGGCGTCGTGCAGTGCGACGAGGCGCTCGAGTTCATTGGCAAGATGCATGCCCCACTTCGGCAGGCCGCGTGAGAATGCGTTGTGTTCGTGATCCAGCGTGTGCGACAGGTGGTCGACGCCCGGAAGCATCGAAGAGCCGAACGCTTTGCGATTGTTGACCATGCCGCCGACCGACGTGCCGCCGAAGCCGACGCCGTGGTAGCCCTTTTCACGCCCGATCAAGCGGGTCTTGGTCGCTTGGCCGCGTGCGCGCTGATAAGCGATCGCGATCTTCAGCGCGGTGTCGACCGACTCCGAGCCCGAATTCGTGAAGAACACGCGGTCGAGGCCCGGCGGCGCGATCGCGCCCAAGCGGCTCGCGAGCTCGAACGCAATCGGGTGGCCCATCTGGAACGCGGGCGCATAGTCCATCGTGCTCAATTGGCGCGCGACCGCCTCGGAGATCTCGCGGCGTCCGTGGCCCGCATTGACGCACCAAAGTCCCGAGACCCCGTCGATGACTTCGCGCCCGTCGGCGGTCCAATAGTGCATGCCCTCGGCGCGGGCCAGCAGCCGTGGATTCGCCTTGAATTGCCGATTTGCGGTGAACGGCATCCAAAAGGCATCCAACTCGTGATGCGATAGTCCGGGAGATAACTTGGCATTCATGGGCGTTGGCCTCGAGCGAACGGGATTAGGCGTCGAATGATAAAGAAAATTGACAATTAGCTCAATTCGGGGCGAAATTCACCTAAGACTGTTTAATATACTCAACAGCCCGAGAATTGCGATTCAAGCTATGAGCCTCGATGTCGGTGCCCATTTGAAAGCCGTACGGCAAATGTACGGCCTCTCGCAGCGCGAGCTGGCGAAACGCGCCGGCGTGACCAATGGCCTGATTTCGCTGATCGAGCAGAACCGCGTGAGTCCCTCGGTGAGCTCACTCAAGAAGGTGCTCGACGGCGTGCCGATGGCCTTGGCCGACTTCTTTACGCTGGATCTCGATGGCAAGCCGCAAGTGTTCTTTCCAAAAGAGGAACTCGCCGACATCGGCACGGGCAGCGTTGAATTGCGCCTCGTGGGCAGCCGGCTCGCAAAGCGCAGCATGGCCGTGCTCCATGAAAAATACGCGCCCGGCGCCGACACCGGCGAGCAAATGCTCACGCACGTCGGCGAGGAGGGCGGCGTGGTCGTGCGCGGCAGGATCGAACTGACCGTCGGCGGCGAAGTGCGCATCTTGGGGCCGGGCGATGCCTATTATTTCCGCAGCTCGCTGCCGCATCGATTTCGCAATCCGGGACGCGAGGAATGCGAAATCGTCAGTGCGAGCTCTCCGCCGACGTTTTAGCGGGACCCCGTCCGGTCCTCAGCTTGAGGTAGCATAGCTCGCCATGAAACTCGTTACGCTAGCGGCCACGCAAATGGCCTGCAGTTGGGATCGCGACGGCAATGTCGCGCGCGCCGAAAAGCTGATCCGCGAGGCTGCGGCCCGCGGCGCGAACATCATCCTGATTCAGGAGTTGTTCGAAACGCCGTATTTTTGCAAGGATCACCAGTCGCGCCACTTCGAACTCGCGCGGCCGCTCGAGGGCCATCCGGCGGTCGAACATTTCCGCGGGCTTGCACGCGAGCTCGGCGTCGTGCTCCCGGTAAGCGTATTCGAACAGGCCGGCAACGCATTCTTCAATTCGGTGGTCGTCGTGGACGCCGACGGTGCGCTGCTCGGCAGCTACCGAAAGTCCCACATCCCCGAGGGCCCGGGCTATCACGAGAAATTCTATTTCTCGCCCGGCGACACGGGCTTCAAGGTGTTCGATTCGCGCTACGCGCGCATCGGCGTCGCGATTTGTTGGGACCAATGGTTTCCGGAGGCAGCGCGTTCGATGGCGCTCATGGGCGCGGAGTTGCTGCTCTATCCGACCGCGATCGGCTCCGAGCCGCTGGATCCGCACCTGGACTCGAGCGGTCATTGGCAGCGCACGATGCAAGGGCATGCCGCGGCCAACATCATTCCGGTCGTCGCGTCGAACCGGATCGGCACCGAGCAGGGTGAGAAATATACGATGACGTTCTATGGGTCCTCGTTCATCGCGTCGCCGACCGGGGAGAAAGTTGCGGAAGCCGATCGCGAAACCGAATCGGTGTTGACGGCCAGCTTCGATCTCGACGAGGTGCGCCGCTATCGCCAGGCCTGGGGAGTTTATCGGGACCGGCGCCCGGATCTTTATTACCCGATTCTGTCGCTCGATGGCCGCGGCTGAAGGCTTCGCAATTCCGCAGGACTTGGTGTTTGTCGATCTAGAGACGACCGGCGGCAACGCGGCCTGGCACCGAATCACCGAAGTCGGCATCGTTCGCGTCGAGCGCGGCGAACTCGTCGAAGAATGGAGTTCGCTCGTGAATCCCGAGTGCCGCATCCCGAGCATGATCGAGGCATTCACGGGCATCAGCAACGAGATGGTGGCCGATGCGCCGAAATTCGCGGAAATCGCCGCGACCGTGCGCGCCAAGCTCGAGGGTGCGGTGTTCGTGGCGCACAACGCGCGCTTCGATTATTCGTTCCTGCGCAGCGAATTCCGCCGCCTCGATCGGCATTTCGCCGCGAAGGTACTCTGCACCGTGAAGCTCTCGAGGCGTTTGAACCCTCAGCATCAGCGCCACAATCTCGACGCCGTGATGCAGCGCCACGACTTGAAGTGCGCCGCACGCCATCGCGCCTTGGGTGATGCGCGCGTGCTCTGGGATCTGTGGTGCAAGCTGCGCGCGGAGTTGCCCGAACCGCGATTCGCCGCCGCCGTACAAGCGCTGCTCGGCGCGAACGCACTGCCGCCGCACCTGCCGCCCGAGCTTGCCGACGAATTGCCGGAGGGGCCCGGCGTATACCGTTTTTTCGGCGAGCAAGACGCCTTGCTCTACATCGGCAAGAGCGTTTCCTTGCGTACGCGCGTGCTCGCGCATTTTGCGGCCGAGCACACCGATTCCAAGGAGCAGAGACTCGCGCGCGAGGTTCGTCGCATCGATTGGTCCGAGACCGCGGGAGAGCTCGGCGCACAGCTGCGCGAAGCATCTTGGATCAAGGCGCAACAGCCTCTGCACAATCGGCACCTCAAGCGCAATCCGGAGACCTACACGCTGCGCACCCGCGAAGGTGCCGAGGTTTGCGTCGAATTGACCGACGTCGGCGCGATCGAGGCGGCCGAACTCGCGCGATGCTTCGGACTGTTTCGCTCCCGCAAGGATGCGCTCAAAGCGCTCACCGAACTCGCACGGTCGCAGCAGTTGTGCCTCAAAGTGCTGGGGCTCGAGCAGAGCGACGGTTCGTGCTTCGGTTTTCAAGTCGGTAAATGCCGCGGTGCTTGCGTCGGCAAAGAGCCGCTCGCGCTGCATCGCATGCGTGTGCAGCTCGCGCTGTCGTCTTTGAAGCTCAAAGCCTGGCCATTTCCGGGGCGCATTGCGCTGCGGGAGAGGGATTCCTGCGGCGGCGCCGATTTGCATGTTTGCGAGGACTGGGCTTACCTCGGGACCGCACGTAGCGATGAGGACCTTGCCGTATTGTGCGCGGCCGATTTGCCGCTGCGTTTCGACGCGGACGTGTATCGCATCCTGGTACGCCATGTCGCCGATCCAAAACTCGACTGGCATGACTTGCGTGCTGCGATACGCTGCGCGTGACCGACAACGTTCGTTACTGGATTGCGACTGCGCCGATCGGCGCGGCTTCAGTGTTGGCCGAGGAACTCGCGCAATTTGGCGCGACCGATCTTCGCGAACGCAGCAACGACGTGAAGTTTCAGGGCACGCTCGAAGTCGGCTACCGGGCCTGCCTGTGGTCGCGCACCGCGACGCGCGTGCTGTTGAGCTTGGGATCGATTGACGCAACGAGTTCCGAGAGCATCTTTGCGGCGGTCAAGCGCATCGACTGGCGCACGCACTTTTCGCCCGGTGCGACGCTCGCCTGCGATTGCAGCGGCGGCAACGAGTCGATCCGTCATACGCTCTACGGCGCGCAGCTGCTCAAAGATGCGGTCTGCGACAATCTGCGCGAATCGACCGGCGAGCGGCCCAATATCCGGGCCGAGCGGCCCGATGTGCTGCTGCATCTGCACGTCGAAGGGCGCGAGGCACTGCTGTCGATCGATTTCTCCGGCGAGAGCCTGCATCGCCGCGGATACCGCCTCGAGGGCGGACGCGCGCCGCTCAAGGAAAACGTCGCCGCGGCGGTGCTGCTGCGGGCCGGCTGGCCGGCCATATTCGAGGCCGGCGGCGCGCTCGTCGATCCTCTATGCGGGTCCGGGACGTTTCTCACGGAAGGCGCGCTGATCGCGGCGCATGCGGCGCCGGGCTTGAGCCGCAGCTATTTCGGCTTCAGCGGTTGGCGCGGTCACGACCCGGAGCTTTGGGAGCGTCTATGCGCCGAAGCGCGTGCGTGCCGCGCCGCCCAGACGCCGCGCCGCTGCATCTACGGCTCGGACATCGATGCGGACGCCGTGCGCATGAGTCTCGCCAACGCGGAGTCCGCCGGAGTTTCCGACTGGGTCCACGTCGAGAAACGCGCGCTCAGCGACGGTGAGCGCCCGGCCGCGCCCACGGGTCTCGTCGTCGCGAATCCGCCCTACGGCGAGCGCATCGGCGCCGAGGCGGGTTTGACCGAACTGTACACACAGCTCGGGAGTCTATTGCGCGAGCGCTTCAAGGGCTGGAAGGCGGCCGTTTTGACCGGCAACCCGCCGATGGCGCGCCACCTCGGGATCTATGCAAAGCGCAGCCACCGCGTATTCAACGGGACCATCGAATGCCGCCTGCTGCGCTTCGAGCTCGATGCTGCGAGCGAACAGAAAGCGCCGCAAGTCGTGCGCGCGGAGTGGGCGGGTAGGCCGGGCGCACAAATGTTCGCGAATCGACTGACCAAGAATCTGACCAAGCTCGATCCCTGGGCGCTGCGCGAAGCCATCGATTGCTTCAGGGTTTACGACGCGGATATGCCGGAGTACGCGTTTGCGATCGATCTATATGGGCGCGAGCCGCGCCACGTCTATGTGCAGGAATACGCGGCTCCAAAAACCGTCAACCAGGAGAGCGCGCGCGAACGGCGCCGCGAAGTGCTCTCGGTCTTGCCCGATGTGCTCGGCGTTCCGCAGGCGCAGATCCATACCCGCATGCGCAAGCAGCAGAAGGGCAGTGAGCAATACGAAAAGCGCGCGATGAGCAACGAGCGCTATGTGGTGCATGAAGGCGGCCTGAAATTCTGGGTGAATTTTCGCGATTACCTGGATACGGGCTTGTTCTTGGATCATCGGATCATGCGCCGCATGCTGCGTGACTGGGCCAAGGACAAGGATTTCTTGAATCTGTTTTGCTACACCGGCAGCGCGACCGTTTATGCGGCCGCGGGCGGCGCCAGAAGCAGCGCGAGCGTCGACTTGTCGAACACCTATATCGACTGGGCGCACGACAATCTCGTGTTGAATGGATTGAGTTCCGATCGGCATGAGTTTTACCGCGCCGATTGCCTGCAGTGGCTCGACGAGCAGGCCGAGCGCGGCCCGCGCTTCGATCTGGCGTTTCTCGATCCGCCGACTTTCTCGAATTCCAAGCGCATGGAAGGCGTGCTCGACGTACAGCGCGACCACGTCGGCATGATCCGCCGCGCGTTTGTGCTGCTGCGCGAGCGCGGACGCCTGGTTTTCTCGACCAATTTCACGCGCTTCAAGCTCGACGCCGCCGCGCTGCCGGAGCTCGCCATCGAAGACGTCAGCCGGCAGACGATACCGAAGGACTTCGAGCGCAATGCGCGTATTCACCACTGTTACGCGATCGAGCGCCGCTAAGGGCGCAGGCGCTAGAGCAGGTCGCGCAGGCGGTAGTAGAGCATCGCGAGCATCAGCGTGGGGCGGCGGAAAATCGGACCGCCCGGAAAGTCGCGGTGTGGAATCCGCGCGAACACGTCGAATCGCTCGGCGGTCCCCGCGACGGCCTCGGCCACGAGCTTGCCGCCGAGCGCGGTGAGCACCATGCCGTGTCCGGAAAAGCCCTGCAGATAAAAGACGTTGTCCGCCAAACGCCCAAAGTTGGGAGCTCGGCTCATCGTGATGTCCAGATAGCCGCCCCAGGCGCGGTCTACGCTGAGGCGCTCGAGGCTCGGGAACACGCCTAGCATGCGCCTGCGCATCGATTCGGCGAGACGGCGCGGCTCCACGCCGCTGTAGCTGACCCGGCCGCCGAACAGCAATCGGCGGTCGGCCGAGAGCCGGAAGTAATCGAGGATCCAGTTGATGTCGGCGATCGCGGCATTGCTCGGCAGCAGCGCTTGCGCCTCGGTCTCGGTGAGCGGCTGCGTCGCGATGATATAAGTTCCGACGCCGAGGATGCGCTTCGCGAGCACCGGGGCCACCGCGCCGAGATAGGCACTGCCGCACAACACCAGCTGCTTGCAGCGCAATACGCCGTCGCTGCTCTCGACCTGAACCTGCGGACCGCCGCTGTAGCGCAGTACCTGGGTATTTTCGAATATTTTGACGCCATGGGCTTCGGCGGCTCGGGCGAGACCCAGCGTGTACTTGAGCGGGTGCAGATGACCGCTGCGGGTGTCGAGCAGCCCGCCCAAATACCGGTCGCTCGCGACGTGGGCGCGCAGCTGTTCGCGATCGAGCAGCGATATGCTGCGATAGCCATACTGGTTCTGCAGTTCGTCGGCCCATTGCGCAAGTTCGTCGAGATGGCGCGGCTTTATCGCCACGTGCACGTGGTTCGGGCGATAGTCGCAGTCGATTTTGTGATCGCGAATCAGCGATGCGGTCAGGCTCAAGCCTTCGACCGACAAGTCAAACAGGCGCCGCGCATCGTTCGCTCCGACCTGCTCGATGAGCGTCTGCTGGCTTGCCGCGAGTCCGAAGATCGTCTGGCCGCCGCTGCGACCTGACGCGCCGTAGCCGACGTGGCGCGCCTCGAGCAAGGCGACCTTGAGGCCCCGTTTCGCCAAATGCAGTGCCGCAGAACAGCCCGCGATGCCGCCGCCGATGACGCCGACGTCGGCGCGGTATTCGCCCTTGAGCGCATCCCGCGCGGGCGGCGGCAAGCCCCGCTCGGCAGCGCTCGCGGAGTCGGCGTAATAGGAGGCTGCAGGGGGTTCCGATAGGTGCACTTGACAACTCGCAGCGAATGGGGTGTTTAAGATGTTGTGGCTATTGACAGAATTTGAGCCCTGTGAGCCTACCGGTATTTTCGCTCCGGTTGCAATATTGTTGTACCGCAACAATCGCGGGTAAGTTATGGAAATGCCTAAATCTAAGGCGATTTCCGCGCCATTGGCGGGACGGACCGCATCGCATGTGGTGTAATGGCTTCGTTATCAAAGCCTAGTTATCGCTCTAGGCGTTTAATATATTAAACATGTCTCGTAAGCCGCTCATCGGAATACCAGCCGACCGCCGCCTGAATGGGAAGCACTACTTCCATGTGGTTGGCGAGAAATATGTCGCAGCTGTTGCACTCGGTGCGGCGGCGATACCGGTGCTGCTTCCGGCCATGGGGGCGGACCTGGATCTTGGCGCCCTGGTGGACGTTTGCGATGGCTTGCTGTTGACGGGTAGCGAAACGAATGTCGAACCTCATCACTACGGAGGCCCGGCCAGTGAGCCGGGAACCTTACATGACCCAAATCGGGATGCTACGACGCTTCCGTTGATTCCGCGGGCGGTCTCGGCCGGCTTGCCGGTGCTCGCGATCTGCCGCGGTTTCCAGGAAATGAATGTTGCTTATGGCGGCACGCTTTGGCAGCGGGTGCATGAGGTACCCGGCCAACTCGACCACCGCGAAGACGAAACCACGAGTCTGGACGAACAGTATGGTCCGGCGCACGAAGTGCTCTTGGAGCCTGGGGGAATGCTCGGAAAAATCGCAGGCAGTGAGCGTCTGCAAGTCAATTCCTTGCATTGGCAGGGCGTGCAGAAGTTGGGCGCGGGTCTCGAGGTCGAGGCGCGTGCGCCCGATGGTCTGATCGAGGGCTTCAGCGTCGCTCATGCAAAGAGTTTCGCGCTCGGATTGCAATGGCATCCCGAGTGGCGATTTTCCCAGAATCCATTTTCTCGCGCCCTGTTCGCCGCATTTGGCGAGGCCTGCAGGCGGCGCGTCAGCGACAGGTGACACATGGCCAGCACGATTCAGCAATTCTTGAAAGAACACGGGATCTCGGAGGTCGAGGCGATCATCCCCGACATGGCGGGAGTCGCCCGCGGCAAGCTCATGCCGGCGGAAAAGTTCGCGGAAGAAGAGGGCATGCGCTTGCCCGAGGCGATTTTCCTGCAGACGGTCACCGGAGACTACCCGGACGATCAGAGCGCGATGAATCCGTCCGACATCGACATCGTGCTCAAGGCTGATCCGAAAACGGTGCGCGTCGTGCCCTGGGCCGCCGAGCCGACCGCTCAGGTCATTCACGATTGCTTCTATGGCGACGGCCGGCCGGTCACGATGGCGCCGCGCTATGTGCTGCGCCGGGTGCTCGATCTCTATGAGGCGCATGGCTGGGAGCCCGTCGTCGCGCCCGAGCTCGAATTCTTTTTGGTCGAGCCCAACATCGACTCCGATTACCCGCTCAAACCGCCGATCGGGCGCTCGGGGCGGCCGGAGATCGGCCGTCAGGCCTACAGCATCGCAGCCGTCAATGAATTCGATCCCTTGTTCGACGACATGTATTCGTTCTGCGAGGCCCAGGACATCGAGATCGACACGCTGATTCACGAGGCCGGTGCGGCGCAGATGGAGATCAATCTGCTGCACGGCTACCCGATGAGCCTGGCCGACCAGGCGTTCCTGTTCAAGCGCACGGCTCGTGAAGCCGCTCTGCGCCACAAAATGTATGCGACGTTCATGGCGAAGCCGATGGCCAAGGAGCCCGGCAGCGCGATGCATTTGCACCAGAGCATCATCGATGCCAAGACACGCAAGAACATATTCAGCAATCCGGACGGCTCTCCGTCGTCCTTGTTCTTCGGCCACATCGCGGGCTTGCAAAAATACCTGCCGGCCGCGATGTCGCTATTTGCGCCCAACGTGAACAGCTATCGGCGGATCAGCCGCTACTCCTCGGCGCCGATCAACGTGCATTGGGGATATGACAACCGCACCGCCGGACTGCGTGTGCCGCTCTCGGGAGCCGAGGCGAGGCGCGTGGAGAATCGCGTCGGCGGCGCCGACGCAAACCCGTATCTGGCGATTGCCGCGTCGCTCGCCTGCGGCTACCTCGGCATGGTCGAGGGTCTGAAACCGTCCGAGCCGATCTCCGGCAGCGCCTATGATCTGGCGATCGCCCTGCCGCGCACGCTCGCGGAAGCGCTGCGCTTGCTGCGTGAGTCCAAGCCGCTCGTCGACTTGTTCGGCGATCGCTTCGTGCTCGCGTACACGGCCGTCAAGGACGCCGAATACGAGACGTTCGCTCAGGTCATCAGCTCGTGGGAGCGAGAGCACCTGCTGCTCAACGTATAAATGAGTTTTGCTCTGTGCAGAGGCCGCAGGCTGCGATATAACTATACGACTTGAGCAAACGCGCGGCGATCCGGACGGATCTGCGCTGTGCAACGAATAGGGGATCGGTTTGATGCTGAGCGCTTTTCGGTCGGGCCTCGTGCTGTTGGGTTCCTGTCTGCTGCTGAATGCTTGCGGCGACCACAAGTCGGGGCCCGAAGCGCCGGCCGCACCGGCGCCGGCCGCAAAGCCCAAGGTGCTCAACCTCTACATCTGGTCCGACTATCTCGCTCCGAATACGCTCGCGGAATTCGAAAAGCAGACCGGCATCAAGGTCCACGTCGCCTATTACGACACCAACGAGACGCTCGAGACCAAACTGCTGGCCGGCAGCAGCGGCTTCGATGTCGTGCTGCCGACCGCCTCGTACTTCGAACGGCAGATCAAGGCGGGCGTCTATCTGCCGCTCGACAAATCGAAGCTGCCCAACCTGAAGAACATGGACCCGCAGCTGATGGCGCGGGTCGCGCAGCATGATCCCGACAATGCACACGGCGTGATCTACCTGTGGGGAACGAACGGAATCGGCTACAACGAGAAGATGGTCAAGGCGTTGATGCCGGACGCGCCGCTCGATAGTTGGCGCCTGATCTTCGATCCTGCAGTCGCCGCCAGGGTGGCCAAGTGCGGGATCAGCGTGCTCGATTCTCCCGCCGAGATGCTGCGCGCCGTGTTCAACTATCTCGGCAAGGACCCCAATACCCAGGATCCGAAGGATTTGGTCCAGGCGGAAGCCGTGCTCGCGAAGATTCGCCCCTTTATCCGCAACATCAACTCCTCGGAGTACATCGAGGCGCTCGCGAACGGCGACCTGTGCATCGCGGTGGGCTACAACGGCGATGTGATGCAGGCGCGAGACCGCGCGCACGAGGCCAACAAAGGCATCGACATCAAATACGCGATTCCGAAGGAAGGCACGATTCTGTGGTTCGACATGCTCGCGGTCCCCAAGGATGCACCGGATCCCGACAGCGCCTACGCATTCATCAACTACATCATGACGCCGCAAGTGATCGCGGATATCTCCAATTTCAAGCGCTACGCCAATGCGAATGCGGCGGCCGAGCCGCTCGTGCTGCCCGACGTCAAGTCCGATGCTGCGATCTATCCGACCCCTGAGCAGCGGCAGCGGCTCTCGGTGCAACTCGCGGACTCGGCGGATCAAACTCGCGCGATCACCCGCGTCTGGCAAAAATTCAAGACGGGCCAGTAGCCGATGGCGACGCCCGAAGGCTCGGCGATCAAGGCGCTGCCCGCCGCCAAGGCGACGCCCTGGACGGACCCCAACGCCAAGGCGTACGTGCAGCTCGACCACATCACGAAGTCGTTCGGCGATTTCAAGGCGGTCGACGACGTCAGCCTCAAGATCTACAAGGGAGAGATATTTTGCTTGCTGGGTGCATCGGGCTGCGGTAAGACCACACTGTTGCGCATGTTGGGCGGCTTCGAAACGCCGAGTTCGGGACGCATTTTCATCGACGGCGAGGACATGACCGGCGTGCCTCCGTATGAGCGCCCCGTCAACATGATGTTCCAGTCCTACGCGCTGTTCCCGCACATGAACGTCGAGCAGAACGTCGCGTTCGGACTCAAGCAGGACCGGGTTCCGAAGGCGGAGATCAAGGAGCGCGTCGCAACGATGCTCGATCTGGTCAAGCTCGGCGATTTCGGCAAGCGCAAGCCGGACCAGCTTTCGGGCGGCCAGCGCCAGCGCGTCGCGCTCGCGCGTTCGCTGGTCAAGCGGCCGAAACTGTTGCTGCTCGACGAGCCCTTGGGCGCGCTCGACAAGAAACTGCGCGAGCACACGCAATTCGAGCTCATCAGCCTGCAGGACAAGCTCGGCGTGACCTTCGTGGTGGTGACCCATGACCAGGAGGAAGCCATGACGCTGGCGAGCCGCATCGGTGTCATGAATCACGGCGAGATCGTGCAGGCCGGAACACCGTCGGAGATCTACGAATTTCCGAGCTCGAAATTCGTCGCGGATTTCATCGGTTCGGTCAATATTTTCGAGGGCAAGCTCATTGAAGACGAGCCCGAGTACGTCAGAATCGCCTCGCCCGAGTTGGGCGCCACGATTTACGTGAGCCATGGCATCAGCGCGGCGCCAGAGGCGACCGTTTGGGCGGCGGTGCGCCCCGAGAAGGTTTTCATGTCGACCGCGCCGCCCGAGGGCCCCGACAACGTCGTGCGCGGCGCCGTGCAGGACATTGCCTATCTCGGCGACCTGTCGATCTATCTCGTGAAGCTGCCGACGGGAAAAGTCGTGCGCGTGACGCAGCCGAATACCTCGCGTCATGCCGAGGCGATCAGCTGGGACCAGCAGGTCTATTTGTCCTGGGACGCGACCAGCCCCGTGGTGGTCACGCGTTGAGCCAATGAGGCGCGTTCCTCTCGCAGAGCGCTTCGGCATCAGCGGCCGCGGTTTGGTTGCGCTGCTGCCATACCTGTGGCTCATGCTGTTCTTCGTCGTTCCGTTCGTGATCGTGCTCAAGATCTCGTTTGCCGATGTCGATCTCGCGATTCCGCCGTACACGCCGCTCGTACAGTGGACCGAGAAGAACGTGCTCGCGATCAAACTCAATTTCAACAACTACGAATTCCTGTTCACCGACAAGCTCTATATCAATGCGTTCTTGAATTCGATCAAGGTCGCGTTCCTCTCGACGCTGCTGTGCTTGATCGTCGGCTATCCGATGGCCTATGGAATCGCGCGCTCGAAACCCACGACGCGCAATTTCCTGCTGCTGCTCGTGATTCTGCCGTTCTGGACTTCGCTGCTGCTGCGTGTGTATGCCTGGATCGGCCTGCTCAAGGCCAACGGCGTGATCAACAACGTGTTGATCTCCGTGGGACTCATTCACGAACCGCTGACGATGCTGTACACGCCGTTCGCGATGTATGTCGGCATCGTGTACTCCTATTTGCCGTTCTTGATACTGCCGCTGTACGCCAATCTGGAGAAGATGGATTGGCAATTGCTCGAGGCCGCCGAGGATCTCGGCTGCAAGCCCTGGCAGGCGTTCTACAAGATCACGCTGCCGCTGTCGCGCAACGGCATCCTCGCAGGCTCGATGCTCGTATTCATTCCGGCCGTCGGAGAGTTCGTGATCCCTGCGCTGCTCGGCGGTCCGAATGCCTTGATGATCGGACGCATACTCTGGGACGAGTTCTTCTCGAACCGAGCGTGGCCGGTCGCGAGCGCGGTTGCGATCCTGCTGCTGCTCCTGCTCGTGCCGTTCATGATGTGGTACCAGAGCATCCAGGCAAGAGAATCGGCGGGGACACGATGAATCAACGGCGTTCCGTATTCATCATCTCTTGTCTCGCTTTCGGCTATGCGTTCCTCTACATACCGATCTTGTCGATGATCGTGTTTTCGTTCAACGCCTCCAAGCTCGTGACGGTCTGGGATTCGGCAAACTCGCCGACGCTCAAGTGGTATCACTCGCTGCTCGGCAACGAGGAGATTCTCGATGCTGCGTGGATCTCGCTCAAAGTGGCGGTCATCAACGCCTCGGGCTCGGTGATACTCGGGACGCTGGCGGGCTTTGCGCTGGCGCGATTCACGCAATTCCGCGGGCGTTTCACGCTCAACGCGATGGCCACGGCGCCGCTCGTGATGCCCGAGGTCATCACGGGGCTCTCGCTGCTGCTGCTGTTCGTCGCGATGGAGCAGCTGATCGGCTGGCCGGCCGGGCGCGGCATCACGACGATGACGATGAGCCACATGACGTTCTCGATGGCCTACGTGACCGTCGTGGTGCAGTCGCGCCTCGCGACCTTCGACACGGCGCTCGAAGAGGCGGCCATGGATCTCGGCGCGCGGCCTCTGAAGGTTTTCTTCGTGATCACGCTGCCGATCATCTTCCCGGCGATCCTCTCGGGCTGGCTGCTCGCATTCACACTGTCCTGGGACGATCTGGTGATTTCGAGCTTCACTTCGGGTCCCGGCAGCAGCACGCTGCCGATGGTGGTGTTCTCGAAGGTGCGGCTCGGCGTGAGTCCGGAAATCAACGTGCTGGCGACGCTCACGATCGGCACCGTGACGCTGATCATCCTGGGCGTGAGCCTGTGGATGGCGCGCAAGCACAAGCTGCCCAAGCCCGCCGCCTAGCCAAAAGCATCGCGCTGCGGCGCCCCGCTGCGCGAGGCGCATCGGGATTTCCCGGCACGCGCGGCCGACACGCGTGTAGGGGAATTCTCGTAGTCGCGCCGCCGTATGTTTTCGATTCAAGCCGACTTTGCGCGTGCCGATAACGTGGGTGCATGAGCGGCACCAATGTTCACTCCCTGGATCGATCCGAGAATTGTGATTTCATTCACGGCCTGCTCGAGCGTCGGCTCGCCAGCGGTGACATCGATTTGCCGTTGCTGCCCGAGGTCGCGATCCGGGTCATGCGGCTCGCGCGCGGCGAGCACACGAGCGCAGGCCAGCTCGCCGACATCATCAACGCCGATCAGGCGCTGACGATGTACGTGCTGCGAGTCGCCGCCTCGGCGGCGAAGCGGCCGGCTTCGCCGATCGTCTCGCTGCACCACGCCGTTTCCTGGCTCGGATTCGACGAGGTCGCAAACATCGCCTTCACGCTGGCCTTGCAGGGAAAGATGCTGAACATTCCCGGGCAGAACCAGAAGGCGCGCCGGCTGTGGCGCCACGCACTGGCGAGCGCGCTGTGGGCACGCCATTTGGGTTCGATGCTCGCGCGCGATGCCGGCGTGAGCTATCTTTGCGGCCTGCTGCATACGATCGGCAAACCGGTCATGCTCGGCGCGGTGCACGACCTCGCGCAGCGCGCTCGGGTCAAGCTCAGCAGTGAAGAGTACGATCGGCTCGTCGAGACGTTCCATCGGCACGTCGGCACACAGGTGGTCGCTGCCTGGGGTCTGCCCGCAGTCGTGGTCGCGACGGCGGCGCACTGGGAGGCCTATGCTGCGGCCGGCGAGATGCGCACCGACTGCAACGTCGTCAACGTTGCGCATCGGCTCGCGAACTACACCTTGACCGACTCGATCCGGCTGTCGCGCGATTTATTGCTCGCGGAGCCCGCCTACCAGGATATCGGCTTCGGCGCGGTCGACGCCACGGCACTATTCGATGCCGCCGGGTCGATCAACGCGGACTTGGACACCTACCTGCCGCCGTAATCCGCATATCCGATTGACATAAGGCGCGCGAGCGCCGCCAAGCACCCCGGCACGCTCAAGATTCGGCCCCGGCTGCCGACCATTCGGCTTCGGAACCGTTTATCAGGAAGGGATTCACCGTGCACGTCGACCCTGCCGCATCTTTGTCATCGCTCGACAGCCAGGTCGCGCGCGACTACCTCTGCGACGCGCTCAGTGTGCCGCAAAGCATCGCGCCGATGCCGCACATCTGCGCAAAGTTGGCGGAGCTGACCGCGCACGAGGAGACCGATTCGGTGCAGCTCGTGCGGCTCGTGCAGTCCGATCCGATGGTCGCGGGCGAGATCCTACGGGTCGCGAATTCTGCCGCGTTACGGCCGCGCAATGCGATTGCCTCTCTGCAGCAGGCGGTCTCGTGGTTGGGCGTGGCGACCGTGCGCAACATCACGGTCGCCACGGTGCTGCACGGTGAGGTGTTCAGCGCCCCGGGACATGAGCCCGAGTGCGAGGAGCTCTGGCGCGAGGCGTGGCTCGGCGGCTTGTGGGCCAAGGAAATCGCGCGGCTGCGCCGCAAACACGTGGAAACCGCCTTCCTCGCCGGATTGATGCATCGCGCGGGAGCCGCGCTCGCGCTCAAATTATTCGCGCGTTTCGAGCGTGATGGGCGCACCGCCTTGGATGCGCAGACGTTTCGCAATCTGGTCATTGAATTCGAAGCACCGTGCGGCCGCTTGCTGATGAGCAATTGGTGCGTGCCCGCGGAGATCCAGGAGGCCGCGAGCGAATGGCGCAGCTACCGCACATCGCGCGAGATCGATCTGGCCAGCACCGTCAACGCTGCACATCTGCTCGCGCAGCACACCTTGCACCCGCAGCTGCTCGGCGAGGACATCGTGCTCACCAACGCGGTTTTCGAGCAGCTCGGTGTTTTTCCCGACGAGCGCGCGATCGTGCTCGAGCGGCGCGATCACGTGCGTCAAGTCGCGGGCATGTAGTTTCGGATGGACGCACCCGGCGACTTCGATCTCATTTGCGTCGGCTCCGGGCCTGCCGGCAAGACGGCGGCAGTTCAGGCCGCGAAATCCGGCTTTCGTGCCGCGGTCATCGAGCGCGAGTCGCAGGTCGGCGGCGCCTGCCTGCTGTCCGGCACGATTCCGAGCAAGGCTTTGCGCGAGCAGGCATTGCGCTATCGGCGCATGCGCACGAGCGCCACGGCGCTGAGCGTCGAACTCGGCGGCGGCACGCCGTTGTCCGCGCTGCTGCGCGGCGTCGATCGCGTGATCGCGGGCCAGGACCAGTATTTGCGCGCGCAATTGGAGCGCAATCACGTGACCTTGGTACGCGGCCGGGCGAGTCTGCAAAGCGCCAATCGCGTCGAAGTGCAGCGACTCGACGGCTCGCGTCTCGAGCTTTGCGCGTCGCGCATTCTGATTGCGACCGGCTCGAGGCCGCGGCATGTGCCGAGCGTTCAGGTCGACCACGAGCACGTGCTCGACAGCGACTCGATATTGAGCCTCGCGTATCTGCCAACGGCGCTGATCGTGCTCGGCAGCGGCGTCATCGCCTGCGAGTACGCATCGATATTCGCGGCTCTCGGCTGCGAGGTCACGCTCGTCGACAAGGCGGCCGAGCCGCTCGGCTTCCTCGACGCCGCGCTGCGCAAAGGATTCGTTGCGGGGCTCGAGGCGATGGGCGGCCGCTATCTCGCCGGCGCGGAGGTCGCGGAGGCGAGTTTCGACGGTATCTCGGAAGTCGCGGTGCGCCTCAAGGACGGACGGCTGCTCACGGCCGAGATCGTGCTCGCGGCATTCGGACGCGTCGCAAACCTCGACTGGATCGGACTCGATCGGCTGCATTTGGACTTGAACGCGCGTGGGCACGTCGCGGTCAACGAGCGTTTCGAGACCAGCGTGCCGGGCGTTTACGCCGCGGGCGACGCGATTGGACCGCCCTCACTCGCCTGCGCCGCCGCCGATCAGGGCCGCCGCGCCGCGCTCGCCGCATTCAACTTGGGGCCGCCCGCGCATGTCGACTTGCTGCCGACCGGTGTCTATACGATCCCCGAGATCGCCTCGGTCGGGGTTTCGGAAAGTGACGCGCTGCGCGACAAACTCGATTTTGTCTTGGGTCGCGCCAATTTCAGCGAGGTGGCGCGCGCCCACATCGCCGGTGAACCGGCCGGATTTCTGCGGCTGCTCTGCGCGCGCGGGTCGATGCGAGTTCTCGGCGCTCAAGCGATCGGCGAGGGCGCAACCGAGCTCGTGCATCTCGGTCAGTTGGCGATCGCGGCGCATGCGACCGCCGAGTACTTCGTCGATCACATGTTCAACTTTCCGACGATGACGGAGGCCTATCGCATCGCCGCCTTCGACTGTCTCAGACAGGCGTCGCCGACGCCCACGCCGACGACCGCGCCTGAGCCGGCTTAAAGATTGCGAATCAGAATATCGCCGAATTCACTGCACTTGACCTCGGTCGCGCCCGGCATCAACCGCGCGAAGTCGTAGGTTACGGTTTTCTGTGCGATCGATCGATCCATCGCGCCGAGGATCGCGTCCGCGGCCTCCACCCAGCCCATGTAACGCAGCATCATCTCGCCCGATAGAATCATCGAGCCGGGATTGACCTTGTCGAGATTCGCGTACTTCGGCGCGGTGCCGTGAGTGGCTTCGAAAACTGCGTGGCCGGTCAGATAGTTGATATTGCCGCCTGGCGCGATGCCGATGCCGCCGACTTGGGCCGCCAGCGCATCCGAAAGGTAGTCGCCATTCAAATTCATGGTGGCGATCACGTCGAATTCGTCGGGGCGCGTGAGCACTTGCTGCAAGGTGATGTCGGCGATCGCGTCCTTGACGATGACCTTGCCCGAGCGCTTCGCCTCATCCATTGCCGCGTTGGCCTCCTTTTCTCCTTTGGCCGCCTTGATGCGTTCCCATTGCTCCCAGGTGAAGGTCTGTGCCGGGAACTCGCGTTCCGCGACCTGGTAGCACCAGTTGCGGAACGCGCCCTCGGTGAACTTCATGATGTTGCCCTTGTGGACGATCGTGAGGCTCTTGCGTTTGAACGCGATCGCATACTCGAGCGCCGCGCGCGCGAGCCGATCGGTGCCTTCCTTCGATGCGGGCTTGATGCCGATACCGGAGCTGCCCGGAAAGCGGATTTTCTCGTATTGCTTCGGAAAGTGCTGTTTGAACAAATCCAGAAAACGCAGACAGTCGGGCGAGCCGGCCTCGAATTCGATACCCGCGTAGATGTCCTCGGTATTCTCGCGAAAGATCACCATGTCGACCTTGCCCGGCGCGAGCACGGGCGAGGGCACGCCTTTGAACCAGCGCACCGGGCGCAGGCACACGTACAGATCGAGCATCTGGCGCAGCGCCACATTGAGCGAGCGTATGCCGCCGCCGACCGGCGTGGTCAGCGGTCCTTTGATCGAAATCAGGTAATCGCGGCAGGCCTGCACGGTTTCTTCGGGCAGCCAGGTGTTGTAGGTCTTGTTGGCCTTTTCGCCCGCGAAAATCTCCAGCCACTGAATCTTGCGCTTGCCGCCGTAGGCTTTCGCGACCGCCGCGTCGAACACTCTGACGCTCGCGCGCCAGATATCGGGACCGGTGCCGTCGCCCTCGATGAACGGAATGATCGGCTGATCCGGCACCTGCAGCTTGCCGTTGACGATCGTGATTTTCCGGCCTGCGGCAGGCACCTGTAAGATCACTGGCTTGACCTCGGACATGGGCGGCGCTCCTATTGAGAAGCCGCCAATGCTAGCATGCGCGTTCGGAGGACCCTATTGCGAACCTTGACCTCGACGCCGGCCAAAGACGGCTTTTGGATGCCCGCGGAATTCGAACGGCACGCCGGTTGCTGGATGCTCTGGCCCGAGCGCACCGATAATTGGCGTGCGGGCGCAAAACCGGCCCAGGCCGTGTTCACGGCCGTGGCCACGGCGATCGCCGGCGCGGAACCGGTGACGGTCGGCGTTTCGGCACGACAATTTCAGAATGCGCGGGCGCGTTTGCCTGCGGCGGTGCGTGTCGTCGAAATCACGAGCAATGATGCTTGGGTGCGCGATACCGGACCGACGATGCTCGTCGATGCCAAGGGTAGACGGCGCGGCGTCGACTGGATGTTCAACGCCTGGGGCGGATTGCAGGGCGGCTTGTATTTCCCCTGGGACCGCGATCAAGAAGTTGCTCCGAAGATCCTCGAGATCGAAGGGGTCGAGCGCTATGTTGCGCCGTTCGTGCTCGAGGGAGGGTCCGTTCATGTCGACGGCCAAGGCACTTGCCTGACGACCGAAGAATGCCTGCTCAACCCGAATCGTAATCCGCAGCTGAAGCGCGCCGACATCGAAGCGCTATTGTGCCGCTACCTCGGAGTCAGCATGATCATCTGGTTGGGTAAAGGCGTTTATCGCGATGAAACGGACGGCCACATCGACGAACTCGCTTGTTTCACAAGTCCGGGTGTCGTCGCGCTGACCTGGACCGAGGATCGCAAGGATCCGCAATACGAGATTTCGCGCGACGCCTACGAGCGGCTGCGCAGCGCTCGCGATGCGAGAGGCCGCAAACTTCAAATTCACAAGATTCATCAGCCGGGACCGCTCACGATGACGGCCGAGGAGGCCGGCGGCGTCGACGCGCAGGCAGGCAGCATCGCGCGCCGCGCCGGCGATCGGCTGCCGGCGTCCTATATCAATTTCTATGTCGCGAACAAACGCGTGGTCATGCCGCTCTACGACAAGCGCTGGGACGGTGCCGCACGCGCCAGCTTGCGGCGTCTGTTTCCGACGCGCGAGGTCGTTGGTGTGGAAACGCGCGAAGTGTTATTGGGCGGTGGCAACATTCATTGCATCACGCAGCAAGTCCCGGCGCCGGCTCGCGCCGCGCCGGCATCTCGTCGAGCCGGGCCCCCGGCGCGGCCTGAACCCACCGCGCGGGCCGCTTCGCGAGGTAAATGAGGCCCGGGCGGAACTTTGCTGCGCGGACGGCCTCGAAAGCCATTATTCTACCCGCCCTGTCGTCGTACCAGCCGCTCACTTCGTGGGCATCACAAAAATTGGAAGTCGTCGTGTACCCATTGCTGAACGTGTTGCCGAAGTTTGCCCGCCGAAATGCCCTTGCGCTGGTCGTTGCCGGCGCCGTGCTCGCCGCCGGTTGCCACCACACCACCTCCTACGACAGCGGTTACGGCGTCGGATGGGTCACGGTCGCCAACAGCAGCGGCAACTACGGCAATAACATCACATTCGCAAGCTATGTCGTCACCATCGATTCGATCCTGCTGACCGATGCGGTCGGCAACCAGTACACCGCGATCGCGACCCCCGAGGCGGTCGACCTCGTGAAGCTCACCAACATCAGCGAGTTGTGGGGCAGCGGGACGGTCCCGGCCGACACCTACGTCTCGGCGGCGATCACGATCGATTACACCTACGCGACAGTTTCGCTGCTCGTCAATGGCTTGCCGACACCTGCCACGGTTGGGATCCCGACCGGTGATACCGCTTTGACCACGACCACGGTGACCGTGAATTTCGATCCGGCCAACCCCTTGGTCATCAGCGACAGCTACGCGACCACGAATGCGCAGCGCGTTGCGATGAACTTTGATCTGGCCGCCTCGAACACGGTCAACCTGACCAAGAGTCCCGCGGTCGTGACGGCTTCGCCGTTTCTGACGATCTCGAACACCGCGTCGGACACGCGTTTGATCCGGATTCGCGGGCCGCTCGTGAACTCGAATGCAACCACCTTGACCTATTCGATCTATGAACGCCCGTTCTACGACGAGGCGAATAACATCGGGACGATAACGATCTTCGTCGACAACGCGACGGTCTTCACGGTCAACGGAAAGGCGTATACGGGACCGTCGCAGGCACTGCCTGCGATTTCGCAGTTGTCCGCGGGCGTCACCGCGAGCGAGGCCTACACGAGATTCGCGGTCACGCCGAGCACGCTGAACGCCCAGGGGCAGCCCACCAATACGGCTGGCATTTTCACCTCTGTCTACTCGGTGATCGGCGGCAGTCTCGAAACCAATTACACCAACAATATCGAGGGCGACGTGATCGCGCGTACCGGCAACACGCTTACGCTCACGAATGCGACACTGGCCGGTATCGGTGCGGACGTGCAGCTGTCGCCAGTGGGCTATTTTTTGTACATCACCTCGAGTGCCAGCAGCCCGACCAATCCGTTGGCCGTGGCAACCGTGATCATTGGTCCCAGCACGGTCGTGACCGCCGAAGGTAACAATTCCCTGGGGACGCTCGACTACAACTCGATCGCGGTCGGACAGCACATCACCGCGGTCGGCGGCCTTGCGATCTCGAGCGTGGGCGTCTGGACGGTCGATGCGGTGATCCCGACGACGGGGTCCACGGCCGGCCAGGTGCGGATTCAAAATACGCAATTGTTCGGCCAACTGCAGAGCAGTGCGGCCGGCACGATGACGATGGGCCTGCAAACCATCGATGGCTTGCCTGCGAGTCTGTTCAATTTTGCGGGCGACGGAACCAGCTCGGCGCAAGATCCGATCGCGAGCGCCTATCTCGTGGATACGAGCAATGCGGGTGCCGCAGACCTGACCGGGCTCGCCGCCGGAACCTCGCTTTGGGTCGGCGGATTCACGGCGCCGTTCGGCACGGCGCCGCCGGATTTCCGGTCATTCCCGAATCTCCAGTTCGCGCCGTCGCCCGATCAGCTCGTCTCCGGCGCCAACCAGGAAGCCGTGGTCCCCGCGAGTCTGCAGGTCGTTTGGACCAGCCCCGGCACGACCGCGCCGTTTTCGAGTTCGAGCAGCACGTCGATCGCGATCGACGGGACCAACGCCGAGCTCGCGAGCGCCGTGATCGCGATCGGGCCTGAGATCATTCCGCTCGCGAGCCTCGGCGCCCCGGTAATCGTGGCGCCGAACACGGTCACGAACTGCGTCCTCATCAACAATAAACCGGATACCCAGCCGTGCGCGCCGCTGTTCGCCTACATGGCCGTGACGACCGCCGCGACCTCGACCACGCCGGCGCTGACCACGACCTACGAATACAGCAGCTTTGCGAATTTCGTGACCAACTTGTCCTCGAAGATCACCACGGCGTTACCCGCGACACAACTCGTGGCGAACGGCTATTTCGATAGGACCACCAACACGTTTACCGCCAACAACATCGACGTTGTGCTCTAAAATGCTTCCCCACGATGGGGAAGCAACTATCAGGGCTCATATTGGCGTGCGGCTGGCTCGCCTGTTGCGCAAGCATTCGCGCCGCTCCAGCAGGCGCCTCCGACCCGGGCCCTGAAGCCGACGCGCGACCGCGCATCTGCCTGGTTCTATCGGGCGGCGGAGCGCGCGGCATGGCGCACATCGGCGTGCTAAAGGTCCTCGAGCAGCTCAAGATTCCGATCGACTGCATCGCCGGCACGAGCATGGGCGCGGTCGTCGGCGGACTCTACGCGAGCGGCATGAGCGCCGAGCGCATCGAGGCGACCATGCGCTCGGTCGACTGGCAAGAGGCCTTCCGGGATGCGCCGCCCCGCCAGGATCTGGCGTTCCGCCGCAAACAGGATGACCGCAATTTCCTCGTACGCCTCCCGTTCGGGCTCAAGCACGGCGAAGTCCTGTTGCCCCGCGGCCTGATTCAAGGGCAGAAGCTGCAAGAGATGCTGCGTTCGCAGACGCTCCCCTACAGCGATACGCCGAGTTTCGATGACCTGCCGACGCCGTTTCGCGCGGTGGCGACCGACTTGGAGACCGGCCAGGTCGTCGTCATGGACAGAGGCGATCTTGCGCTCGCGATGCGCGCGAGCATGTCGATTCCCGGACTGTTTGCGCCGGTCGAAGACCAGGGGCGGCTGTTGGTCGACGGCGGACTCACCGAGAATCTGCCGATGGAGGTCGCGCGCGCGATGCACGCGGACGTGCTGATCGTCGTCGACGTGACGTTCCCGTTGCAGCCGCGCCAGGAGTTGAATACGGCGTTGTCGATCTCGAACCAAATGCTCGCGATCCTCGTGCGCCGGGATGCTGACCGGCAGAAGGCGACGTTGCGGCCCGGCGATACGCTGATTGCGCCGGAACTCGGCCTGATCTCGGCGACCGAATTCTCCTCGGTCGCCAAGACGATCGAGCTCGGCGAGCGTGCCGCGTTGGCCGAGGCAGCCAAGCTCGCCTCCTTGAGCGTCGATGATGCGGCTTATGGTCGCTACCTGGCGCGCCGCGCCTCGCACGACTCGGTCGAACCGGTGGTGCGCTTCGTGCGGGTCGACGACCAGTCGAAGCCCTACGAGAAGACGATCCTCGCGGCGATGCAGCCCCTATTGCAGAAACCGCTCGATTTGGACCAGTTGAACGCGCGCATCACGGAAATCTACGGTCTCGGCGATTTCGAGACGATCGACTATAGCGTCGTCACCGAAGGCGAGGGCGCGGACTCACGAACCGGCATCGAGGTGCGGGCGCGCCGTAAGTCCTGGGGCCCGAATTACGTGCGCTTCGGCCTGAGCCTGCAAGACGACTTCCAGGGCAACACGCGCTATAACGCCGCGGCCCGGTTCCTCTTGACCGAAATCGACAGCCTCGACGCCGAATGGCTCACCGACGTACAGATCGGCGACAACCCCAAAGTCATCACGGAGTTCTATCAGCCGCTCAACGCCGACCGCACCTGGTTCATCGCGCCCTCCGCGCGCATCGAAAGCAGCGACTTGCCGGTTTACTTGAACGACGTCGAAGTCGCCGATTTTCGCATGCGGCAGGCCGAGGCCGATCTCGATATCGGCCGCGAACTCGGCAACTGGGGCGAGATACGCAGCGGCATTCACCGCATGAACGGCGCGACCAGCCTGCGCTTCGGCGACCCGGGACTGGTCGAGCAGGAGTTCAATAACGGCGAATACTTCTTCAAGTTCAGCTACGACCGCTTGGACAACGTGAATTTTCCGCGCGACGGCCAGAGTTTCTCGATGCAATGGGACGCCGACCGGACGAGCTTGGGCTCGAACTTGAGCTTCGACCGATTTTCCGCCGATTGGCTCATGGCGCGCTCGCTGGGCCGCAATACCGTGCTGCTCTGGACGTCGCTGGGCACGCGCGTCGACGGCAAGATCCCGTCGAACGCATTGCAGGATTTTTACTCGCTCGGCGGTTTCCTGAACTTGTCCGGTCTCGCGCCGCAATCTTTGGCAGGGCCGAACTACGCGATCGTGCGCACCATTTATTTTCGCAAGATCGGCCGCGGCGGCGAGGGATTGTTCGATTTTCCGGCGTACCTCGGCGTCTCTCTCGAGGCCGGCAACACCTATGCCGAGCGCGGCGACATTGGTTTCAATTCGGCGCACAAGGACGCCTCGGTGTTCTTAGGCCTCGATACGCTGCTCGGACCTCTGTACCTAGGAACCGGTTATGACCAGATCGGCCACAGTGCGTTCTATCTGTTCCTCGGGCGCACGTTCTAGAGCCCGCGGCTCTCGGCGAGTTTCTCGACTTTTTCGAAGACCAGTGCGGGCTGGTCTCCGATCCTCGAGTATTCGTGCTTGCGTGACATGTCGGCGAGCGCGCGATCGCGCTCGAACGCGGTGAAATACCAGTGGGTCTTCTGCCAGTCGGCGCCGAGCAATTTCGCGAACGGATCGCCGGGCCGCAAGCGGACCCGGATGCCGTAAGGGCGCGGCAGCTGCGGAATGCCGTGCGTCATGTTTTGTGCGTTGGCGATACCCATCGGTGCGCGAACGATAGCGCAATCGCCGCGCGGCTGCCAGCCGGCACCTCGATCTCGAGCCTGCATGGTAGACTCCGCGGCCTTCGCGAGAGGTGATTGATGGCATCGTCATATACGGCGTCCGATATCGAGGTATTGAGCGGCTTGGATCCGGTGCGGCGCCGCCCCGGCATGTACACCGACACGACGCGTCCGAATCACCTCGCACACGAGGTGGTCGACAACAGCGTCGACGAGGCGCTCGCCGGCTACTGTGAAAACATCCGGGTCACGCTCTACAAGGACGGCTCGCTCGAGGTCGAGGACGACGGACGCGGTATGCCCGTCGATATCCACCCCAAGGAAAAAATCAGCGGCGTCGAACTGATCCTGACGCGCCTGCACGCGGGCGGCAAATTCAACGACAAGACCTATCAACATGCGGGCGGCCTGCACGGCGTCGGCGTTTCGGTCGTCAACGCCTTGTCGAAGCGGCTCGAATGCCGGGTGCGCCGCGCCGGCAAGGAGTACCGCATCAGCTTCGCTGGCGGCCGGCTCGCCTCGAAGCTCGAGGTGATCGGCGAGGTGCCGAAGTCGAAGACCGGCACCACATTGCGGTTCTGGCCCGATCCACAGTATTTCGATACCGACAAATTCGCGGCGCCGAAATTGCGGCAGGTGTTGCGCGCGAAGGCGGTCTTGTGCCCGAAGCTGCGGGTCACGCTCAAGAACGAGATCACCGGCGAGAACGACGAGTGGTTCTATACCGGCGGATTGCACGAGTACCTCGCCGAACAGCTCGGCAAAGGCAGCTGGCTGCCCGCGGAAACCTTTTACGGCAAGCGCGACATCGACGGCGGCTCACTCGATTGGGCGTTCGCCTGGGTGCGCGAATCCGAGCAGAGTGTCGGCGAGAGCTATGTCAATCTGATCCCGACGATCGAGGGCGGCACCCACGTCAATGGCCTGCGGGTCGGCGCCAGCGATGCCGTCAGGGAATTCTGCGAGTTTCGCAATCTCGTGCCGCGCGGACTGAAGCTCGCGCCCGAAGACGTCTGGGACGGCGTCAGTTACGTGCTGTCGATGAAAATGCGCGAACCCCAATTCGCGGGACAAACCAAGGAGAAGCTGTCCTCGCGCGAATCGGCGGGCATCGTCCAGGGCGTCATCAAGGATGCATTCGCGCTCTGGCTCAACCAACACCCGGATCAGGGCGAGCAAATCGCGCAACTCGCGATCGCCAACGCCCAACAGCGACTGCGCGACAGCCAGAAGATCGCGCGCAAACGCATCGTCGCCGGGCCCGCTTTGCCCGGCAAGCTCGCCGATTGCGTCTCGCAGGATCCGGCGCGCGGTGAGCTGTTCCTGGTCGAGGGTGACTCGGCCGGCGGCTCGGCCAAACAGGCCCGCGATCGGGTCACGCAGGCGATCATGCCGCTGCGCGGCAAGATCCTCAACACCTGGGAATCGCAGGCGAGTGAGGTGCTGCAGTCCCAGGAAGTGCACGACATCAGCGTCGCGATCGGCGTCGAGCCGGCGTCGGCCGACATCACCGGGCTGCGCTACCACAAGGTCTGCATACTCGCCGACGCCGACAGCGACGGGCAGCACATCGCGACGCTGCTGTGCGCGCTGTTTCTGCGCCACTACCGGCCGCTGGTGCTCGCCGGGCATATTTACGTCTGCATGCCGCCGCTGTTTCGCATCGACGCGGGCAAGCAGGTCTACTACGCGCTCGACGAGGCGGAGCGCGAGAAGACGCTCGCGCGCATCGCCGCTGAAAATGCGCGCGTCAAACCGGTGGTCACGCGTTTCAAGGGCCTCGGAGAAATGAGTCCGCTGCAGCTGCGCGAGACGACGATGGCGCCGCAGACACGCCGACTCGTACAGATGACGATCGATGCCCACGACAGCCCGGACCAATTGCTCGACATGCTGCTCGCCAAGAAGCGCGCCGGCGACCGGCGCGAGTGGCTCGAAACCAAGGGCAACCTGGCGCGCGTATGAAGGACCAAGAACTGAATTTCGAGGGTATCGAGCGCGAGCCGCTCAAGGTGTTCGCCGAGCGCGCCTATCTCGATTATTCGATGTACGTGATCCTCGATCGCGCGCTGCCGCACGTCGGCGACGGACTCAAGCCCGTGCAGCGGCGCATCGTCTACGCGATGAGCGAACTGGGGCTCGCCGCCGGCGCCAAGCACAAGAAATCCGCGCGCACCGTCGGCGACGTGATCGGCAAATTCCATCCGCACGGCGATTCGGCCTGCTACGAAGCCATGGTGCACATGGCCCAGGAATTTGCCTACCGCTACCCGCTCGTCGACGGTCAGGGCAACTGGGGATCGACCGATGATCCGAAGTCGTTCGCGGCGATGCGCTATACGGAATCGCGCCTGACGCGCTATGCGGATCTGCTGCTCCAGGAACTCGGCGACGGCACCGTGGATTGGGCGCCGAATTTCGACGGCTCGCTCGAGGAGCCGACGATGCTGCCGGCGCGCGTGCCGAATTTGCTGCTCAACGGCGGCTCCGGCATTGCGGTCGGCATGGCGACCGACATCCCGCCGCACAATTTGGGCGAGGTCGTCGCCGCCTGCGTGGCGCTGCTCGAGGATCCCGACCTCACGACGCGCAAGCTCATGAGCCACGTCAAGGGCCCGGACCTGCCCACGGGTGCGGAAATCGTCTCGCCGCGTGCCGAACTCGTGCAGCTCTACGAGACCGGGTCGGGCAGCTTCAAGGCGCGTGCGACCTACGAGATCGAGGACGGCGAAATCGTCATCGATGCGCTACCGTTTCAAGTGTCGGGCTCCAAGATCCAGGAGCAGATCGCGGCGCAAATGCAGCAGAAGAAGCTGCCGATGGTCGAGAACATTCGCGACGAATCCGACCACGAAAATCCGACGCGGCTAGTGATCGTGCCGAAATCGAACCGCGTCGATATCCCGGCGTTGATGGCGCATTTGTTCGCGACGACCGATCTCGAGCGCAATTACCGCGTCAATCTCAACGTGATCGGCTTGGACGGCCGGCCGCGCGTCATGGGCCTCAAGGAAATGCTGCTCGAGTGGCTGCAGTTTCGCAAGTCGACGGTCACGCGCCGGCTTGCGCATCGCTTGGCCAAGGTCGACGCCCGCCTGCACATCCTCGACGGCATGCTGATCGCGTATCTGAATCTCGACGAAGTGATCCGCATCGTTCGCACCGAGGACCAGCCGAAGCCGGCCTTGATGCGGCGCTTCAAGCTCTCGGATGCGCAGGCCGAGGAAATACTCGAGACCAAATTACGGCGGCTCGCGAAGCTCGAAGAAATGAAGATTCGCGCCGAACAGAAGGAACTCGCCGAAGAGCGCGCGGAAATCGACAAGACGCTCAAGAGCAAGGCGCGCCTCACGAAGCTCGTGCGCGAAGAGCTGCAGAGCGATGCCGAGGAGTACGGCGATGCGCGGCGCACGCGGCTCGTCGAGCGCGAGGCCGCGCAGGCGATATCCGAGGTCGAATTGCTGACCAGTGAGCCGACCACGGTCGTGTTGTCGCGCTTGGGCTGGGTGCGTGCGGCCAAGGGCCACGACATCGATGCGCGCGCGCTCAGCTACAAGAGCGGCGATGAATTCCAGGCGGCCGCCAAAGGCCGCAACCTGCAGCAAGCGGTGTTCATCGATTCGACCGGGCGGGCCTACAGCCTCGATGCCCATCAGCTGCCGGCCGCGCGCGGTTACGGCGAGCCGCTGTCCGGCAGCGTCGATCCGCCCGACGGCGCGACCTTCGCGGCGGTGCTGATCGGCGAGCCCGCCGATCTGTGGTTACTCGCGAGCGACGCCGGCTACGGGTTCAAGGTCAAGCTCGGCGAACTGTATGCGCGCAACAAGAAGGGCAAGTCGGTGCTCAAGGTGCCCGAAAACGCGCACGTGCTGCCGGCCCAGCCGGTTGCCGGCCCGGATGCGTTCGCGGTGTTCGTCAACAACGACGGCGAAGTGCTCGCCATGCCCTGCGCACAGATCGAGGAGATGAGCGCCGGCAAGGGGCAGAATTTGTACGGCATCCCGGGACGAAAATCGGCGGATCGGGACGAGTTCCTGGTGGCGATGGCGGTCGTGGCGCCCGGCGAGCAATTGACCGTGTTCAGCGGCAACAGCGCGCCGATGCGGCTGCGCTACGAGGAGCTCAAGCAGTTTCAGGATAAGAAGGGCCAGAGACGCCAGCGCTTTTCGCGAGCCTACAAGCAGGTCGATCGGCTCGAAGTCTCGCCGCTCTAGCGGATCAGCGTTCGCCCGTGATGGTCACATCTTCGGGCGCGTTGACGAAGTAGCCCTGGATGAACTCGATCCCCAGCTGCCAGAGCACGGCCATCGTATTGGCGTCCTCGACGCGTTCCGCGACCGTCTCGATTTTCTTGCGCTTGGCGGCTTCGACGAGCGTCTTGACGCGCTGCTGCTGCAGCTGACTGGTCGACAGGCCCTGCATCAAGGAGCCGTCGATCTTGATGAACTGCACGTCGAGTTCGCTGAGCAGGCGGATCGGCTCGTTGCCCGTGCCGAAGTGTTCGAGCGCGAAGCGGAAGCCGCGCTTGGTCAGGCCCTGCGCGAGTTCCTTGGTCTGGCGCGAGTACTGCGTCGCGAGTTCCTCGGAGACCTGGAAACACAGGCGTTTTGGGTCGATGCGCGTGGCGCGCAACTGGGATTCGAGCCAGGAGATCAGCGTCTTGTCGAGCAGCGTGTCCTTCGATACGCGCAGGAATATGCAGGTCGATTTGCGGTTGGCGCAAAACGCCATCGAGGCGCCGACGACCCAGCGGTCGATGTTCTTCATCAGATCGTTGCGCTCGGCGGCCGCGATGAATTCCGCCGGTAATACCTCGTTGCCTTGTTCGTCGAGCATGCGCACGAGCACGTCGAACATTCCCTTGTCTTCGCCGAGCAGACTCGCGATCGGCTGCTGAACGAGGCGGAAGCGATTCTCCATGAGCGCCGACTTGATGTGCTTGACCCAGATCTTGTCGTAGGCGGCGACGCGCGTGTCGGTGTCGATCCTCTGGACCGTGTCGATGCGATTGCCGCCTTGATCGCGGGCACGCCGCTGGGCATCGACCGCATCGGTCACCGAGGCCGCGACGTCCGGGTCGGACGCGGGCACCATGGCGAGCCCGACCGATACGGTGGCCGCCAGGCTGTTGGCGTCGATCTGGAAGGTGTTCTCGCCGACGCGCTTGACGATGCTTTCGGCCCAGGCCTCGGCGTCGCGCACATTGCCGCGCTCGAGCAGCAGCAGGAAGCCGTTGCCGCTGAATCGGCCGCAAATGTCCCCCGGCACGAGCTGATTGCGGACCAGGTCGGCGAGCTGCGCGAGGAATTCGTCGAGCGCCAAAATGCCGGCTGCGCTCTGGATCTCGCTGAAGCGATCGGGTTTGATGTAGGCGATCGCGCGAACGCCGCCCTTCATTGGCTGTGCACACCGCGCGCGCACGGCCGCAAGCAAATAGCGCTGCTGCAAAAAGCCGGTCGACGCATCGTTCTTGACCGCATCGGCCAATTGCGTCTCGAGGCCGCGCTCTTTGTCCTGGCGCGCCGGTATGCAGATGCGGATCGCGGGCTCGTTCTCGTGATCGGCCTTCGTGAGGGTCAGCACCAGCGGTAGGCTCGACCCATCGGACAGCAAGGCCTGGACTTTCAGCGCGTGGTCGGTCCACTTGCCCTGCAGGCAGGCGACTAGTGCGCCCTTGAGCGCAGGATGGGTCTCCTGTTCGAACAGGTCCATGAGCGGCGTGCCGGTCAGCGCATCCTCGCCCGAGTAGCCGAATAACTCGAGCCAGGCGCGATTTGCGTCGACGATGATGCCTTCTTGGACATGCGTGATCGCATCCGCCGAGCCGTCGAGAAAATGCGCGAGCTGTTCGCGATATTCGCGCGCCGAGGACAGCGTCGTGTTCAACGCGCGTTCCAGCCGGTAGGCGCGCAATTCGCGGGCCGCAACCGCCTGCAGGCGGCCGCGGTTCGCGAGCGTCACCACGTCGTGAGCGCCCAAGCGCATCGCTTCGGCCATCACGGTTTCGTCGATTTTCTCGCGCACGATCAGCGCCGGCATCTCGGGCGCACTTTGCGCCTTGACCTTCATGATCGACGCGAGGTCGATCTCGAGCTCGTCGATGAACACCACGAGCATCTCGGGATTGAGCTGGGTCAGCGCGTCGGACAGGTCGCGTGCGTCGGGCAGCCAGGTGCAGTGCACCGGGTGGCCCGCATTGCGGAGCGTGCTATTGATCGCCTCGACGTGGTCCTGCGACCGCGCCATGACGATCATGGGGACCGCCCCCTGATCTCTCACGGGCCGGGATTATGTATGAACATAGGCGGCAAAGTGTAGCACCGGGGTTTTGCCGATACTGGGACACGCGTCTTGCGGTGAAAAGCGGCCCCGAGGCTTCAGGTGGCTTGATGACCGGAAGGCGGCTATGATACGCGCCCTTTGCCGTGCCCGCGACGAGCGGGTGAACATCCGAGGCCAGTCATGTCGAACTACAGTACGAACGAATTCAAAGCCGGATTGAAGATTTTGATCGACGGGGACCCGTATGCGATCGTCGAGAACGAGATGGTCAAACCCGGCAAGGGCCAGGCTTTCAACCGTGTGCGCGTGCGCAATCTGAAGACCGGCCGTACGATCGAACGCACCTGGAAGTCGGGCGATACGGTCGAGGCGGCCGACGTCGTCGACACCGATATGCAATATCTGTATAGCGACGGCGATTTCTTCCACTTCATGGTGCCGGACACGTTCGAGCAGCTGACGGCCTCGCGCGCGGTGGTCGGCGATACCGCCCAGTGGCTCAAAGACGGTGTCGTGTGTGTGATCACGTTATGGAACGGCGTGCCGCTGCAGGTCACGCCGCCCGCCCATATGGAACTCAAGGTCATCGAGACCGACCCCGGCGTACGCGGCGACACCGCGACCGGCGGCTCCAAACCGGCCAAACTCGAGACCGGCGCGATGGTGCGCGTACCGCTGTTCGTCAACGAAGGCGAGATGCTGCGGATCGACACACGCACGGGCGAGTATTTGTCGCGCGGCAAGAACTGAGGCACGAGGCGCCCCAAGCGCGGCGCAATCGCGTCACGCTTCGTCGATGCTGAACGCCATCGCCTCGCGCAAGGCCTCGGCCCCGATCGCGATCGCGGCCAGCCGGTCGAAACCGAGCGCAACGCCCGCGCAGTCGGGCAGGCCATGCTCGAGGGCCGCGAGCAGGCGCTCGTCGATGCGCGGCTCCGCCTGTCCGCGCGATCGGCGCGTCGCCAAATCACCGATGAAACGCACCCTTTGCTCACCCGCGACCTGTAGTTCGTGAAAGCCGTTCGCGAGTTCGATGCCCTCGAGGTACAGCTCGAAGCGCGCCGCAACCGGCGGCTCGCCGGGTTTGAGGCGGGCAAGAGCGGCCTGCGAGGCGGGGTAGTCGCAGATGAAGCTCGGGCGTCCGCGCCCCAATTTCGGGCCAACCACGAGTCCCATCAGTAGATCGAGCTGCGCGTCGCGATCGAGCGCGGCATCACAGGCGACGCCGTGGCGCGCGGCGGCCGCGGCGAGTTCGCGTTGATCGGCGCGGTGCGCGTCGACTCCCGCATGACGCTCGAGCGCGGCGGCGTAGCTGAGCCGTTCGGCCGGCGCAGGTTTGCGCTCCGGCGGCATCACGTGGCCGATGAATTGCTCGACCTCGCTGATCAGCGCGGCATCGTCGAAATTCAGCCGATACCATTCGATCATGGTGAATTCCGGGTTGTGCCAGCGGCCGCGCTCGCCGTCACGAAATGCCTTGCAGATCTGGAAGATATCGCCGCTGCCCGCGGCCAGCAAGCGCTTCATCGCATGTTCCGGCGACGGTCCGAGGTACATCGGCCCTTCGCCGCCCGCGACCGCGGTCGTGAGTGATTCGATCTGCGGATCGGTGACGCCCGCGCCGCTCAAGATCGGTGTCTCCACCTCCAGCACGCCGCGCTCGGCGAAAAACCCACGCGCTCGCGCGAGCATCGCGGCTCGCGTGCGCAGCGCGCCGATGCCCGCAGTGGGACGCCACCTGCTCACGCGAGGATTCTGCCGATCGATTGGCCGAGGCGCAGTACCGATCCGCAGCGCAGCAGCAGATCCCAGGCGACCCGATCATGCTCGAACAGCAAGATCACGGTCGATCCCATGTTGAAACGCCCGAGTTCGGCGCCCTTCGCGAGCTTAAGGTCGGTCGGCGCCAGGCGGGTTACCTCGCGCCGCTTCGCGGGCGTGATGTCGCCGGCCCAGACGGTCGCCATGCTGCCCACGTTGAGCGCGCCGACGAGCACCACGACGAATTGTCCCGCCGCCCCCTCGAACCGCGCGAGCACGCGCTCATTGCGCGCGAACAGCCGCGGGACGTGGCGCGCGGTCGTCGCGTTGACGCTGAACAGCCGGCCAGGTACGTAAATGGTATCGATGAGGCTGCCGGCCAACGGCATGTGGATCCGGTGGTAGTTGAACGGCGCGAGATAAATCGTCGCGAAGCTGCCTCGCTCGAATCGATCGGCCCAGTCTTGGCCCGCGAGCAGGTCTCGGAGTCGATAGTCGCGGCCCTTGGCTTGCAGCAGGCGGTCCTGGTCGATTGCGCCGCATTCGCTGACCGTGCCGTCGACCGGCGAGGCAACCGCGGCCGCATCCGCGGCGATGGGCCTTGCTTGCGGCGCGAGTGCGCGCGTGAAGAACGCGTTGAAGCTCGTGTACCTATACGGATCCGGCTGCTCAGCGTCCGCCATATCGACCGCATAAAGCCTCAAAAAGCCGCGTGTCAGCGCGTTCTTGAACCATTGCGTGCGTGCTCGGGTCGCGGCGAGGACCAACCGCGAGAGCGCGTGTTGCGGTAATATGTACTGCAGCCAGACGAATAGGCGCGCGCCGATGACCCGCATCACGAGTGCGCGCCGGCGATGCTGCGAAAATCAGCCTGCAGGGCCGACGCGTTGAACGGGCCCGTGAGCACCGCGGCGAGCCGTCCGTTGGGGTCGATCACGAGAATCGCGGCCGAATGTTCGACCGTGTAGCTGCCGTCGGCTTGGTGCACCAGATCCACCTCGATGCCCAACTGGCTTGCGAACGACTCGATCGTTGCTTGGGATTGGGCCGTGAGGCCGATGAACTCGGGATCGAAGTAGGGCACGTAGCCCGCGAGCTGTGCCGGCGTATCTCGGCCGGGATCGGCGGTCACGAAGATCACCTGCGGACGAACCGGCGAGCCGGCAGCGCGCAGCTTTTTTTCCATGGCGGCGAGGATCGTCAAAGTCGCGGGGCAAAGATCCGGGCAATTGGTATAGCCGAAGTAAACCATCGACCAATGGCCCAACAGATTCGCGCCGGTAAAGGGCCGCCCGTGATGGTCGATCAGGCTAAAATCCGCGAGCCGGCTGCGCGGCTCGACGAAGGTCCCGGTTGCCAGCACCGGGTCGGCCTGCAGCTGATGGCGCCAAATGAGCGCGGCCGCGGCAGTAAAGCTAAGACAGAGGACCACAGCGAGTAGCCATTTCGATCGAATTGCCATGCCACGATTATCCCATAACGGTCCGGAAACGGTTGGTGCCGCCATCGAGCGCTGCGCCGCACGGCTCACGCGCGCGCGCGCATATTTCGGGCACGGCACCGACAATGCGCGCGACGAGGCCGCAGAACTCGTGTTCTTCGCGGCCGGCCTCGCGCACGAGCTGGGCGCGAGCCCCTACGGCAGAACTCTGACAGCGCGGTGCCGTGCGCGCATCGACGAGCTGCTGCGGCGGCGCATCGCGTTGCGCGTGCCGTTGCCTTACCTGACCAAGCGCGCGTTCTTCGCGGGCCTCGAGCTATACGTCGATGAACGCGTGCTCGTGCCGCGCTCGCCGATCGCCGAGCTCATACAACAGCGCTTTGCGCCCTGGATTGCGGCGTCGCGGGTGCGTCGCATCCTCGATATCGGAACGGGCTCGGGTGCGATCGCACTCGCCTGCGCCAAGGCGTTTCCGCGCGCGCGCGTGGATGCGCTCGATATTTCGGCCGCGGCGCTCCAGGTATGCCGCCGCAACGTGCGGCGGCTGCGCCTCAAATCGCGCGTCGAAGTCATTCGGTCGGATCATTTCGCCGAGGTTCCGGGCCGCCGTTACGATATCATCGTGAGCAATCCGCCCTACGTCGGCAGCGTTGAGATGCGGACTTTGCCGCGTGAATATCGGTGTGAGCCGCAGCAGGGCCTCGCCTCCGGCGTCGACGGATTGGATTCCGTCCGAGCAATTCTCGGCGGTGCGCGTGCGCATCTGAAGGCTCGCGGGATTTTGGTCGTCGAGGTCGGCAATTCCGACAATGCGCTGCTGCGGGCCTATCCAACCACGCGTTTCATTTGGCCCGAGATTGCGATGGGCGGCGGCGGCATTTTTGTTTTGAGGGCAGAGGATCTGGAGAGCTAGCGACAGTGGCAGGCAATACCTTCGGCAGGATTTTCTGTGTGACCAGCTTCGGCGAGAGTCACGGGCCCGCGCTTGGTTGCATCGTGGATGGATGTCCTCCGGGCATGGCGCTTTGTGAAGCGGACATCCAGTCCGACCTCGAGCGGCGCCGCTCCGGTACCTCGCAATTCACGAGCCAGCGGCGCGAGCCGGACCAGGTGCGCATATTGTCGGGTGTATTCGAGGGCAAGACGACCGGCACGCCGATCGGCCTGCTGGTCGAAAACGAAGATCAGCGCTCGCGCGACTACGAGAAGATCAAAGATCGATTTCGACCGGGCCATGCCGATTACACCTATCAGCAGAAATACGGATTCAGGGACTATCGCGGCGGCGGCCGCTCCTCGGCTCGCGAGACCGTGATGCGCGTCGCCGCGGGCGCGATCGCACGCAAATACTTGCGCGAAACGGTCGGCGTGCGCATTCATGGCTATCTTGCGCAAATGGGGCCGATCGTGCTCTCGCCGCTCGACCCGGACAGCGCCTACGAGAATCCGTTTTTCTGCCCCGATCCATCGCGCCTCCCCGAACTCGAGGCGTTCATCTGGCGCATCCGCGAGGAGGGCGACTCGATCGGCGCGCGCGTCACGGTCACGGCGTCGGGTGTGCCACCGGGCTGGGGCGAGCCGGTATTCGATCGGCTCGATGCGGACCTCGCGAGTGCGATGATGGGCATCAATGCGGTCAAGGGAGTCGAGATCGGCGCCGGCTTCAAGGCCGTGGAACAGCGCGGCTCCGAGCACCGCGACGAGTTGACGCCGCGCGGATTCAAGACGAACCATGCGGGCGGTGTGCTCGGCGGGATTTCATCCGGCCAGGAAATCATCGTGAGCATTGCGCTCAAGCCCACATCGAGCATCACGCTGCCCGGCGAGACGATCGATGTGACCGGCGCATCGACCACGATCGCGACGACCGGCCGCCATGACCCTTGTGTCGGCATTCGCGCGACGCCGATCGCGGAAGCGATGCTCGCAATCGTGTTGATGGACCATTACCTGCGGCATCGCGCCCAGTGCGCCGATGTCGTATCGCCGACGCCGGTCATCACGGCGGCCCCATGAAGAACTCCGGTGCGGGTCCGCGCATCGCGGTAGTCGGCGCGTCGAGTTTGATCGGCGAGGCATTGCTCGAAGAGCTGCGCCTACGCAAATTCCAGCACGGCGCACTGCACGCGCTCGACGATACGCGCGACCTCGGCCGGCCGGCGCGCGATGAGGACGGGGAGATCAAGATCGGTGATGTGGCTGCGTTCGATTTTTCGAGCGTCGACCTCGCATTTTTTTGCGCGCGGACGGCCGTCTCGCAGCGCTACGCCGAGACGGCAGCCGCTCATGCATGGGTCATCGACGCCTCGAGCGCGCATCGCCATCGCGCGGAGGTGCCGCTGATCGTCGCGGACGTCAACGGCGCGACGCTGACCGGACCCGCAAAGAAAGGCCTGATCGCGTTGCCGGGCAGCGCGAGTGTCGCGCTCGCGACCGTGCTCGCACCCTTGCATGCGCTGGCCGGGCTCGAGCGCGTCGAAGTGGCGACCTATCAGGCAGTCTCGGGCAGCGGCCGCGCCGCGATGGAGGGGCTCGCCGCGGAAACCGTCGACTTGTTGGGTGGTCGCAAGACCAAGAAATATAGCTTCGGCAAGCAGATCGCGTTCAACGTGATTCCTCAAGTCGACGCGATCGATGCCGATGGAGTATCCCTGGAAGAGAGGCGTCTGCTCGAGGAAACCCGACGGGTTCTGGGGTTGCCGCATCTCGCGATCAATGCGACGGCGGTGCGCGTACCGGTATTTTTCGGCCATAGCTTCGCCGTGCATGTGAGTTTCGAGCGCGAGCTCACTGTGAACGGAGCCGCTGAATTGCTGCAACGCAGTAGCGGACTGGGCCTGATCGAGGCGGGTTCGGCGCAGCAATTCCCGACACCGGCGACCGAGGCTTTGGCGCCCGATCGGGTGTACGTGGGGCGCTTGCGCAGGGATCTGACCCGTGACCGATCTCTAAATTTTTGGGTCGTGGCGGACAATGTTAGGAAATGTGCGGCGTATAACGCATTTTCGGTAGCCCAGATTTTGGTAAATAGAAGCTTGTGAGCTATAGTTAAACGACGATTTAACATTAAACGGCAATCTGACTGGCAAGCGAGATGGTGATTGCAAGGCGCCCCTAACACAATGAACTTAAAGTGCTTTCTTGCCCGTATTCTTGGAGTACAAATGTCCGCGAAGGTGCCTCGACTCCTACTGATGGCATGCGTTCTCAGCCCCTCGCTGGGTTGGGCGCTAGGCCTCGGTGAGATCCATTTGAATTCGGCGTTGAACGAACCGATGCGCGCCGAGATCGATCTAATTGCGGCGACGCCTGAGGAATTGACGGCGCTCCGGGCCTCTTTGGCCGGACGCGACGCATTTACCCGCTACGGCATCGATCGGCCGCCGTTCCTCTCGTCCTTGGTGTTCAAGGTCGGCAAAAGCAAGGACAAGCGCGATGTCCTGTTGGTCACATCGACCGAAGCGATACCCGAGCCGTTCGTGACCTTCCTCGTCGAAGTCAATTGGTCACGCGGCCGCTTGATGCGCGAATACACCTTACTGCTCGATCCGCCGGTTTACAGTCCCGGCGAGACCGCGACGAGCTCGGCGCCGGTCGCCGCTGCGACGACGGCCCCGGCTATGACGGCCGCTCCGACGCCCGCGCCCACGAAATCACGCAGCAAAGCGCCAGCCGAAAAGGCAAGCGCCGCGCCGAGTACGCCGCCCGAGCCGAATTCTGCCGAGACGCTGCCGGCGCCCGCACCGGAGTCTACCGAAGCGCGCCCGTTGCCCGAGCGAATCGCGGCCTCCGGTAATTATCGCGTCAATGCCGGCGATACGCTCTCCAAGATCGCGCGCAGCCTCAATGCGAAGAGTCGCAGCGAAATCGACATGACGATGATCGCGCTGTTTCGCGACAATCCGCGCGCCTTCGATGGCAACATCAATGTGCTGCGGCGGGGCGCGATCCTGCGTGTGCCCGGCGCCGACGAGATCGCCGCGCTGAACCAGCAAGAAGCGATCAGCGAAGTCAACAAACAGATGAGTGCCTGGCGCAGCCGCGTGGGCGCGCTCGCCGACGGCAGCCATTTGCGCCTGGTCACTCCGAAGTCGACCGCCGGAACGCTGGGTACGGGCAACTCGACCGCGTCCGAGGCGCCTGCCGTGAAGCCGGCGGCGAGCCCGACACCGGCCCCGAGTTCGGCCTCGAGCTTGGAGGCTCAGGCGCTCAAGGATCGTGAGTCGCAGGCCGCGCAGCAGCGCCTGATCGCGATCCACAACGCCGAATTGGCTGCCTTGCAGCACAAGGCCGCGGAAACGCCGCCGCCCGCAGTCGCGCAGCCGGTGGCCCCGCCGCCGGTCGCAGCGACGCCTCCGACGGCCGTTGCACCGACGACCGCGACGCCGCCGAGCGCCGAGGCGACGACACCGCCGACCGCTGCGATACCCACGCCGAAGAAGCCGACCGTCGCGAAGCCGCCGGTCCCGGTCAGTTCGGGTTCCTGGCTCGATTGGATCAGCGACAACTGGATGATCCCGGTCGCGGTGCTCGTGGTTCTGGTCGCGGGCGTCATATTTACGCGATTCCGCAAGCGCCAGAAGAGCCAGATCGGCGATTTCGGTGCGATGGCCGCGACCGACGTCGCGGGCAACGATACCACCGCAAAGATCTTGGGCATTCGCAAGGGCGACGATTCGTTCCTCGTCGAGGAATCCGGCGAGCATCCGGCACCGGATTTTGCGCACGAACCGAGCCCCGAGCCGGTAAAGGCCTCGGACGACACGCTCTCGAGCGAGAGCGCGGTGAATCTCGATCAGGGTGATCCGCTCGCCGAGGCCGATTTTCACATGGCCTATGGTCTCTATGACCAGGCCGCCGATTTGGTGCGCATCGCGCTCGATCGCGAGCCCGATCGGCGTGATTTGCGGCTGAAGTTGCTCGAAATCTATTTTGTTTGGGGCAACAAGGATGCGTTCCTGCAGACGGCCAAAGTGCTCGAGGCGTCGCGCGATCGCGCGCCGGCCGGCGAGTGGGACAAGATCGTCATCATGGGCAAGCAGATTTGCCCCGACGAACCGCTGTTCTCGAAGGTCACCGGCAGCGGCCGCGGCGCCGGAACGCTCGTCGATCTGAATCTCGAAGGCGGCGAAAACCGCATCGACATCGATTTGTTCGGAGACCCGGAAGGCGAGCGCAGCAGCCTGGATCATTCGATCGCCAAAGAGACCGGAGACACCGAAGCGACCGGCGAATCGCCGCATCTGCAGAGCGGAGCGGGCCTCGACTTCATGCTCGACGCGCCTGAACGCGGCGCCGACGTGACGACGACACGCGAGATGCCGCCGCGCGATGAGCCGACCGTCGAATCCGAAGTCATGGAATTTCCCGATTCGCCGACGCGCGAATCACCCGCGGTCAAATCCGCGTCGATCCGCGATCGCATCTCGAACAAACTCGGCGGCGTCGGCACCGACCAGACGGCCGAGGTGTCGATCGATGATCTCGGTCTCGACCTCGAGGGACTCGATGAGGCGGGCGCCGACTCGGCCAAGGTGCGGCAGCTGGAGGCGACCGATCATCCGGACGATGCGCCGACGATGGTCGCCGGTCTCGATGAGCGTTCGCGGCGCATGATGGCGGAAGCGGAAAACCGCTCGCGCGACCGTGACCTGACCGAACTCGAGCGTGAACTCGAGGCCTCGTTCATCTCCGAACTCGAGTCCAGCCACGAAGAAATCAAGACCGCGGTGATCGGACCGGAATCCGCACCCACGGTTCAGATGCCGCGCGATTTGGATGCCGCGGCGACTTCGCGGTTCAAGACGCCGGAATACACCGATAAATTCGACGCCGCTCACAGCGATCTCGATTCCACCTCGAAACTGCGCGGCATCAATGCCGACAGCGTGGATCTCGATCTCGACCGTCTCGCGACCGCTCTTGGCGGCGGTGACACGCTCGAGCAGCCGCGTGCCGCGGAGGACGTGTTCTCGACCGAGGTGTTCGAAGGGAGCCAGCGCAGTCGCCGCGTCGATCTCGATGTGGGTGAGGCGCTCAACGGATCCGATGCCTTGACCCCGGGCGTACGCACCCAGAATGGTTCGGGAAAGCTGCAGTCGACGACGACCACGGCGGCCCCCGCCGCGCCCGAGTTCGAGCCCGTGACGATGAGCGAAGTCGGCACGAAACTCGATCTCGCACGCGCCTACATGGACATGGGTGATCCCGAGGGCGCTCGCAACATTCTCGACGAGGTCGTTCAGGAAGGTTCGGCGAGCCAGAAACAGGAAGCGCAGCGGCTGATTCAATCCCTGCCCGGCTGACGTGGCGCCGGCCGCGCGGCGCATCGCCGCCGTCGTCGAATACGACGGCACAGCCTATGCGGGGTGGCAAGCCCAATCGCACTCCAGTTCGATCCAGGAGCGTGTCCAGCAGGCGATTGGCTTCGTCGCCGGCCATCCAGTCGAGGCGATTTGCGCGGGCCGTACCGACAGCGGCGTGCACGCGCTCGGGCAGGTCATCCACTTCGATACGATTGCCGAGCGCAGTGCGCGCGCCTGGGTGCTCGGCGCCAACACCAAGCTTCCACCGGACATCGCGCTGCAGTGGGCGGGCGAGGTTGGAGCGGGATTCCATGCGCGCCATTCGGCCATACGGCGCACCTATCGTTATTGCATCCTGAATTGCAGCGCGCGTTCCGCCTTGCAGCGCCGGCGCGCCGCGTGGATCCATCGCCCGATCGACGTCGCGGCCATGCAAATCGCGGCGCTGGTGCTGCTGGGTGAGCACGATTTTTCGGCGTTTCGATCCAAGGAGTGTCAGTCCAAGACGCCGGTGCGGCGCATCGACGCGATCGAGGTTCGCCGCGACGGCGATTACGTGTGGCTCGAAATCAGTGCCAATGCTTACCTGCATCACATGGTGCGCAACATCGTCGGCACCCTACTCGACGTGCAACTCGAAGTCGATCCGCGCGGCGCAATCGCGGCGATTCTCGACGGGGCGGACCGGCATGCGGGGGGTGCGACCGCGCCGTCTTGCGGCCTGTATCTATGGAAGGTCGACTATCACGCCGAGCACCGTATCGCAGCTCCCGCACACGGGCTTTTACTGCGGCCGCCGGCCTGATCTGGTTTAATAGGCGCCATGTCCTGGTTCGAACGCATCGTCCCCTCACGTATCAAGACCGAGCGCCGCACGCGCTCGGTGCCGGAAGGTTTGTGGACCAAATGCCCGGCATGCGATGCGGTACTCTACCGCGCCGAAATCGAGCGGAATCTGCATGTCTGTCCGAAATGCAGCCACCACATGCGCATCAACGCGCGCGAGCGGCTGCTCAAATTTCTCGATATGGGCTCGACCGAGGAGCTCGCAGTCAAGGTCGAGCCGGAGGACCCGCTCAAGTTCAAGGACTCCAAGCGTTACAAGGACCGACTCGTTCAGGCCAAGAAACAGACCAACGAGCGCGATGCGCTGGTCGTGATGGCCGGCAAATTGGCGGGGCTCGACATCGTCGCCTGCGCATTCGAATTTCGCTTCCTCGGCGGCTCGATGGGTTCCGTGGTCGGCGAGAAATTCGCGCGTGCCGTCGAGCACAGCCTCGAGCACCGCATGCCGTTGGTGTGCTTTTCCGCGAGCGGCGGCGCGCGCATGCAGGAGGCGCTGTACTCGCTGCTGCAGATGGCCAAGACCAGCGCCGCGCTAAAGCGCCTGTCGGAGGCGCGGCTGCCGTTCATATCGGTGATGACCGACCCGACGACCGGGGGCGTGTCGGCGAGTCTCGCTATGCTCGGCGACATCAATATCGGCGAGCCCAAGGCATTGATCGGCTTTGCGGGGCCGCGGGTCATTCAACAGACCGTGCGGGAGACCCTGCCCGAAGGTTTCCAGCGCAGCGAGTTTCTGCTCGAACACGGCGCGCTCGACATGATCGTCGATCGGCGCGAACTGCGCGACCGCATCGGAAGCATGCTGCGGCTGCTGAGCGGCAAAGAACCCGCAGCTGCTTGAAGCTTGGGCAGCCTTGTCCCGTCGACTCTGGAAGAATGGCTTGCGTACCAAGCCCGGGTGCATCCGCGCGCGATTGATTTGAGTTTGGGGCGCCTCACCGAGGTGCTGGTGCGCATGAAATGGCGGCGTCCGCCTGTGCCGGTGATCACGGTCGCCGGAACCAACGGCAAGGGCTCAGTGGTGGCGACCTGCGCGTCGATCGGATCTGCGGCGGGACGCAAAGTCGGCACCTTCACCTCTCCGCACCTGCGCGATTATCGCGAGCGAATCCGCATTGGCGATCGCAATGTCGAGGATGCGCAACTGATCGCGGCTTTCGAACGCATCGAGTCGGCTCGCGGCGAGATCGGACTGACGTTCTTCGAGTACAACACCTTGGCCGCGCTCCTGATCCTCGAGCAAGCCGGCGCGGATCTTTGGGTGCTCGAGGTCGGCATGGGCGGCCGTCTCGATGCCGTCAATGTCGTCGATGCGGACGTTGCGGTCGTGGTCAGTATCGGCTTCGACCACACGGAATACCTCGGCAACAGTCTCGAGGCGATCGGCCGCGAAAAAGCCGGGATTTTTCGCAGCGGCCGCGCCGCCGTGCTCGGCAGCCGCGATCCGCCTGCGGTGCTCGGCGCCACCGCGACCGCGCTCGGCGCGCGGCTCAAGCGCTTGGGCGAGGAGTTCGATTACACGCGTGATGCCTGCACCTGGCATTATCGCGGCCCGCGATGGGATTTGCCGGGCCTGCCGCCGCCCGCATTGCGCGGCGAAAAACAATTCGACAATGCCGCAACCGCGATCGCCGCACTCGAAGAGCTCGATGCGCGCGTGCCGGTCTCGCCGGCCGCCGTAGTTGCGGGTCTGCGCGCCGTGCGCTTGGTCGGGCGCTTCCAGCTGATCGCGGGCGACACCGCGGGACGACCGACCTGGATCCTCGATGTGGCGCACAATCCGGATGCCGCGCGCGTGCTCGCGCAGAACCTGCGCATGCTTGCGCATCACGGCCGGACGTTCGCGATCTGCGGGATTCTTGCCGACAAGGATGCCGACGGCGTGGTCGCTGAAATCTTGGACAGTATCGACACTTGGTTTTTCGTTTCGACCGATGGTGAGCGCGGCTCGAGCGGCGATTCGCTCGCGGCGCGCGTCGCGGGCCGCATCGGCGCGCCGGCGGCGACCTTCGACAGCATTCCCGCGGCCTGCGAGGCGGCGCTCGCAGCGGCGCGTCCCGAGGACCGCATCGTCGTGTTTGGATCGTTTCATACCGTCGGGCCTGCGCTCGATTGGCTCGAAGCGCGAGGACCCTAGTGCATGGAACGCCGCGTTAAAGAACGCTTGCTTGGCGCAACGATGCTGTTGGCGCTCGTCGTATTGATCGTCCCGGAGCTGTTGTCGGGGCCGAAGCGGCCCACAGCGCCGCCGTCGCCGCCAACGACCGCGACGGTGCACACGGTGACCGTGGATTTGACCCACCACGCAACGACAGCCGAGCCGACCCCAATGGCTGCAGCCGCGGGCGCACCGACCGAACTGCCTTCCGCGGCGGCGCCCGCGCTCGAGAGCGCGCCGGCAACGCCGCTCGAATCGGCGCCGCGGGCTGCGCCGACGCCGTCATCGGAGCCGCCCGCGCATGCCGCGCCGCCGGCGCCGATCGTGGCTGCGCCTGCAGGGCCCTCGCGCGAGGCGGCGGGCGGCGCATGGGCCGTGCAGTTGGGCAGCTTTGCCGGCAAGGCGAATGCCGACAAATTGGTCCACGCACTCAAGGGCGAGGGTTATAGGGTTTATGTCTCCTCGAGCGGCGCCGGCGATGCCACGCGGTACCGGGTGCGCGTCGGGCCTCTCGCCGATCGTGACGCGGCCGAGCGATCCATCGCCAAGCTCAAGGCACACGGCCATGCGGCCACGGTGGTTTCCCCGGCCCAGAATTGACGCATTTGCCGAGCGTTTCACGCCAAGCACTTGTGGTCTGCGGTAGAATGCCCAATGTGGTGCATGGTATGGGTAGAAGCTTGAGTGGGGCCGACCTCATTATCGGATTGGTGCTGTTAACCTCCACAATCGTCGGTTTGATGCGCGGTTTCATCCGTGAAATCGCTGCTCTCGTTTTTTGGATCCTCGGCCTCTGGGCGGCGTGGATTTTCGGGCCATCGGTCGAACCATATCTCGGTGGTTATTTGTCGAACCCAGCGGTTCGTCCGTGGATCGGCCGACTCGTCGTGCTCATCGTCGTTTTGTTCGCGGGCTATATCGTCGGTTTGCTGCTCGCCACCTTGTTGCGAAGCGCAGGCCTGGGCGTTATGGACCGCTTGGTCGGCATGCTGTTTGGAATGCTGCGTGGTGTCGTCTTGCTGGGCATCTTGGTCATTTGCGGCGAACTGCTGCATTTGAATCATGAATCTTGGTGGCATCGGTCCAAGATGATTCCGTACGGTGAGACGGTCGGAGACTGGCTGCGGGCTATGGTCGGTGAGAAAGGCGAACCTTGGGCGAAGCTCGAGCGTCTGACCGGAGTCAAGGTTAAATAGACCGGAGGTCCTTACATGTGCGGAATTGTCGGAATGGTCGGTGTCACTGCGGTCAATCAGCGTATCTACGACTCGCTGACCGTGCTGCAGCATCGAGGCCAGGATGCCGCAGGCATCATGACCTCCGATGAGGGCGAGCTGTTCATGCGCAAAGACTCCGGTTTGGTGCGTGACGTGTTCCAGCAGAAGCACATGCTCAAGCTCAAGGGTAACGTCGGCATCGGCCACGTTCGCTACCCGACCGCCGGTTGCGACAGCGCCCACGATGCACAGCCTTTCTACGTCAATTCGCCGTATGGACTGTGTCTCGCTCACAACGGCAATTTGACCAACGCACGCGAATTGACCGAAGTACTGATACGCGAAGACCGGCGCCACTTGAACACGACCTCGGATTCCGAAGTGCTGCTCAACGTGTTCGCATCCGAATTGCAGCGCGTCGGCACGCCGCGCGTGACCCCCGCCGACATATTCGCGGCCGCGAACGCCGTCTACCGCCGCTGCCGCGGCGGCTATGCGGTTGTCGTCATGGTGATCGGACACGGGGTGCTGGGCTTTCGCGACCCGAATGGAATTCGTCCGCTCGTGATCGGCAAGCGCGAGACCAAGAAGGGCACCGAGTGGATGATGGCGTCCGAGAGCGTTGCACTCGACATGCTGGGCTTCGAAATGGTTCGCGATGTCGCGCCCGGTGAGGCCGTGTTCGTCGATGAGCAGGGCCGCTTCTACGCCCAACAATGCGTGGCCGGCGCGCGCCACACGCCCTGCATCTTCGAATACGTCTATTTCGCGCGTCCCGATTCGATCATCGACAACATTTCGGTCTACAAGGCACGGTTGCGCATGGGCGAACACCTCGCCGAGAAAATCAAGCGGGAACGCCCGGATCACGATATCGACGTGGTGATTCCGATTCCGGACACGAGCCGCACCAGCGCGGTGCAAGTCGCGCAATTGCTCGGCGTCAAATATCGCGAGGGATTCATCAAGAACCGCTATATCGGCCGCACGTTCATCATGCCGGGTCAGGAGCAGCGCGCCAAATCGGTTCGCAGCAAACTCAACGCAATCGACCTCGAGTTTCGCGGCAAGACGGTGCTGCTCGTCGACGATTCGATCGTGCGCGGTACGACGTCGGCGCAAATCATCGATATGGCGCGCGAGGCGGGCGCCAAGAAAGTCTACTTCGCCTCGGCCGCTCCGCCGGTGCGCTATCCCAACGTCTACGGCATCGACATGCCCGACACTTCCGAACTCGTCGCGGCGGGTCACAGCGACGACGAGGTGCGCGCGATCATTGGGGCCGACTGGCTGATCTATCAGGATCTGCACGATCTCGAGCACGCGGTGCGGCACGACAACGCGAAGATCAAGGATTTCGACACCTCGTGCTTCTCGGGCGAGTACGTCACCGGCGACGTCACCCCGGAGTATCTCGCGCGGCTGCAGGGCGAACGCTCGGATGCGGCCAAACAGCAGCGACGCGGCCTCGATGGCCGCGGTCTGAAGACGGTTCGAATCCTGTAGGCGGCAATGGCGCGTGGCCGTGCCGTGACGGTGCGTCTGTTGGTGATGGCTGCGCACGCCGATTACCGGCTGCTGGTCCGCAAACACGTGGAAATCGAATGGCCCGACGCCGTCGTCGTCGAACACAGGCTCGGCGAGGATGCTCCGCTCGAGGCCGATTTCGCGGCGACCGGGTTCGATGCGGTCGTGATCGTCTCGCCGCCGCCGGTCGATGCGGCCGAGCGACTGACCGCCGAATTGCTCGCGAAACCCGAATTTGCACCGGTGGTTCTGATCGAGCTGCAGGATGCCCCGGATCCGAAACCTGAGGCGAAGCCGGGCCTCTACCGCATCTACGGACGCAAAATCGACCGCAATTCCCTGCTCGCGACCTTGCGCGACGCATCCGCCGAACACCGCCAGTCGCTCGCGATGATCCGGGCACGGCCGGATTTCGAAAAGCGCTACCGGTTCGGCGATATCGTGATTCGCGGACATCGTTGCATCAAGCAGGTCGGCTCGGGCGGCATGTGCACGATTTATCTGGCGGAGAGCGAGCGCGCCGGCACCGTGGTCGTGCTCAAGGTATTTCAACAAGTGCCCGACGTATCAGAGCGGCTCGTGAGTTTCGACCGCTTCTTGCAGGAATACGAGATCGTCGCCGGGCTGAAGCACAAGAACATCGTGCGCATCTACGATCTCGGCGTCGGCGATGATCACGCCTACATCGCGATGGAGCATTTTCCGGGCGGAGATTTGCGTCAGCGCATGAAAAAGCCGCTGACGACCACGGCCGCGCTCGATTATTTGCGCCAGATCGCCAGCGCACTCGATGCGATTCATTCGGTCGGCGTTTTGCACCGCGACCTGAAGCCCGCCAACATCATGCTGCGCGACGACGGTTCCGTCTGTCTCATCGATTTCGGCTTGGCGAAGGCGAACATGTTTGAAGTCGAATTGACGGGCGCGCGCGAAATCTTCGGAACGCCCTATTACATGAGTCCCGAACAGGGACATGCGGAACAGATCGATGCGCGCAGCGACCTGTACAGTCTCGGCGTGATCTTCTATGAAATGTTGACGGGCCAAAAGCCGTACAAAGGCAGCTCGGCGATGGAAGTGATTTATAAGCACCGCAAAGCGGCGCTGCCGATCATCGCCGCGGAATTCGCAGCCTACGCCGACATCGTGAATCGGCTGCTCGCGAAATCGCCGGACGACCGCTTCCAGTCCGCGCGCGAACTGCTCTACGCGATCATGTTCACGGACCATCCGGCGTGAGCGGCTCGAGCTCGCGCTTCGAGCACGCGCTGCTGCGCGTGCCAACTCCGCGTGCCTGGATCGAACTAGCCGCCGAGTCGCGCGATTTGCTGCTGATCGATCACGCGAATTGCGAGAAAAAGGCCGCCTCGACCGCTCTCGCGTTGATGTTCGCCTACGCCGAGGATCTCGAACTCACCGAAAAGATGTCGCGTTTAGCGCGCGAAGAGCTGCGCCACTACGAACAAGTCGCGAAACTCGTCAGATCATTGCGCATCGAGCCAAGGCGGCTCGCACCCGGGCGCTACGCGGCGCGCTTGAGGCGGCTCGTTGCGCAATCCGAACCGCAGCGGGAAATCGATCTGATGATTTGCGGCGCATTCATCGAGGCGCGTTCTTGCGAGCGATTCGCGGCGCTCGGCGCGACGATCGGCGCGCCGCTGGATGCGCTATTCGCGGGTCTGCACGCCGCAGAGGCGCGCCACTACAAGGTGTACGTCGACCTTGCGCGCCGCGCAGCCGCGCGCAGCGGCCTCGACATCGAGGCGCGCATCGATGCGTTCGCGCAACTCGAGGCGGAACTCATCACGAGCGCCGACGGGGAGTTCCGCTTTCACTCCGGGCCGCCCGGCCTCGCCAGCGTCAGCAATTCATAGCCGCGCTCGTCCCAGCGCAGCACGCTACCCTGGCTGTACCAGTCGCCGAGCACGATCCGCGTACAGTGGCGCTCATCGACCTGAAACGAATGCACGGCCGGGCGGTGCGTATGCCCATGCAGCAATATCCCGGTTTCCGCATTGCGCACAATATCCGCGACGCTGCCTGGATTGACGTCGGTGATCGAATAGCCGACGGCGGCCGTGTGGGCGCGGCTGCCGTCGCGCGCGGCGGCAGCCAGCGCGCGCCGTTGCGGCACCCCGAGCGCCGAGAAACGCCTTTGCCAGTCGGCATCGCGCACGGTCGCGCGCAACTGCTGATAGGAGCGGTCGTCGGTACACAACGCATCGCCGTGCATGACCAGCACCGACTGGCCGTAGAGCGTCAACAGCAGCGGATCAGGCAACAAGATCGCGCCTGAGGCGGCCGCAAAGCGCTCGCCGAGCAGGAAATCGCGGTTGCCGCGCATCACGAAGCACGGTACGCCGCCGGCAGTGAGATCGCGGATCCCCTCGATCGCGGTCACCTGCGCGGAATCAGGATCGTCATCGCCGATCCAGGATTCGAACAGGTCGCCGAGGATGTACAGCGCGTCCGCCCGGCGCGCATCGCTTTGCAAGAATTCGATGAATTGCGACGTGATCGCCGGCCGACTCGCGTCGATGTGCAGATCCGAGATAAACAGCGTCGCCAACGGATTACGGGGTAGGGACCCGCTCGATTTTTTCGATGACCACCAATTCGAGCGGAGAGTCATCCTTGAAAGGGCCCTTGGCGCCCGTTGCCTGGGTGGAGATGTGGTCCGCGACGTCCATGCCATCGACGACCTTGCCGAATACCGCATAACCCCAGCGCGCCTGGCTGGGGTCGAGCGCGCTGTTGTCGTTGACGTTGATGTAGAACTGGCAGTCGCCGCTGTGCGGCTCCGGGCCGCGCGCCATTCCGACCGTGCCGCGCTGATTCGTCAAGCCGTTGCCGGACTCGTTGAAGGTCTTGATCGCCGCAGGCTTGAGCTTGAGGTCGGTATCGTAGCCGCCGCCCTGGATCACGAAATTCGGAATTGCGCGATGAAAAATCGTGCCCGCGTATTGCCCCTGGTCGACATATTTGAGGAAATTGGCCACGGTCAGCGGCGCACGCTCCTCGTTGAGTTCGATCGTGAACTTTCCCAAGGACGTGACGACTTGGACCCGTGTAGGAGCGGCTTTTGCGGTCGCTGCGGCGGCCGTCTTCGCCGCGGCAGACTCGGCGGCCGAACTCGCCCCAATCCCAAGAATGGCGAGCCCGAGGGCCGCGAATACGCATCCAATCGTCGACACTGGCTTCTTCATGCTCCGGGATTCTACTCGAATGGGTACAATCTTGGCCTATGTCCTCACCAGTCGTCACGCGGTTTGCGCCCAGCCCCACCGGTGCCTTGCACCTCGGCAATGCGCGCACCGCATTTTTCAGCTATTTATGGGCCCGCAAGACGGGTGGACGGTTCATCCTGCGGATCGAGGACACCGACGTCGAGCGCAGCGAGCTGCGGTTCCGGGATGCGCTGCTCGCCGAGTTGCGGTGGCTGGGCCTGGACTGGGACGAGGGCCCGGACATCGGCGGACCGCATGCGCCCTATGCCCAATCCGAGCGCGGCGAATTCTACCGAGGCCTGTTCGAGCGGCTCGAGGCCGAGGGCCGTTCCTATCCCTGCTACTGCTCCGCCGAAGATTTGGAGCTTTCGCGCAAATTGCAGCGCATGGCGGGCAAGCCGCCGCGCTACGCCGGCACCTGCCGCAACCTGAGCCGCGCCGAACGCACCGCGCGCGAAGCGCGCGGCTTGCGGCCCACGCTGCGCTTCGCCGTGCCCACGGGCACGGTGATTGAATTCGTCGATTCAGTGCACGGGCCGCAGCGTTTTTTGTCGGACGACATCGGCGATTTCATCGTGCGCCGCGAGGATGGATCGTCGTCGTTTTTCTTCTGTAACGCGGTCGATGATTCCGTGATGGGCGTGACCGAGGTGCTGCGCGGCGACGATCATTTGACGAATACGCCGCGGCAACTGCTCGTGCTCGATGCACTGGGAATGCGGCGGCCGGGCTACGGCCACGTGGGTCTGCTCGTCGGTGCGGACGGCGCACCGCTCTCCAAGCGTCACGGCAGCACGAGCGTCAATGAGTTCCGAGCGCGCGGCTTCCTGAGCGCCTCGATTCTCAACCAGCTGTTTCATCTGGGGCACGCGAGCGATGTCGATGGCTGGCTGGCCGTTGCCGATATGCCCGCGCATTTCCGGCCCGAGCACCTCGGCCGTGCCGCGGCGCGCTTTGACGAGTCACAGCTGACCCATTGGCAAAAGGAGACCTTGACGCGCATGTCCTCCGGTGAAATCGGTGCCTGGTTGGGATTGGGCGACAACCCCGACTTGATCGAGCTAGTTCGCCACAACGTTGTGGTGCCCGCCGACGCGGCTCCGTGGATTGCAGCCGTTCGCGGCGAGCTGCCACCGCTCGGCGAGAGCGAGCGGCGCGTCATCGAGACCGCAGGACCGGAATTTTTCGCAGCCGCCGCTGCGGCTAACGACGAGGCAGGCACGGATTTGAAACAATTGACCAAATTGCTCAAGGAACGCACGGGCCGCAAGGGCGCGGACCTGTTCATGCCGTTGCGCGTCGCGTTGACCGGCCAGCTGCATGGTCCCGAACTCGCCCCCTTGTATAGGCTGATCCCTCCGACGACCGCACGCCGGCGCTTCGAATCGCATGCTCAAAATCCATAATTCCCTGACCGGCGCCAAGCAGGAGTTCACACCGCTGGTATCCGGCGAAGTCCGCATGTACGTCTGCGGCATCACAGTCTACGACTACATCCATCTGGGCCATGCGCGCATGCTCACGGTATTCGACCTCGTGCAGCGCTATTTGCGCAGCAGCGGCTACCGCGTGACCTATGTGCGCAATATCACGGATATCGACGACAAGATCATCGAGCGGGCGGCCAAGAATGGCGAGAGCTGGTCCGATCTTGCGCGTCGGTTCACCGCAGCGATGCACGCGGATTGCACGGCGCTCAGGTTAGAACCGCCCGATCTCGAGCCGCGTGCGACCGACTACATCGGCGCGATCATCGCGATGACGCAGACCTTGATCGACAAAGGCTATGCGTATGCCGCATCTAACGGCGACATTCTGTATTCCGTGCGCCGCTTCCCCGACTACGGGCGCCTATCGGGCAAGAAAATCGACGATTTACGAGCGGGCGCGCGCGTTCAGGTCGACGACGCCAAGCAGGATCCGCTCGACTTCGTGCTCTGGAAGATGGCGAAGCCCGGTGAACCGTCGTGGCCGTCGCCCTGGGGCGAGGGGCGTCCGGGCTGGCATATCGAGTGCTCCGCGATGTCGACGAGCCTGCTCGGCGATTATTTCGATTTGCATGGCGGCGGCATGGACTTGAAATTTCCACATCACGAAAATGAAATTGCGCAGTCCTGCGCCGCGTGCGGCACGCCGTTCGTGCATTTCTGGATGCACAACGGCTTCGTACGCATCAATGACGAGAAGATGTCGAAGTCGCTCGACAATTTCTTCACCGTGCGCGACGTGCTCAAGACGCTGCGCGACCCCGAAGTCCTGCGCCTGTTCTTATTGAGCAGCCACTACCGCGGACCGATCAATTACTCCGAAGCACAGCTCGCCCAAGCCGACGAGACGCTGCTCGGATTCTATCGGGCGCTCAAGGACGGAGGTGATGGCGAGCCGCGAAAGGCCGCGATCGATGCGTTCCGCGCGGCCATGGATGACGACTTCAACACGCCCGAGGCGCTGGCGGTCATGCAAGGCGTGGCGCGCGAATTGAACAGCGCCAAGGCAGCGCAGGAGAAGGGGGCGCAAGGCATTGCGGCCGCGACCTTGCGCGCGATGGGAAGGACGCTGGGGCTGTTGCAGCAGGACCCCGATGCTTTCTTCAAGCGCGGAACCGGGGCCGCGACGTTGACCGACGAGGAGATCGCCGGCCTGATCAGTGCCCGCCGCGACGCGCGCGCGGCCAAGAATTTTCCCGAGGCGGATCGTATTCGCAAGATGCTGACGGCGGCCGGCGTGCTGATCGACGACAAGCCGGACGGCACGACTCAATGGCGGCGCGCCTGATCCCGCACGCCCAGCACGGCGCGCCGCGAGTGCATTTGCTTGTCCCTGGAGAAGTGATTAGGATGGCGCCCCCGTCCTTCAGGTGACGGCAGGTCACGGGGCATGGCGCAGTCTGGTAGCGCATCTGCTTTGGGAGCAGAGGGTCGGGGGTTCGAATCCCTCTGCCCCGACCATCGATTCGCGAATCGAGAGCCGCTGACTTCCACGCGGCTCTTGCGCCAGGCGCGACGCCGACAGGCGCGTACCGCGTCTCTTTATTATCCTTCGGCTTTGACGTAAGTTCCGCTTGCGTGTCGCGGCGCCCGTAGCTCAGTCGGATAGAGCAGCGGATTTCTAATCCGCCGGTCGGGGGTTCGAATCCCTCCGGGCGCGCCACCTTTTTGCGAATCGAGGATTGCATGTCCCCCCGGATCCACGGCCGACATTCGAACCCCCGACCGACCGACAAGTCGGGTTCGACCGCGTCGCGAAGCGACGCCGGCCGCCCAAAGGCCGGCTATGCAGTAGCCGGTCGACTTCGTATATACTAGAAAGCTGCGTTGGGCGCCCTGATAGGGCGGTGCGCGCGCATCGATGCGGGGATATCTATCTGGCGATTGTTTTCATGGATCTTTTGCCTCGTGGCGGGACGGATCCTAAGTCCTCGCAACGAGTCACGGACGATGGTGGACGTAGCTCAGCTGGTAGAGCCCCGGATTGTGATTCCGGCCGTCGCGGGTTCGAGTCCCGTCGTCCACCCCACCTCGCTGGGCGAGGTGTTTGGGATGTTTTTTTGGAAGGTTTATTGGGCCGTTAGCTCAGCTGGTAGAGCAGTTGACTCTTAATCAA
>JBEKSM010000019.1:0-97311 GCA_049517075.1 Steroidobacteraceae bacterium | reverse complement strand
TCCTCGACGCTCACCAGATCCTTGCAGGTTCCCGCGTGCTTGGTGAGTTCGGCCATGCGCTTACGGCGGTTGAATTCCTGGATGGCCGTGACGATTGCTTCGCGCTTCGTCTTTGCCTTGGTGAATCGGATAGCGTCTGCAAGGTCGCTATCGGGAATATTAACTGTGGTCTTCATGATTCCATTTTACGGTCAACAATATTCCCTGTCAATGACGAGAGGAATACCGCATCCCGCGCGCGGCTTTACTGGGTCGCCCGATAGCGGCCGATCAACTCCGTCAGCTGAGGGTCGATCCGAGACAGATGACTTGATCGGACGGCACCCGAGAAGATTCGGCCTAGCCGCGCAGAAACTGAAACATTCTCGAGCGAACTGTGTCTTTGGGTAACGCCTCCCCACTGCGGTGTCACCAGCCGTGATCGAAAATCTGACGACCCAATCGCTATGAACCCGAGATCCCAGGAGGGTGGCGCATGACCGGTCAATCGGCGCCAAGTCAACTGTTTCACGGAATCACGGTGCTCGCCTTCGTAGTTCATGTCGTCGGCGGTGCGATGGGCCTCGTTTCTGGGACGGTAGCGGTGTTCGCCCATAAGGGCGGCCCTCTGCACCGAAGGGCCGGCACCATCTTCGTTGTCTCTATGCTCGTGATGAGTGTTCTCGCAATCTATCTGGCCGTGGCGGAACCCGATCAGCTGACGAACGTGTTCATCGGGGCTTTCGCCATTTACCTGGTTTCGACAGGCTGGATGTCAGTCCGCCGAAAAGCCGGCACGAACGGCCCGTTCGAAAAGGCCGCCCTAGCCATTGCGCTGTGCCTTTGCGCCCCTTTTGTAATGCTGTCCTTTCAGCTGGCCGTGGGTTTCGCCCCGCTGTTCAAGAGCGCTGTCCCGTTCAAAGGCCCGGTGCTCGTTGCCATCTACAGCTTTACATCAATACTCGTCATTGCAGCCATCGGCGATGCACGGGTGGTTCTTGGCGGTGCACTGTCCGGTGTGCCGCGCATTTCCCGGCACCTTTGGCGCATGTGCCTGGGTCTCACCTTGGCGGCGGGTTCGGGATTTACAAACGGATTCGCGCGACTGCTGCCCGGCCCCTATCACGTGCCGCCAGTTTTCTTCTTGCCGCAGTTTCTGCCGCTGGTTCTGCTTGCATTCTGGATGGTTCGTGTGCGATCTAAAGGCTGGCGCCGATCCTGATTTGACAGAAGATCTGCACAAAGCCCCCTCGGCAGAGTTTCCGTTACCGGACGTTCAGGATGGTCTGCGGTGGGTCGAAGGTGCTCTTCCGCTTTGGGTCACCTGCGGTCCTATGCCCAGTCCGTTGCGTCAGCACGAACGACATTCGGGCAGACGCCGCAGATGAGAAGTTGCAAACTTGAAATGCCCGGCCTTACAACGACACGCATCAAATGCTCGGATTCATTGTCTTCAGGCAGTCGGCGCTAGCGCGCTCAGCTGACGCTTTATTGGGGCTTGCGGAATCGGAACAGTACTTGGTCCGTCCTGCCGCGAATGCTCGGATCGAAAATGGCCAGCTTATGATCGTCGTCAGCATTGCGAAGCGCATCGCTTTGCGCTTCGAGCACGAATCCTGCTTCTTCAATCTCATTTTTCATGCGAATCGGATCGATTCGATGCAGTGTTTCCGTATCCCGCAGCCCGGATCCGGCTTGTGCCACATGGTCGATAACCAGGAAAACTCCGCCCGGCTTCAACGCCTCGAAGATCGTCTTGTTCAGGGCCGTAACATTCGCCGGCCCGAGAAAGGAGTTGTGTAGATCGTGATAACTTTGCGACATCCATATCAAATCAAGCTTTTCGGGCGGTCGAAATTCGGCGAGTGAGCCCGTGAGTAATGTCACGTTGCGGTAGCTCTGATCTACGGCAATTGCTTTCGTGCCGGCGATTTCACTAGGAGAACAATGCGCAATCTGTTCGCTTGGAATGTAGGCGTAGACGCGGCCGCTCGGACCCACAACGTCGCTGAGAATGCGCGTAAAATAGCCATTGCCCGACATCACGTCGGCAATGCGATCGCCCGGTTTCGCTCCGGAAAACACAACCGAAAGCGCGGGCTTCCGAGCTGCGTCGAGCTTCGTCTGTTCTTGCGGTCTGCGCGGGTCCGATATGGCCACAACGACAACAGCGGGGACGGCCGAAACGTCGTTCGTTCGTCCGACCGTGCACACCAATAGACTCAGAAGACCAATTAGAAACCGACCGGTTTTGCAATCCACGCGCTTCTCCTTACAGTGACCGCGTCCTGCCCCAAGCTACCTTTGCCGAAGCCTACGAGTTAAAGTGCGCTTCAAGTCAAGCATTTTGTGAGATTGGGTCGTGCCGAGGAGCTTGCGATGAAAGGCGTGATGATCGGCGAGCTGGCTCGCCAAGCCGGAGTGGCGGCGTCTGCATTGCGCTTTTATGAGAAAGCAGGGCTGCTTCCATCGCCAGCGCGTGTTTCAAATCGCAGGCGATATGATCAAGCTGCACTCGGTCGGATAAGGATTATCCTTCTGGCTCGCGCCGCCGGCTTTTCGATCGGCGAGACGCGGACATTCTTGGACGGTTTCCCCACTGGTACTAAACCTTCATTGCGATGGCGTGCAATGGCGAAACGCAAGATCGACGAGCTGGACCTGCTGACCGCGCGCCTCAATCGAATGCGCTCGATCTTGAACGCCAGCTTTCGCTGTGAGTGCCGCAGGCTCGAGGATTGTGAGCAACTAATTGCAGCCAACACATGTTGCAGGCCTGAGCGCGTGTCCCGGACGGCGAGCGCACCGAAGAACTCGCTTGCTCAATTACTGACGAAGCCATAGGTAATGAGTTCATTCCCTTGCCACCGTGCTCTGGGTCGTGACGCCCTAGGGCCGGCATTCACGCCGGACGGCCGCGGGTTGAGAGAGTGAATTCACCTGCGCGCAAATCCTCGCGCTTGGTAAAGCACATGTTGAAAAGGCTTTCTTCGATGGTCGTCCTTGCGATTGTCGCGGCAGGTTGTTCGGTAACGGCGGACGGTATCGGACCGGCGCACCATGCGCCAGACGACAAGAAAGTCGCGCAGGTCAGAGAGCAATTACAAGAAAACGCGGCAACTTCGACAGCCACCAAGCCCGCCACCGGCGACACTGTAAGCGCCGGCGTCCAGCCAGGCATTTTGGTCATCGGTACGACGGGACCATTGCGAACGATCGAGGACAAAAGCCGGGACGGATTTTACGCCGCGTACCTTAAGGTCGCGGGGCAGTGGCATCCGGGGGAGCCGCCTGCCATGGATGCAGCCACGTTTCAAGCCAGACTGGCGGGTTGGGCGTCGATTCAGACGTTTGGGATTCCCGGCATCGGCAATGTTCGCCTCAGAATGCTGGTGCCCGCAAATATCGTGCATGAGGCGCAATTTGCGTCTGCGGCCGGTTCGCTGTTGTTTGGTACGACAGGCGATCTGGTGGTGGCGAGAAGCGATAATGACGGACTACTGTGGTTGGAGCGTGTCCTATGCCGCGATGATAGTTCCTACCACGTTTGCGCTAAACGCTATGAGCCAGGGGTCTTTGATGAGAATACAGGCCAGGAACTCGGGCGCGATCGAAAGCCGAAGGCAAACGGCGGCGCGGTCGATGTGGTGACGTATATGAGGATCTCGAGACCGTGATTGACCAGTTTCGGTCACTCGACATACAGAAATCGCCGCCGCTATGCCGCCGTTCGCGGCAAGCGGTGAGCGGGCGCCGATGCTCGAACATCCCATTCACCGATTAGCGAGGGCGTCATTGTGGCTCTGAATGACACTGTGCAGGCGACTTCCATGAGTGAGCTCAATTTCCTTTGGTTAGCACTCGCGTTCGAGCTAATGCCGCTCATCGCGCCGGCGCAGGACGCAAGTACGAGCTCGGTTATCACGACGAAAGTTCGTGCAGATCCCGGGCACCCTCTGCGCATCGGAGAAAATTATCCGGCGATGTCGCGGCGTCTTCACGAAGAAGGCACCTGCAAGGTTAAATTAACAGTTACCGCCGATGGCGCGGTTCGTGACGTGAGTCTTACGCTGTCCACAGGCTACCCGCGGCTAGATCAAGCTTGCCTGGATACCTTTATTCACGGAGGCCTGCTTCCGGCAAGCGTGGATGGAGCGCCGGTTACGACGACCGTTGAGATACCGACAACTTGGAAATTAGGGCCTACGCCGCCGAGATAGGGTGCACCCTCCAAATCCCGTGGTGCCGTCAGGTCCACCCGTGCCCGCGATCAACGCGCAGTGAATTGAATTATCGCGAGATCTCGCCGGCCGTCTGACGCGCCAGTTTGCGCTGCTCGGCGTTCTTCAGAATCCGGCTGCGTCGGTCATCGTCGACAACCCCCCATTCCTTGATCTCGTCGAGGGACCGAAAGCAGCCGAGACAGGTAAGGTCGTCGTCCAGGCAGCAATTGCGCACGCATGGGGATCGAAGGACACTGTCGATATCGCTCATTGACGATGATTCCAATTGCGAGGCGGCGGATTTGATCACACCGGCAATACGGAATCCGGGCATTGCATCACAAGGATCAAGGCGTCTACGGGCCTGATCGGCGCGAGGTGTCTGTCCGTGACGGCGGCCGGTCACGCAGCTTTCTTGAAGTCTCCAATCTGGGCGTCGAGCGCACGTTTGAAAGCGGGCCTTGAGGTGCAACGCTCGACGTAGGCTGCCAGACGCCGGTCGCTCGAGACGACGTCGGTATGCTCGAGGATGCGCAGCACCGTCGTCATCATGAGATCACCGGCCGTAAATCGGTCGCCATCAAGATAGGGCTTGTCATCGAGCGACTTGGAGAGCGCCGATAGGCGCCTCTGCACGAATTCAACAGCTCCGGGTCGGCGCAGCTTCGCCCATTCCTCCTGCGCATAAAACAAGTCGATCGCAGCGACGTTCATCACGAACGGCTCGATCGAGTTGAGCGCGGCGATCAGCCACTGCACCGCACGCGCGCGCGCACCGGCATCCTTCGGCATCAGCACTTCGCTGCGTTCGCCGATGTGCATGACGATGGCGCCGGACTCGAACAGCACGAGACCGTCCTCTTCCAGGATCGGCACTTGCCCGAAGGGTTGCAGCGCACGGTACTCCGGCTTGTCCTGATCCCCTTGCTCGAGCAGGCGCGTCCGATACGGGAGCCCGGCTTCCTCGAGCGCCCAACGTGCTCGCAAGTCACGCACTTGCCCGCGGGCAAAGTGCGGAACCCATTTGAACGCGGAGATCGTGATTATGGGCTTTGCTCCTCGATGAAAATTGAAATGGATCTAAGCGCTATGCTCCGTCTCGAAGCGGCGCACGAGCTTGTCGAGCGCACCGGCCCAGCCCCGTTCGTGGCTCGCCCGCGAAGCCTCCGTTCGCAGGCGAGCATGCGTGAAGCTCAGCTCGGTCCCGGAATCGATGCGCTTGAGGTCGATTTCGATGCGCGACACCTCGCCGTTCTCCTCCGATTCACCGCCGCTGGTCCATTGCCAACTCATGACCAGACGTTTGGCCTCGACGATCTCGAGAATCTCGCCGCCACTCTCGTGTTCGGTGCCGTCGAGCATACGGAATCGCACCCGGAAGCGGCCCCCGATGCGCGCATCCACTTCGGCAAGCAGCACCGGGCCGGCGTCCGGTCCCCACCACTGGCCGATGCCCTCCGGCGTGATCAGTGCCTCGAAGACTATGGACGGCCGCGCGCGAATGCGGCGCACCAGGGTGAGGCTGGTCATCGGCGCCCGTTCCTCGCTTCGGCCTCTTTGCGTTCTGCATAAGCGGCGAGACGATCGAGATTCTTCGACCAGAAGCGCTCGTAGCGGCGCAACCACGTCATCGCTTCCCTCATCGGTTCCGGTCTGAGCCGCACCGTGACGACTCGCCCCGTCTTCGAGCGCGTGATGAGACCGGCCTCATGCAACACGTCCAAGTGCTTCATGACCGCGGGAAGTTTGATTGCAAAGGGCTCCGCTAGTTCGCTCACGGTCGCGCTTTCCTTGCGTTCGAGGTGCGCCAGGATCGCCCGGCGCGTCCCATCCAGCAGTGCCCCGAAGGTGCGGTCGAGCCGATGTTCCTTATAGTTTACCATGTGGTGTACTATGCTAATTCCCGCCGCCGCTGTCAACTTATTGGCTAACGTGGAACGACTCGAGCTCCTGGGTGAATCGTTCGTTTCGCACGCCGCCGGCACTGTAATACTCCTCGATCGACTTCACCCACCGCTTGACTTCGGGCGCATACCAGAATGCTTTATAGGTCCTTCCGGCGGCCGGTTCCGTTCTCGGCTTTTGGGTCTGGGTCACCATCGCGGTGGAGTCGGCAGTCGACGATGCGCCTTGGACAACGGTCTGCATGGGCTCCAGTTCCGCAGTCCAATGACCTTCGGATTCGACCTTGATGGCGTTGAACGTACCTGCCGGAACCTCGATCGTTTCGAAGCCCAGCACGATGTACTTGGTGTTCCATTGTTCCGACTTATGGACCTTGTTGGGGTGTTGCTCGATATAGTCGATCTCCCACGACCTGCCGGCAGTCAATGGAAATTCCAGAGGCTTGTTGACGACGGTTTCCTTACCGTTGACGTCCCGTAGGCGGCTCCAATCGAGCCCCGAAAATAAATCCTTTGGAGGCTGCGTAGAGCCGCTGGGTTTGGAGGTGTAGTAGATCGAAGAGGCGGTCACGCGCGACACCGTCACTTCGTCTCGCGACTGGTTCCAGCCAGACGTGCCTTTCTCGACGGTCACGCGATATGTCCAGCTATCCCCGGCGTTGATTGCCGGGGCATTCACGGTTTGCGCGAGTGCTTGCGAACCTGCGAACAAGACCGACAATGCGATGACGATGTGTTTCACGTTGATCCCAGCCCTGAGAGAGCGGGAATCTTACCTGATTGAATCGGCGCCTGGATTGGTTGGGGGGCGGACAGCAACCGGCTGTTTGATGACGGCCGCCGATCGCCGCGATAGGGTCAGCCGTGTGCCCGGCGGGCGCCGACCGGCAATTCGCGGGCGCTTTTTGCGCCGGAATCCTTGAGAGGATTCGACGAAGCCGAGTCGGATCGCCGATAGTGCGCAATCAGCTGGGTCAGTCCGACGGCCTGAGCGCTCAGTGCCCTTGCTGCCGCGGTATCCTCTTCGACGAGCGCCGCATTCTGCTGTGTCATCGTATCCATCAGGGTCACGGCTTTGTTCACCTGCTCGATCCCCGAGGCCTGCTCGCGGCTCGAGTTGGCGATCTCCGCCATGACATCGGTGACCTTCTTCACCCGCGTCACAATCTCGTCGAGCACTTTTCCGGACTCATCCACGAGCCTCGTGCCTTCGTCCACCTTGCCCACGGAGTCGTTGATCAAGGCCTTGATCTCTTTGGCTGCCGCAGTGCTCCTCGATGCGAGGTTGCGCACTTCGGATGCGACAACCGCAAAGCCGCGCCCCTGTTCGCCGGCCCGGGCGGCCTCGACCGCCGCATTCAGCGCCAACAAATTGGTCTGAAATGCGATCTCATCGATCACGCCGATGATATCGGCAATCTTCTTGCTCGACGCGTTGATTTCGCTCATCGCCGCCACTGCCGATCCGACGACACGGCCGCCGCGCTCGGCCTGCTCGCGCGCCGCCTCGGCGAGTTTGCTCGCGTGCGACGCGTTGTCGGCGTTGTTCTTGACGGTTGAAGTCATCTGTTCCATCGAGGAGGCCGTTTCCTCGAGGCTGGAGGCTTGCTCCTCGGTACGCCGGCTCAATTCTAGATTGCCGCGGGAGATCTCCTCCGCGCCGATCTGTACCTCTTGCGAGGTCGTGGTCAAACTCGTAACGACTTCCATCATGGACTGAATCATCGAATTGACCGATACGGCGAGCGCGGCGAAATGGCCCGATTTGTCGTCGACTTTCACGCGCGAAGTCAGATCGCCGGCGACCGCGCGTTGCACGACCTGCATCGTTTCCGCGACCGTCGTCGAAACACTTTCGATCAGCTGGTTGATGCTGCGCGTCAGCAGCTCGAGGTTGCCGGTCTTGCCGGTCATGCTGATGCGCCGATCGCCCGCGCCGCTCAGTGCCGCCTGGATCACGTCCTGAGATTCATGCACTGCACTATCCAGCGCCCGCGCTTCGAGGATGATCGGTGTGATTTCACTCGCGAACTTGACCACCTTCCAGGCTTTACCGTCCTGGCCGATGAGCGGATTGAAGCTCGCGCGCACCCAAACCTCGCGGCCGTTCTTGCCCATGCGCCGGAAGCGCCCTTGTTCGTGCTGTCCCGCGTGCATGTGCTGCCAAAGGTCCCGATATTCGGACCCCTCTCGGTCGGCCGGAGCGACGAACAAGGTGTACGGCTGCCCGAGGATTTCAGCGAGCGTGAACCCGAACATCTTCAGATAGTTATCGTTCGCGGTGAGCACCGTGCCGTGCATGTCCATTTCGATGACGGCCTGCGACTTATTGATTGCCGCATAGAGCGACTCGAGCTCGCGCAGGCGCCCCGAGTTCGCTCGCCAACCGAAGCCACCGAATGCTGAATTGATGGCCGCCATATGCCGATCCTACGAGTTGGTCTGGAGTCCTAGCCTATCGGCTCGGCTGACAAGATCTTGAGTCTGGGGCGGCGACCGGCGAGAACTCGGACCGCGCGCCCAAGGGGCGGATTTTGGCGCGCTGCTGGAGCAGGGGGTCGCAGACGGCCAGCCGATGTCTTTACTTGTCCGACAGAGGCTTGTCGTACAAATCGTAGGCCGATCGCCGCCGGTATCCGCGTCGTTCGTAAAAGCCGCGGGCCTGATCATTCCTCACGCCTACCTGAAGCTGCACGCGGCTGATCCCTGCAGCGGCCATCTCGCGCTCGGATTCGGCGAGCAGCGCTGAGCCGGCGCCGAAGTGCCGAGCATGCGGACGCAAATAGAATTCGTCGATCTCCGCCATCAGACCGCCGTGCTCGAGGCTGAACACGTAAACGGCGATCAAATAGCCGGCGAGCGCCGCGTCGTGCTCCGCGACCCAGCACCCGCCGCGCTCAGGCCCAGAGAGCAGCGTCGACAAGTGCGCCTCCACACGCGCCCGCTCGAAGCCCGCGATGCGCTCATAGTCCCAATAGGCGGCTACGAGCGGGGCAATGGCGGCGACGTCGGACACCTGGGCGCGCCTGATCTGAATCGATGGGTCGTGAGGGGCCGGATCTGGCATCGCTGCGCCTTTCGGATCAGGCCTTTGCCGCTGGGTTTCTTGGCGGTCCGGGTTCGCGGCTCATGGGCCGGTAGTCGACAAACGCGTAGTCGGCGGTCGCGCGATTCTTGGTGGCAGACGCCAACACGGCGTCAAGCCCAAGCAATTGCGAGAGCGGCGCAATCGCCGTCACGGTCTTGCTTCTGCGGTCCATATTATCCGCGCTCTCGATCGATGCGTGTCGATCGCGGAGTTGGCCAACCACGTCGCGATAGTGCTCCTCGGGCGTCGTCACGCGCACTCGAACATAGGGTTCCATCGTGCCGTCGTCGAGCAGTAGAACTTCGACGGGGCCGCATCGCAGCGCCGGAAAAGCGATCTGGATCATCGTGATCGCGGCGTCGAGGTCGCGCTCGGCAACCGCCATGAGCACGAGCCCGGACGCGGATTGTTGCACGCAGATGCCCGCAAATCCGTCGAGAAGCACCGCGGCTTGCTGGGCGAAGCGCAACTGAAATCGTTCGGTGAGATCGGTTACGCGTTTGCGCAGCGGGAATTGGGGGTTTGGGTCCACGGGATTTGAGCTCTGGAAGGGCTGCATTATAGTCCGTGCACGAATGCCGTGAGTGCCGCCAGTACCGCCGATGCCTGATCGCGCGCCATCGAGTGGCCGCACTTTGCGAGCCTCAACAATTGTGCGCCCGGCACGCGTTCGGCGATGACCTCGATCTGTCGCATCGTGGCATATTCGTCGTCCTCGCCCTGCATCGCCAACACGGGACAGCGGATCAACGGCAAACGCGCCTCGATGTTCCAGTCGCGAAAGTCCGGTGACAGCCAGGTGTCATTCCATTCGTCGAAGACGCGCGCGGCGCGCTCATGGTGGTAGCGCGCCAGTTTTTGCGGCAAATCCGTCGTCTGCCAGGCGATTCGCGCAGCCCGGATCCCCTGCAGCGTGACGTCCTCGACAAATTCGTGCGGGGCCATGACGGCTATTCCGAGCGGCAGTGCCGGATATGCTGCGGCGTAAAGTAACGCAATGCTACCGCCGTCGCTGTGACCGATGAGGATGGGCCGCTCGATTCCCAATGCCGCGAGAAACGCGGGCAGTTCCTCCTCGGCCTCGCGGCGCAAGTAATCCGGCGTGCGCTCGCGGGGGCTCGATTGCGACCCGCCGTATCCTGCGCGCGACCAGACGACGACGCGGTGCCCGGTCGCCGCGGCAAGTTTGTCCGGGAATTCGCGCCACATCGCGACACAGCCGAGCCCTTCGTGGAGCAGCAGCAACGTCGATCGTCGCGCGCCGCAGGCGGGCAGGTCGCGGTACTCGAGCCGCAGACCGCCGACAACGGCATGCTTGATCGCAGGGTCCGTAGCGGATGTCATTCAAGCTACTATACCGCCCTCGAACAATCGATGGCCGTCAACAACGAGAGATCCCCATGCCCCGCTTGTTACTCGTGTTCGTACTGTGTCTTTACGGCGCCGCTGCGGCCGCGCTCTCGAATCACTATCTTTTCGTTTGGGCAGGCGATAGGGCCCATACCGGCAATGATTTCCTGGCGGTCATCGATGCGGACCCCAGCTCGGAATCTTACGGCCGTCTCGTGACGTCCCTGACGACGGATCAACGGACGGTGCGCGTGCATCACACGGAATACTCGATGCCGGCCGGCGGGATGTTGTTTGCCAATGACCATGATGCCGGCCGGACCTTCATCTTCGATGTGCGCCATGCATTGCACCCCAAGATCGTGACCTCGTTTACCGACATGGCGGGGTACATGCATCCGCATTCCTATATGCGGCTACCCGATGGCAACGTGCTTGCGACGTTTCAGCATGTGCACCACGCGAGCAGCGAAGCGCAGATGGGAAAGACCGGCGGGCTCGTCGAGATCGATGACAAGGGCAACGTAGTCCGCTCTGCGAGCAACGCGGATCCGGCGTTTTCGAACGCTTTGTTGATGCCGTACAGCCTCGTCGTCGTTCCAGCGCTCGACCGCATCGTGTCGACCAACTCGTCGATGCACGACGAGGACTCTTCAGCGGCGTGACCTACCAAGTCTGGCGCCTGTCCGATCTGAAGCTGCTAAAGACCGCGAATTTTGATGTCGGTGAGAACCGCTACGCCCAAATAAGCCCTGGAGAGCCGCGTCTCGGGCCCGATGGATCGATCTTCGTTCAAACACTCGGATGCGGCATCGAGCGCATTACGGGCATTGCCGGCGACAAGCCACGGTCTCGCCTGGTCTATACGTTTCCCGGAAACTGGTGCGGGGTTCCGACGATCGTCGGACATTATCTGATTCAGAGCGTGCCGGCGATTCACGGATTCATCGTGCTCGACATCGCGCGCGCATCGAAGCCGACCAAAGTCTCGCGGCTCTCGCTCAGCGATGTCTATCATCCGCATTGGACGGCCTGGGATCCACAGACACGACGCCTCGTCGCAACTTCCGGCTATACACCCGAGGATCGCCTCTATCTGCTGAAACTGGATCCCTCAACGGGTGCGCTCACAGTCGACGAGGCATTTTGTGACGAAGGCGGCAAAGCCGGATTCAGCTTCGCTGCGCGGGACTGGCCGCATGGCTGGAGCGGGGTGGGCTCGCCGCACGGAGCCGTGTTCTCGCGCTGATGCGGCCGGCTACGGTTTGACTTGCGACATGATCGCAAGCGGCCTGCCCTCGGGATCCTTGAAGAATGCCATCCATTCTTCGGTTCCGTCGGCATGCTTGTGAATCATGTGTGGCGCGTTGATGAACTCGACACCGCGCCGTGTGAGTTCCTCATGGGCATTTGCGATATTTTCAACCCGCAGGTAAATCATGGATTCAGCCGCAGGCGCTTGCTCCGCCTGCGACAGCATGAGCCGCGTGCCGCCACAATCGAAGAACGCGAGCTTTCCAAAAGTGAACAGATGCGCTATTCCCAGCACCTTGCCGTACCAATCTTGGGCTTCTTCGATATTGCGCACCGATCTCGATATCTGGCCGATGGGTCCTAGCGCGAGCGGTTCAACCACGGTGTTCTCCTCGTTCATGAGAGCGCTATGTTTGGGCGCGCCAATCCAGTGCCGAAGTGCTTTGCGATTGGCTACTCCAAGCTTCGCGAGCGCGTTCGCGACGTGAAATTTGACCGCGTCGATACTGATTCCCCGGCGCTCCGCGATCTCGCGGCTCGTCAAGCCGTGCTGAACGGCATGCACGGTACGCCATTCGGCCGGCGTCAAGCGATCATCATGCGGCGGCCGGCCTCGGCGGGACTTGATAGGCTTTGTGGGTCTCGGCGGCATTGCGTAATCCTAATACCGGGCCGGCGGATTTACCCTCCCCCAGGGCTCGGGTCGGTTGCGCAGGCGAGGGGGGGTGCTCAGAGGCAGACGCGTTCTCGACGGCGCGGTGGCTCGACGCCCCCGAGTTCACGGCCGGCGCGGTGCCCGGAATAGACCGCATGGGCGATCAGCGCGGGCTGTAGACAATCGCCGATCCGTTGCACGGATTCGGGTTCCGATCGCGCGGCGCGGTCCTCTGCCGGAGCATCCGCATCTCCGAGGAGCGCCCGATAGAGCGAATCGTCCGAGACCCGCGAGGTCACGAGTACGACAGCGGACGCCGGCGCGCTGCGGGCGTTGCCGGTATAGATGCAGGCAAGGTTCGCGATAGAATTTTCAAACCCGGTCAATGCCACGTTGACCTCGATGCTCACACCAGCCTCGATCAGCGCGCGCTGGGTGCGGTCCTGTTCTTGCGTGTATTGACTCCAGGCGCCTGCCCGCCCCTCGGTCGTCACGTAGCGCACATGCGCGCCTTTGCGCGAGAGCAGGATCGCAATCACGGGTCCGAGGTAATAGTGATCATCGTCGAATATCAGGACTTCTCCCGTGGGTGATCGGCCCGCGAGCACGTCATCGGGTGTATAGACGCCCGCCGGATCGAGCGTCGCGATCGGACGCGAGTGCCAGCGACCGACACCGTCGCGCCGCCATTGCGCGCCGGTCGCGATCAGCACGTGATCAGCGCCAAACGCACGCACGTCGGCGGCCTGCATGCGGCTGTCGAGATACAAGGCGACGTTCGCCATGCGCTGGATCTGGCCGAGGCGATAGTCGCGCACGCGCGCCCACTGCGCGAGTCCGGGCAGCCGGCTTTCGCGCGTGACGCGACCACCGGCTTCCGTTGCCGCATCGGCGATGGCGACTTGGTAGCCGCGCTTGCCAAGTATGTGCGCGGCCTCGAGCCCGGCCGGACCGGCGCCGACGATCAGCACCGAGCCGCCGCTGCCCGCAGGCACTTGCTCCGGATGCCACCCCGAGCGCCATTCTTCGCCCATCGTCGGATTCTGCGTGCAGCGCAGCGCCGCGCCGCGAAAATCATGTGCATAACAGATGTTGCAGCCGATGCACTCGCGGATGTCCTCGATACGCCCTTCGCGTATTTTGGCGGGCAGGAACGGATCAGCGATCGACGGGCGTGCTGCGCCGATCAGATCGACAACGCCGCGCTTGATCTGGCCGAGCATCGCGTCGGGCGACGTGAAACGGCCCACGCATACGACCGGCTTGCCCGTAAGTTTGCGCACGTAGGCAACGCGGTCCTCGAGCGCACCTTCGTCGACGAACCGTGAGGAACCCATCTCCTCGTCGTAGTCGGCGATCACGACGTCCCAGAGATCGGGCAGCTGGCCGAGCGCCGCAACGACGTCGTGCGCCTCGTCCGCGCTCAAATGATCGTCGCCGTGCCCGTTCGCAGCGAAGCGCACCGCGACCGCCGCTCGATCCCCGACCGCGCTGCGAGTCTCTTCGAGCAATTCACGCATCAAGCGCATGCGATTCACGAGTGAGCCGCCGTACTCGTCGGTGCGTTCATTGAGGCTGCGCGATAGGAATTCGGATATCAGGTAGCCATGGGTCGGGTAGACGTAGATGATATCGAAGCCGGCCTTGCGCGCACGCAAGGCCGCCTCTCGATGCCAACGCCGCAATTCGCGAATGTCGCGCCGGTCCATGCGCTGCGATTGCACCGGATCGATGCGCGCCGGCGCCGAGCGTACGCCGAGCGACGGCACGCGCGCTGACAGATTCGCGACATAGCTGCCGCCGTGCCAGAGTTCGATTCCCGCAAGCGCGCCGTGTGCGTGAACTGCATCGGCCATCGCCGTGAGATTGGCGAGGTCGCCGTCGTCCCAGAGAGAAGCGAACGGATACGGGTGATCGTCGGAACTCTCGTGTATTGAACAATACTCAGTACACACGACGCCCCAACCGCCCTCGGCTTTCATCGCACGCATCGACACCAAGGTCTGAGGCAGCGCGTGGCCCATGCCGGTGCAGTGGGGTACCTGATATAATCGATTCGGCGCAACGACCGGGCCGATCCGGACGCTCTCGAACAGCGGTGCGTAGCGCGATTGTTCGGACATGGCCGAAGTTTGCGTGTCACGGACGCGAAAAGATAGAGCCCAACGGAGGCCAGCATGCGTCATGAATCGGCCAGTCAGCGAAAGCGACGCGCACACTCGACGGTTGTTCGTGCCACGGATCCGGGACTACATTTCGGCCCAACTGCGCCCTATGAGCCGCTTGTGCCCGAGGCGGCTACCCGCCTCATCGATGCGGCCTTCCTGTTGCTGGAACAAACCGGGGTCGCGTTCGACACCGACAGCGAGGCGCCGGAATTGTTCGCCGCCGCGGGTTGCATGGTTGCCGCAGACAGTGTCGTCAAGATCGATCGCAAGACCGTCGAGAGCGCGCTCGGCTCGGTCGCGCGGCAGGCGCGTCTTTGGAATCGAAATGGTTCGCATTATCTCGAGCTCGACAATCATCACACGTGGTTCCTGCCGGGCATGACCTGCATCAAGGTCTTCGATCTCGATACCGGTGAGCTGCGTGCGAGCAACGCCGCGGATTTGGGCATGATCACGCGAGTGGCCGATGCGCTGCCGAACATCGACGGCGTCTGCATCGGCTGCAAGGACGTCGAGCACTCGGACATTCATGGCGAGATCGCCGAGTTCGAGATCATGGCGCGCAATACGACCAAACCGCTCGAATACCTCTGCGAACATGCAGAATCTTTCGGCGTCGCAATTGAAATCGCGGCAGCGATTCGCGGCGGCCGCGCCGCGCTCGCTGAAAAGCCGTATTTTCTGCAAATCATCACCCCATTGCCGCTCAACTATGCAAAGACGCACGTCGATCAGGTGATCATGGCGGCGCGCGCCGGCGTGCCGGTCAGCGTCGGCACGCTCCCCATCGGCGGCGCCTCCTCGCCGATCACGGCCGCCGGCTGCATTGCGCAAAGCTTGGCGACGGATTTCGCCGGCATGACGCTCGGACAGTTGGCGCAGAGGGGCGCGTTCGTGATCGGCAGTTCCGATGTCTGCTTCATGGAGCCGGCGACTGGCGGCATCGGCAATTTCGTGCAGACCTCGCTATCCGACATGGTGATGTGCCAGCTGCGCCGAAAGATCGGTATCCCATCGTTCACCGGCATCGGCGGCCAATGCGCAGCGCGCGCATTCGATCAGGACGCCGTTTGGGAGCTTTCCTCGAATCTCATGCAAGCCTTCTACAGCCGGCCGGCGACCTGCGACTATCTCGGCTCGATCGATGAGGGCATGACGTATTCGCTGCACGCGCTGATGTTCTGCAACGATCTCGCAGGTTTGCTGCGCAGCCTCTGGCAAGGCGTGACCGTCGACGAGGCGTCGCTCGCGCTCGCGGAGGCGCAGTCGGTCGGGCCGCGCGGAAATTATCTGGCGCTGGACCATACCGCGAGCCACTGTCGTGAACAACTATGGCAGACCCGCTATTTCGGCCCGCATTTGCCTACCAGAATGAGTTCGCTTGCGGAGCGCGATCTGTACGCGCGAATCGACGATGATCTGCGCGGCATCATCGCGACCCACACGGTCCCGCAGCTGCCGGCGGCCGTGATCGGCGAGACTCACGCGATTCGAGAGCGCTTCGCCGCGAATTTCAGGCCGAGCTGACGCCGCTCTCGGGGCCTCGGCGTATCGCGCGAAGAATCAGATGCACGCCGACGACGCTGAGCGCGACGTCGATCGCGGTACAACCGAGCAGCGATATCCACGCGGTGCCGGTTGACATCTGCGAGGCTGCGAGAAATGTCGGCAGTACGCCCTCGATGACCCAGGGCTGACGACCGGATTCGGCGATGATCCAGCCGGCTATCGCGGCGATCCATGGCAGCGGCAGACTCCCGACCGCGATTTTGAGAGCCCAGGCGGGTTCGTCGAAGCGACGGCGCACCACGAGATAGACGGCCGTCGCGAACAGCGCGATCAGGAACATGCCGATGACCGCCATGACGCGGAAACTCCAGAACAGCACCGCGACGTCGGGTATGGTCGAGCGGGCGGCATCGTCGATCTGCTGGGCCGTGGCCTGCGCCGGGTCACCTGAGTAGCGCAACAGCAGCGTGCCGTAGCCGAGATCCGCCTCATGTGCGAGGAAACGCCGCCTGGCCTCATCGCTGGTCATCGCATCCGGGTCATCCGTGTCCGGCGCTGCGCTTCGCAACACTTGCAGAGCCTTGTAAGCGTCGATGCCGCTGATGATGCGCAGTTTGGTGTGTTCCACGAGGTCGGATGCACCGAACAGTGCGGAAGCCGCCGGCGGCTTCTCCATGTGCCACTGCGCCTCGATCGCGGCGATCGTGATCGTCTGGTTATCGCCGGCGACATAGCCCACTTGATCGCCGAGCACCGCGAGCGCGAGCGAACTCGCGAGCCCGAGATACGCGGCGACCGTGATCGAGCACCGCGCCGCCTCGAGATGTCGAGCGCGCCGCAGATACCACGCGCTGATCGAGAGCACGAATACCGCGCCCAGCACATAGCCGCCCGCCAGCATGTGTATGAATTTCCCCAGTGCGGCCGGGTTGAGCAGCAGCTGCGCGAACGAGCCGCGCTCCATGCGCATCGTGCGATGGTCGAAGTGTGCGCCAACCGGATTTTGCATCCAGGCGTTCACCGCGGAAATCCACAGCATCTGCAGGCATGCGCCGAGCGCGACCAAGCAGGTGACGACCAGATGCCCCGCTCGGGACATTCGCTGCCAGCCGAGGATGAACAGGCCGACGAAAACCGACTCCAGCAGCAATGCCGCGAGACCTTCGAGCACAAGCGGTGCGCCAAAGACGTTCCCGACGTAGCGGGAGAAGTTGGCCCAATGCGTGCCGAGCTGCAATTCCTCGATGATGCCCGTGGCGAGCGCCATCGCGAAACTGATCGCAAATATCGCGCCCCAAAACTTCGTGGTACGCCACCAAATCTCGCGTCCCGTGATCACATAAGCCGCTTCCACGATTGCAAGGAGCATCGAGAGGCCGACATAGAGCGGTGCGAACAAGAAATGGAACAGCGCGCCGAGCCCGAATTGCAGTCGCGAGAGCGTGACGACGTCGAAATCGATCATGCGGGAATTTCCCGTGGTGCCTGCGAATCCTTGAGTGTGGCCTCGACGTTTAACAGGCGCAACATGAAGCATGCGCACAGGAGACGGCGGATGTAGACTCCGGAGTGGCCGAAGATTCGAACATCCGCTTTGACGACATCCGATGAAATGGTCCGTACTCGATCAATCGCCTGCATCCGCCGGTAGCGCGCAGGATCTCGCGATCCGCGAATCGCTGCGCTTAGCGTCCAGTTGCGATGCGCTGGGGTTTCACCGCTTCTGGGTCTCGGAGCACCATAACAGCGCGAGCATCGTCGGTTCGGCGCCGGAAATCCTGATCGCCGCGATCGCGGCGACAACCCGGCGCATTCGCGTCGGCAGCGCGGGCGTGATGTTGCCGCACTACTCGGCGCTCAAAGTTGCCGAACAATTTCGTGTGCTCGAAGCGATCGCGCCCGGGCGAATCGACTTAGGGGTAGGACGGGCGCCGGGCTCCGACGGCCTCACGGCGCGCGCACTGAATCTCTACTCGCAGGGCGCGGACGAATTTCCACGCCAGGTTCAAGAATTGCAACATTGGGTTTCTGGTCTGCCGCTGCCGGAAGGCCACGCATTTCATCGCGTCATGGCGCATCCGCAAGGGCCCACGAGTCCGCAGATTTGGATACTCGGCAGCTCCGATTACGGCGCGCAGCTCGCGGCGTACTTGGGATTGCCGTATGCGTTCGCGTATTTTTTCCGGGACGGGGCCGGCGTCGAGGAGGCCTTGACGCTCTATCGGCGCAACTACCGGCCGAGCAAGACCCACCCGGAGCCGCAGCCGACGATCTGCGTTTGGGCGCTCGCGGCCGACACCGACGCGGAGGCGCGGCGCTTGTTGAGCGCGCGCGAACATTGGCGCGTCGGTTTCGAGAAGGGTCTGCGCGAGCCGCTCGTGTCGCCCGAACAAGCGGCGGCCCAGTCGTATACGGAGGCCGAACGCTCGATGATCGATCGATTGCGCGAAACCGCAATCGTGGGTACAGCGCCCGCGGTGGCCGAGCGCTTGCGCGCGCTCGCGCGGCAGCTGCAACTCGAGGAGATCGTGATCAACACCTGGACCTTCGATCCGGCCGCGCGCCGCCACTCGTACGCGCTGCTGGCCGAGGCCTTCGGCCTCGGCGCCGCTGCGGGTTCGTGATGAACCTCATCGAAACGCAGCGCCTGAGCTTGCGGCGCCTCGGTCCGCACGATGCGAGCTTCATGCTCGAACTGCTCAACCAGCCGACCTTCATCCAATACATCGGCGACAAAGGCGTGCGCAATCTTGCGGACGCCCGCGACTACCTCGAGAAGGGTCCGATCGCGAGCTATCAGCGGCACGGTTTCGGGCTGTATTTGACCTCGCTGCTGGGCAGCGGCACGCCGATCGGCATTTGCGGCCTGGTCAAGCGTGACGGCTTGCCGGACGTGGATGTCGGTTTCGCGCTGATGCCGCAGTACGCCGGATTCGGCTATGCGACGGAATCCGCGGCCGCGGTCTTGGCCTATGGCCGCCGCGAGTTCAGGCTCGAGCGCATTGTCGGGATCACGTCGCTCGATAATCACGGTTCGATCGCGGTGCTGGAGAAAATCGGCCTACGCTTCGAGCGCATCGTGAGGCTCGACGGCAAAAACGAAGACGTGAAACTGTTCGGCCCCGCCGGCGGGGCCGGGAACTGATTCAGTCGTCCATCAAGAAGCTGCGCAGCTGCTCACTGCGGCTCGGGTGGCGCAATTTACGCAGCGCTTTCGCCTCGATCTGCCGGATTCGCTCGCGCGTGACGTCGAACTGCTTGCCGACTTCTTCGAGCGTATGGTCGGTGTTCATGTCGATCCCGAAGCGCATGCGCAGCACCTTGGCTTCGCGCGGCGTGAGCTGCGCGAGCACCGAATGCGTGGTTTCGCGCAGCGATTCCGTGGTCGCCGAATCGATCGGCGAGGAAACCGAGGTGTCTTCGATGAAGTCGCCCAAATGCGAGTCTTCGTCGTCGCCGATCGGTGTCTCCATCGAAATCGGCTCTTTGGCGATCTTGAGCACCTTGCGGACCTTGTCCTCGGGCATCTCCATGCGCACCGCGAGTTCCTCGGGCGTCGGCTCCCGGCCCATCTCCTGCAGCATCTGGCGGGAGATCCGGTTGAGCTTGTTGATCGTTTCGATCATGTGCACCGGAATGCGTATCGTGCGCGCCTGATCCGCGATCGATCGCGTGATCGCCTGGCGTATCCACCAGGTCGCGTAGGTCGAGAATTTGTAGCCGCGTCGATATTCGAATTTGTCGACGGCCTTCATCAAGCCGATGTTGCCTTCCTGGATCAAATCGAGGAATTGCAGGCCGCGATTCGTATATTTCTTGGCGATCGAAATCACGAGGCGAAGGTTCGCTTCGACCATCTCCTTTTTCGCGCGGCGCGCCTTGGCCTCGCCGATCGATACCTCGCGGTTGATCTCCTTGATCTCGTTGATCAGCACGTGGAACAAGCCCTCGAGGTCCTTGAGCTTGTTTTGACGGCGTTCGACTTCGTCCTTGAATTTCGCGAGCGGCGCCGAATAGCGCTTCTTCGCCTTGATGTGCTTGTCGAGCCAGCGCGTGCTGGTTTCGTTCTTCGGGAACGTCGAGATGAAATCCTTGCGCGGCATGCCCGCCTGCTTGATGCAGAGGAACATGATTTCTTTCTCGAGCAGCCGAACCTCGGTCACGTGCTGGCGCAAGTTGTCGATGAGCTGGTCGAACATCTTAGGCGAGAGCTTGAGCTCCATGAGTTCGGCGCAAACCTTCTTGCGCAGCTTGATCGTCTTCGGGTCCTTCGAGCCGAGCTTATCGAGCGCGTTGACGTACTGGTGATGGGCCTTGCCGATCGACAGGAAGCGCTTGGCCGCCTCTTCCGGATCCGGGCCGGTGTCGATGACCTCTTCATCCTCGTCGCCGTCGGCCTCGTCGTCGTCGCCGGCCTCTTCGCGCTCTAGCGCCATCATTTTCGGATTCTGCGGTTGCGCGATTTCGTCCGGCGCGTTCGGGTCGACGAATCCGACGATCACGTCGACGAGCCGCATTTGTCCGGCTTTGACCGTTTCGTAATGGCGCAACAACAAGTCGTAGGTGCCCGGGTAGCTGCCGAGCGCGATCTTGACGGCCTCGAGGCCCTCCTCGATGCGCTTCGCGATGCGAATCTCGCCTTCGCGCGTCAACAGCTCGACGGTGCCCATTTCGCGCATATACATGCGCACGGGATCGGTCGTGCGGCCGAACTCGGCGTCGAGATTCGCGAGCGCGGCGGTGGCTTCTTCGACCGCCTCTTCGTCCGGCGCGGCGGTCGCATCCGTGAGCAGCAGCGACTCGGCATCCGGCGCCTTCTCGTAGACCGGGATGCCCATGTCGTTGATCATGTTGACGATATCTTCGATCTGCTCGGGATCGACAATTTCGCTGGGAAGGTGGTCGTTGACTTCCGCGTACGTGAGGTAGCCTTGTTCCTTGCCGCGCGCGATGAGCAGCTTCAGTTGGGACTGACGCTCATCGGCGATCTGGGTCGCTGTGCCCTGTGGCGCTTTTTTGATCAAGGTGGACTGCCTCGGTGTGCTGAAAATTTCAAAGAGAAGTCTTTAAGACGCGAAGCCGCCTAGTATACGATTTTGGCTATTCCGTAGCCACTTCAGCGTGCCGATCTCTAGGCTAAGCCCCCGGGTCGGGTCTTGGTGCGCAGCAGGTTGCTTAATTCCGCCTTTTCATCGAGATTCAAGCCCATTTCCTCGGCTTTTTGCAGCAATTCGTTCATGCGACGCCCCGGGCCGAATTCCTCGAGCAGCTTGTGCACCGCCATTTGCAGCTCGCTCGCGGCCGTGGTCGCGTCGGCGACCAGGGGCTCGGTCGTCGCCAATTCGGCCAATCGGGCATATTCGGCCCGATCTCGCCACCGCTCGAGCAGCATCGCGGTCGAGGGCTCTGCTGCGCCCGCGGCCTGCTCGAGCAATTCTTGCAGCACTGAAACGCCTGGCTTGTCGACCGATGCGAGGGCCTTCGGGTCCTGCACCGCGCCTGCCGCGCCCGGGTGATGCAAAACCAGCGTAATGGCTTGGCGCAGTAGATTGCCGCGTCCGGCACTCAACCGTGGGCGCCCGATAGTCTCCTGACCGCGGCCGGGAGCGGCAAGTTCCCGTGAATCGCGCGACTCGCGTTTCGGAGCCGCCAGCAGCAGCAACTCCTTCAACTTCGCCGCCGGCATGCGGATTTCGGCAGCCAGGCGGTCGGTCAGCAATTCCCGGTAGATGCCCTCGGGCATCTTTGCAAACAACGGGCGCGCGAGCGCGGCGAGCTTGGCACGGCCATCGATGTGGCTCAAATCGACGCCTTCGGCGAGCTGCTTGACCAGATATTCCGAGAGGGGCAGCGCACCCGTCATGCGCGCCTCGAAGCCCTCGCGCCCCTCGGCGGCAATCAGCGTGTCGGGATCCTCGCCCTCGGGCAAAAAAAGGAACTTCAATTCGCGGCCGTCGCGTGCCATCGGTAGCGCGTTCTCGAGCGCCCGCCAGGCAGCCCCACGGCCGGCGCGGTCGCCGTCGAAGCAGAACGTCACCTCGGTCGTGATCCGGAAAATCTTGTTGAGGTGCTCCTGCGTCGTCGCGGTGCCGAGCGTCGCGACCGCAATCGTAATTCCGGCCTGATGGAGGCGCACGACGTCCATATAGCCTTCGACGACGAGCAGCCGCTTGAAATCCGTGCGCGCTTGGCGCGCCTCGTAGAGGCCATAAAGTTCGCGGCCCTTGTGAAACAGCGGCGTTTCCGGCGAATTGAGGTATTTCGGCTCACCCTGGTCGATGACCCGGCCGCCGAATGCGAGCACCCGGCCGCGCGAATCGCGAATCGGGAACATCAGGCGATCGCGAAACCGGTCATAGAAGCCGGTCTGCCGTTCGCCGCCGCGCGTGTCGCGCTCGATGACCAGGCCAGCTTGCAGCAGACGGCGGCGCTCGTCCTCGCTCGCGCCGAATCGTGTCAGCAACGCGTTCCACGAGTCGGGCGCATACCCCAGCGCGAATCGCGATTCCGTTTCGGGGTCGATGCCGCGTGCCGCGCAATACGCGCGCGCGCGCGCGTTGTCCTTGAGGTTCTGTTCAAAAAATCGCGCGGCCGCGCCCATGAGCTCATAGAGATCGGTGCCGCCGGCGTCGCGAGGACTTTGCGCATCGCGCGGCAGCTCGAGGCCCGCGCGTTCGGCCAGGGCGGCAATCGCCTCCGGAAACTCGAGCTTCTCGTATTGCATGAGAAAGCCGACGACCGTGCCGTGCGCGCCGCAGCCGAAGCAGTGATAGAACTGTTTTTCGGGACTCACCCAGAATGAGGCGGTTTTTTCGCTGTGAAACGGGCAGCAGGCTTTGTATTCGCGTCCCGCCTTTTTCAGCGAGACGCGCGCACCGACGATTTCCACGATGTCCGAGCGCGCGACGATCTCGTCGATGAATCCTTGTGGGATGCGGCCGGCCATGGACCGCCCGCGGTCAGGCGCCGAGCTTGGCTTTGATCTTCGTCCCGACGGCGGCCATGTCGACCCGGCCCTGCGCCTTCGCTTTGACGAGGTTCATGACCTTGCCCATGTCCTTGATGCTCGCAGCGCCGGCGGCCGCGATCGATTCGCCGATCAGCGCGTCAATCTCGGCCTCACTGAGCGCCGCCGGCAGATAGGTCTGCAGCAGGCTGACTTCGGCCGATTCCTTCGCAACCAGATCGGGACGATTGCCGGCTTCGAACTGGACCAAAGATTCTTTGCGCTGCTTGATCATCTTTTCGAGCACGCTCAAGACTTGGCCGTCGTCGAGGCTGATACGCTCGTCGACCTCGCGTTGCTTGATCGCGGCCGTAATCATGCGGATCACCGCCAGGCGCTCTTTTGCGCCGGCCCGCATCGCGGCCTTCATGTCGTCGGTAATGCGCTCTTTGAGCGACATTGAAGGAGCGGGAATGGCTTAGTAGGGACGCGCCGCGGCGGCCGGTGGGGGGCTCGCAGGTGCGCTGCCGCCACCCATACCACGCATATTCTCGCGCGACAGGCGCTTCAAGTGCCGTTTGACGGCGGCAGCCTTTTTACGCTTACGCTCCTGGGTCGGCTTCTCGTAGAATTCACGGCGGCGAAGCTCAGTGAGGACGCCCGCTTTTTCACAAGCGCGCTTGAAGCGACGCAACGCGGCGTCAAAATACTCATTCTCGCGAACACGAACGCTGGGCATTCAAACCTCAATGATAAAAGACGACAGCCGCCGCAATCGGCACCAGGGGGGCGCATTCTAATGGGCGCCCCTCGAAAAGGCAAAGACCGATTAAGGACCCCCTCGCAATGCGTGTGATTGGAATCGAAAGCTCCTGCGATGAGACCGCGGTCGCGGTTTATGACCGGGATCACGGGCTGCTGTCGCACCGGCTCCATAGTCAGGTTGCAATGCACCAAGCCTATGGAGGCATCGTCCCGGAACTCGCCTCCCGCGACCATGTCCGGCGCTTGCTGCCGTTGGTCCGGGAAGCCCTCGCGGAGGCCGCCTCGGACCGCGAGTCGATCTCCGGCATTGCCTATACGGCCGGGCCCGGTTTGATCGGCGCATTGCTGGTTGGCGCGGGCTTTGCACGTAGTTTGGCTTATGCCTGGGGCGTGCCTGCCGTCGGCGTGCACCATCTCGAGGGCCACCTACTGGCGCCCTTGCTCGAGCCGAATCCGCCGGCATTTCCGTTTTTGGCACTGCTGGTCTCGGGCGGACACACCCAGCTGGTCGACGTCGCCGGTCTCGGGCGCTACCGCATCCTGGGGCAGTCCTTGGACGATGCTGCTGGTGAGGCGTTCGACAAAACCGCGAAACTGCTCGGTCTCCCCTATCCAGGCGGCGCGGCCTTGGCGCGTTTGGCGATCGGCGGGCGGCGCGGGCAGTACAAATTCCCCCGTCCGATGCTCGATCGCCCCGGCCTCGAGTTCAGTTTCAGTGGCTTGAAGACCGCGGCCCTAGTAGCCTTGCGCGGCCGCGCTCTCGACGACCAGGCCCGCGCCGACGTCGCCTTCGCATTCCAGGAAGCGGTCGTTGCGACGCTCGTCGAAAAATCCCGACGTGCACTGCAGCTTACCGGACATCGCCGGCTGGTCGTGGCCGGCGGCGTCGGCGCCAATTTGGCGCTGCGAGAGCAATTGCGGGCACAGGTGCAGGCGAGCGGCGCGGAATTGTATTTTCCACGGCCGGAGTTCTGCACCGACAATGGCGCGATGATCGCGCTCGCCGGTTGCATGCGACTGCAAGCCGGAAAGTGCTGCGCCCCGGCGGTCTCGGCCCGCGCGATTTGGGAGCTGGGGGACGATGCAACAACAGGGGTTTAAGGTTTCAATGGACAAGATCTTCATACGCTCACTCAAGGCCGAAGCGATCATCGGGATCTACGACTGGGAACGCCAGGTCAAGCAAACCGTGATCGTCGACATCGAGATCGGCGCCGACGTGCGCAAGGCGGCGCTGAGCGATTCGATCGAGGACACTCTCAATTACAAGCGCGTTGCGAAGCGCGTGCTCGCATTCATCGAGGCGTCGCGCTGTCGACTCGTCGAAACACTGTCCGAACAGATCGCGATGCTGATCCTCGAGGAATTCGAGGTTGCCGCGGTCAAAATCGAATTGAGCAAGCCGGGCGCGGTCCGCAGTTCCAAGGATGTCGGCGTGATCCTCGAACGCAATCGCGAAGATCTCGCCGATTGGCGCAGGCGTAGCGCTCCAAAATGATCGAGCTCGACGCCGCGCTCGGCTGGCGCGAGGTCGCCGCGATCGCCGAAGGGGCGCCGGTCGCGATCTCGGATGCGGCCGAGCGGCGCGTTCGAGCCGCGCGCAGCCTCGTGGAATCGATCGTCGAGAAGGGCCTGCGCGCCTATGGCGTCAATACCGGAGTCGGTGCGCTCTGCGACATCGTCGTCGATGCTTCGCGGCAGCGCCAGCTGTCGCGCAACATCCTCATGAGTCATGCGGTCGGTGTCGGCGCGCCGCTCGGCGCGGCCGAGACGCGGGCGATCATAGCCGCTGCAATCAACAACTTTGTACGTGGAGCGTCCGGTGTACGGCTGGAGGTCGTCGCAGCCTTGGTCACACTGCTCAATCGGGGGTGCCTGCCCGAAGTCCCGTCGCGCGGCTCCGTGGGCTATCTGGCCCAGATGGCCCATATCGCGCTCGTGCTGATCGGCGCAGGTCACGCGCGCCTCGACGGCGAGCGTTGCACCGGCGCCGAGGCCCTGCAGAGGCTTGGGGTGCCCCCGCTCGTGCTCGAAGCCAAGGAAGGCCTGAGCCTCGTCAACGGCACTCCCTGCGCGCTCGGTCTCGCGGTCATCGCATTGCAGCGGATGGAGGCTTTGCTCGAGTGGGCCGATGCCGTTGCTGCGATGAGCTTCGAGAATCTGCATGGGCAAGGCGCCGCGTTCGATGCGCGCGCGCTCGCGCTGCGCGCTTCGCCGGGGCTCGAACGCGTCGGCGCGAACTTGAGAACCGCGCTCGACGGCAGCGGTATACTCGAGGCCGCCGCGGGATCGAGAACCCAGGATGCGCTGAGCTTGCGCGCGATACCGCAGGTTCACGGCGCAGTGCGCGATGTGTTCACCTATGGCGCCGCGGTCATCGACCGCGAACTCGGGTCGGTTACGGACAACCCGATCGTCACCGGTACACCCGAGGCACCGCGCGTGCATTCGCAAGCGCATGCGGTGGGCGCTGCGATCGGGTTGGCAGCGGACTCGCTCGGTATCGCGATCGCCGAGCTTGCCGCGATGTCGGAACGACGTATCGACCGGCTCGTGAATCCGCTCGTGAGCGGCCTGCCGGCATTTCTCGCGGCCGACAGCGGCACGAGCTCAGGATTCATGATTGCTCAGTACACAGCCGTCTCCTTGGTCGCCGAGAACCGGCGGCTGGCTGCGCCCGCGAGCCTCGACGGCGGCGTGACATCGGGATTGCAGGAAGACCATCTGAGCCATGCAACGCCGGCCGCGAGCAAGTGGCTGCAGATCCTCGAGAACGTGGAGGCGATACTCGCGATCGAGGCGCTCGCGGCCGCACAGGCCTACGATCTGCAGCCGGGTTCGCACGCGAGAGCGCCGCGCAACGATGCGACCTACCGGGCGTTGCGCGCGGTCGCCGCGTTCTATCGAGATGACCGCCCGCTTGCCGACGATATCGCGCGTGCGCGCGCCCTGTTGCGCTTAGGCTTGCCCGCGGCGCTGCAAGCCGCATGAGCCTCGAGTCCTTGTTTCCGACCCGGGTCTACTCGGCGCGCTTGCGCCCGAGCGGCGGAGGGTCTCTGAACGACGAGTTACTGCGAGAATGCCGCCAGCTGCGCTTCGACGACGACGCCGGCCGGCGCTGGTCTGCCGCGAGCTATCCCGGCGGCTATACCTCGTACAGCTCCGCCAACAAAATGCACAAGGTCTCGCCGACCTTCGCCGAGCTGCAGCGGCGCCTCGGCCCCCATGTCACCAAATTCGCCGAGGCGCTCGATCTTGATTTGCGCGGCCGGCCGCTCGAAATGACGGATTGCTGGGTCAATATCATGCCGCGCGGCACCGACCACGGATTGCACCTGCATCCTGCATCGACCTTGAGCGGCACCTACTATGTACGGACGCCGAGCGGTTGCCCGGGCCTCAAATTCGAGGATCCGAGGGTCGACCGCTACATGGCAGCGCCTCCGCGCCGTGCGTCGGCCGCTCGCGAGAATCAGCCTTGGGTGCAGATGCCGGTCGAAGAGGGTTGCTTCCTGTTGTTCGAGAGCTGGCTGCGCCATGCAGTGCCGGCCAATCGCAAGCGCGCAGAGCGCATCAGCATCAGCTTCAATTACAGCTGGTTCTAGCGGGCAACGCTCCGCCCGGCGCAGCGTCGCCCGATCGGACCGGGCCGCCGCAAATGATACTCACTCCCTGCGTTGGCAAAACCTGCGTCGCCAATCGGCAGTCGTGCTCACGCCGCGGTACACTCGAACCCGTGCGCCGGCCCGAGAGATTACCGTGACTGCGTTGGAACTTCGCATCCTCGTCAAGGACCTCGTTCTGCCGCCCGCAGGTCCGCTGATCATCGGCGTCGTGGGGCTTTTGATTTGCTTGCGCCGCGCGCGGCTCGGCTTTTTCCTCTGCGCGGTCGCGATCGGCGCGTTGTGGCTGCTCGCGACGCCGATCGTCGCCGACGCGCTCACGCGCGCGATGGAGTCTTATCCGGCGCTGGATCCGACGCATCTGACGGCCGCGCAAAGCGAAGCGCAGGCGATCGTGATTCTGGGCGGCGGCGTACGTCGCGGCGCACCCGAGGTCGGCGGCGACGCACCGAGCATCACCGCGGATCTGCGGCTCATCGAAGGCGCCAAGGTCGAGCGCGCAACCCATTTGCCGATTCTGATCTCCGGCAGCCCGTTGGAGGCGAAGGCGATGCGCGATTTCCTCGCCGCCGATCTCGGTATCCAGGCGCGCTGGATCGAAGCCGCCTCGACCGACACGCACGAAAACGCGTTGTTCTCGGCGAAACTGCTGGCCTCGCAAAACATCAGTCATATCATCTTGGTCACCTCGAGCGGACACATGGCGCGCGCGGTCGACGAATTCACGGCCGCCGGCTTCGAGGTCACGGCGGCCCCCGCCGAGATGTGGACATGGGACGAGCGCGGCGCCTTGCGGTTCGTGCCTTCGATGGCGGCGCTCGATCGCTCGCGCACGGCGTTATATGAGTGGAGCGGAAGGACCTTTCGCGCGCTCAAGCACTAAATGCTGCGGCCTCCGTCGACCGCAATGATCTGACCGGTGATATACGGCGCATCCTTCGCGAGGAACAACAACGTGCGGGCGATGTCCTGCGGCGTGCCGTAGCGCTTCAGCGCGGTCTTGTCGATGATTTCTTTCTTGAGTGCGTCGTCCATGTTTTTCTCGGGCCAGAGCACCGGACCCGGCGCGATGCCGTTGACTCGGATATCGGGGCCGAGCTCACGCGCGAGCGAACGCGTCAGCATCGCGAGTCCCGCCTTGGCGGTGCTGTAGAGCGGATGCCCCTTGAGCGGGCGCAGACCATGCACATCGACGATGTTGATGATCAGGCCGCGGCTCGCGCGCAGGCTCGGCACGGCGGCTTGCGATAGAAACAGGGGTGCTTTGAGATTGCTGCCGATCAAATCATCCCACTGTGCGCTCGTGATCGTGCCGACCGGAGTCGGGTAGAACGTCGAGGCATTGTTGACCAGCACGTCGAGCCGGCCGAACGCCCGCAGCGTTGCCGCGACGAGTTGTTCCGGCGCTTCGGGCTCGAGCAGATCCGCGCGATGTGTAACGATCGAATCGGCGCGCTCGCGGTTGAGCTCCTCGGCGAGCGCTATCGCGGCGCCGCTCGACGAGCGATAATGCACGAGAACATTGGCGCCGGCGGCATGTAGCGCGCGCACCAGTACGGCGCCAACCCGCCGAGCGCCGCCGGTGATCAGGACGACCCGATCGCTAAGGTCCGAATTCTCCATACTGGCTGTCATGCGAATGAACGATACCGGAACTCCCGCGCAACGTGAACCGACCTGCAGCATCGACGAGAGCGAGCATGTGCGGCACGTGCGCGAGCTGGTCATCGCCGAGATCGCCGCGGCCGGCGGCTGGTTGAGCTTCGAACGCTACATGGATTTGGTTCTGTATGCACCGGGACTAGGCTATTACAGCGCCGGGGCGCGCAAGCTCGGGCCCGACGGCGATTTCACGACGGCCCCGGAGGTGTCCGCGCTGTTCGGCGCGTGCGTGGCGCGCCAGTGCGCCGAGGTGCTCGAGCGCCTCGGCGACGCCTCGATCCTCGAGATCGGCGCGGGCAACGGAACCCTCGCGGCCGAGCTGCTCGAGCAGCTCGAGCGCGCCGATCGGCTGCCGGCCCGCTACCGGATCCTCGAGATCAGCGCCGATTTGCGCATGCGCCAGCGCGAATGCTTGCAGCGGCGCACGCCGCATCTGCTCGATCGCGTCGAATGGCTCGATGCACCGCCGTCACTCGCCTTTGACGGCATCATCCTTGCCAACGAGGTGCTCGATGCGCTGCCCGTGCGGCGATTTCGCTGGAGCGCGGCGCAGGTGGAGGAGATGGGCGTCGTGGACGAGGGCGCGACGCTAGGCTGGGCGGCAAGAATCGCGGGCGCGTCGACGGCGGCGGCCTGCAGTCGGCTGGCCGCGGCCTGTGGCCCTTGGGACGACGGGTACGTCTCGGAATATTGTCCGCGGCTCGGGCCGTGGACCGCGCAGATCACGCGCTCGCTACGCGCCGGCGCGGTTCTGTGGTTCGACTACGGACTACCGCGTGCGCATTATTATCTGCCGGAGCGCCGCGATGGCACCTTGCTCTGTCATTTTCGACATCGCGCAGTCGCGGATCCGTTCCGCCTGCCCGGCTTGCAGGACCTGACCGCGTGGGTCGATTTCACGGCGCTGGCCGAAGCCGGCAGCGCGGCCGAGTTCAATCTTGCGGGCTACACGACCCAGACCTATTTTCTGGCCGGTACCGGCATCGATCGTGAAATGCAGACGCTCGCGGGCGAAAATGCCGGCCGCCATGCGCGACTCGCCAACGAGGCGCGACAATTGATGATGCCCGGTGAAATGGGCGAGCGCTTCAAGGCGATGGCGTGGCTGCGCGGCCTCGAGGCCGAGCTATGCGGCTTCGCACTGCGCGATCTGCGGCATACGCTCTAGCGAAATCAGGTTTCGCCGGGGCGCGAGGCGGCGCGCAGTTCGGTGATTGCCGCCAAGCGCGCATGCCGCAACTGCCCGGCGATTTGCGCTCCGTCGCCCGATGCGATTGCCTCCGGCGGGGGTTTGATGGCGGCCGCCGCGTCGCGCAGCGCCGCGAGGTAGGCGCGCTGCGGATAGGGCCGCGTCTCGAAGCCGGTGCGGCCGCGGGAATCGGCTTCGCAGGCGAGCAGCGCCTCGGCAAAGCGCTGCGGACGCCGAAAGGCGTCCGCGTGCTCGAAGAAATCGAGGATCGTCGTCGGCCGCAATTCGGCGGCACGATGCACGATGCCGTGATAGCGGGCTACGATCACCGCGAGGTCGCGAAACTCGCCGGGCACGCGCAGGCGTGCCGCAAGCGCCTCGATGAGTGCGACGCTGCGTTCCTCGTGGCCATGATGGCGCGGCCACTCGGCCGGCGGGGTGCTGCCCTTGCCGAGATCGTGGACAAGCGCTGCAAAGCGCACCGTGGGCAGCGGACTCAAGCAGGCCGCTTGCGTCAAGACCATCAAGCTATGCACACCGGTGTCGATCTCCGGATGCCAGTCGGCCGGTTGCGGCACGCCGAACAGCGCGTCGAGTTCCGGGAAAATCGCCTTCAGCGCAGCGCAATCGCGCAGCGCTTCGAAGAATGCGCTTGGCGCGGCGGAGCCCAGTGCTTTCTCGGTTTCCTGCCAGACGCGCTCGGCCACGAGCGCGTCGATCTCGTGCCGCTCGACCATCGCGCGCATCAGCGCGAGCGTTTGCGGCGCAATCCGAAACCCGAGCGGCGCGAAGCGAGCCGCAAAGCGGGCGACGCGCAGCACGCGGACCGGATCCTCGACGAACGCCTCGGAGACGTGTCGCAGGATGCGAGCTTCGATGTCGCCGCGGCCGCCGAAAGGATCGATGAGGCTGCCGTCGGCCGCCTGCGCGATCGCGTTGATCGTGAGGTCGCGACGCCCAAGGTCTTGCTCGAGTGTCACCTCGGGCCCGAAGCGCACCTCGAAGCCGCGATAACCGGGAGCAACCTTTCGTTCGAGGCGCGCGAGCGCGTATTCCTCGTGGGTTTGCGGATGCAAGAACACCGGGAAGTCGCGACCGACTTCTCGATAATTCAGGCGCAGCATTTCCTCGCGCGTGCTGCCGATGACGACCCAATCGCGTTCCTTGACGGGCAATCCCAGCAGGCCGTCTCGAACCGCCCCACCAACCAGATACACTTGCATCGGTGAATAGTAGCATCGTGCAAAAGTTCCACGCCGCGCTTCGCATGGCGGCAGTCCTCGCGGTCGCCTCGGTCGCGGGCGGCTGCTATGAATTGCAGGCCGCACACGGGCAGGCGCAGATCATGCTCGAGCGCAAGCCGATCACCCGTCTCATCGCCGACCCCGCTACGCCTGCGGCGCTGCGCGAGCAGCTTCAGCAGGTGATCACGATGCGCGATTTCGCGAGCCGGGAGCTGGGGCTTCCCGACAACGGCAGTTATCGCAGCTATGCGGATGTCGGCCGCGACTACGTGGTCTGGAACGTATTTGCGGCGCCCGAATTTTCGGTGGAGCCCAAGCAATGGTGCTATCCGATCGTCGGTTGCGTCGCCTACCGCGGCTACTTCGCCGAGCGCAAGGCGCGGCGCCTCGCGGCGCGCCTGCGTACGGAGGGGTTCGACGTCGCCGTCGGCGGCGTCGCGGCCTATTCGACGCTGGGTCATTTTGACGATCCGATCTTGAACACGATGCTCGCTTGGAACGACGTCGAGCTCGCTTCGATCGTCTTTCACGAACTCACGCACCAGCTGCTATACGTGCGCAACGACTCCTCGTTCAACGAGGCGCTCGCGACGATGGTCGAGGAGGAAGGCGTGCGGCGCTGGCTGCGCGCCCAAGGCCGAGATCAAGATTTGGCCCGTTACACGCAGCAACACCGGCGTTATGACGAAGTCACGAATCTTCTGATCCGGACGCGCAGCGAACTCGAGGCTCTATATGCGTCCCGCATCGACGCGCCGATCATGCGCGAACGCAAGCATGCGATGTTTGATTCGCTGCGCGCGGCTTACGCGTCGATGCGCAGCGGCTGGGGTGGTGAGGGGCCGTTCGACGAATGGTTCAAGGCGGACGTCAACAATGCGCATCTCGTGTCGATCGCGACCTACGAACGCTGCGTACCCGGCTTCGCGCGGGAACTGGCGCTCGTCGGCGGCGACCTGAGGCGCTTCTATGCGCGCGCGCGCGCGATCGCGCGCATGGACCCGGAAGCCCGCGATGCGCTGGTTTGCGGCCCCGACTAGCTGGTGCGCCCGATCGCAGCGCGATCCCGGCTCAGGCGCGCGTTGTCCTCGTAGACGCCCAGATACTGGCGCGCGACACCGAGCATCGATCGCGGCTTGATGCCGAGCAGTGCAAACCCGTCGTCGCTGCAGACGCTGTCGACCGAGAGCGAGCGGTAGTTATCGCTCGAGAACGGTCTTCCGGGCACGAAATCCATCGCGAACGCCAGCGGGCGCGAAACGAAATCGGGCAAGCCGATGATGATCTTGCGGCGGCCCGTGATCATTGCGACGAACGCGACGATCTGCTTGAGCGTATAGCGCTGAGGCCCGCCGAGCTCGTAAATCTGCCGACTACCGGCGACGCCATGCAGGCAGCGCATCATCGCCTCGACGACGTCGTCGACGAACACGGGTTGCATCACCGCCTTCGGCTTGGTCAGCGGAAAAACCAGCGGTATCGCGGCCAGCCATTGCGCGAAACGGTTCAAGAAGGAATCACCGGGACCGAACATTACCGACGGCCGGAAGATCGTCCAATCGACCGCCGCGCTGTCGGCCTGGATGATCCGCTCGGCCTCGCCCTTGGTGCGTAAGTACTGGCTCGGTGCGTCGGTCGCCGCGCGCAGTGAGGAGAGCTGCAAAAAGCGTGTGACGCCGGCGGATCTGGCCGCCTGGAGCGCGCCGCGCGTCAGTTCAACGTGCGTGCGCCGAAATCCGCCACTACCGAAAATCGGCTCGTTGAGGATGCCGATCAAGTTGACGACGACGTCTTGTCCGCGAAATCGCTCGCTGAGCGCCGCCGGATCGTAGACATCGCAGTTCTCGAGCACCAGGCCCGGCAGCACGCGCAGATGCTTGTGCTGTTCGCGGTCGCGCGACAGCACCGTGACGCGGTGGCCTTCCTTGATGAGGTGCGCAACGAGCCGGGTTCCGACGAATCCGGTGCCTCCCAGTATGCAGACTGACAGCCGTCGCATGGCTTCAGCGCAACGGAATCAACAGTGCCGTGGAACCGCGACGAACATTCAGCATCATGAAACTAGCTCCCTTGGCTGCTTCCCGCAGATCTTTGAGATTGGCGATCGGCGCGCGCCCCACGCCGACGATTCTATCGTTGGCGCGCAGCCCTGCCTGCGACGCCTCGCTCGATTCCGGCACCGATTTGACCAGGACGCCGCCGCCATCGGGCGCGTCGGTGAGCTCCACGCCGTCGAATGCCTTGTGGATCGCTGCCGCGTCGCTGCCTGCGACGTCGGCGCGCGCAGCGATCAGGGCCGCGAGTTTGAGCGGCTTGCCGTCGCGCAGCACGCCGAGCTCCACCTTGTCGCCGATGCGCAGCATGCCAATCGAATTGCGCAGCTCACCGGGACCCTTGATTGGTGTGCCGTTGAGCGAAGTGATGATGTCGCCGGTCTTCACGCCGGCGCGTTCGGCCGCGGAGCCGGGCGAGATCGCGGTCACCAGCGCACCGCTGACCTCCGAGAGGCCGTATTCCTTGGCGATTTCGGGCGACACCGGATAGATGTTGACGCCGAGCACGCCGCGCTTGACCTCGCCGTATTTGCCGAGCTGATCGACGACACCGCGGACCATGTTGACCGGAATCGCGAAGCCGATGCCGATGTTGCCGCCGCTGCGCGAGAGAATCGCGGCGTTGATGCCGACGAGTTCACCGCGCAAATTCACGAGCGCGCCGCCGGAGTTGCCCGGATTGATCGACGCATCGGTCTGAATGAAGTCCTGATAGCCGTCTTCGTTGATGCCCGAGCGGCCGAGCGCGCTGACGATGCCCGCGGTTACCGTATTCTGCAGGCCGAACGGATTGCCGATCGCGACGACGTAGTCGCCGACCTCGAGCCGGCTCGAGTCGCCCAGGTTGAGTGCGACGAGATTCGGCTCCTTCGCCTGCAGCAGCGCGAGGTCCGAGCCTTCGTCGGAACCCAACACCTTGGCCTTGAATTCGCGATTGTCGAGCAGCGTGATCGTTATCTCGCTGGCGTTTTCGATCACGTGATAATTCGTGACGATGTAGCCGTTCTTGGCGTCGATGATGACGCCGGATCCTGCGCTTTGAAACTGGCGCTCGCGCGGCTGCGCGTCGGGTGGAATCTCGAAAAAGCGGCGAAAAAACGGGTCGTCCAATAGTGGATTGCGCCGTCCCGCCTGTTCCTTGATCGTGCCCGAGGTCTTGATGTTCACGACCGCCGGAGAGACCCGTTTGACCATCGGCGCGAGCGACGGCATGGGCGCCGCCTCGATCACGGGCGCCGTCGAGGTCGGGTTCGGCGTCTGACCCACGGCGGATGCGCCGCCGAGGCCGGCCGCAAGTGCGCCAGCCAATAAAATTCCGGCACGCAGATTCGATCCCACAACCAGATTCATTCTCGATTCCTCTGAAATTGAAATGCCGGCCGCAGATCTTACACTCAAGATCGCGGCCGGCGTTTGCTCCGACTCCTGCGGCGCAGGCCTAGCGGCTCACGCCGTGCATCGCCGATTCGATCAGGCGGCCTGGACCGTGATCCGCTGCGGCTGCACCTGTGCGAGCTTCGGGATCACGATTTCCAACACGCCGTTGACCGACTTGGCCTTGATCGCGTTGGTATCCGCCGAGTCCGGCAGGCTGAAGCGGCGCTGAAATTCGCCCTTGGTGCGCTCGATGCGGCGGTATCCTTCACGCGCTTCCTGTTGCTGCCCCTCGCGCTGCCCGCGAACCGTCAGCACGCCCTTCTCGGCGGTGATCTCGACGGCCTTGGGATCCACGCCCGGCAGATCGACATGCAGCAGGAACTGATTGGCTTCCTCGATGATGTCGACGGGCGGAAGCCACGCACCGGAATCCGCGGCGGTCGCATGCGGGGCGCTGAACAAACGATCGATATCTTTCTGGAGCCGGCTAACGAGGGCCCAGGGCTCGTAACTTACTACGGTCATGATCTTCAATTTCTCCTGAGGTTGTGATTTCACGCGATGTGAATGCAGAAATCTTCTGCGTGGCTCAAGAGTTGGGACGGCGACCTGAATTTCAACGGCGGACCGCATTGGCGCGCGGCTGTCAACTGCGCATTATGCGGATTAGCCCCCCAAACACAACATCTTGCGATTCATGCAAATCCCGCTTGACCCGAAGCTTACAAAATGCAGTGAGGTAATTTATCGAGAATAATCCGCAAGACATTGAAACTATATGTATTTTTTTGATAGAAATTGGATCAAATATGTCTTGACGCTGGTCGGCATCGAGCCGTAACCTTTCCGCCCTAACACAATATGTTGTGTTCACACATTCCAGCCGAAGTCCGCAGCAAAGAAAGCCTTCGTCGATCGACATAGAATTATAGGGGAGCAGCAGTAACGCCCATGAATACGGTGGTCAAAATACAGCCCAAAGACGTAGGCAGCATTTCGTTCCAGGAAGCGTCGATGGACATCTGGGATAAGAAATACCGTCTCACTGCCAAGGACGGTTCGCCGATCGATCAGTCGATGGACGATACCTATAAGCGTGTCGCGCGCGCCTTGGCGGACGTCGAGTCCGAAGACTTGCGGCCGCAATGGTACGAGTCTTTTCTCTGGGCGCTGCGCCACGGCGCGATTCCGGCCGGACGCGTCACCTCGAATGCAGGCGCGCTCGAACACAAGCCGGCGACTTCGACGATCAACTGCACCGTGTCCGGCACGATCCGCGATTCGATGGACGACATCTTGAACAAGGTCCACGAAGCGGGCCTGACGCTCAAGGCGGGCTGCGGAATCGGTTACGAGTTCTCGACTCTGCGGCCGCGCGGCGCCTATGTGTCGGGAGCCGGCGCATACACCTCCGGACCTTTGTCGTTCATGGATATCTACGACAAGATGTGCTTCACGGTTTCGTCGGCGGGCGGCCGTCGCGGCGCGCAGATGGGCACGTTCGACGTCGGCCATCCCGACGTGCTCGAGTTCATCCGCGCGAAGCGCGAGAACGGGCGGCTGCGCCAATTCAATCTGTCGCTGTTGGTCACCGACGAATTCATCAAGGCGGTCAAGGCCGACGTCGAATGGAAACTCGCGTTTCCGCTGACCACCAAGGAATTCGATGCCGAGCAACCGAATCTCGACGATGCGTCGAAATTCGTCTGGCGCGAATGGCCGTACACGGATGGCTACGTCGCGAACGAAGAAGGACTCGTCGCCTGCAAGATCTACAAGACCTTGCCGGCGCGCCGCGTCTGGGACTTGATCATGTCCTCGACTTACGATTTTGCCGAGCCGGGCTTCATCCTGATCGACAAGGTCAATGAGATGAACAACAACTGGTGGGTGGAGAACATCCGGGCCACCAATCCCTGCGGCGAACAGCCGCTGCCCGCATACGGCTCCTGCCTGTTGGGTTCGGTCAATCTGACGAAATTCGTGCTCGACCCGTTCACCGACAATGCGCGATTCGATTGGGAGACCTACCGCAAGGTCGTCAAGGTCTTCACACGCATGCTCGACAACGTGGTCGAGATCAACGGCCTGCCGCTGGCGCCGCAACGCGACGAAATCACGCGCAAGCGCCGTCACGGCATGGGATTCCTCGGCTTGGGCTCCGCGATCACGATGCTCTGCATGAAATACGGATCGAAGAAATCCGTCGCCTTCACGCAGAATGTCTCGCGCGAAATGGCGGTCGCCGGTTGGGAAGCCGCGCTCGAACTCGCGCGCGAAAAAGGACCGGCGCCGATCATGGACGAGGAGTTCACGGTGACGCGCGAAATGCTGCGCAAGCGGCCCGAGATGATCAAGGACGGCTGGCGCGTGGGGTCGCGCGTGCCGGGCCGCGTCTTGCATGCGCGCTACAGCCGCTACATGCAGCGCATCGCCGAGGCCGCGCCGGAGCTCGTCGATGAACTCGCCGAGGTCGGCGCGCGTTTCACGCACCACACGTCGATCGCGCCGACGGGAACGATCTCGCTGTCGCTCGCGAACAACGCCTCGAACGGCATCGAGCCGTCGTTCGCGCATCATTATTTCCGCAATGTGATTCGCGAGGGCAAGAAGTCCAAGGAAAAGATCGACGTGTTTTCGTTCGAACTGCTCGCCTACCGCGAAATGATCAATCCACGCGCGATGCCGGTTTCGCAGAACGCGGCCGAAAAGCTCCCCGACTATTTCCTGTCGGCCGACGACATCGGTCCGAAGGAACACGTCGACATCCAGGCCGCCGCGCAACTATGGGTGGATTCGTCGATCTCGAAAACCGCGAATGTGCCGACCGATTACAAGTACGAGGATTTCAAGGACATCTACCTGTACGCCCACGATCAGGGGCTCAAGGGCTGCACGACGTTTCGCTTCAATCCGGAAGCGTTCCAGGGCGTGCTCGTCAAGGAGGAGGACCTCAAGAACACGACTTACGTGTTCACGCTCGAGGATGGCACCGAGGTCGAGGCGCGCGGCGATCAGGAGATCGAATATGACGGCGAATTGCACACCGCCGCGAATTTGTTCGATGCGCTCAAAGAAGGCTATTACGGGAAGTTTTGATCATGGCCCAAATCAAGATTGCTAAGAAGATCACCAAGTACCGCGTCCAGAAGCCGGAGGCGAAGGAAGTCCCGGGCGCTCCCGCCGCGCCGCTCAAGACCCAGGACAACGTTATTTGGATGCACGAGAAGCTCGAGCGGCCCGAGGTGCTGATCGGCTCGACCTACAAGATCAAGACGCCGGTATCCGACCATGCGATGTACGTGACGATCAACGACATCGTGCTCAACGAGGGCACACCGCACGAGCAGCGGCGTCCGTTCGAGGTGTTCATCAACTCGAAGAATCTCGATCACTTTCAGTGGATCGTCGCGCTCACGCGCGTGATCTCGGCGGTCTTCCGCAAGGGCGGGGACACGACCTTCCTCGTCGACGAACTCAAGGCGGTGTTCGATCCGCGCGGCGGCTATTGGCAGCCGGGCGGGAAATTCATGCCCTCGACGATCGCCGAGCTCGGCTATGTGATCGAACGGCACCTGCAGTCGATCGGATTGCTCAAGAAGCCGGAACTCGATGTTCATCAGCGCAAGCTCGTCGACGAGAAGCGCGCAGAGTTCGAGGCGCGCACCAAACAAACCGATGCATTCTCCAAGTCGCACTTTCCGGAAGGCGCGCAGCTGTGCACCAAATGCAGCACCGCTGCGGTCGTCATGATGGACGGCTGCAAGACCTGTCTGAACTGTGGCGACTCGAAGTGCGGCTAGCCCGCCGATAGTCAACATCTCCCGGCTTGCGGCGCTCGGGCTGATCGTCGCGCAGCTCGTTTGCTCCACGGCTCAGGCGTTGCGCGATGAAGGGGTAGCGCCGGACGCTGCCGCGCCCGCGCCGGCGACCGATGCGCCGGCCCCGGCAGCGCCGGGCGCCGATAGCGCGAGCCGCTTCGCGCGTCCACCCGGACTCGACGACGACGTGCGCTTCTGGATCCGGGTCTATACGGAGGTCACGACCGACCAGGGGCTGCTGCACGACTCGTGGAACCTCGGCCTCGTCTACGAGGTGATCCGCTTCGACCCGGAACTGTCGCCGTCGGCGCGCGAGCGGCGCGTCGATGAAGCCAAAGCGCACTACGCGGCGCTGCTGCGGCGCTTCGCCGCGGGTGCCACGAGCGATCTGAACCGGCACGAGAGGCGCATCCTGCACGCGTTCGGGGAGAAGCCATCGCCGCGAGATTTTCTCGAAGCGGTCGATCGCATCCGCTTTCAGCTCGGGCAGGCGGACCGGTTCCATGAAGGCCTGATACGTGCGGCGGCCTGGGAGCGCCATATCTCGCGAACGCTCGCGCGCAGCGGCGTTCCCGAGGAGATCGCGGTGCTACCGCACGTGGAGTCCTCGTTCAACCCCGCGGCGTACTCGCGCGTCGGTGCCGCCGGACTGTGGCAATTCATGCCGACGACCGCGCGGCGCTACATGCGTGTCGACAATCTCGTCGACGAGAGGCTCGACCCGTATCGCGCGACCGAGGCCGCGGCCAACCTCATGCTCTACAACTATCGGCTCGTCGGGACCTGGCCCCTAGCTGTGACCGCCTACAACCATGGCCCTGGCGGATTGCGGCGCGCGCAGGAGGAACTCGGCACGAGCGACATCGCGGTCATCGTCAAGCGCTTCCAGGGCGCGACCTTTGGCTTCGCGTCGCGCAATTTCTATGTCGCGTTCCTCGCGGCGCTCGACGTCGACCGGAACGCCGAAAATTATTTCGGTCCGATCGCCCGCTTTCCGGATGCCGCGAGCGTGACCGTCGATCTGCCCGACTATGTGCCAGTCGAGACGGCGGCCAAGGCATTCAAGGTCGACATGGGCGCGCTGCGAGTGCTCAATCCCGCGCTGCTGCCGCCGATCTGGAACGGCTCGCGCTTCGTGCCCCGCGGCTATGCGCTGCGTGTGCCGGGTGCCCCGTCGGCGGCGGACATCGCCGCGGCGCTCGAGAGAATTCCCGCGAACCAGCGCTACCTCGCGCAGCGCGGCGACGACACGCACCGCCTGCGCCGCGGCGAGACGGTCGAAACATTGGCCGCGAAGAGCGGCGTGGGGCTGGCGCGGCTGCTGGCCGTCAACGGTTGGGCGAGCGCTCCGGAGCTGCAGCGCGGTCAGCTGCTGCGCATGCCGATGCCTCCGACTCGGGCCGACAAGGGTATGCCGAATACCGTGCTCGCCGCAGCGCAGGCGCCGCCCGCGAAGGTCTCGCTCGAAGGGCCGCAGGTCGCGCGCGCGGTGACACCCCAAAAGGAGCCGGTCGCGGAACGTCAAACCGAGGCCGCCGCTCTGCTGCCGGCCGCAACGCCGACCAGCAACACGGATGCGACCGACTACAGCGTCGGTGCGGACGGCAAGGTGGTCGTACAGGCGGATGAGACCCTGGGGCATTTTGCCGACTGGTCGGCAACGGCGCCCGAAGATCTGCGCCGCTTGAACCATCTCAACAAGAACTCGAGCCTGAGTCTGGGCCACAAGTTGCGCTTGAGTTTGGCGCGTGTCGATGCCGCGCAGTTCGAGGCCGCGCGGCGCAGCTATCACCGCGAGCTCCAGGAGACCTATTTCGCCTCGCACCGGATTGCGGCGACCCAGGAATATACGGTCAAGCACGGCGAATCGTTGTGGATCATCGCCCATCAACACTCGGATCTGCCGCTATGGCTGGTTGCGCAATACAACCCGGACGTGGATTTCGGCGAGATGCGCCCCGGCGCGACGATCACATTGCCGCAGGTCGAACCGATCAATCGACAGTGATGCCCCGCGACCGCGCATATGCCGACAGCGCCGGCCGGCTCGGGCGTAGAGAATCGAAATCGACGCGCTGTCCGTCGACACCGTGGAAATGAAGCGTCAATTTTTCGGCCGAAGCCAGGCGCTTGAGCTCATCGACGCTCAACGCGAAATAAGCCGTTTGGCCCCAGGGCACCGCAGCGGGGTAGGGCTCGAGCCCGAGCCTCGGCGCCTCGACGGTCGAGAGGGGCACGGTCTCGTCGTCGAGACTCAAGCTGACCGCGGCGGGACTCGTGATGTCGGCAACCGCCCGGTCGTTGCCCGGGGCGATATGAATCCACAGGCCATAGCGAATCTCGCCCATGCGATCCCATTCGATCGGACCCAAGTAGGCAAAACTCGAATGACGGTTGACGCTGAGCATGCCGCTTTCGACGAATTCGACCGGGGCTTGCAGCGTGGCGATCGTCATGCCGGTGCGTTGGTCGAGATTTTCGACCGGTGCCCGCGCCTGTGGCCCCGCGCAACCGGTGATGGCGCTCGATACGATGATGCCGGCCGCAATGATCAGGCGCTGGCGTCGGTGCTGCATACTTCAGTATAGCGGAGACGTGAGCCATGCCCGATTATGTTGCGTCGGGGACACGCTATAATTGACTACATGAGGATTTTTGCCGCCCTGATTGCCTGCATTTTCGTCCAATCGGGCGCCTATGCCGACGTGCCGGGCGCGGCCGATCGTGTGGTCGTCTACAAAGCGGCGCACAAGCTCTATCTGTACCAGGGAGAGCGGCTGCTCGGCGAATACCGGGTCGCGCTCGGCTTGAATCCGCATGGCCAGAAAGAGCGCGAACATGATTTCCGTACCCCCGAAGGCCATTACAACCTCGCGCGACGCAATACCCGCAGCGATTTTTTCCTGTCGATTCAGGTTTCCTATCCGAACAAAGACGACGAACGGCGCGCGCACAAGAACGGATGGGCGCCCGGCGGCCTGATCATGATCCACGGCTTACCCAATGCACTGCGCCATGCGCCTGCCTATTACTCGACGACCGATTGGACCGACGGCTGCATCGCGCTATCGAATGCCGATATGGTCGAGGTTTGGATGCGGACCCAGGACAATATCCCGATCGATATTTTCCCGTGAGCGGCCCGCATGGAAACTGAAATTCTCTCATCGGACATGGTCGACGCGCGTGTCGCGCCGAAGGGAAGCCTCGAACACCTCTCGCAGCAGGAGATCGCCAAACTCCTGGATTCCGGTCAGGGCGGCTTGTATCCGTTGTTTCGGCAATGCGCGCTCGCGGTACTCAATTCCGGCAGCAACATCGACGACTCGCGCCTGATCTTCGAGAAATATCGCGATTTCGATCTGCGCATCGTGCGCCAGGCCTGGGGCATCAAACTCGAGATCAAGAATGCACCGGCCGCGGCCTTCGTCGACGGCGTGATGATCAAGGGTTTGAAGGAGCATTTGTTCGCGGTGCTGCGCGACGTCGTGTTCATTTCGAACGAGATCATGGAGAGCGGCCGCTTCGACATGACTTCATCGGCGAGCATCACCAACGCCGTGTTCCACATTCTGCGCAATGCCCGCATCCTCGAGCTGCAGGTTCGACCGAATCTCATCGTCTGCTGGGGCGGCCATTCGATCTCGCGCGAGGAATACGACTACACCAAGAAGGTGGGCTACGAACTCGGCTTGCGCGGCTTGGATGTCTGCACGGGCTGCGGCCCCGGTGCGATGAAAGGCCCGATGAAGGGCGCGACGATCGGGCATTCGAAGCAGCGCATCCATAACGGGCGTTATCTCGGACTGACCGAGCCGGGCATCATCGCAGCCGAGCCGCCCAACCCGATCGTGAGCCAGCTCGTGATCATGCCGGACATCGAAAAGCGCCTCGAGGCCTTCGTGCGTCTGGGCCACGGCATCGTGATTTTCCCGGGCGGCGCCGGTACGGCCGAGGAGATCCTGTACCTGCTCGGAATTCTGCTCGACCCGGCCAATTGCGACATGCCGTTTCCGATGATCTTTACCGGCCCCGCTTCGAGCGGCGATTATTTCAAGCAGATCCACCGTTTCATCGGCGCAACGCTCGGCGCAGACGCCCAATCTCGCTACCAGATCATCCTTGATGATCCGGCCGGCGTGGCTCGTGCGATGGTCCAGGGTATGGCGCAAGTCCGCGATTACCGCCGCCAAGCATCGGATTCCTTCGGCTACAACTGGCTGCTGAAGATCCCGCTGGAGTTCCAGCTGCCGTTCGACGTCAATCACGACTCGATGAGCGCACTGCGCCTCTCGCCGGATCTGCCGGTGCACGAGCGGGCGGCCAATTTGCGCCGCGCGTTCTCCGGGATCGTCGCGGGCAATGTAAAGCCCTACGGCATCAGCGCGATCGAGCGCAACGGACCGTTCGAACTGACCGTCGATCGATCGATCATGGAGCCGCTCGACCAGGTGCTGAAGTCCTTCGTGTCCCAGGGCCGCATGCGCCTGCCCGGCACCGAGTACGTTCCCTGTTATCGTTTGGTTGCATGAGCGACTCGCCGCGCATCCGCTATCGATTCGATCTGCCCGACGGGTCGCAAAAGGTCTTCGATTTTTGGTTCGATGCGAAGACTTTCCGAATGACCAATCCGTCGCCGGCGGAGCCGCCGTTTTGGACCGAACTCGACTACAACAAATGTGCGAATTGTCCCTTGAATGCCGCGGAACACCCGCACTGTCCGCCGGCACTGCAAATGGCCGACGCCGTCGAACGCCTCGCGGCCTTGGTTTCCTTCGATACCGTCGGCGTTACGGTGGTGCAGGCCGAGCGCACGATCTATGCGGAGATCTCGGCGCAGCAGGCCTTGTCCTCCGTGCTCGGGCTCATCATGGCGACCTCGGGTTGTCCGTGGACCGACCGGCTGCGGCCGATGGCGCGATTTCATCTGCCTTTCGCGAGCGATGCGGAAACCGTCTACCGCAGCGTGACGATGTATCTGCTCGCGCGCGAGCTTCTCGGCGCAAATCGCGACGAGGGATTCGAATCACTGGGTGAGCTCTATAAAAATCTGCATGTGGTCAATCGCGATATGTCGCGCCGTCTCGGAGCGGCGACGCGCACGGATCCGGCGCGCAATGCGATCGCTCTGCTCGACGCCTACACGACTCTTTTGCCCGCGGCGATCGACGGTTCCCTCGATGAATTGCGCCCGCTGTTCGAGTCGTGGAAATTACCGCAGCCGAAGGCCATTTAACTCAACGCGACGGTCTCTGAGATCCAGATCCCAATGCGCGCCTTATTCGTCCGACGACCCAGGGTTGCCTGTGACACAGTTCCTGTCGATGGAAATGCGCGCGACATACTGTGAGCCATCGAAATTAGGCGAAGGCGATGACCGACAACAAGCATCCAACTCGATATCAGGGCGCAGACCGCCGCGCCCCCGGCGCTGAACCGCCGGCGCCTGTCGTCCCTCGTGATGGATACGTCAATTTGCTGAAGCGCGGAGAGAAGATCGGCGGCCGCCACGGAGCGATCACCAACACGCTCTACAGCTGGCACAGTTACAAGAACTGGGCCGACAAGATGAAGGGAAGCTGGGAAGAGAAGAAGTAATCCGTCGGCTCGATCGCTGAGCCTAAGCCGTTTCCCCCAGAACATCGGATTGATGCAATCCCGTGGCGTCCATTTCCTTCTCCTTCAACCAAGCGAGCAGCGACACCCAGTCCTCCAAGTCCTGCGCCACGGTGTATCGCTTCATCTCGTGAATGCTCTGCCCAAGTTCGGCCGCGCGCACGTAGTTCTGCGAGTCGCGCAAGGTCGCGATGATCGGGATCCTCAAGGTCGCAAGAAAACGCATCAGAGATTGATAGATCAAGGTGTTGCGCTTGACACGGTTCGCCACGACTCCGATCCGGTTTTCATTGCGGCGAATCTTCGCGATCAGCAACAAATCGGCGATGCATTTCGAGCAGGCGTGAATGTCGATGTCCGAGGGCAACACCGGCACGATGATGGCGTCCGCGTTCTTGGTGATGTCGGCCAGTTCCTGCGCGGGCACCGCCGCCGGTGTATCGACGATGACATGGCCGGCATCGGGCGGAATGCGCAGATGCCAAGCGCGCGTCACGCGCGAATTGCGTTCGAACGCCGCAATGCCGTGGATGATCGGCTGTTCCGGAGTCCGCTTTTTGAGCCACCGCGTGCTGGAGCCTTGCGGATCGTTGTCCGACAGCAGGGGATGATCGCCCTGACTCGCGAAATAGCCCGCGAGGTTGGTCGCGATCGTCGTTTTACCTGAACCGCCTTTGGGATTCAGCACTAGGATCCGCTGCATTGCCCACAGCGTACGCAGCCCCCGCTCGCATGGCAAGTGACGCGGCTGTGAGCCGACTCACGCTAATGGAGTCCAAAGTCTGCATACAATCCACCGGGTATGGAATGGGTTCTACAGCTGGTCGACGAGATCGACGATGTTTGTGCGGCGTGGCGGCAATGGTGGCTGCGCGCGGCACCGGAAATGGAATTGCTGCTCGTCGGCTGCTGGGGAGTCGTCGTATTCGCAATGACGAGCCTCTGGGGAGCCAAGTCGATGACGCTGGCGGCATCGGCGGTTGCGCTGAGCTCCAGGGTCGCGTTTTCCGTGCAGCGCCGTTTTACGGGGTACAATTCGCGCTGATCACTCTTGCGAGTCGCCCTCATGCGCCGTATCGCTCTGCTATTCACGCTCGCGCTGCTTGCGGCGTGCGGCAATCAATCGCCTCCCACGCCTTCCGTCGGCACCCAAACATTGCAGATCACCGAGCTTCAGCCCGGTAGCGGCAATGCAATCGCACAAGGGCAGACGGCCGTCGTGAACTACACCGGCTGGCTCTACGAGACGACCATTGCCGATCACAAGGGCAAACAGTTCGACAGTTCTCTGACCACCGGCGCGCCGTTTCGATTCAAGCTCGGCGACGGCCAGGTCATCAAGGGTTGGGACCAGGGCGTTCTTGGCATGAAGATCGGCGGCCGGCGGCGGCTTACGATCCCGCCGGAGCTCGGCTACGGCGACAGCGGTGCCGGTGGCGTGATTCCGCCCGGCGCAACGCTGTTGTTCGACGTCGATCTAGTCGCGATCGAATGACGCCGGCCGGGCCTGCGCAGCGGCTGACGATTGCGGGGCCGGCCGGCTCGATCGAAGCGGTCGTCGAGGATCCGCAAACGCCCGCTGCGCATGGCTCGCGGCCGGGAGCCTTTGCGATCGTCTGCCACCCGCATCCGCTGTTCGGCGGCACTATGGACAACAAGGTCGTCACGACGCTCGCGCGCGCGCTGCAGGCATGTGCGGTGCCGACCGTGCGCTTCAACTTTCGGGGCGTGGGGCTGAGCGCGGGCGCATTCGATGAGGGCGTCGGAGAGACCGAGGATCTCGCGGCCGTCGCTGGCTGGGCCGACCGCCGTTGGCCGGGGCGGCAACTGATCGCGGCCGGATTCTCGTTCGGGGCCTATGTCGCGATGCGGATGTCGGCGCGGCGCGCGCTGGCAGCGCTCATCACGGTTGCTCCACCGGTGACGCGGTTCGATTTTTCGCAGATTTCAGCGCCGAGCTGCCTCTGGCTCATCGTTCAAGGCGACGCAGATGAGGTCGTCGATCCCAACGCGGTTGCGGACTGGGCGAAGTCGCTGGCGCCGCCGCCGCATCTCGTGATGCTGCCCGGAGTCGGGCATTTTTTCCACGGGCACCTGTCGGAGTTGCGCGACACTGTGATCCGCGAAATCCGGAGCGGCTGATCGATTTCAACCGCTCCGGCTGGAAAAACCGAGTTAGTTCACGAATTCCTTGAGCGACTTGAGTGCGGCAATGCGCACTTTTTTGCTGGCCGGCTTGGCTTTGAAAGTCATCTTTTCGCCGTTGAACGGATTGATGCCTTCACGCGCCTTGGTCGCGGGCTTCTTCACGACTTTCAGCTTCAAAAGGCCGGGAAGCGTGAACAATCCATGGCTGCGAAGACTCTTTTTGATCACGGCGGACAGTGAATCAAAAACAGCTCCGACTTGCTTCTTGGAGAGCTCTGTTTCCTTCGAAATGCTAGCAAGAATTTCAGACTTGGTCGGTGCTGCATTCTTTTTCGCCATTTTTAATCTCCTACTGGTGTTTCCGAACGCGGGCTTCATATTGCCCACAATTGCAACTCGGCGCCGAAAATAACATAGAAAAAAGCCGATGTTTAGCGCAAATGCGAAAAAAATCTATCGCGCCACGCGCGCGCGAGCCTGGATTTTCAGGCTCGGCCACCGATCACCGGTCGCTCAGCGCAGCAAAATCAACAGGGCGCCGATCGCGATCGACACCCAGAGCATCGAAAAATCGACATGTCCGATCGGCGGAATCAGGCGGCGAACCGGCTTCAATATGGGCTCGCACAGCTGAGCCGGAAGGCGGCTGCCGGCCGCGTATCCGCCGGGCGTGACGAGGCTCATGATCCAATAGAGCAGCATCGCGAACAAATAAATGTTGAGCACCAGCTGCACCAGACTCACAGCGGTCACCCTCAGGAAGAACAGCCAATCGATGAAGCCGAAGCGCGTCAATGCGAGCATCGCGGCGGTGCGCACCGAAGCGATCGCAAGCACCGCAACGACGGTCGCCGTGTCGACCTTGCCGATCGGCGGCAACAGGCGGCGCAGCGGTAAAATCAACCAGTTAGTGACGCGGACGATCGCATCCGCGATCGGATCGCGGAAATCCGCGCGCGACAATTGGCACAGTAAACGCAGCACGAAGGCCAGCGTCAACAGCCATAACAAGGTGTCGACGATGAATCTAATCGCTTCCATCTAAAAGACCTCAGGGATCCCCATAATCAGCCGCGAGTTCGGCGGAGCGCCGATCGGCCGCCGCTACGGCGTGTGCGACGATACCACGAAGGTCCGCGGCGTCGAGAACCGCGAGCGCCGCAGCGGTCGTGCCGCCTTTGGAGGTGACTTGTTCACGCAACAGCGTGAGCGGGTCGGACGACTCGCGTGCCATGACCGCGGCTCCGAGCGCGGTCTGCACGGTCAGTCGGTGCGCGACCTCGGGCTCGAGTCCGAGGCCCCGTGCCGCCGCTTCGAGTGCCTCCATAAATAAGAAAAAATATGCCGGACCGCTGCCCGACAGCGCCGTGACCGCATCCATCTGGGATTCGAGTTCGACCCAAACCGTAATTCCGACGGCGGCCAGGATCGACTCGGCGAGCGCGCGGCACTCGGCGCCGACGTCGCGGGGCGCGTACAAACCTGTGGCTCCATATCCGCAGAGCGCGGGCCGGTTCGGCATTGCGCGCACGACCGGAATTCCCGATCCGAGCCACGAGACCAGCGCCGCGTGCGGGATGCCGGCCGCCACGGATATCACCAAGGGCTTGTGCGGACCCAGATGCCGAGCCGCGTCTCGAGCCGCCTGCTGCATCTGTTGCGGCTTGACGGCGAGAACCAGCACCTCGGCATCTCGCACCGCACCGGCGCCGTCAGCAGCCTCTAGGACGCCGTGTTCGCGCATGAGTTTTTGCCGTTGTTCGCTATTCGGGTCCGCAACGATGATCCGGGCCGGCGCCAGCCCGCGGCCGATCAAGCCGCCGATCAACGCGGCGGCCATGTTTCCACCGCCGATGAAGGCGAGCTTGTGAATATCGATCATCTTCAGGCTCCCTGGGTCGTTTATCGTGCGCCAAACAAAGCCGTGCCGATGCGCACGTGGGTCGCTCCCTCAGCGATTGCCGCCTCGAAATCGGCGCTCATGCCCATCGACAGGGCATCTAGCTGAAGACCCTGCGCATTGAGCCCCTGCTCGAGGTCGCGCAAACGCGCAAACAGGGCCCGCTGGGCCTCAAGGTCCGGCTGCGGCGGCGGAACGCACATCAAGCCGCGCAGCCGAACCCGCGGCAGCTCGGCAATTTTTGCCGCAAGTTCGCCTACCGCGGTCGGCGTCAGGCCGCCTTTGGTCTCCTCGGGCACCAGTGCAACCTGGATACAGAGGTTGAGCGGCGGCGCGTGAAAGGGCCGCTGCTCGGACAGGCGCCTCGCGGTCGTGAACCGATCGATGCTGTGGACCCAATCGAAGCGCTCGGCGATCACCCGGGTCTTGTTGGACTGGACAGTACCGATGAAATGCCACTTCAGGGAGGCCCCGCCCAGCGCATCGATTTTCGGCAAAGCCTCTTGTAGATAGTTTTCGCCGAAATCCGTGACGCCCAACGTGGCGGCCGCCTGCACTACTTCGGCACTCTGCGCCTTGGTAACCGCAATTAAGGTAACTGAAGACGGCTCCCGGCCGGCGGCGCGTGCCGCGCGATCGATCCGGGATCTGACTTCGGTCACGAGAAGCGCCAAATTTTGCGGACCAATTAACATATTGGGTGAGGACACCCTCTTATATACTGCCCGGTGTTGACCAGGGTCGAATTAGGAGCCGTTGATGGCGGTTGATATCGCGCAGCTTCTCGCGTTTGCGGTCAAGAACAACGCGTCTGACTTGCACCTGTCGGCGGGCGTACCGCCGATGATACGTGTCGACGGCGACATGAAGCGCATCAACATGCCGTCCCTGGTGCACAAAGAAGTGCACAGCATGGTGTACGACATCATGAACGACAAGCAGCGCAAAGCCTTCGAAGAGTTCTACGAGACCGATTTTTCATTCGAAATTCCCAAGCTGGCGCGCTTTCGCGTCAACGCGTTCAACCAGAACCGCGGCGCCGGCGCCGTGTTTCGCAACATTCCGTCGACCATCCTATCGCTCGACGAGCTCAATGCGCCCAAGTCTTTCAGAGACTTATGCATGCTTCCCCGAGGCCTCGTGCTGGTCACCGGGCCCACCGGATCGGGCAAGTCCACGACGCTCGCCGGCATGGTCAACCACTGCAACGACAACCGCCCGGATCATATTATAACCATCGAGGATCCGATCGAGTTCGTCCACGAGAGCAAGCGCTGTCTCGTGAACCAACGCGAAGTGCATCGCGACACGCTCGGCTTCAGTGAGGCACTGCGATCGGCGCTGCGCGAAGATCCGGACGTCGTGCTGGTCGGCGAAATGCGCGACCTGGAGACGATCAGGCTCGCGTTGACGGCCGCCGAAACCGGCCACTTGGTGTTCGGCACGCTGCACACGAGTTCGGCCGCCAAGACGATCGACCGCATCGTCGACGTGTTCCCGGCTTCCGAGAAGGAAATGGTTCGAGCCATGCTCTCGGAGAGTCTGCGCGCCGTCATCTCACAGACGCTCATGAAGAAAGTGGGCGGCGGCCGCATTGCGGCGCACGAAATCATGATCGGCACTCCGGCTATTCGCAACCTGATCCGCGAAGGTAAGATCGCGCAAATGTACTCCGCCATTCAGACCGGGCAGAGTTTAGGCATGCAAACCCTCGATCAGTGCTTGCAGGAGCTGGTGACCAAGGGGATGGTCAGCCGCGAGGAAGCGCGCTACAAGGCGCAAAACAAGGACAGTATCTGATATGGAACGCGAACAAGCCATACGGCTCATGCAGGACCTGTTGCGCCGCATGGTCGAGAAAAAGGGCTCGGATCTATTCATCACGGCGGGATTTCCGCCCGCGATCAAGGTCGACGGCGAGCTGCGGCCGCAATCCGACCGCAGTTTGACTGCCGAGCAAAGCGCCGGCCTGGTGCGCGCGATCATGAACGACCGGCAAACCAAAGAATTCGACGCGACAAAAGAATGCAACTTCGCGATTGCGCCTCCGGGAATCGGCCGGTTCCGCGTGAGCGCATTCGTGCAGCAGGGCTGTACTGGCGCGGTGCTGCGAACGATCAACGCGAAAATCCCGACGCTCGAAGAACTCGAGCTGCCTGCGGTGCTCAAAGACGTCGTGCTCTCGAAGCGCGGCTTCGTCATATTGGTGGGCGGGACCGGTTCCGGTAAATCGACTTCGCTGGCCGCGATGGTCGGCTACCGAAACGAAAAGACTCGCGGCCACATCGTCACGATTGAAGACCCGGTCGAATATGTGCATGCACACAAGGGCTGCGTCGTGACGCATCGCGAAGTCGGCGTCGACTGCGAGAGCTGGCACCTCGCGCTGAAGAACACTCTGCGCCAGGCGCCGGACGTCATTCTGATCGGGGAAATCCGCGATCGGGAGACCATGGAGTACGGCATTCAATTCGCTGAAACGGGACACTTGGTGCTCGCGACGCTGCACGCCAACAGCTCGAACCAAGCGCTCGATCGCATCATCAATTTTTTCCCCGAAGAACGCCGCGAGCAATTGCTCATGGATTTGAGCTTGAACATCCGCGCGCTGATTTCGCAGCGCTTGATACCGCGCGAATCGGGTAGCGGACGCGTTGCCGCGATGGAAATCATGCTGCAGTCGCCGCTGATCTCGGATTTGATCTTCAAGGGCGACGTCACCAAGATCAAGGACGTGATGTCGCGGTCGAACCGCATGGGGATGAAGACCTTCGACCAGGCACTGTTCGACCTGTATGAGTCGGGCATGGTGTCCTACGAGGATGCGCTGCGCAACGCCGATTCGAAAAACGAACTGCGACTGCGCGTGAAGCTCGAGAGCAAGCGCGAGATGAAGAACCCCGAGGAAGGAGGGCAGTCGCTGCAAATCGTCGAGGAAGAAGAAGGCCAGGTATTCTAAATCATGTCGGCGGCCGATCCCCTTGTGACGATGAATACGAAGCCACTGTTCCAGCTGATGGTGGACAAGAAGGCTTCGGATCTGTTTTTCACCTGCAACGCTCCGGTCAAGATCAAGATCGAGGGCAAGATATTCCCGGTCAACAAGCAGGTACTGACGCCCGAAACCGTGCGCCAGGCCGCGCTCGGCCTGATGACGCAGGATCAGATCGAATACTTCAACGAGGAGTTGGAGATCGATTTCGCGATCTCCGAGCTCGGGCTGGGACGTTTCCGCGTCAACGTGTTTTATCAGCGCGGTTACCCGGCCATGGTTCTGCGCTACATCACGGCCGAGATGCCCAAGCTCGAGGACCTCGGCATGCCGGAGGTGTTCAAGGAGCTCGTGATGCTGAAGCGCGGGCTCATCCTGATGGTGGGCGCCGCCGGCGCCGGAAAATCCACGACTCTCGCGGCGATGATCAATTACCGCAATGAGACCTCATCGGATCACATTCTCACGATCGAGGATCCCATCGAGTTCCTGCACTCAAACAAGAAATCGATCATCAACCAGCGCGAGGTCGGTCTGGACACGAAGTCCTTCGCCCGCGCGCTGCGCAGCGCGGTTCGTTCCGCCCCGGACGTCATTCTGGTCGGCGAAATTCGCGACCGCGAAACCATGGAGGCGGCGCTCGCGCTCGCCGGCACCGGCCATCTTTGCATCGCGACGCTGCATGCCAATAACTGCGCGGAAACGCTCGATCGCATCATCAACATGTTTCCCCGCGATCAGCACAATCAGATCTTCCTCGATCTGTCGCAGTACTTGCGCGCGATCCTCTCGCAGCGCCTGGTGGTCGCCAAGAGCGGCAAGCGCGTCGCGGCTTCCGAGGTCATGGTCAATACGCCGTACATCTCCGAGCTCATCAAGAAGGGCGACGTAATCGGCGTCAAGGAAGCGATACGCACGGGCACGGAGCGCGGCATGCTGAGCTTCGACAGCTCGCTCTACAATCTGGTGCGTGAAGGCCGTATCGAACTCGAAGAGGCGCTGTCGAGCGCCGACTCGCGGACCAACCTCGAAGCCAAGATCAACTTCGGCTAAAGCTCAGGCCGCCTCGGCGGTCGTCGCGCTGCGCTCGACGCGCTGCGGACCCGCATTGCAGGCCGTGAGATTGCCCTCGAATTCCCGGCTACAAACGTCCCAACCGGAGCGCAGCGCGCGTTCGCGACACGCCTTCGGGTCGACGCCGAGCGCTCGCTCGGCCGCCCTGGCGAGGTCGGTATCGAGCGCGCCGGTGATGCCGTCCTCGACGACGTCGATCGGCCCCGTGACCGGATAAGCGGCGACCGGCACGCCACAGGCCATTGCTTCGAGATTCACGAGTCCGAACGTATCGGTGCGGCTCGGAAATACCATGACGTCGGCGGCCGCGAGGTGCTTCGCCAGGTCCTCGCGATAGCGAAACCCCAGGAAGTGCGCCTGACGGTACTCGGTTTGCAGTCGCGGACGCTCGGGTCCGTCGCCGATCACGATTTTGCTGCCGGACCAGCGCATCTGCAGGAACGCGTCGATGTTCTTCTCGACCGCGACGCGCCCGACATAGGCTGCGATCGGGCGCGGCAGCTGCAGAAAATCCTTTGCACCCGGTTTGAACAGTTCGGTGTCGACGCCGCGCCGCCAGCTGGCCAAATTCTCGAAACCGCGCGAACTCAAGTCCTTGCGCACGGAGGCGGTGCTGACCATGCAGCGCACCGCGGCAGCGTGAAACCAGCGCAGCGCACCATAGGACCAGCCCACGGGGATCGGATAGCGCGCGCGCAGATATTGTGGAAATTGGGTGTGATAGGACGTCGTGAAGCGCAAGCCGTGCCGCACACAGTAGCGCCGAGCAGATAAGCCCAAGGGCCCCTCGGTCGCGATATGCAAGGCTTCGGGCGCAAATGCACGTATGCGGCTGCCCACCGCGCGATAAGGAAACAGCGACAGGCGTATTTCCGGATAGGTCGGGCAGGGAATGTTGCGAAAATCGTTCGGTGTGATCATTTGCACGTCGTGGCCGAAGCGCGCAAGCCATGCCGCGGTCTGAGCCAAGGTGCTGACGACACCGTTGGTCTGCGGGTACCAGGCGTCGGTAACGATCATGACTCTCATGGCGCATCGACCTTGGCATCGGAAAATGACGATTCGATGACCGACTCGACAATGTTTTCTTACAATTTTGCGCACCCTGCGCGATTCCGCCCATCCTGTAATACGCCTGCAATCTCCATGCTATATCTGCTACACGGTCGGACATCAACGCACTCTTTTGAGGAATCACCATGCAAAGTTTTTGGGAAGAATTGCGAACCCAGCGATGGGATGATCACCGCTACTATCACCACAGCCGCATCAACCAATCCTTGCACTTCATCAGTGCGATCAGTTTCATCGTCGCCTATGCCATGCTTTTCACCGATCCGGTGGCCGCCGCACTGATCGCATGGCTCGTCGCGATGGTGAGCCGGCAGTCGGGACATTTTTTCTTCGAGCCCAAGGGCTATGACGAAGTCAATCAGGCGACTCACGAGTACAAGGAAGACGTCAAGGTCGGCTACAACCTGCGCCGCAAGATCGTATTGCATGTGATCTGGGCCGCAGTACCTCTCGTGCTGTGGTTCGAGCCGACTCTCTTCGGCATCTTTCAGCCTTACGCGGGTACCGAGGAGTTCATCCGCCACGTCGGCATGATTTGGCTGGTTCTGGGTGTCGGCGGACTGTTGTTCCGCACGATCCAACTGTTTTTCCTGAGGAACGTGCAGACCGGCCTCGTGTGGGCGACCAAGATCCTCACCGATCCGTTCAACGACGCAAAGCTCTACTACAAGGCGCCGCTTTATTTGATGCGCGGCGAGCTCATGGACCCGATGCTGGAAATCGAGGAAGAAGAGCAGCGCGCCTGAATCATCTCCTTGAGCACGCGGCGTTTGATGGATTTGTCGGTCAGCTGCGGCGCCGACCACCACCAACCGTCGCCGTGCATGGCCTGGGCCGCAGACACGATGCGGCCTTCGACCTCGGTGAAGTCCTCGTCGGTGTAATTTAAGCTGAAGATCAAGCGGCCGGTTCCGACCCAGCTCAAAGCGAGCCCGGCAGCGCGCAGGTAATATTGGAACATCCAGTTGTAGCGCGACGGCCGCGTATAGACGATCGTCCAAATCGACGAAAGATTCGCGACCTGGACCGGCAGGCCGGCGGCTCGCAGCCGCACGTTCAGGGACTGTGCGCGGCCGTTCCAGCGGGCGTCGAGGTCCCGATAGAGCGAACTCACGGGTTCGGTCTCGAGCAGCTGCAAGAATTCGTACATGCTGCCCATGACGTATGGGTGAGCGTTGAAGGTGCCGCGTGCGAAGCAGATGTCGGCGGGCCGCTCCTCACGGAAGCGCGTCATGAACTCATGCCGTCCGCAAAGCACGCCCACGGGGAGTCCGCCGGCGATCGTCTTGCCGTAGGTCACCATGTCGGCGCGAACGCCGAAATACTCCTGTGCGCCGCCGGGCGCGAGCCGAAAGCCGACGAACACCTCGTCGAAGATCAGCACGATCTTGCGCCGCGTGCAGACCTCGCGCAGTTCTTGCAGCCAGGCGCCATAGGCGGTCCGATCGAAATGCGCGCTGCGGCCGCTGTCGACGAGCGTGGAATCGCCGGGCGCGCCGACATTCGGATGCAAAGCCTGCAGCGGATTTACGAGCACGCAGGCAATGTCGCGGCGAGCGTTCAGGACTCGCAGAGAGGATTTGTTCATGTCCGCGAGCGTGTAAGTCTCACGGGCCGCGAGCGGATTGCCGACACCGGGCTGCACGTCGCCCCACCAGCCGTGGTAGGCGCCGCAGAAGCGGACCAGATACTTGCGCGCCGTGTGATAGCGGGCGAGGCGCACCGCCTGCATGACCGCTTCAGTCCCCGACATGTGAAACGAGACCTCGTCCAGCCCCGATATCTGCTGCAGGCGCTTGACGTTGTACGCGACGACCGGATGATAGGCGCCGAGCACAGGTCCGAGCTCGCGCACCCGCTCGCTGCCGCGCGCGATGCAGTCCTTGTAGAAATCGTAGCCGAACACGTTGACGCCGTACGATCCGGTGAGGTCATAGAGGCGATTGCCATCGAGATCGGTGACCGTCACGCCGGACGAGGATGCGAGAAAATTGCCCGCCTTGAAGTTCTCGCGCACGCGCCGGCTGAATTGGAACGGCACGCGATAGCGCGACGTGAATTGCAGATCGGAGACCGCGTCGAAGACCTCGGCGGACTGCTGCGCAGTTTTGGCGAAGCGCTGCCGATACAGCGCCGCGAGCGCCGAGAAGGCGGCGCGCCGCTGCTCGGCCACTGCATCGGGCGCCGCATCGGCGCGGAAGAAACGGTCTTCGCCATATTCGTAAAACGGCACGAGCGCCGCAAACCGGCGCGCCATGCGCGAATGTCCGGACAGAGATCGGTGTTTGGCGGCCGACAGTTGCAGCCGGCGCCGCAGCTTGAACAGCAGGATCACGCCGGCAACGGCGGCAAGCGCATAAAGAATCGTATTGAGCACAGTTTTCCTCCGCGGCCACCTTATTACAAACCGATGACACTTCGATGAATGAACTCTCGCTGATCGCCCGCATCGTGCAGCAGGAGGACATCAACTTTCTGCTGAGCAACCGCATTCCGCGCCGCCTGCTCACGCGCCTCATGGGCCGCGTGAGCCGCATCGAGAATCCGTGGGTTTGCAGCGCCTGTATTGCGCTGTGGCGCCTGTTTTCGGATCTGGATCTCTCCGAGGCCAAGCAACAACGCTTCAGGAGCTTGCAAGAATGCTTCACGCGTGAACTCGTGGCGGGCGCACGCAGCGTCGATGCCGATCCGAACGTGCTATCGAGCCCGTGCGACGCGATCGTCGGCGCGTGTGGCCGAGTTGCCGACGCGACCGTGCTGCAGGCCAAGGGATTTCCTTATCCCTTGATCGATTTGCTGCAGGATCCCGAACTCGTGGATTATTACCGGGATGGTCAGTATGCAACGCTGCGCTTGACCTCCACCATGTACCACCGCTTTCACGCGCCCTACGATTGCCGCGTCGAACAGGTCAACTACGTCTCCGGGGATACCTGGAACGTCAACCCGATCGCGCTCGCGCGCGTCGAGCACCTGTTCTGCAAGAACGAACGCGCGATCATTCGCTGCCGCTTGGCCTCGACCGGTCAATTATTGACGCTGGTGCCGGTCGCGGCCGTGCTGGTCGCGAGCATACGGCTGCATTTCATCGACGTGCTGCTGCACTTGCGCTACCGCGGCCCCAATCTGATTCCCTGCGACGCGGCCTTCGCCAAAGGCGAGGAAATGGGCTGGTTTGAACACGGATCGACGATCATCGTGTTCGCGCCCCGCGGCATTTCGCTGGCCGAGACCGTGCGCAGCGGCGAGCGAATCCAGATGGGCCGGCCGCTGATGCGCTTCGACGCCTCATAGCGGACGGCGGTGGCGCGTCAGCGTCGCGGCGATCGCGGCGAGCACGGCCATGCGGACCGCGACGCCATTGTTGACCTGCTCGCGTATCACCGAGCGGGGTCCGTCCGCGACTTCGGAGGTGATCTCCACGCCGCGATTCATCGGGCCCGGGTGCATCACGAGCGCACTGGGAGAGGCAAGCTTGAGGCGCGCAGCGTCGAGCCCAAAAGCGCGAAAATGCGCATCATCGTCGACAGCGACGCTGCCGGCCATGCGCTCCTTCTGAATGCGCAGCATCATCACGACGTCGGCGCCGGCGATCCCGTCCTCGATGCGCGTGAAGCGCTGCGCTCCCGCGAATTCGTCCTCGCCGGGCAGCAGTGCGGCGGGCGCGACCAGCCGCAGGTCGGTCGTGCCCAGCGTTTGCAATGCGCGGGCCGTCGAGCGCGCGACACGCGAGTGCTTGATGTCGCCGACAATCGCGACCTTGAGTCCGGCGAAGCGGCGCTTGTGCGAGCGTATCGTCAGCACGTCGAGCAGGCCCTGCGTCGGGTGGTTGAGGTGCGCTTCGCCGGCGCTGATCACGCTGACGTGCGGCGCGACGTGATCGATCAGGAATTCGGGCATGCCGGCTTCGGAATCACGGATCACGAACACGTCGGTGTTCATCGCTTCGAGCGTGTAGATCGTGTCGAGCATGGTCTCGCCTTTGACGCGAGAGCTCGATTGCATATCCAAGTTCAACACATGCGCGCCGAGGCGGCGGCTCGCCAAATCGAACGAGGCGCGTGTGCGGGTGCTCGGCTCGAAGAACAGGTTGGCGACGGTGACGCCGGCAAGTTCGCGGCCCTCGTAGGCAGGCTGTCCCGGCAAGCGCCGGTAGCTCTCTGCGCGATCGAGCAGAGCCGTGAGGGTGTCGCGGGCGAGTCCGTCGAGCGTGATGAGGTGGCGTAGCCCCCCGGCGCTATCTTGTTGTGAACGCATGTGCGCCTCAGTTTTTTGTCGTAAACCAGCGTTCCAAGATCACGCAAGCCGCGGCGGCGTCGACGTCGGCCTTGGCGACGCGGCGCTTTCGCAGTCCCGCCTGCCGTGCGTCCCGGAGGCGCGCTTGCGCCTCGAGCGACGAGTACCGCTCGTCGACGAGATTGACGATCAGGCGATACCGGCTTTCCAGCGTCGCCGCGAACGCGCGCGCGTTCGCGGCCATGGCGCTCTCGGAATCGTCCGCATTATACGGTAGCCCGACGACCGCAAGCGCGGGCTGCCACTCGGCGATCAAGGCATCGATCGCGGCCCAGTGCGGGCCACGTGGTCCGGCGGCTATACCGGCGAGCGGCGAGGCCGCTCGGCTCAGCGTGTCGCCGCAAGCGACACCGATGCGCCGCAGCCCGATATCGAAAGCGATTACGAGTTGCGGGGCCGCGTGGCCGGGGCTTGCCTCAGGCATTACCGCTGATCGGGCTGATGCGGGAGATCTCCACGCCGAGCAAGCGCGCCGCCGCCTGCCAGCGCGATTCGAACGGCAGATCGAAGATGATGCCGGAATCCACGGGCGCATTGAGCCAGGCATTGGCGCGAATCTCGTCCTCGAGCTGTCCGCCGTCCCATCCGGCGTATCCCAGTGCGACCACCGCCTCGGCCGGACCCTCGCCGCGCGCGATCGCGGCCAGTATGTCGCGCGAGGTCGTCACGTGCAGCGTGTCGGAGACGATCAGCGTCGACTCCCAAGAGCCGCCCGCGCGATGCACGACGAAACCGCGGTCGGTTTGCACCGGACCGCCGCGCAGCACCGGCCGCTGCGCGAAGGGGCCCGTAGGCACACTGATTTCCAGCTGTTCGAACACCTCGCCCATGCGCATCTGCAGCGGCTTGTTCAATATCAAGCCGAGCGCGCCGCGCGGACCGTGATCGCAGATCAGCGCAACCGTTTGTGCGAAATTCGGATCGAGCATCGCAGGCATCGCGATCAGCAGCTGATTGGTCAAATAGCCGGATTCGCTCATGGTTCCGAGTACAGCACCCTGGACCCCTCGTTTTCGCCGCCCAAGAATTGCCATTCATAGGCGATGCGGATTTGATCGTGTTTGGCGCTCAAGTCGTGCGGAAACGGATCGAATGGGGCGGCGAGCCGCAGAATCCGCAGCGCCGCAGCGTCGATCTCCGAATGCCCGCTGCTGCGGCGAATCAGCGCCTGCTCGAGCCGGCCGTTGGCGGCGATCGTGACTTCGACGACCGGCGTGCCCGAGAGCTTGTCGCGCCGGGCGGCGTCGGGGAAGTTCAAGGTGCCGACGCGCTCGACCTTGCGCCGCCATCGGTCGAGGTAGACGGCAACCATCGATTCGCGCGTGTCGGCCGATATCCAGAGCTGGTTCTTCGATTCGCCGCGCAGTCGCAGTTCAACGCCGTCGTCATTCGGATCCATGCCGAAATCCGGCCGCTTTTCGAGCAGCAGCGGCATCTCGGCCGCATCCTGGGCCGCCGCGGCAGCCGCGAAGTAGACGATCCTCGTCGAGCGGCTCTGCGTCGCAAGGGTTTGCGCATCCCCCGCGTCGTGCCCGGCCTGGTGCAGTTCGACGCCATCGCCGTTGGCCGCTCCGGGGCGCATCGCCGGCGCCAGCGAGGATTTCGGAATCAGCGCGCGCTCGAGCGACAGCGTGTTACCCGAACCCTCCTGGTTACGCTGTGCGAGATAGCGCGCCTTCGCGTTGCTTTTGACGCTTTGCGCGTTGTCATTGACCAGGATCACCTCGAGTCCGGGCGCCCGATCGCTGTCCGCATCGCCGTCGGGCGAGGTAAAGGTAATGCCCAGAATCACGATGCCGTGCAGCAACGCGGCCACGAACAGCGTCGTGACCATCCGGTCGTTGGCCGGCGGCAGGTGGGTTTCGAAGATCTGCGAACTCATGCGGCTCCCAATATCTTGGCGATTGCATCCATCAATCGTCCACCAATATCGACACCGTGCATGCGGTTCAGTTCGCGAATTCCGGTGGGACTCGTGACGTTGATCTCGGTCACGTAGTCGCCGATGACGTCGAGGCCGACGAAAATCATGCCGGCGGCACGCAGCTTGGGGCCGATTTGTGCGCAAAGCCAGCGGTCGCGATCGTTCAACGGCCGGCTCTCCGCGCGAGCTCCGGCCGCAAGATTTCCCCGGTTGTCGCCGTCGTCGGGCACACGCTTGAGCGCGTACGGCACGGGTTCCCCGTCGACGAGAATCACGCGGCAATCGCCCGCCGTGACGATCTCCGGCAGGTAGCGCTGCACGATTGCAAAGTGCGTTCCGTAGTCGGTCAGCGTTTCGAACACGACGTTGCGGTTCTTGTCGCCCGCCTCGAGCACGAAGATCGAGCGGCCGCCCATGCCGTGCAGCGGCTTGCACACGGCTTTGCCGTGCTCGCGAAGGAATTCGCTCATGTCGTGCATGTCGCGGGTGATCAACGTAGGTGCGCAGCAATCCGGAAACCAGGCCGTGTAGACTTTTTCGTTCATGTCCCGCAGTCCTTGCGGATCATTGACGACCAGCGCGCCCTGAACCTGGGCGCGATCGAGAATGTAAGTGGTGTAGATGTATTCGGTGTCGAACGGCGGATCCTTGCGCATCAAGATCACATCGAATTCGCCGAGGCGTGCGATGCGCGGCTCGTCGCGCTCGAACCAGCGCTGCTTATCGTCGAACACGCGCAGCTCGGCGGTGCGTCCGTAGGCAACGCCGTCGCGCAGCCACAAGTCCTTCAGCTCGGCGTAGAAGACCTGCCAATTGCGCGCTTGGGCGGCCAGCAGCATCGCGAGTGTGCTGTCTTTCGCCGGCTTGATGCTCTCGATGGGATCCATGATCACGAGAACGCGGACGTCGCCGAACATGCTGAAATCCTGTGAAAACGGCTGCTGTGCCGACGCCGAGCAGTCTAGCGCAAGCCCGCCGGTGAACCCTTATCTTCAAAAAACTGTGAACCAGACCACCGTTGTTTCGGTGCCAATGCGTCGAAATGAGCCTGCCATGCCGTGGCTTGAACCCCGTGGATATGTTAAAAAGGCCACTAGTTTCCGGCACCTACGCACAACTTGGACGCAATGATACCCAGCGACCGCAACAAGCTCACGGGCCTCAAGGTGCTCGTGATCGACGACAGCAAAACGATCCGGCGCACCGCGGAAACCCTGCTCAGCAAAGAGGGCTGCGAGGTGTTCACGGCGGTCGACGGCTTCGATGCGCTATCGAAGATCGCCGACCATCAGCCCGACATCGTGTTTGTCGACATCATGATGCCGCGGCTCGACGGGTATCAGACCTGTGCGCTGATCAAGCACAACCGAGTTTTCAAGCAGATTCCGGTCATCATGCTGTCGAGCAAGGATGGCCTGTTCGATCGTGCGCGCGGCCGGATCGTAGGTTCAGAGCATTATTTGACGAAACCCTTCACGAAAGACGAATTACTGGGCGCTATCGAGGCCCATGTCGGTAAATGACGGGAGTATTCGCGCATGGCACTGATTTTGATCGTCGATGACTCGCCCACCGAAGTATTCGTGATGCAGAAGGCGCTGGAGAAGCACGGCTTCAAAACCGCCGCCGCGGAGAATGGCGCCGAGGGCATCCGCAAGGCGAAAGAGATGAAGCCGGACCTGATTTTCATGGACATCGTGATGCCGGGCGTGAACGGCTATCAGGCCACGCGCGCGTTGATCAACGATCCCGAGACGAGTCTGATCCCGATCATCATGGTCACGACCAAGGGGCAGGAAACGGATCGAGTCTGGGGCCTGCGGCAAGGTGCCGTGGATTACCTCGTCAAGCCGGTTTCGGCGCAAGCCCTGGTCGAAAAGGCACAAGCCGCGCTGGCCGTATGACGAGTACCGACAGCGGCTCCGTCGATAATTTGCGGAGTCTTCGCGACCGGCCGTTCGAGCTGCTCAAGGAACTCGAGAAACGCAGTCGACCGGCCGCCACCGGCAGCGCGCCGGATGCGAACGCCGGCAAAGAGTGGGTGGGAGTGGCGTTCCGGATGGGCGGCGAGACCTTCCTCGTTGCGCGCGAAGAGACCCGTGAGGTGCTGGGCTATCCGGCCGTCGTGACGCGCATACCGGGCACGAAGGGCTGGGTCAAGGGGCTCGCGAACATTCGCGGGCAGCTGCTGCCGATGTTGGATTTGCGACAGTTCCTCGGCAGCGGCACGACGACTCCGGGTCGCAATACCCGAGTCGTGATCGTCAATCATCGCGACATCCCGGCGGGTCTGATCGTCGACGAAGTGTTGGGGTTTCGCCGGTTTGCGGAGCGGGAATTCAATGTCGAGCCGCCGCCGACCGTGATTCGCTGCGACAGCTATCTGGCCGGAGCGTTCCGACGCGGCGGCGAGGTCTGGCCGGTCTTGAGTCTGAAAACCTTGGTTGAAAGCGAAAGTTTTTTGCAGGCTGCAACAAGTTGAAAGAAAACAATCTAAATCGCTGGTCGAATCTGCTGCCCGTGCTGGCTGCACTCACGGTGCTGTTCATCGGGATCGGCGCCGGGCTCACGCTATTTACGAGCAGTGCGTCGCCGGTGGCATCTCCCACGGAGCAGCTTTCGCTGCTCACGCAGCGCATGCCGTTCGAAGCGCAAAATGCGTTGCGCGGTGAACCGAGTGCCTTCGATGCGCTCGCGAAGAGCATGGCTCGATTGAAAACCGTGCGCGGCGAAGTCGCGGCAGGCAATCCCGCTTCCGACGCCAGCTGGAACAAACTCGGCGACGGCGTGGCGGCGGTTGCCGACGCGCGTGCCGCCGTGGGTACGATTCAGCAGGCCAACCAGGAAGCGCACGAACTCGCGCCGAAGCTGCTGTCGGAACTCGGCGATCTGGCGAGCGCGGTCGGTGTGCAAAAGCTCGACGGCATGAGCCGCTACATCGAGAGATTCGAGCTGACCGTGCAGCGCATCCAGCAGGACTTGAACGGGCTCGCTTCCGGAGTCAGCGACGCCGCTCCCGCCGCGCAGCGTCTCGCCGACAGTCTCGAGTTTCTCAATCAGGTCATGCGCGGGCTCTCGGGCGAGGAATCCGGCCTCGCGCTGTCGAAAGTCACGGGCTCGGAAGCCGAGCAGCGATTGAAGGCCGCCCAGCAGCGCAATCAGCAGTTTGCGACCACCGTACGCAAGGCGATCGGCGCCTCCGAGGCGCTCTCGAAGGCTCAAGGCGCGGCGCGGCTGTTGCCGGCGATCGCCGGCGGACTTGCGACCGAGCTCAATGCGGTTGCACCGGCGCCGGTGGCGCCCGGCGTCGGCCTCAAGCCGTGGATTTTGGTTTCGTTGGCGCTCGCGCTGGTCTGCCTCGGCGGTCTCACTTGGGTATATTTCAAGGCGGTCGATCTGCGCCGACACGTCGACCTTCGGGTGCGTGAGAACGAACGCAACCAGGAGGCGATCATGCGCCTGCTCGACGAGCTCTCGAGCCTCGCCGACGGCGATCTGACGGTCCAGGCGACCGTCACCGAAGACATCACCGGTGCGATTGCAGACTCGATCAACTACGCAATCGAAGCGCTGCGCGAATTGGTCACGACGATCAATGACAGCGCGATCCAATTGGACGGTGCGACCAAGCAGGCGCAATCCACGTCCGCGCACATGGCGAAGGCGAGTTCGGCCCAGTCGCGCCAGATTTCGTCGGCGAGCGAATCGATGGCCGACATGGCCGCATCGATCGAGGAGGTCTCGGGAAATTCCGAGCGTTGCTCCGATGTCGCGCGCCACTCGGTCGACATCGCGCACAAGGGCGGCGATGCCGTGCGGCGCACGATCGACGGCATGAATGCGATCCGCGAAACCATCCAGGAGACCAGCAAGCGCATCAAGCGGCTCGGCGAGAGTTCGCAGGAGATCGGCAACATCGTCGAATTGATCAACGATATCGCCGAGCAAACCAACATTCTCGCGCTCAATGCTTCGATTCAGGCCTCGATGGCGGGCGAGGCCGGCCGCGGCTTTGCGGTCGTGGCCGATGAGGTGCAAAGGCTCGCGGAGAGGGCCGCCAACGCGACCAAGCAAATCGAAGTATTGGTGCGCACGATCCAATCCGACACCAACGAGGCCGTGGTATCCATGGAGCGCAGCACCACCGACGTCGTCGGCGGGGCGCTGCTCGCGGAAAATGCGGGCGCGGCGCTCGAGGAAATCGAACAGGTTTCCAATCAGATCGCGAGCCTCGTGCAGAACATATCCGCGAGTGCGCGCCAACAAGCGGCCGCATCCGGCAACATCTCCAAGAACATGCAGGTCGTGCGCGAGATCTCGACGCAGACCGCCGAGAGTTCTTCGGCGACCGCCACGTCGATTTCCAAATTGGCGGCGCTCGCCGCACAGCTGCGCAAGTCGGTGGCCGGCTTCCGGCTGCCCGATTTCGGCGGCGGTACGACGACGCTGAGCGCCTCCTCGTCGACGCGCCTGCCGATGCTCAAGGAGGCCCCGAACAAGGCGAGTGCCGCCAACTCCGCTAAGGTTCGCAAGGCGAGCGGTTTCGGCGCGTGATGTGCGCTCACCGTCGATTTCACGAATGACCGAGATCAGTTCCCAGACTTTGCACGTGGTCGCCAAGGAACTCGCGGCGACGCTCGGCGATGCCCGGGTTGCGCTCGAGGCCTACGCCGAGCGCATCGACCAGCGCGACATGCTCGAAAAATGCGCGGAACACCTGCACGTCGCGCACGGCGTGCTGCGTCTCGTCGAGGTCTACGGCGCTGCGCTGCTCGCCGAGGAAATGGAGCACGTCACGCGCTATCTGCTCGACTCGAGCGTCGACCCGAAGCGCCGAGACGACAAGCGCCAGACCGAAGGTCTCGACGCATTGATGCGCTCGATGGTCCAATTGCCGACTTATCTCGAGCGCGTGCTCTCCGGCGGCCGCGACCTCGCGCTCGTGCTGCTGCCCTTGCTCAACGACTTGCGCTCGGTCCGCGGCAGCCCCTTGTTGTCGGAAGGCACGCTGCTGTTGCTCAACCTCAAATCGGACCAGCCCGCGCAGCCGCAGGCGGCCGAGGAATCGGCGATTGCGGTCGAACAATGGGCACGCCGCCTGCGTCCGCGATTTCAGGTCGGCCTGCTGGGACTGATCCGCGGCGACCGGCCGGCGCAGAATCTCGAGATCCTCGCCAAAGTCGCCGAGAAGCTCGAACAAGTAGCGACCACCCAGCCGGTGTTTCAGTTTTGGTGGGTCACCGGAGCCGTGCTCGAGGCGCTGCGCACGAACGGATTGGAAGCGAGCGCCACGCTGAAGCGTCTGCTCGGCCAGGCCGATCGGCAGCTCAAGTCGCTGTACGAGGTCGGTGAAGCCCAATATTGCGAGAATCCGCCGATCGATTTGCTGAACAATTTGCTCTATTACGTCGCGCGTGCGTCGACGCAGGGCGGGCGCATCGGCGCGGTGCGGGCGTCGTTCAAATTGTCCGAATTGCTGCCCGTCGACGAATCGATCGAGCAAGAGCGCGAGAGCCTTTCGGCGCCGAGCGTCAAGTTGATGCGCACGGTTGCCGCCGCGATCAAGGAAGATCTGTCCAAGGTCAAGGATGTCCTCGACATCTTCGCGCGCCGTGGCGGAGGTCAGGTTTCCGAGCTCACGCCGCAGCTCGATTTGCTCAAGAAAATCAGCGATACGCTCGGTGTGCTCGGATTGGGCGAACTGCGCCAGCGCGTGCAGCAAGAAGTCACGGATCTGACGGCACTGCTCGCATCCGGCCAGCCGCCTCCCGAGGATGCGCTGCTCAAAGTCGCCGGCGTGCTGTTGTCCGTCGAGGACAGTCTCGATGACCAACTCCTACGCTTGATCCTGCCGGCCGCGGCTTCCCAAGTGCCGGTCGGCTCGCCGGAGTCCGGCGACGCGGATTTTCGCCTCGTGAGCGAAGCGGTTCTGCGGGAATGCATCGTCAATCTTGCGCGCATCAAAGAAGCGATCTCGACCGCTGTGCAAAAGCACGGCGACTTTTCGCCGCAGGGGCTCGACAACGTGCCGCAGCTGCTGCGGGGAATCACCGCGGGCTTGTTGATGCTCGGCAAGGGCCGCGCCGTCGAACTCATGGATGCGATTGGTGTGCATGTGCGCAAGCTCGTCGAGCCCGGTGCTCCAGCGCCCGACGCGCAGCGGCTCGAACGGGTCGCCGATGCGATCGTCAGCATCGAATACTACATGGAGACGATCCAGAACGGCCGCAACGATCCTTGGTACATGCTCGACAATGCCGACACCTGCATCAACGCGCTCGACGCGGAACTCGTGACGCGGCTGCCATCGGTGGATTTGCCGGCGTCCGATCAGGCAGCCACCGTGCGGCTCGACTACCAGGCGACGATGAAAATCGACTACGTGTCGCCGCCGCCGGACGGCCCGAGCCGCGCGCCGGCGGAGCCGTCTCCGCCCGACCCGCAGTTGCTCGAGCTGTTCATCGAAGAGGCCAAGGAAGAAACGGCATCGATCGGCGCGAACTTCCCGCTCTGGGAACAGAACCCGATGGATCTGGACACGCTGCTCAAGATGCGCCGCAGCTTCCATACCTTGAAAGGCAGCGGCCGCATGGTCGGTGCGCGCCTGATCGGCGAATTCGCCTGGTCGATCGAGAATCTGCTGAATCGCGTTCTCGACAAAACGCTGTCACGCACCCCCGGAATGATGTCGGTGATGCGTTCCGCGGTCGGCGCGTTGCCGCATTTGATCGAGCAACTCGAAACGGGAAGACCCTCCGCAACACCGATCGAGGAAATCATGGCGCGTGCCTATGCTTACGCGGACGGGCGCGAGGCGGAGCAGGCCTTCCTCAATCTGGCGCCGGAGGATCGGGACCGCAGTACCGTGGCGCCGTTGCTCGCCGCCGTGGCCGCGGCTGCGCCGGTACCCGCGGCGCCCGCGTCCAAGCCGATACCGCCGGTCTCGGTGGCACCCGCGCCTACGCCTACGCCTACGCCTACGCCCACACCGCCGCCACCGCCGGCGGCGCCTTGGCCGGCCTCGGCACCAGCCGCACCGGTCATGCCACGCCCGACCCCCGCAGCGGCTGCGCCGCCAGCCTCGCCGGTCGCAGCGCCGGCCGCGGTCGTCGCGAAGCCGCCGGCGATGGATCCCGTACTGCACGACATCTACAGCAAGGAGACGGCGACCCATCTCACGGAGATTCGCGAGTATTTGCGCAAGCGCAGCGGTCAACCCGGACCCCATGTGCTGCCGGAAAACGTCTATCGCGCGATCCACACGCTGAGCGGCAGCTCGAAGATGGCCGAGGCCCGGCACGGCATTCGGATCACGGAACCGTTGAACCACTACATGCGCAAGGTGTTCGACAGCGGACACGGCTTGCCCGACGCCGGCCTAGTGCTGCTCGCCGATGCGGTTGCCGCGATCGACAACGTCGTGACCCACATCGACGAGTCGACGGTGTTTTTCGCAGATCAGCCGAAATTGCTCGAAACTCTGCGCGCGCTCGAGGCGCAGCTCGATGCCGAGCTGACGCGGCATGTCGAGGCATCGTCCGCCTCGGCGATCATGCCGGGGCCGGCCGCCCCGCCGGTCGAGGCGTTCGATCATGAGATCGCCAACATTTTCAGCGAGGAGGCGACCGAGCTACTCGAAGGGGCGCAAGCCTCGCTGAACGCCTGGAAAGGCGACCGCAACAACAAAGCGCCGGTTGCAGAACTGCAGCGGCAATTGCACACCTTGAAGGGCGGCGCCCGCATGGCGGGTATCGCGGCGATGGGCAATTTGAGCCATGAGCTCGAAACGCTCGTGATCCATATCGACAACGGCACGGTTCCGGGCAGCGATATCGCCTACAGCGTGCTGCAAACCAGTCTCGATGAACTCGCGCGCATGCGCGACATCGTCAGCGGCGGATCCTTGCCGGCACCGGCACCGGCGCTGATGGCGCAAATACGCGCGCTCAACATGGGCGAAGCAATGCCCGCGGCCGCGATTCCCGCCGCAGCGTCGCCGCCTCCAGCGGTTGCACCGGTACCCGCCGCGCCGGCGATCGTTGCACCGGCCGCGAGACCGCCTGCCGCCGCAGCGCCCGCCGCGAGCGCGCCGGTCGGCGCGCCGACACCCGCGTCACCCGTGACCCGCGTGCCGCCGCCGCCCGGGGTTCGCGATCCGCGCCATGACAGTGGTCTGAGCTTGAGCGGAGAGTCCGGTATTTCGAGCCTCGAGTTGTCGAGCGCGCCGGTGCTCCCGGGCCGTGAAAACATGCCCGTGGAGCGCGCCGAGATGGCACGTGTCGACGCGGAGCTGCTCGACACGATGCTCAACAACGCGGGAGAGGTCAGCATATTCCGCGCGCGCCTCGGGCAGCAGGTCAATTCAATCGACTTCAATCTCGTGGAGCTGGCTCGCACGGTCACGCGATTGAAGGAGCAATTGCGCGGACTCGAGATGGAGACCGAGGCGCAAGTGCTCAATCGCCACCGCGACGAGGATTCGCGGCGCACCGACTTCGACCCGCTCGAGCTCGACCGTTATTCTGCGCTGCAGCAGTTCTCGCGAGCGCTCGCCGAAACCTCGGGCGATGTCGCGAGCATTCAAGGCTTGCTCGAGACACTGACTCGCGAGGCGCAGAATCTGTTGACGCAACAGGCTCGCGTAATCACCGATTTACAGAACAGCTTGATGCGCACGCGCATGGTGCCGTTCCAGCGCCATGTGCAGCGGCTGACGCGCCTCGTGCGCCAAGCGGCCAACGATACCGGCAAGCGTGCCGAGCTCGTCGTTCAGGGCGCAGCCGCCGAACTCGATCGCCAGGTGCTCGAGCGCATGGTGCCGCCGCTCGAGCACATGCTGCGCAATGCCGTCGTGCACGGCATCGAGGCCCCGGATCGCCGGTCGGCGATCGGCAAGCCGGAGGTCGGGCGCATCTCGGTCAGCCTCGAGCGCGACGGCGCCGAAGTGGTGATCGTCGTGGCCGACGATGGCGCCGGCATCAACGTCAAGCTGATCCGCGAAAAGGCGATTTCGCTGGGGCTTGCCGATCCGCAGGCGAAGCTCAGCGACGAAGAGGCGATGCAGCTGATCCTCGAGCCGGGCTTCAGCACCGCGGGCCGGGTCACGCAGGCTGCCGGACGCGGTGTCGGCATGGATGTCGTCGCCACCGAGGTCAAGAAGCTCGGCGGCGGGCTATTCATCGAGTCGACCGTCGGCGCGGGCTCGCGCTTCACGATCCGATTGCCGTTCACGCTGGCGATCAGCCAGGCATTGATCGTGCGTGTCGGCGAAGAGGTCTATGCGCTGCCGATGCCGACCGTCGAGGGAGTCGTGCGGCTGCCGCGGAACATCGTTGCGCGGCATTTGGGAAAGGACGCGCCGCTGTTCGAATACGGCGGACAAAAATACCGCTTTCAGCAGCTCGGCGCGTTCGTCGGCGTCGGCCCCACGCATCTGCCGGAAACCGATGTGTCGATGTCGGTCGTGCTGATCCGTGCCGGCGAGCAATCGACTGCGCTCGTTACCGACGAGCTGGTCGGCAGCCGCGAGATCGTCGTGAAGAATCTGGGCCCGCAAATCTCCGCAATACGCGGCATCGCCGGCGCCACGATACTCGGTGACGGCCGCATCGTCGTGATCCTCGATATGGGCTCGCTGGTGCGCTCAGAATGGCGCGTACGGGCGAGCGAAGTACCGTTCACCGAGCAGCGCGACCGGCGCACGTTTGCGCTCGTCGTCGACGACTCGATCACCGTTCGCCGCGTGACCCAGCGCCTGCTCGAGCGCAACGGCATGCGGGTGCTCACGGCCAAGGACGGTGTCGAGGCCGTCTCTTTGCTGCAGGACCATCTGCCCGACATCATCTTGCTGGATATCGAGATGCCGCGCATGGACGGCTATGAGGTGGCTTCGCACGTGCGCAACGATCCACGTTTGAAGGACATCCCGATCGTCATGATCACCTCGCGCGTCAGCGAAAAGCACCGCGCGCGGGCGATCGAGCTTGGCGTCGACGAGTACCTCGGCAAGCCGTATCAAGAGAGCCAGCTGCTCGACGCGATCGAGCCGCTGGTCAACCGTCGCAGCGCCGTGGCGCGCTAGAGGACCGAAGACGCGTGTCCGAATTGCGCGAAGAGCTCTACAGCTTGTTGGTGCCGCTCGTGGGCGAGCGTCTGCTCGTGCCGCGCGCCTGTGTGGCCGAGGTCATCGGCTATCAGACCCCCGCGGACATGACCAACGCGCCGCCCTGGTACGTCGGCCTCGTGACCTGGAGCGGTCACAGTGTGCCGGTGGTCGCTTTTGAGGGTGCGCTCGGCGCGGCGCTGCCGAGCATCTCGGGCCGCACGCGTATCGTGGTATTCCATGCGCCGGGCGGAAAGATACCCTCGGGCTATTTCGGCATGCTGACCCAGGGCTTTCCGCAGCTCGTGCGCGTCAATGCCGATGTCATTCGGCCCGACGCGTCGCGCAGTTTTGCGGAACGCTCGCCGGTGATTTGCCAGGTGCGCATGGTCAATGAGACACCGCTGATTCCCGATCTGCAGCGGCTCGAGGAGATGATCGCCGAGGAGACGTCGGTCCTCGGTTGATCAGGCGCCGAACTCAGCTTCCCTGGCGCATGTCGCCGAATTGGGTTTGCAGCCAGGTCAGCGCCGCAATGGCCGCGGTTTCGGTTCTGAGTATCCGGGGCCCCAAGCGCATTCGCAGGAATCCCGCGATGCGGAAGGCTTCCAACTCATCTGGCGCAAAGCCGCCTTCCGGCCCGATCGCAATTTCCACGTCGCCTGAGAACTCGGGTCTCGCGCTGCCGTCGTCCGCATCCGGCTCGAGCACGAGGCGCGTCGCGGCGCCGCTCACCGCGCCCAGATAATCAATGAGCGGCCGCGGCTCGTCCACGGCGGGCAACCGGTTGCGCCCGCACTGTTCACAGGCGCTCACGGCGACCGCGCGCCAATGTGCGGCCTTGGTCTCACCCTGGCGCGCATCGAGTCGCACGACGCTGCGCTGGCTCATGGTGGGCACGATGCGCGAGACGCCGAGTTCGGTCGCCTTCTGCACGATAAAATCCATGCGATCGCCGCGCGGCACCGCTTGCACCAGCGTCACGGCGAGCGTCGACTCGCGGTCCACGAGGTCCGCTTGACCCACCGACGCGCTGACGCGCGATCCGCGGATCGAGTCGATCTCGGCGCCGAATTCGCGGCCGTCGCCGTTGAAGAGGATCAGCGAGTCGCCAACCCGCGCGCGCAGCACCTTGGCGACGTGGGACGCCGCTTCGGGCGGCAGCTCGAGCGCGGCTCCGGTTTCGAGCGTCATAGGCACGTAGACGCGCGTCAGGCGCATGCGTCGCGGCGGATGGAGAAATTGCCGTTCATATCGACCGGTATTGTCGCATATGCTATCCGCAGGACAGCGTTGAAACCGGGGGCATCGATTGCAGCAAAAAAATGGGCGCAACTTGAGCCTCGAGGTGGATCGATCGAGCGGCTTGCTGCGGGGCGTGCGCAAGCTCGACTCGCCGAACTTCGATGCGCGCCCTGCCGGTTCGAGCCTCGATTTGATCGTCGTCCACGGCATCAGTCTGCCGCCCGGTTCATACGGTGGACCCTGGATCGACCGGCTGTTCACGAATACGCTGCCCAGCGAGGCGCACCCCTATTTTGCAAGCATCAACACGATGCGCGTCTCGTCGCATCTTCTCGTGCGGCGCGACGGCGAGATCACGCAGTACGTGCGCTTCACGGACCGCGCCTGGCATGCGGGTGCATCCTGTTACGAAGGCCGCGAGGCTTGCAATGATTTCTCGATCGGCATCGAACTCGAGGGAGTCGATACGCAGCCATACGAAGACGTGCAGTACGAGATGCTCGCGACCGTGGTGCGTGCTCTATGTGACGCTTATGCCGGTTTGTCGCCGGATCGGGTCGTCGGCCACAGTGATATTGCGCCGGGGCGCAAGACGGATCCGGGACCCGCGTTCGATTGGGCGCGGGCGCGCCGTCTTGTCGCAAACGCTCGCGCCGAGCCGCGGCCACCAGCCGCAGTCTGAGATCCGCTGCGCTAGCGTCGCCGCCAGATGATCTCGCTGCCGTTTTCATGGCGTGCCAGCACGCGCGCGATCACGAACAGCAAATCGGAGAGTCGATTCAGATAGATCAAGGCGTCGGCGGAGATGGTTTCCTCGCGCGACAGCGACCAACAAAGCCGCTCCGCGCGCCTGCACACGGTGCGCGCAAGGTGGCACGCCGCGGCCGCGGGGCCGCCACCCGGCAGGATGAAATCCTTGAGCGGCGGCAGCGGCTCGTTGAACGCGTCCAACTCGTTCTCGAGGCGCAGCGTGTAACTGGGCGTCACGAGTCGGCTGCCCGGGATGCAAAGTTCGCCGCCCAAATCGAACAAATCGTGCTGCACGTCGGTAAGACAGCTGCGGACCGCTTCCGGGACCGTCGGTACCGCGAGAATCATGCCGATCGTGCAGTTCAGTTCGTCGACGGTTCCGTAGGCCTCGACGCGCAGGCTGTCCTTCGGAACCCGCGAACCGTCGCCGAGGCCGGTGCTTCCCTGATCGCCGGTGCGCGTATAGATTTTGCTCAAGCGATTGCCCATGATCCGCTCACTCTTGTCGGGGGTAGCGACGGTAGGCGTCTGGTAATGTCCCTGTCAAGGCACCGCCGAACAAGCACCCCCAAGGAGTCCATCGGATGAGCCCATCGGCCGAGTTACAGGCGGCGCTCGATGCCGCCGATCAGGCAGCGGCGATCGCACGTTCGCTGTATCAGCGCAATATCGAAGTGCGCATCAAGGGTGACGAATCGCCGGTCACCGAGGCGGATGTGCGCTGCGAACTCGCGATCCGCGAAATCCTCGACGCACGCTTCCCTGCCTACGGTTTCTACGGCGAAGAAACCGGTGCACGCAATGCGCAATCGGAGAGCCTATGGCTCGTCGATCCGATCGACGGCACGAAGGCCTTCGTCCGCGAATATCCGATGTTCTCGACTCAGATCGCGCTGATGCGTCGCGGTGAAATCGTGCTCGGCGTCTCGAGCGCGCCGGTCTACGGCGAGATCAGCTTTGCCGAACGTGGGTCCGGCGCCTATCTGAACGGCAAGCGGATCGGGGTAAGTGCGATCGACAGCATCGAGGCCGCGGCGCTGTCCGCCGGGAATCTCAAGACGCTGGCCTCTGGCGGCCGGTGGTCGCGTTACGGTGGATTGGTCGCACGCGTCAATCGGATCCGCGGGTATGGCGATTTCCTGCATTATCATCTGCTGGCGGCCGGCAAAATCGACGCGGTCATCGAGTCGGACGTGAATATCCTCGATATTGCGGCGCTGGTTGCGGTCGTGACCGAAGCTGGCGGCAAATTCACCGATTTGCAGGGCGCGCCGATTACGCTGCAGTCGACCTCGGTGCTCGCGACCAATGGCTTGATGCATGCGCCGATCCTCGAGGCACTGGGTTGAGGCAAGCACGCGCGCTACACGCGTGCAATCACGGCGGGCGCGAGGGCCAGCGAATTTCTTGGGCGGTCGCGGCGCCGATCACGACCTCGTCAAGATTCTCGGCCTGCTCCCACTGGTTGGGGGCGATCATGCGCCGCCCGGCCATCAGTTCGGCAGTTTGCTGCGGAAACAGTGGGCTCTGCAGCGGGTCACCGTAACCATCGGGGAAACGCGGCGATGAATCGCCGGCATTGTATTTGTCGGTGGCGCCCAGCGTATGCAGCAACTCGTGCGCAATCACGACGTCATTCGCGCCGGTCATCCAATCGGCCGCGAATGCATAGACGACGCCGATCTGGCCCTTCTGCAGGCCCAAGGAATGCGGCACGGTCGGTGTGATTTTCGGATCGTGATAAAGCACGAAAATCCGGATGTCCTCGGGATCGCGGACATGGCCACTGACCCGCCAGGCCCAGTAGCGCAGCCGCAGGCTCCACCACATCGTGCCGAGCACGCCGCTGTCGGCCGCGCGCTGCGGCGGCGCTTCCGTGAGTTCCGGCCGCAGCCGGGTTTCGACCGGCCTCGCGGTGCCCAAGCGGTAGCGCGCCGCTTCACGCGCGAAGAACCGATCGATCGGCTGGAAGTGTTCGGCGTCGAGCCCGGCCATATAGGCCCGCGTATCCGGACTTCCGTCGGCGGCAATCGGATAGATCGCGACGAACAGCGGGTCGCGCCAGCGCGTCGTGCGGTACCGATCCACGCAAGTACTGACCGCGACACTCAGCAATACGAGCATCAGGATCAAGATGCGCAGCATTTTGAAGCCCGCGCCGCGCGGCGCCGTGGTCGCCATCGGCGTCAATCGGCAGGTTCGACGTTGAAGTCGGCGAGTTCTCCGTCATGCGCCGTGTACGAGACAGCCAGCGAGCGGCAGCAAACGGGGCAGTCCTCGATATAGGCCTGCTCAGATACCGACAAATCGAGCGTCAAGCTGATCGTCTCCCAACAGTGGGGGCAGGTTGCCTCAACGGCTTGAATGAGTTCCATTGCGGCTTGAAGGTCGCGGTGCCGGTGTGCTGTTCTCAAGGCTGCAGGCGGGTCGCCGCCCACACGATCGGAGTCGCCTCGGCATCCAGCCGCCGCGTCCAGCGCGCCCGCTCGTGTATGCGGTATTCGCCTTCGACCCAGAGCTCGACCGCTTCGGCGCGCAGTCGAAATCCGCCCCAGTGGGCCGGTCTCGGCACTTCGACCGCAATGGTCGCCGGCTCCGGCGTGCCGGGACCCCCATAAGGAATGCGGAAACGCCGCGCGGCTTCGGCGACTGCGCGCCCGAGCGCTGCGCGCGACTCGATCGGCTGGCTCTGCGCGCTGGCCCAGGCGCCCAATCGGCTTTGCCATGGCCTCAGCTGAAAGTAGGAATCGTTCTCTTGATCGGACAGCCGCTCCACTTGGCCTTCGACGCGGACCTGGCGGTGCCGATGGTCCCAGTGAAACACGACCGCTGCGCGCGGATTGGCTTGCAGCTCCCGTCCCTTGTGCGAGAGGTAATTCGTGTAGAAAAACAGGCTCCCGGACGCGGCTTCGATGTCCTTGCAGAGAACGACGCGCGCCGATGGCTGGCCGCGGGCATCGACGGTCGCAAGTACCATCGCGTTGGGGTTCGGTTGCGCGGCGTCCGCCGTAGCCTGAGCCAACCAGCCGGCAGCGATGGCCAGCGGGTCCCTCGGCAGCGGATCGGGCAGCGTTTCCGTCCAGAGTGTCTGAGTCGTTGCGTTCATAGCCGGATTTTATCTTGCGGTTGCCGCGCGCGGCCAGTAAAAGGAGAGCCGGCAGCAACCGGAGAACTCTCTCGACATGAATTTGGACGAATTGCGAACCGCGATCACCGAGTTGGACGGCGAATTGATCGAATTGGTCGCTCGCCGACAGGCCTTGAGCGAGCAGGTCGCCGAGGTCAAGCGTGCGACCGGCAAGCCGACGCGCGACTTCGGACGCGAGCGCGAGGTGATCCTGCGCGCCCGCACGGCCGCAAAGAGCCGCGGCGTGTCTCCCGCGCTCGCAGAGTCGATTCTGCGGCAGTTGATACAGTCCTCGCTCGCAACCCAGGAGCAAGCGGGCGTAGCCGCGCGTGCCCAGGGCAGCGGCAAGCGTGCGCTGGTCATCGGCGGCCGCGGCAAAATGGGACACTGGTTTGCCGATTTTCTGGCCTCGCAGGGATTTCGCGTCGCGATCGCCGATCCTGCCGGCGCGCTGCCACAATTCGACTACGTCGCCGACTGGCAGAACGATGCGCTCGATCAGGACCTGATCGTGTTGGCGACTCCGCTGGGCGCCACGACCGAGTTGCTCGAGGCGCTTGCGCGCCGCGCGCCGCATGGCTTGATCTTCGATTTGGGGTCGCTGAAGACGCCGCTGCGCGCGGGGCTCGCGGCCCTGGTCAAAGCCGGGTGCCGCGCGACCTCGCTGCACCCGATGTTCGGTCCGGATACGGAACTGCTCTCGGGCAGGCATGTGATTTTCATCGATCTGGGCAACGCCGAGGCGCTCAGCGAGGCGCAAGCGCTGTTCGCACCGACGATGGCGGAACGCGTCGTCATGGGCCTCGACGAGCACGATCGACTGATCGCCTACGTGCTCGGCCTGTCGCACGCGCTCAATATTGCGTTCTTTACGGCACTTGCGGAGAGCGGTGAGGCGGCGCCTCGGCTCGCGCGGCTCTCGAGTACGACCTTCGATTCGCAGCTCGACGTTGCGAGCCGGGTCGCCGCGGAGAGTCCCGACTTGTACTTCGAAATCCAGAGTCTCAACGAATATGGTGGAGAGTCGCTGCGCGCCCTGCAGCAGGCCGTCGAACGGCTCGTGACGGTCGTCGCGACGCGGGACGCGGCGGGGTTCACGGCGATGATGAGCCGCGGTCGCGCCTACCTCGACGTGCGCGCCGCTGCGCGCGCGGGCTGAACCTCATGACTGAAGACGAGCTGATCCGCGAGAACGAGGAGCTCAAGAAACGGCTCGCGCAGTTGATGGCTGAGGCCGCGAACAACGAGACGATCATGAAGCGCATGCAGGCGCGGGAGCTGCTGCTGCTGCGCGCCGATAAATTGCCGCAATTGCTGCGCGTCATGGTGGACGGCTTGCGCGAGTCATATGGACTCGACGCGGTCAGCGTCGTTCTGCTCGATCCACAGCACGAGATCCGTCATTTATTGGCGGCCGGCGGCGACCGGCCGGACGACTTCCAGCAGATCTTGTTCGTCGATTCGCTGATCGGTCTTGCCCCGCAGCTCGCAAACTTGCATAAGCCCGTGCTCGGCCCGTTCGTGGGCGCGGATCATCACCTGCTGTTCGCCGGCCTGCGCGATCTGAAGAGCACTGCGCTCGTACCACTGCCGCGCATGGATCGGTCGATCGGTGCGTTGTGCTTGGGCAGCCGCGATGCGACGCGCTTCACGCGGCACCATGGCACCGATTTTCTCGCGCACTTGGGCGCGGTTGCCGCCGTTTGCCTGGAAAATGCGGTCAACCGAGATCGCTTGTTGCGCGCCGGCATCACCGACTTCCTGACCGGGTGGCACAACCGGCGCTACCTGCAGCAGCGCCTGCGCGAGGAGTTGTCGCGCGCACAGCGCCATTCCGGCACGATTGCCTGTTTGATGATCGATATCGATCGCTTCAAGGGCATCAACGATGCCTATGGCCATCTCGCGGGCGACAACGCGCTCAAGGAAGTCGCCCAGCGCGTCGAGGCGCAGATTCGCAGCATGGACACCGCGGTTCGTTTCGGCGGCGACGAACTCGCCATCATTTTGCCGGAGTCGCACACGGCCGAGGCGGCGACTCTCGCCGAACGCATACGCGCCGCAATCGCCTCCGAGCCGGTGATGCTGACGGCCGAAATCAAGCGCAGCCTGACCATCTCGATCGGTGTCGCCGAGGTGGCTCCGGGACGCCATGAGACCGATTTGAAGGCCGTCGGCGAGCGGCTGCTCGCCGACGCCGATGCCGCCCTGTATCGGGCCAAGGCGCTCGGCCGCAATCGCGTGCAGGTGGGTGCCGGATAGCCACAAGTGGCTCTCGATGTGGAACAATCGACAACGTATGTCCACCCCGCACGCCGTAGACTATATCGACAAGGACGGTTTCCGCGCCAATGTCGGCATCGTGCTGACCAAGGACTCGGGAGCGGTTTTCCTCGGCGGTCGTGTCGGCGGCCGAGGCTGGCAATTTCCGCAAGGCGGCGTCAACCGGGGCGAGCGCGTCGAGCATGCCTTGTTCCGCGAACTCCACGAGGAGATCGGCTTGGAAGCCCCCGATGTCGAAGTGCTCGGGTCGACGCGCGGCTGGCTGCGCTACCGTCTGCCGCGCCAATACGTGCGCGATCGATGCATCGGGCAAAAGCAGCGGTGGTTCCTATTGCGGTTGAAATCCGATGAATCGAAGCTGCGCTTCGACGCCACGGGTCAGCCCGAGTTCGATCGCTGGCGCTGGGCCGATTATTGGACGCCGGTGCGCGAGGTCGTCTATTTCAAGCGGCGGGTGTATGTGCGGGCGCTGCATGAACTCGGCAAAATATTATTTCCCGACGGGTTGCCCCCCTACCCGGAGTGGTGGTCGGAGCTGGAGATCGCGCCCGTCGGCGCCGAGACGCGCTAGCCGGGCGCCTCAGAAAGGACGTACGACGGCCAGCACGACGATTGCGATCAGCAGCAGCGACGGCGCTTCGTTGAAAATGCGGTACCACTTGGAGCTGTGCGTATTGCGGCCGCTCGCGAACTGTCGCATGAGTCGGTAGCAATAGCCGTGATAGCCGATCAATAGCGCGACGAGCGGCAATTTGACCTGCAGCCAGGTCATCGACAGCAACCAGGGTGCAAGCGCGACCATCCAAAGCCCGAGCGTAATCGTCGCCACGGCCCCAATGCTCATGATCGCGTAGAGGCGGCGCTCCATGATTTGGAAGCGCTGCACGCTCAGCGCGTCGGTGGTATCGGCGTGGTAGACGAATAGGCGCGGCAAGTAGAACATTCCCGCAAACCAGGTGACCATTGCGACGACATGGAAGGCTTTGAGCCAGAGCATCGATCCTTTCCTTATCAGAGCGGGTTGCAGGCGCCGCGTGCTTTCAACGGCCCACCCATTGCGGCAACGCGTGCAATGCGGCGATGCATCGGCCCCATGAAGGCGCAATGATATCCCACGGCTGGCTGTCGCAGAATGGCGCCAATCGCGGGCGCTTTCGCTGCGGTCCCGGCCACCGCGGACGCAGTCGGCGATTTGGCCAAGGGGCTGACGCAAGCCCTGCCGCTTCGTGTAATGTCTCCTACCCCCGCGAGGCATTGGGGCAGGAATCTTAAGGCTATGGCTGTTTCGTTCGGCAAACTGGTTGTCCGATCCTATGCGCCGAAGCGGCGCGCGGTGCTGCTGGTGTTGTTCGTGCTCGGGGGCTTCGGGTGCATCTATGGCGCTTTTGAATTGGGCCGCTACGACGCCGGTTATCGCGTCATCGATTCGGTGCGCGGCGCACTGTCGACGAGTGCACGGATTCGCGGTCTCGAAGCCGACAATGCGCAGTTGAGCACCGAGCTCGCGGCGGCCGAGGTCGCACGGCGCGTCGATCGAGAGGGCTACAAGCAAGTCGAACAGAATCTCGGCGACATGCAGAGCCAAATTGCGCGATTAAACCAAGATTTGTCGTTTTACCGCGGCCTCGTGCAACCCGAGACCGTGATCAGCGTCAAGGTGCAACAGATGCAGATCATTCCCGATACGACCCCGGGATCCTATCGGATCAAGTTCGTATTGATGCAGACCGGCAAGACCGGCGGTACGATTGCCGGTAATCTTGCGCTGACGATCGACGGGTTACAGAACGGCAAGCCGCTCAGTTTGGATCTCTCAAGAGTCTCTGCTGGCGCGCGTGCGAGCCTGGCATACTCGTTCAAGTACTTTCAAGATTACGATGAGTCTGTGCAATTGCCGGCCGGTTTCGAGCCGACCCGCGTTGGGGTCGAGATCCATACCGGCAAGGACGCGAACCATGGCTTTCGACAGGCCTTCGTTTGGAAGGCGCAGGGCATGTCGGTCGAGACCGAAGCGACGAATGACGTTAAGACCAAAGGTGTTTTAGATGTTCAAGCGGAAACAGAGTAAGCCGGCGAAAATTCAGACCCTGATCGGGGCGAAGACGCGCATCGACGGGGACGTCGAATTTTCGGGCGGCTTGCATCTCGACGGGCATATCAACGGCAACGTCAGTTCGGGCGCGGGTCCCGGTGCGATCCTGTCGGTCAGTGAACACGGATGCATCGAGGGCTCGGTCGTGGTCCCGAGCATCGTGCTCAACGGCATCGTCAAGGGTGACATCGAAGCGGCCGAGCGGGTCGAATTGGGTCCCAAAGCGCGAGTGCTCGGCAACGTCTATTACACGATCATCGAAACCGCGATTGGCGCCCAAATCAACGGAAAACTGCTTCACAAGGCCAATTCGGGCCCAATCGTCGCCGAACCGAAGCCCGCCCCCGACCCCGCTCTTTGATTGGTCGGTTGCGGCCGAGTACACTAGTCGGATGAACGCCACATCGGAATCCGTCGCCAATCCGCCGCAGGACCTCGCACCCGGTGCGCCGCCTCACGTTTTGGTATTCACGGACGCCGCGGCCGGCAAGGTCGGCGAATTGATCCGCGAGGAAGCGAACCCGAAGCTGAAACTGCGGGTGTTCGTTTCGGGCGGCGGCTGCTCCGGGTTTCAGTATGGATTCACCTTCGACGAGAATATCGAGGAAGGCGACTTTTGTGTCGAGAACCGCGGCGTACAGTTGTTGATCGACCCGATGAGCGCGCAGTACCTCATGGGCGCGGAGATCGACTACAAAGAAGATTTGCAGGGCGCTCAATTCGTCATACGCAATCCAAACGCCAAGACCACCTGCGGCTGCGGGTCCTCGTTCTCCGCCTGAGAATGTTGGACGTGTAGATGAGCGGCGGTCGTGTCGTGCCCGACGTGCTCGCCGCCGTCGATCTCGGATCCAATAGCTTTCACATGGTGGTTGCTCGCCACCAGCATGGCCAATTGGTCATCCTCGACCGGCTGCGCGAGATGGTGCGGCTCGGCGCGGGATTGAGCGACAACGGCCGGCTCGACGACGAGGCCACCGCGCGCGCGCTGCGCTGCCTCGAACGTTTCGGACAGCGACTGCGCGCGATGCAGGCCGACAGCGTGCGTGTGGTCGGCACCAACGCGCTGCGCCGTGCAAAGCGCAAGCGCTGGTTCCTCGAGCGAGCGCGCGCCGCGCTAGGGCATCCGATCGAGATCATCTCCGGCCTCGAAGAGGCGCGGCTGATTTACTCAGGCGTCGTGCACACGAGCCCAATGAATCCGGACAAGCGGCTCGTGATCGACATCGGCGGCGGTTCGACGGAACTCGTGATCGGCGAGGGTTTCAATCCGCTGCTGCTCGAGAGCCTGTCGGTCGGATGCGTGGGCTTGAGCGCTTTCGACGACGGCCGAATTTCCGAAAAGCGCTTTGAGCGCGCGCGCACCGCGGTGCGCCTCGAGCTCGAGCCGATCCAGGAAGCCTATCGCAAGATGGGCTGGCTGCAGGCATTCGGCAGCTCGGGAACGGTCCGCGTGATCGCCGATGTTTTGCGCCGCCTGAACCCGGACAATCCGCGCATCACGTCGGAAAATCTCAACAAATTGGTCGAACGGGCGATCGCGGCCGGTCACGTCGATGAACTCGATTTGCCGGAGATCGACTCGGAGCGCGCGCCGGTGTTTCCGAGCGGGCTCGCAATCCTCGTCGAAATCGTCGAGAGCTTGAACATCGATCGGGTTCGAGTGGCCGAGGGCGCGATGCGCGAAGGCCTGCTGTACGACCTCGTGGGTCGATTCACCGATGAGGACGCGCGCGTGCGTACCGTGCGGGCGATGGAGATGCGTTATCACGTCGACGCCCTGCAGGCCGAGCGCGTCGAGGCGACCGCGGTCGCACTGCTCGCACAAGTCGAATCCGAATGGGGCCTGGAGGATCCGCTCGCGGAAATGGCCTTGCGCTGGGGCGCGCGGCTGCATGAGACCGGTCTCGACATCGCTCATTCGAAATACCATCGGCATAGCGCCTATCTGCTCGAGCACGCCGATATGCCGGGATTCCCTCGGGAAGAGCAGTTGTTGCTCGCAGCCTTGGTCGGCGGCCACCGTCGACAGTTGTCGTTCGAAGCGCTCGAGGATCTCGTGCCGCCCTGGGATCGGCAGGCGGAGTTCCTGATCGTGCTGCTGCGCCTGGCCGTGCTGCTGCATCGGGGCCGCAGTCCCCAGCCACTGCCGGAAGTGCAGTTGCGCGTCAAGGGCCGCACGATCGGGCTCGAATTGCCGCAGCGCTGGATGAAGGAGCATCCGCTCACGCTCGAGGATCTGGAACAGGAGCGCCAGTATCTGAAGGAAAGCGGCTTTCGCCTCAGCTATCTTTGAGCGCGACGCGCTCGTCGTAGCGGTTCAACAAGCGCGTCTGCGCACAGGTGTGCGTCGTGTCGGGTACGCGCTGGTACTCGCCGTCGGAATTCATGGTCCAGGCCTGAACGTCGTCCGATAGGTACAGCTCGAGTTCTTCGGCGACGCGCGCCTGAAGTTCCGCAGATTCCACCGGAAATGCGACTTCGACGCGCCGGAACAGGTTTCGATCCATCCAGTCGGCGCTCCCGCAATAGATCTCGGGTTTGCCGTCGTTCGCAAATGAATAGACGCGGGAATGCTCGAGGAACCGTCCGATGATCGAGCGCACGCGGATATGGTCCGAGACGCCCGAGATCCCGGGCCGCAAACAGCAGACGCCGCGCACGATCAGGTCGATCTCGACGCCGGCCCGCGATGCGCGGTAGAGCTCTTGAATGACCGTAGGCTCGGTGAGCGCGTTCAACTTGGCGATGATGCGCGCCGGCTTGCCCGCACGTGCATGCGCGGTCTCGCGCTCGATCTTCTCGACGATCGAGCGGTGCAAGCTGAATGGCGCCTGCAGCAATTTTCGCAGCCGCGGGACGCGCGTGAGGCCGGTCAGCTGCAGAAAGATCTCGTGAATGTCCTCGCCGATCTCCTCATTGGCGGTCAGCAAGCCATAGTCCGTGTAGAGCCGCGCGGTCTTCGCGTGATAGTTGCCGGTGCCGAGGTGACAGTAGCGGCGCAAGCTCGATTCCTCGCGGCGCACGACCATGACGAGCTTCGCATGCGTCTTGTAGCCGAAGACACCGTACATCACGTGCGCGCCGGCTTCCTGCAGCTTGGTCGCGATGTCGATGTTCGTTTCCTCGTCGAAGCGCGCGCGCAATTCGATGATCACGGTCACGTCCTTGCCTGCGAGCGCCGCTTCCGCGAGTGCGCCGACGATCGTCGAGTCGCTGCCGGCGCGGTAGAGCGTCTGCTTGATCGCGAGCACTTGCGGGTCGGCGGCCGCCGTCTTGATGAAGTCGATGACCGGACCGAAGCCTTCAAACGGGTGCTGCAGCAGCACGTCGCCCGCGCGCAAGGTAGCGAACAGGTCCCCGCCCATGCGCAGCCGCTCCGGAATGCTGGGCGCAAACGAGGGATATTTGAGTTCGGCGATGTCGACGAGATCGTAGACCGCCATCAAGCGGTTCAAGTTGACCGGGCCCGCGACACGGTACAAATCATCTTTCGTCAGCGCGAACTGATCCAATAGATAAGTGAGGATTTCTTCGGGGCAGTGATGGGCGGTCTCGAGACGCACCGCGTCGCCGTAACGACGTGAGGCGAGTTCGCCTTCGACCGCCCGCAGCAGGTCGTCGACTTCTTCCTGTTCGACGAACAGATCGCTGTTGCGGGTCACGCGAAACTGATAGCAGCCTTTGACGCTCATGCCCGCGAACAGTTTCGAGACGAAGGCCTCGACGATGGTGCTCAAAAAGACGAATTGGCGGCGACCGAGCTCGTCCGGCAATCGGATCAGGCGCGGCAGCGAACGCGGCGCCTGGACCACCGCGAGGCCGCTGTTGCGCCCGAAGCCGTCCTCGCCCTCGACGACGATCGCGAAATTCAAGCTCTTGTTGAGGATTTTGGGGAACGGCCGCGCCGGATCGAGCGCGAGCGGACTCAACACCGGCTCGACCTCGCAAACGAAGTACTCCGAGATCCAGGCGGCCTGGCTCTCCGACCAGGAATCGGGAGACACGAACACGATGCCATGGCGCGCGAGCTCCGGCATCAGCACCTCGTTGAGCAAGGTGTATTGTTCGTCGACGAGCAGCGTCGCGCGCGCGCTGATCGCCTTGAGTTGATCTTGTGCCGACATGCCGTCGGCTCCCGTCTGGTTCGCGCCGGCCTCGATGAGTTCCTTGAGGCTCGCGACTCGGATTTCGAAGAACTCGTCGAGATTCGCGCAGGAGATGCACAAAAATTTGACGCGCTCGAGCAGCGGAATTCGCCGGTCCTTGGCCTGTTCCAAAACGCGCTGATTGAACTCCAGGAACGACAGCTCGCGGTTGATATAAAGCGCGGTGGTTTGTAGATCGGCGTCGTTCATACAGGCAGGACGTGCGGTAGGCGTGACGGTTTCATGCATCCTAGCCTTTCTGGTAGATGCCGCCGAGTATCCTTGCGCCGGACGCTCCGGTGACGCTCGCGACGCTCGAAGGCAGGCCCGCCAAAGTGCGGCGTGCGAACCACGCGAACGCAATCGCCTCGACGTAATCCGGATCGAGCCCGAGCGCCGCGGTCGTCGCGACCGGCGAAGGGGCGACGCGACTGGCGAGCGCCGCGAGCAATCCGGCGTTATGCGCACCGCCGCCGCAGACATAGAGCGCGCAACCGGGCGCATACCGGCGGGCTGCCGCGCCGATCGTTGCGGCCGTGTACTCGAGCAGCGTCGCCTGCACGTCCACAGGATCACGCGCCGCATCGCACAATCTGCGGTCAAGCCAAGTCAAATTGAACAGCTCACGGCCTGTGCTTTTCGGGGCCGGCAGGCCCAGGTACGGCTCAACGAGCAGGCTCGCCAATAGTCCGGGATCCGTCCGGCCCGACGATGCCCAGCTGCCGTTGCGGTCGAATTCCAGATGTTGATGCCGCGATATCCAGGCATCGAGCAATCGATTGCCGGGGCCCGTGTCGAACCCCAAGACCGCGGTGCCGCGGCGCAATACCGTGAGATTGGCGATGCCGCCGATGTTGACGATCGCACGGTCTTCGGAAGCGCTGCGAAATGCTTGATCGTGAAAAACCGGTACGAGCGGGGCGCCCTGGCCGCCGGCCGCGATGTCACGCCGTCGAAAGTCGGCGACGACGGTAATGCCGGTCATCTCCGCGACGGTGTTCGGGTCGCCGATCTGCCAAGTGAAGGCCGGGGCGAGATCGACCCGGTGGCGCAGCGTTTGGCCGTGGCTACCGATCGCCGCCACCTGCTCGCGCGCGGTGCCCGAGCCCTCCAGAAGCGATACCGCGGCCGCGGCGAAAGCGCGAGCGACCTCGACGTCGACTCGACCTATATCGTCCAAAGAAGCGCGATCGTGGTTCTCGAGCAGCGCCATCACGCGCCGCTTGAGCTTAGGCTCGAATGCGGTCGCGCTCGTCGCGACGACGCGAAAGGGAGTGGTCTCGAAATCGACGAGGGCCGCGTCGATCGCGTCCATGCTGGTTCCGGACATCAGGCCGAGATAGAGACTCATGGGTCGCCGCCGGCTTGCGCCGTCAATTGGCCGAGATCTGCGGGTGCGCCGGAGCCGTGCCCGACTGAATCGCGCCCGGCACGACGCTCGTCGTCGCGGTAGACGCAGCCGGAGGCTCGAGCCGGCTCAGCAAGGGTGCGGACTCGCTCAAGAAGCGTTGCAGCGACTCGGCACGCAACGGCTCTGCACCGGGAAGCTGCACGGTCTGCGGATTCTTGTGCATGCCGTTCACGAGATATTCGTAATGCAGGTGCGGCCCCGTCGCGAGGCCCGTCATGCCGACGTAGCCGATTACGTCGCCCTGCTGAACATGCGCACCGACGCGGACTTGCTTGGCGAAGCGCGACATATGGCCATACAGCGTCGAGATGCTGTTGGTGTGGGCGAGCACGATCGCATTGCCGTAGCCGCCGCGGCGGCCCGCGAAGCTCACGCGCCCGTCGCCCGAAGCGTGCACCGGTGTGCCGGTCGGCGCCGCGTAGTCGGTGCCCATGTGCCCGCGGATCGTTTGCAGGATGGGGTGCATGCGATGTGGATTGAATTGCGAACTCACGCGTGTGAACTCGACCGGTGCGCGCAAGAATGCCTTGCGCATCGCGAGTCCGTTCGGCGCGTAATAGTTGAGGTGGCCGGAGTCGGACTTGAAGCTCGCGGCTCGATACACCCTGCCGTTATTGACGAATTCGGCCGCCAATATTTCGCCGTCGCGAATTTTCTTCCCGTCTTGGTAGATCTGCTCGTACACCACTGTGTAGCGATCGCCGTCGCGGATGTCCAAAACGAAGTCGATATCCCAGGCGAAGATATTCGCGAGCTTCAGCGCGATGCCGTCGGAAATCTCGGCGGCCTCCGCGGCCTGAAACAGCGATGAATCGATGACGGCGCTCGCGGTACGTATGCGGGTTTCGACCGGATTGTCGATCATGTGCACCGCGAACCCGGCGTCCTCACGCTCGACGTGGAGCGTCTGCGTCTCGCTGACCTTGCGCGTCAGTTCCCGGATCGCGCCGGACACGTGCTTCAGTTCGATCGCATCGCCGGGCTTGAGGGAGTCGATGCTGGCGCGGATGCCGGGAAGATTGCGGATCGCGGCGAGGTCCGACAGGTCGAGCGATGCGCGCCGAAAGATCGCATCGAGCGTGTCATTGCGCCCGACGACGATCTCGATCGTGGAGACGACTTCCGCTTGTCGCGCATCGGCCGGGCTCGGCGCAGCAGGCGCTGCCGCATCGGGGCCCGCGACGCTGGCGCTCGTGTTCTCGATCGGCGCCGGCGCTGCGGAGTCGGCCGCGGGCTGATTGCCGGTCGTATGCCACAGCAGTAGCGCTGCACCGGCCGCAGCGGCGATCGGCGCCGACCATGCCATGAGCTTTTTGATCACCGATGAATTCCTAAAGCCAAACAGCTGGTTAGGCTAGCTGCCAGGCGGGGTGCGGTCAATCGAAAAGGCAGGGCGCGGGACCAAAGATTCTCGCGGTTCGGGAGTTGTGCATCGGAATGTGACGGGCATCGCGCGCGTCGCGCTGCTGCGCTCTTTTCGGCCAATATAGACTCTTCATCCGCTACACCCTGCGATAAGATCGGCGCGCAGCCCGCGTGGGCTGGGTTCGATCGAACGAGATGCAAGTCTATGCGAGAAACCGTCCTGATCCTGCACGCGGATGCGATCGCCGGCGCGCAGCAAGTTTGCGCCGGCCTGCAGGACTATGAGATCTATTTGTTCGATCCGGGATTGGGGGATGCGGTCGCCGCGAGCGGGTTGCGAAATGTCGAGCTGCTGACGGGGCTCGGCGGGCCGTCTTATCATGCAATGGATCGCGACGCCCACGAGGCCGCATTTGCGCTCGAGGCCGAGCTCGACCTCGTGCAGCGCGAGTGCGGATCCGGCGTGTCGATTTTCGGCTGGCAGCATCTGAGCCTCTATTATTTGCTGCTCACGCTGCGGTGGTACACGAGTTTGTGGGAGCGGCACGGCCCGCGTCTGCAACAGCGCCGCATTCATCTGCTGGTCAACGACAATCCGGCTGAATTCGAGTCGAATTCGTTCCTGCCGGCATTGCCGTTGATCGCCTATCTTCAAGAGTGCGGAGTCGAGTTCAAAACCCACGACTATGGGGGCACGGGCGCTCCGGATTATCCGGTTCCGGATTTCTCGGGCGACGTCCCGGACGGTGGATCCGAATATATTCTGACCCATCTCTCGGCTTGTTTCGACGACATCGGCTATTTCGGCGACGAAATCAGTGCGGCCGGCAAGCCGGTGGTCAATCTGGAATCCAAGCACTGGAACGTCGAACTGCCCGGCTCGCAGCAAATCGGCCTCACCGACGTGCAGAACGTCGTTGCCGAACTCGAGCCGGAGCTACAGGACCAGCTCGACCAGTTCGCCTGGACCTTGCACGAAGCGGTCGAACGTTTGCTGACTCCGCACATCAAGCTCGCCAACTATCGCGCGCGCCAGGTCGACCATATCGTCCACCAATATCGCGCACAACTGGTCGCCTATTTCGAGCTGCAGCGCTTTTTCGAGGACACGGTTCCGTCGAAGCTCTTGCTGTCGGAGCGCGACACGGGATTTCACGGACCGCTGGTCAGTTTTGCCGAAGAGCGCTCGCTGCCGGTGATCCTGCTGCCGCCGAGCAAAGCCGGTTCCGACATCGAATTCACCTACGGCAGCATCCTGGTGCTCTCGCACCCGATGCAGGGGCGCGTCATCTACAACCCGAACCGCCGCCCGGTGCGTACGCTGCCGATCAGTTACGTGGAGAGCTTTACGAGCACGAGCGCAGTCGGTGCGGGATTGCGTACCGCGTCGCTGCTGCTCAATGCCTTGTCGTCGAACGGCATACCGTATGCTTCGTGTGATCTTTACCTCGACGGCATCAAGCGCATCGTCGCATGGTGCATCGACAACGGCGTCATCTTGAAGATTCGCTGCAAGCCAGGCGCATCGATCGTCAGGCTGTTGAGCGCGGCGCTCGGCATCGATGCCGGGATGCTCGCGCGCAATGCCGAGGCGACGATCGAGGATCATGCGCGCGACTGCGATCTATGCCTGATGTACGAGCTGCCGAGCACCGATGCGCTCTATTTTCTGCGCAATTCGATTCCGATCTTCAATCCGGTCGTGACCGAGCACACGCCCGCGCAGACTGCATTGTCGAACCCTGATGTGATTCCGGCCGAGAGCCTCAGCACCGTCTTGCAGCGTCTCGACGGCTTCAAGTCCGACGCGCTGACGCTCTACAACTTCCGCGACGCGCAGTTTCACGCCTATTTGGGGCGTTTTCAGCCTGCGCGCGCGCTGCGCATTTATTTGTGAAAGGTCCGACGCCGACCGCCGATCAGCTGTGCGTTCAAGCGATGGAGTTGCAGCTCGCCGGAAGGCTCGATCTTGCCGAAGAGATCTACCGTTCGATTCTGCAGGCAGAACCCACCCACGCGGCCGCCAATCACTGCATCGGAATGTTGGACGTGCAGCGGCGTCGCACGGCCGATGGCTTGCCGCATTTGCTCGCGGCGCTCGAAGCGCAGCCGCAGATTCCTGACTACTGGCTCGGCTATCTCGAGGCGCTGCTGTTGCTCGGCCGTAGCGAGGAGGCCGAAGCAACCCTGCGCCTCGGCATCAAGCATGGGCTCGCCGGGCATGCGGTCGATGCATTCGCTGCGCGACTCGCAGCCCGTCCCGCAGCGAACCTCGCGCCAAAAGCGGCGCCGGATGCGGCCGCAGAATCGGCGCTGCTGGCGCAGCTGCGCGAAGGTCGGTTCGCAGAGGCTCGCGCCCAGGCGCTGCTGATGACCGAGCGTTTCCCCGACAATGGCATCGGTTGGAAGGCGCTCGGCGCATTTATCTGCGCCGAGGGCCGCATCGAGGAATCCTTGGTCGCGCTGCGCAACTCGACGCGGTTGCTGCCGCGAGATGCCGAGGCCCACAGCAATTTGGGTATCGCGCTCGCAAAGGTGGAGCTGTTCGACGAAGCCGAGGGCGTGTTGCGCCAAGCGATTCAGCTCGATCCCACGAGCGCCGCATCGCACTACCGATTGGGCATGAAACAAGCCTTAAACGGCGAATTTTCCGATGCCGCCGACAGCGTGCGGCGCGCGATGGCGCTCCGCGGCGACGGCAGTAGCGAGGATGAACGGCTAGGGTACTCGAACCTGCTGTTCTCACTTTGCCATTTGCCGGGCGTAGGCGCGGACGAGCTGTTTGCGGAGCATTGCCGCGCCGGCGAACGATTCGAGCGCCATCTCGAACAGCCGCCGCCGCGCCCTACGAATAACCGCGACCCTGACCGCCGCTTGCGCATCGGCTTGGTATCCGGCGATTTTCGCGACCACGCGGTCATGTATTTTCTAGAGCCCGTGCTCCGGGTGCTGGCTCGCAGCCGGCGGCTCGAATTGATTGCGTATTACAACCACACGATCGAGGATGCGACGACTCGGCGCGTGCGCGCGCTCGTCAAGGACTGGTGCCAAGTGAATGCGCTCAGCGACGCGCAATTGGCGCGGCGCGTGACCGACGATCGTATCGACGTACTCGTCGATCTCGCGGGTCACACCGGCTACAGCCGTCTCAGCGCCTTTGCCTACAAGCCGGCGCCGGTGCAGGTCAGCTGGCTGGGCTACGTCGGTACGACGGGGCTGCGCGCGATGGATTACACGATGACCGATCGCCATTATTTGCCGCCGGCGCTGTTTGCGCGGCAGTTCACCGAGAAATTGGTTTTTCTTCCGGCAATGGCACCGTTCACGCCGGCTGAGTCGGCTCCGCCGGTCAACGCACTGCCGGCGCTAGAGACCGGAACGCTGACTTTCGGCAGCTTCAACCGGATCGGCAAACTCAATGCCGAGACCATCGAGTCCTGGTGCAGGCTGCTGCGCGCCTTGCCGACGGCGAAGCTGCTGCTGGCCGCGATCCCGCCGGGACCGCGGCGAGATCGACTATTGGAGCAATTCAAGCTGGCCGGGATCGCACTAGAGCGGGTTGAGGTTCATGACCGCTGCCCGATGGATGAGTACCTGGCGCTGCATCAGCGCGTCGACATTTGCCTCGATACGCGGCCCTGGACCGGCGGCACGACGACCAACCATGCGCTTTGGATGGGCGTGCCGACCTTGACCATTGCGGGTGCGACGCCGGCCTCGCGAATCAGCGCCGCGCTATTGTCGCAGGTCGGGCTCGAGCAGTTTATTGCCGCGAACGACCAAGATCTTGTGGAGAAAGGACGCTATTGGGCCGCGAACATCGCCGGGTTGGCAAAAATACGCGCCGATTTGCGTCGCCGCTGCGAACAATCGCCGATGCGTCGACCTGAGCTCGTTGCCGCATCGATCGAGAGCGCATTTCGCACGATGTGGCAACGCTGGTGCGCCGGCCTGCAGCCGCAATCCTTCGACGCGACCCCGTAAATCCCCGTGAATTGATCGTCAGCCACGATCGGAACGCCATCGTCCACGTATCGGTCACTTTGCTTTGCTGCGTTTCGCATTGTCGCGATGACAATTGTGCGGTAGCGATCAATTTCTTCCAAGCGCTTTCAAATATTTTCTGAGGCGGCCGTTAGCGGGTTAACGGTACCTGCGGATGCTTCTCTTTTCATCGGCCGCAAGTACTCACGCGAAACTCTGAACTCGTTGGGAGGATTATATAATGCAAGTCAGAAAATCAGTCCGCATGGCTCTTCTGGGCGCTACTGCGATGATCGGCGTCGGATCGGCACTCGATTCCGTTGCCTACACAGGCACGACCAGCGGCAATTTGAATGTGACGGCAACAGTCGTCGACAGCTGCACGTTTGGCGCCGGCACCCTGGCGTTTGGCAATTACGACCCGACCGCGGCCGCGACAACACCGGTTACGGGCACGATTACGGTGACTTGCACCAGCGGCGACTCGATCGGTATCGACCTGGGTCAAGGCAGCAATGCCGCCACAGGCTCGAGCGCAACGGTCCCGTTACGCCAGATGAAAGACGGCGGCACGGATGTGCTGGCCTACACACTGTTCCAGCCGACTGCCTCCGGCGCCGGCGGTACGATTACGACGACACTCTGGGGCGCGACGGGTAGTGCGCGTTTTGTCTATACGGCCACTGGCGCATCGCCGGAGACAATCAATGTGTTTGGCCAGATAACCGCGCTACAAGCGGTGCCGGCGGGTGCCTACACGGACACCGTCGCCGTAACTGTGAACTATTGATGCGGGATCAGACGCTCGCCTCGTCGGCGCTGGCGCTGACGACGCTGCTCGCCGTTGCTGTTCCGGCACTCGCGGGGTCGTTTTCGGTCTATCCGATGCGCCTGGCGTTATCGGCGAAGCAGCCTGTCGCGTCGCTAGAGGTGCACAACAATGGCAGCGAGCCCGCAGTCGTGCAGCTGCAGGTCGTCGATTGGACCCAAGCCGACGATGGCGACGTCTACGGGGAGACATCCGAGGTACTCGCGACGCCTCCGATCCTCACAGTCCCACCGGGAGGCTCCCGGGTCGTGAGAGTCGGCCTGCGGCGCAATCCAGACGCGCAGCACGAACTTTCCTACCGGCTGTACATGCAAGAGCTGCCGCCGCCGCAGCCGCCGGAACCCGAGGGTATGCGCATGACACTGCGCATTGGGGTTCCGGTTTTCGTGGCTGCATCAGCCAAGGCGAAGCCGGAGTTTCACTGGCGCAGCGTTGCGACCAGCGATGGTGGGATCAAGCTGAGTCTCGCCAATGGTGGCAACGAGCACATCAAAATTAGGGATCTCGAGCTGAGTTCAGCCGATGGTGCACATTCCTCCGGCGTGCAGAACGTCACGACATACGTGCTTTCCGGTCAGCATCGCGAATGGTTGCTGAAGATGGACGCGCCGCTCAACACCGGGGTGCCACTGCGAGTCAAGGCGCATACGGATGGCAACTTTGAACTCGAGGCGAATCTGACCTTGGAGGCCACTTGAGGCCCGTGAGGCTCGTGCGGCGGCAGCCCAACGGAGTGGTATCAAAACGGATATTTGACATAAGCCCCGCCTGTGCCAGCCTCCACACGATCGCAATTGCGATACGCCCGCCGCCTAAGGCGTGGTGTTGCTCTGCTGCTGGTATTGGTGCCCGGCCTGATCGCCGACGGCATGCTATCGGGTGAAGGAACGCAACGAGCGTCGCTAGGGGCAATGAGCGTACGGCCGCCTGCGGTGGCCGTGCGCGGCATGACACCACCGCGCGCAAAAAGGGGTGCGCGGTCCCGTACGGATGCGCCGCGCCGGAAAGAGGTCGCTGCGAATCCGCGAATGGATGCCTCACGCCGACCGCTTCCCGCCTCGCACTCGCCAAAATTCGCGACAAAAGTCGACCCTAAAGCATCGATCAAGCCCGAGCCGACCGCCGCGCGCACTGCGCCTGCCGACAATGACCCGGAACCGCCTGCAGAAGCCAAATTGCCGGTTTGGCTCGACGTCGAAGTCAACGGCCAGCTGCCCGGCATAGCATTGTTGTTGAAGGACGCCGACGGCATGCTGTGGGCACGAGCGGAGGATTTTGCAACCTGGCGGTTGCCGCTGCCCCAGGCTACGCCGTACATCGACAAGCGCGAGGCCTACTATCCAATTTCGCGCCTGCCCGGCGTAACCGTCGTGATGGATGAAGCCACACAATCCATCTCGATTCGGGCACCGGCGCGGCTGTTTCCCGAGACTTTAGTCAATGATCACGTTTCAATCGCCGCGAAGCCCGATCGCTCGCAGCCCGGAGGATTCTTCAACTACGACGTCGTGGCCGCGCACTCCTTCGGTGATGCCGTCGCGGTCCCTACGACCGTCAGCGGTACGTTCGAGATTGGGGCGTTCAATCGGTGGGGCGAACTCACAACGTCCGCGGTGCGTTCGAGCCAGACCGCCGCCTCCAATCTCGTGCGCCTGGATACAACATTTACGCAGGATCGACCCGACGTACTGGCGAGCTTGCGCATCGGCGATTCGATCAGCGGCACGAGCAGTTGGGGCGGCGCCGTGCACTTCGCCGGAGTGCAGTGGAGCACCGATTTCACGACGCAGCCAGGATTTGTGACGACGCCGCTCGCGGGCATCCGAGGCGAAGCGGTGCTGCCCTCGACGCTCGATCTGTACATCAACGAAGCACTGCGCCTGCAAACGACACTGCCGCCGGGTCCATTTGCGATCAATGATCTACCGGTCAACTCGGGCGAAGGTGAGGCGCGCGTGATCGTGCGCAACATGCTAGGGCAGCAAGAAACCATCAGCGTGCCGTATTTTGTCAGCCCGTCGTTATTGCGCGCGGGATTGAGCAGCTTTTCTTACGAAATCGGCGCGGCGCGCTATGACTATGCACTCGCGAGCAATGATTACGGACGCGCACTAGCGGTCGCCACGGACCGTTATGGATTCACCGACTCGTTTACCGGTGAGGTGCATACCGAACTGCTCGAAGCCCAGCAAACCGGCGGTCTGGGCGGCGTTTGGCTCGTGCGCGGCCTCGGCGTACTCAACGCCGCGGCCGCCGCGAGCCACTCGGTTCACGGTGACGGGGAACTCGGGCAGATCGGCTTTGAGCGGCAGTGGCACATGTTCAGCGTCGGCGTGAGCGTCCAATATTCGGGAAGCCGTTTCGTCGACCTCGGCATGCTGCCGACGGACTTGCCGCCGGTTCGGGTCCTTCAGGCGGATTTTTCCGTGCCGATGCCGCGGCGCGGTTCGCTGAGCGTCAATTACGCGCAGGAGGATTACCGGACCACCGCTCCGGTGCACCTGCTCTCGACGCAGGCGAGTTGGCCGGTCGGCCGCCACGGATTCTTGGGCCTCACGGCGCTGAAGCCTCTTCGGGGCGGAAACGGCGCCACGATCGCCATGAACTTTACGCTCGCACTCGGATCCAGGACCAGTGTGAGCACAGGGGTGACTCGACAGGACGGCCACGATGAGCTGCAGCTGCAAGCACAGCAGAATCTGCCGGCCGGTACCGGCACCGGATACCGAGTCACCACAGGCGCGGGTGCATCGGATCAACTGGACGCGATCTGGCAATACCAGAATGATGTCGGCACCTATACGCTGCAAGGGGTGCGGGAGGGCGGGCAGTCGAGCGGCACGGTAGAGGCGCAGGGAGGGGTCGCACTGCTGAATGACCACTTTTATTTGAGCCGCAAGCTGGACGAGAGTTTTGCAGTCGTCCAAGTCGGCGATTTTGCGCACGTCCATGTCTACGCGGACAACCAAGAAGTTGCCGAAACCGACAATAGCGGTACTGCGCTAGTCCCGCGAATTCGCGCGTATGAACACAACCTGTTGCGGATCGAACAGGCGGACCTACCGCTCGACGTCGATATCGATACGGTCGAGGCGGATGCGGTGCCCTATCGGCGCAGCGGTGTACGCGTAGATTTTGATTTGCATCGTTCCTTGGGCGCGCTGGTGACCTTGGTGCAAGAGGACGGGACGCCGATTCCCGTGGGATCGGTCGCGGTTCTGACTGGCAATGCGACGGAATTTCCCGTTGGAATGCACGGCGAAACCTACCTCACCGGTTTGTCGAAAACCTCGGTCGTGCGCGTCAGCTGGCCGGGAAAAACCTGCACGGCGCGAGTCGCATTTGTTCCGAGCACGGATCCCGTACCGAAACTCGGTCCGATTGTTTGTGAGCAGGCCACCCCGTGATGCGCGTCTGGCCTGCCGTCGCGTGGCTAATGGCGTGCCTCTCATGCGCGGTCCACGCGGGCGCAGCCACGTGTTCGGTCGGCATCGTCGGCGTCGTATTCGGTACCTACAACACCTTATCGGGCCAAAGCCTCGACGGCGCCGGCAGCGTCTCGGTAACCTGCGACGTCACCGATTCCTTTATGATTGCCCTGAGTAGCGGCCACGGAAGTTTTGCAGCGCGACAACTCCAAGACGGTGCGATCTCGATGGTTTACAACCTCTATACCGATGCGCAACGCAGTATCATCTGGGGTGATGGGACCTCCGGCACGACGACCGTAAGTGGCGGTGCAACAAGCGCGACGTTCACGGTGTATGGGCGAATTCCCGGCGGCCAAAATCTTGGCGCCGGCACCTACAGTGATACGATCAACGTCACGTTAGAGTTTTAAGGACGCCGCACGCCTATCGCGTTTGCAAGCGTGGCGGCTCGACGCCGAAATGGCTGCGCACCTTGGCGACGATCTGTGGATCGGACAGTTTGTCCTCGGTTTCGACGGCAACCACACGATCCCCAAGTTTGCGGTGCACGAGCCGCGCCTGGAGTTCGCCCTTGGCCTCGCCCGGCCCCAAGATCAGCACGCGGCCGAACTCGCCGATCGCGGCAATCACCGCATCGTAAAAGCCATTGAGTTCGCCTGTGAGCGCAAATTGGCGCCGGTCATCGGCGGGCACCTGGCGGGCCTCATAAGCGCCCTTGAGCGGTGAATCGCCACCTCGTTCGGGATGCTTTTGCACGTCCGAGAGAATCTCTTGGGTGCGTGCGCCATGGGGAGTCAGCCCGACAATCACGGCTTTGCGATGGTCGATCCAGACGCCGCCCCGGCTCGCGCCGTGCAGGCCGATTTGGGGTTCAATTGCTACGGATTTGGTGTTCATGGGAGAACGATACCGCGATTGCGGCGCGAGTTCTGTACGGAGAAGTACGCAGCCGCAGGGCCGTTGTTTGCGCCTAGCGCTAGCCGTAGATTGTCGCCCCCAGTAAAGTGCGCGGCGATCATCAGAGGAACCCATCACTTGTCCAAGCCCTTAGAAGAACAGCTTGCCGAACTGAAGCGCGGCTCGGTCGACTTGATCCATGAAGCGGATTTGCGCAAGAAGCTCAGCCGAGGCGTACCGCTGCGCGTCAAGGCGGGATTCGATCCGACGGCGCCCGACCTGCACCTGGGCCATACCGTACTGATCAATAAAATGCGCCAATTTCAACAGCTTGGCCATGAGGTCATTTTCTTGATCGGTGATTTTACAGGCTTGATCGGTGATCCGACCGGCAAGAATGCGACGCGGCCGCGGCTCACGGCCGAAGAGATCGCCGAGAACGCGCGCACCTACGAGGCACAGATTTTCAAGATCCTCGATCCCGAGCGCACGGTCATCGATTTCAATTCGCGCTGGATGGCACCCATGAGTGCCGCAGGACTCATCGAACTCGCCGCCAAGCATACGGTGGCGCGCATGCTCGAGCGCGACGACTTCCATAAGCGTTACAAGGGCGGCCAGCCGATCTCGATCCACGAATTCCTCTATCCGCTCGTGCAGGGCTACGACTCGGTGGCGCTGCGCGCCGACGTCGAACTTGGCGGCACCGACCAGAAATTCAATCTATTGGTGGGCCGCCAACTCCAAGAAGCCTACGGCCAAGAGCCTCAGATCGTGCTCACGATGCCACTGCTCGAGGGTCTCGATGGCACCAACAAGATGTCGAAATCTCTCGGTAATTTCGTCGCAATCCACGATCCGCCGGAAGTCATGTTCGGCAAATTGATGTCGGTTTCGGACACGTTGATGTGGCGCTATTTCGAATTATTGAGCTTTAGGCCGTTGGCTGAAATTGCTGCGTTGCACAAGGCTGCGGACGAAGGGCGCAATCCAAGAGACGTCAAAATCGAGTTGGCCCGGGAACTGGTCGCACGCTTTTCGACGCCGGCTGCGGCTGAGCGCGCGCAGCGCGATTTTGCAACGCGATTCCAGCAGGGTGCTATCCCTGAGAATTTGGACGAACAGCTCGTGCTCATCGAGGGCTCGAGCGCGCGCTTGACGGGGCTGCTCAAAGACCTTGGATTCGTCGCGAGCGGCTCCGAAGCCTCGCGCAAAATTCAAGAAGGCGCGGTGCGCGTCGACCAAGAGAAAATTGCGAGCCATAGCCACGAATTGCAGGCCGGCAACACCTACATCGTCTCGGTTGGCAAGCGTCATTTTGCGAAAATTAGGCTTGCAAAACGCGCTTGAATTGTGCCTCTCGAGAGCACCCTCAGGGCCGCTTTAAAAAGATTGATGACAATCAGTTGACAGGCTGAAGCCCAGGGCTATACTGCGCGCCCTTCCAAGTGAAAGGCGTCTTTTCGAGAACTTGTCGTAATTGACGGGCCTCGAAAACCAGCTATACTTGAAAGTCTTTCCCCGGACCTTTGTCGTCGCGGGTCGCTATTTAAAAATTTGAACAGGTAATTTGTGTGGGGACTCGCGTCATAGCACCTTTGGTGCATATAGATACGAGTTCTGAACAGCCAGTCGTTCAGAAATGAACGCACTTGAAGTTCAGGATCGTGATTGCTTCAGTGACTAAGTGTTATTAACTGAAGAGTTTGATCCTGGCTCAGATTGAACGCTGGCGGCGTGCCTAACACATGCAAGTCGAGCGGTAACAGGTGTAGCAATACATGCTGACGAGCGGCGAACGGGTGAGTAATG
>JBEKSM010000018.1:0-106561 GCA_049517075.1 Steroidobacteraceae bacterium | reverse complement strand
AATCAGGATCAGGCTGCGCGTCAGCAAGATATCGACGAAGTGGGAGCGGGAGCCGGCGATCCAGTCCATCGTTTGAATCGAATGGTGGATCGAATGAAATCGCCACAGTAGCGGAATCTTGTGAAACGCCCGGTGCGTCGCGTATTGAGCCAGGTCCGCGACCACGATCGCAAGCGGCAGCTGGACGATGAATGGCAAGCTCCCGACGGTCGCGATCAGCGACGGAATTCCCAGCCATTTCAACGCAGCGGTAGCGGGTATCAACATCAGGAAGGTGATCAGCTGTGCGGGCAGGTGCGTAACCACGAAATAAAAGTAATCGGTGGTCCATTCCGGTCGGAAGGTCTTTTGTTCGGGATGCAGAGGCCAAAACCGCTCGACAGGCACGAAAACAATGGTCATCACCAGAAGGTCGAGCAAAAACCAGTCGAAGCCGAGACCGACGCTCGATCGGATTTCGTCAGGCAGCGGCGTGCTTCCGCCGCCGAGCAAGGCTGCGACCAGTCCAAGAGCGACGCCGGTCAGCGCGAGAACCTTGCGCTGGCGCAAGATCGCGGAGATCGCGCCGAGAAGCAGGGCGGCCACGATCATTGCCTGAATCAGCATGCGAATGATCGCGATCGGATAGTGTGCGCGCGCGTCGGGCAGAGTCAGCAGTGCCGGATAATGCAGGCAAAGAACGCCGCCGAGGCCGAGCAGTCCGAAGAATGCCGATAAGAGGCCGCTGACCCAGCCGCTGCCGAAATGAGTCGGTTCCGAGTCACCGAATAATCGATTGAAAAAGGCGTCGGACATTTCCTTAATCTCCAGCGGGACCCGTGGACGCGCGTCGGCTCGACCGATCAGAAGAATAGGCGCGCGATTTCGCAAACGCCAGCACACCGAAGGCCGTGATCGGCTATTCGAGCAGCTATTCCTGGCCGCGCATTTATATCTGTGACGGGTTTCGCGTTTCGCGCCGATTGCTCGCGCGTCGTCGATTAATTGATTCGTGGATATCCGCTGATGCGGCGGAGACGGCGATAGAGCGGCGCGAGGCGCCCGTAGATGTGCGCGTAGACTTCGCGATGCAGACGATCGTAGAGCTCGCGATGTTCGGAATTCGGCTCAAAGCGCCGACCCGGGCGCGTCATGCCCGCTTGAGCTGCGGCGTGGTCGGCGTAGAAACCGCCCCCGACGGCCGCATTGATCGCGGCGCCCAGTCCGGACGTCTCGTGGGTATGCGCGCGTTCGGCCGGAAGTCCGAAAATATCGGCGGTGATCTGCATCACACGGTCGCTTTGCGATCCGCCGCCCGAGACTTTGAGGCTGCGGATCTTGACCCCGTTGCGTCGCTCGAGGTGGCCGGCCGCTTCGCGCAGCGCGTAGGCGATGCCCTCGATGATCGCGCGGTACATGTGCTTGCGCTTATGCACGTCGCCGAATCCGATCATCGCACCCTTGGCCTCGGGGCCGGGATTGCGGACCCCGGGATTCCAAAACGGCTGCAGGATCAGCCCGAGATTGCCCGCCGGCGTTTCTTCCAGCATTCGATCGAAGAGGCCTTCGGGCAGCACGCCGAGACGCTGTGCCTCCAGAACTTCGGCGGCCGCGAACTGCTCCTTGAACCAATTGACCATCCAGTAGCCGCGCTGGACCATGATTTCGCTGTTGTAGTGATTGGGTATTGCCGCAGGGAACGGCGGCACAAACCGGATCGGCTCGACATAGCGGTCGTTGCAGGTATTGATGGTCGCGGTGGTGCCGTAGCTCACGCTCGCGATATCGGGAGCCCAAGCCCCCGAGCCGAGTACCTCGCAGGCTTTATCGGCGCCCGATGCATACAGCACGAGCCCGGCCGGAATGCCGGTTTGTTCGGCCGCAACCGCCGAGATCGCACCCAGTGGCTCGGCTGCCGGCACCAGTTCGGGGAGTGCTTCGCGCGCAACTGCGAACAGCTTCCATCGAAAATCGGCGGCGCGAGCCCACTGCTGTCGTTTGCCGTCGAAGGGCACGTAGCCGACCTGTGCGGCCACGGCATCGCGGATATGGCCTGTGAGGCGAAACGTGAGATAGCCTGATAGAAACAAGAAATGACGGGTTCGGCGCCACAGATCGGGTTCATCGGCGGCGAGCCAATTGCACTCCGCTTTCGACTGGAAAAAATGAATCGCGGGTTTCATGCCGATCGCCCGAAAGCCGGCGTCCAGCCAGAGCGGCAACGCGGGATAGCCCGCGGTTCGCCGCTGATCCAACCAGCTGATCGCGGGGCGCAGCGGCCGACGTTCTTCGTCGAGGCATACGATGACGCCGCGCTGGGTCGTCAGGGACATCGCAGCGACTCGCGCTTTGAGCTCCGGCCGCGCGAGCCAAAGGCTCCGGCAGGCCTCGCAAAGCTGCGCCCAGAAGTATTCACAGTCCTGTTCCGCGAAGCCGGGCTGACGCGAATAGTACGGCTGGATCTGAACCTGCGACTTTTCCAGCAGGCTGCCGTATCGATCGAAAATCATCGCCCGAACGCTTTGCGTTCCCAGGTCGATGGCCAGGATCAGGTCGCCCATGGCTTGGTGAAATTCCTTCGAGGCCTGCAGGAGGGCGCATTCTGGCATGGCCGCGACATCCACATCGCCGTCGGCGCGCTTCGGATATCCCGTATTCCATCCTGGCCGATCGGAGCAATGATAGCGCGGCCGGCTCGAGCGCCGGCATGGTTGCGTGAAGCCCTGAGACGGAGGCGGTCGTGTTCCAGGTTCGTATCCACGGGCGAGGTGGCCAAGGCGTCGTCACGGCGGCCGAAATGCTGTCGATTGCCGCGTTCTTGGTGCAGCGCTACGCGCAGGCGTTTCCGAGCTTCGGGTCCGAGCGAACCGGAGCGCCGGTGGTCGCCTACTGCCGAATCGACGACAAGGAGATTCGACTGCGCGAGCCCGTCATCAAGCCGGACGCGCTGATCATCCAGGACCCGACGCTGCTGCACCAAGTCGATTTGTTCGCGGGTCTCGCCGCGGACGGGATCATTTTGATCAATACCAACCGCAGCTTCGCCGAGCTCGGATTGGGCGAATTCGTCGGCGGCTTTCGCCCCGAGCGGCTGCGCACGGTCGCGGCCACCGAACTTGCACTCAAGCACCTCGGCCGACCGGTGCCGAACGCCGCGTTGCTCGGAGGATTCGCCGCGCTCAGCGGTCTGATCTCGCTGGCCTCCGTGATTGCGGCGATCAAGGAGAAATTCTCCGGCAAGATCGCCGATGGAAATATCGCGGCCGCGACCGAGGCCTACGAGGCCGCGCGTGCTTAAGCAAATCGAAGGATCCGAAGCCGTGGCGCAAGCCGTGGCGCTATGCCGCCCGGAAGTGATTTGCGCCTATCCGATCTCGCCGCAGACGCATATCGTCGAGGGGCTCGGCCGGCGGGTCAACAGCGGCGAACTCGGCCGATGCGAGTTCATCAATGTCGAATCGGAATTCGCGGCGATGTCGGTGTCGATCGGCGCCTCGGCCGCGGGCGCGCGCAGCTATACGGCGACCGCGAGCCAAGGTCTGCTGTTCATGGCCGAGGCGGTCTACAACGCCTCGGGCCTGGGCTTGCCGATCGTGATGACCGTCGCGAACCGCGCGATCGGCGCGCCGATCAATATTTGGAACGATCATAGCGACAGTCTGGCACTGCGCGATTCGGGCTGGATCCAGTTGTTCGCGGAAACCAACCAGGAAGCGCTCGACCTGCATATTTTGGCGTTCCGCCTCGCCGAAGAGCTGTCGTTGCCGGCGATGGTCTGCATGGACGGATTCATTCTGACGCACGCCTATGAGCGCGTCGACATGCCGACCCAGGCGCAGGTCGACGCCTACTTACCGCGCTACGAGCCGCGGCAAGTGCTCGACCCCGCGGAGCCGGTGTCGATCGGCGCGATGGTGGGGCCGGAAGCGTTCATGGAAGTGCGTTATCTCGCACATGCGAAGCAACTGCAGGCGCTCGAGCGCTTGCCGGTTCTTGCGAGTGAGTTCAAGCAGATCTTCGGCCGCGATTCGGGCGGCCTCGTGCGCAGGTACCGCACCGAGGATGCGGAAACGATCGTCGTGGCCATGGGTTCGGTACTCGGCACCATCAAGGACGTGGTCGACGAGATGCGCGATGCCGGCGTCAAGATCGGCGCGCTCGGCGTCTGCGCGTTCCGTCCATCGCCGCTCGCGGCGATACGCGAGGCACTGCGACGCGCGCAGCGGGTCGTCGTATTGGAGAAGTCGCTCGCGGTCGGGTTGGGCGGAATCCTCGCGACTGATATTCGTACGGCGCTCGCCGGCGTGCAGCTGCACGGCTACACCGTGATCGCGGGGCTCGGCGGACGTCCGATCCTCAAGAGTTCCCTGCACGACTTGTTCAAAAAAGCGGGTGAGGATGCGCTCGAGCCCGTGAGTTTCCTCGATCTCGGCTGGGACGTGGTAGAGCGCGTGCTCGAGCGGGAACGGCAGAGCCGCCGCTCGGGGCCGATCGCCGAGAATATCCTGCGTGACATCGGCGTCGTCGGCGCGACGCTCGCATGAGTGCGCCCATGGAAATGCAACCGATCAAGTTTTATCAGACCGGCACGTTCACGGTCGGCAATCGCCTGCTCGGCGAGGACCAGCGTGCGGTTCAGGCCAATTTGCAGCGCACGAACTCGTTGAATTGCGGCCATCGCGCCTGCCAGGGCTGCGGCGAGGCGCTCGGAGCGCGCTATGCGATCGACGCCGCGATGCGCGCCGCGAACAAACAGCTGATCGCGGCCAATGCGACCGGCTGCCTCGAGGTGTTCTCGACGCCGTATCCGGAAACTTCGTGGCAGATTCCCTGGATTCACTCGCTGTTCGGCAACGCGGCCGCGGTCGCGGCGGGCATTGCGGCGGCGCTCAAGGTCAAAGGCCATACGGACGTGCGCGTCATTGCGCAGGGCGGCGATGGCGGAACGACCGACATCGGCTTCGGTTGTCTCTCGGGCATGTTCGAACGCAACGATGACGTGCTCTACATTTGCTACGACAATGAGGCCTATATGAACACCGGCGTGCAGCGCTCGTCCGCGACGCCGCCGGCCGCACGCACCGCGACGACCCCGACGGTCGGCGCGCACCCCGGCAACGCGTTCGGCCAAGGCAAGAACCTGCCGCAAATTGCGCTGGCCCACAACATTCCCTACGTCGCGACCGCTTCGGTCGCCTACCTGCGTGATCTCGAATCCAAGGTCATGCGCGCGATGAGCCTGCATGGTGCGCGCTATATCCACATTTTCGTACCGTGTCCGCTCGGCTGGGGCGCGGCGTCCCAAGACACGATCAAGCTTGCACGCCTGGCAGTCGAAAGCGGGCTGTTTCCGTTGTTCGAGGCCGAGCATGGCGAAGTGACCGGCGTCTACAAAATTCGCAAACCCATGCCCGTCGAGGAATATTTGAAGCCGCAGCGCCGCTTCGCGCATCTATTCGGACCGACGCCGGCCCTTGAGACGATCGCGCGACTGCAGGCCGGCGCCGACCGCAACATTCGCAAATTCGGCCTGCTGGCCGAGGCGATCTGACCATGAAGAAGCCGTTTGCGATCACGCTCGATGTCGGCTCCTCACTCGCCAATCACACGGGATCCTGGCGCAGCTCGCGACCCGTCTACATCGACCGGATGCCGCCATGCAATCACCAGTGTCCCGCGGGTGAGAATATCCAAGCGTGGCTGTATCACGCCGAGTCGGGGGACTACCAATCGGCCTGGCGCCAATTGGTGCGCGATAACCCGTTTCCCGCGATCATGGGCCGCGTCTGCTACCACAGCTGCGAGAGCGTCTGTAACCGCGGCAAGCTCGATCAATCGGTGGGCATCAATTCGGTCGAACGCTTTCTCGGCGACGAGGCGCTGCGGCGCGCTTGGAAGTTCGTGCCGCCGCAGCGTGAATCCGGCAAGCACGTGCTCGTCGTCGGCGCCGGCCCTTCGGGCTTGTCCGCAGCGTACCAGCTGCGAATGTTGGGGCATCGCGTGACGATTCGCGAGGCCGGATCGATGGCGGGCGGCATGATGCGCTTCGGCATTCCCAAATACCGGCTTCCGCGCGCGGTGCTCGATGCGGAAGTTGCGCGCATCGTGGAGCTGGGCGTGCGGCTCGAACTCGGCGCCAAGGTGACGAACATTCTCGAGGAGATGCAGCGAGGCCGCTATGACGCCGCCTTTCTCGCGGTCGGCGCGCACATCGCCAAGCGCGCCTACATTCCCGCCGGAGATTCGGCGCGCGTGCTCGATGCGGTCGCGGTGCTACGCGAGATGGAGGGCGAAACGCCGCCGATGCTCGGGCGCAGAGTCGTCGTCTACGGCGGCGGCAATACGGCGATCGATGTCGCGCGCACCGCGAAGCGACTCGGCGCGGAGGAGGCGATCATCGTCTACCGACGCACGCGCGAGAAAATGCCGGCCAATGCGCTCGAGATCCAGGAGGCGCTGCAGGAAGGCGTGCTGATCAAATGGCTGTCGACGATCAAGCAAGCCGGCGGAACCCGCATCACGGTCGAAAAGATGGCGCTCGACGGCAAGGGCTTTCCGCAACCGACCGGCGAGTTCGAGACGCTCGATGCGGACTCGCTCGTGCTCGCGCTCGGTCAAGATGTGGACCTTGGGCTGCTCAACGGCGTTGCCGGCTTGCAGTTGGTCGACGGCGTCGTGCAGGTGGATTCGCAGATGATGACCGGACATGCGGGGATCTTTGCGGGCGGCGATATGGTGCCCGCCGAGCGCAATGTCACGGTTGCGATCGGACACGGCAAGAAGGCCGCTCGTCACATCGATGCTTGGCTGCGGGGAGCAGGCTACGTGAGCCCGCCGCAACACGAGCTCGCGACGATCGACAAGCTGAATCCATGGTATTACGCCGATGCGCCGAAGACCGTGCAGCCGCAGCTCGATATTGCGCGGCGCAAGTCGACATTCGACGAGGTCGTGCAGGGCCTCGATGAGACCAACGCGTTATTCGAGGCGCGCCGCTGCCTGTCATGCGGCAATTGCTTCGAGTGCGACAACTGCTACGGCGTCTGCCCCGACAACGCGGTGGTCAAGTTGGGTCCGGGCAAACGCTATCAATTCAACCTCGACTACTGCAAGGGTTGCGGGATTTGCGTCGCCGAGTGTCCCTGCGGGGCGATTCGCATGGAGCCGGAAAGGGTTTGAACGATCAGCCGGCCGCTATCGGCCGGCGGCTTTGCGCTGCTTGCGACGGCTGTGCAGTATCGCCTCAGTGTAGCCGTTGGCTTGCTCGCGGCCCTTGAATATCAAATCGCAAGCGGCCTGAAATGCGACATTCCCGTCGAGATTGGCGCTCATCGGCCGGTACGCAGGATCGGCATGGTTTTGTTCGTCGACGACTTTGGCCATGCGCCGCAATGCATCCATGACTTGCGCCCGCGTGCAAACGCCGTGCAAAAGCCAATTGGCCACATGCTGGCTCGAAATCCGCAGCGTGGCGCGGTCCTCCATCAAGGCGACATTGTAGTAATCCGGAACCTTCGAGCAGCCGATGCCGAAGTCGATCCAGCGCACGACGTAGCCGAGGATGCTCTGCGCGTTGTTGCTGAGCTCCGCATCGATTTCGGCCTCACTCCATGCGACCGCTGGCACCAATGCGGGCGTCAACACCTCATCGAGCGAGGCGCGTTCGCGGGTTGCCAGCGCCGCCTGTACTTTGGCGACATTGACCGCGTGATAATGCAGCGCATGCAGCGTCGCCGCGGTCGGCGAGGGGACCCAAGCGGTGTTCGCGCCGGCCTTCGGGTGCGCGATTTTGGTTCTGACCATTTCCGCCATCAGATCCGGCATCGCCCACATGCCCTTGCCGATTTGGGCGCGGCCGCGCAGACCGCAGGCAAGGCCGATATCGACGTTTTGCCGTTCGTAGGCGTCGAGCCAGAGCGCTTTCTTCAGATCGGCCTTGCGCGGCATCACGCCGGCTTCCATGGACGTGTGTATCTCGTCGCCGGTGCGATCGAGAAAGCCGGTGTTGATGAACACGACGCGGTGCCGGGCCGCGTGGATGCAGGCGGCCAGATTCACCGACGTGCGACGCTCCTCGTCCATGATGCCCATTTTCAGGGTGTAGCGGGGCAGGCCCAGCAAATCCTCGACTTCGCCGAACAGGCGATTCGCCGCCGCCACCTCCTCGGCACCGTGCATCTTCGGCTTGACGATGTAGACCGATCCGGTGCGCGAGTTGCGCAGCTCCGCGCTCGCACGCAGATCATGAATCGCGATCAGCGCCGTGATCGCCGCATCGACGATCGTTTCGGCAATCGGCCGGCCATCGAGCGTGATCGCATCGGAGAGCATGTGCGAGCCGACGTTGCGGGCGAGCAGCAGGCTGCGGCCCGGGAGCAGCAGCTCGCGGCCGGAGAGCGAGCGGTAGCGCCGATCGGGGTTCAGGCGCCGCATATACTGGCGCCCACCCTTGTCGAACGCGGCACTCAGCGTGCCGGTCATCAGTCCGAGCCAGTTGCGGTAAACCGCGATCTTCTCCTCGACGTCCACCGCGGCGACCGAGTCCTCGAAATCCTCGATCGTCGTCATCGCAGACTCGAGAACGACGTCGCTGATGCCGGCTGAATCGCCGCGGCCTATGGGGTGCTCGCGGTCGATATGGATCTCGACGTGCAGGCCGTGGTGGATCAGCAGCAACGTCGATGGCGCATCGGGCTCACCGCGCAAGCCCACCAATGCGTCGTCCGAGCGCAATCCCGTGGTCGCACCCTGCGGCATCAGGACCTCGAGGCCGGAAGCGCCGAGCCGATAGCCGAGCGCATCGCGGTGCGAGCCCTGGCGCAAGGGAAAATGGTCATCGAGGAAGCCGCGCACGTAGCCGATCACGAGCGCGCCGCGGCGCGGATCGTATCCGCCGGTTGGCGGCTCGGCGCCGTCCGCGGCGATCACGTCGGTGCCGTACAGCGCGTCGTATAAGCTGCCCCAGCGTGCGTTGGCGGCGTTGAGAGCGTAGCGCGCGTTGTTGACGGGCACGACCAGCTGCGGACCTGCGATGTGTGCAATTTCCGGATCGACGCCGGCGGTGTCGATCTGGAATGGTGCCGGTTGCGGCTCGCTGTAGCCGATTTCACGCAGATAGGCGCGATAGCTCGGCGCGTCGAATGCGGGTCCCGGATGGCCACGGTGCCACGCGTCGATTTGCGACTGCAGCTCGTCCCGGCGCCGCAGCAGCCCATCGTGGAGGGGCGCCATGCGGCGTACGAGCGCGGCGAGGCCCTGCCAAAAATCCGCCTCGACGATTCCGGTGCCCGGCATCGCTTCCTGAGTCACGAACGCGTGCAGCTGGATGTTGACCGCGACACCGCCGAAGGAGATGGTCCGACTCATCGCGTGCTTCCTGTATGATTCCCGGCGGCTGACTTGGGTATGGTCCAATTATAAATGACTTTGCCGAGCGGGGTACGCGCAAGAACATGGCTCTCATGACCGGAAATACCAAGGCCGCGCAGTCGGCCGGCGGCAACGATTTGCGCATCTTCGTGTTCGCACTGTTCTTCATTTTCGGCGGTATCACGAGCCTCAACGACGTCGTGATTCCGAAGCTCAAGGCGCTGTTCACGCTCAACTATGCCGAGGCCATGCTGGTGCAATCGGCTTTTTTCGCGGCGTATTTCATCATCTCGCTGCCGGCCGCCGAAATCGTCAAACGCTTCGGCTACATGCGTACGGCAGTCGTCGGCCTGGTTACGATGACGATAGGTTGTCTGCTGTTCGTGCCGGCATCCGCCTCCGGCCAGTTCGGCATGTTTCTGTTCGCGCTGTTCGTGCTCGCGGCCGGGATCACGACCGTGCAGGTGGTTGCAAATCCGCTGATCTCGATGCTCGGCAATCCAGCGACCGCGCACAGCCGGCTCACGTTCGCACAGGCATTCAACTCGCTCGGTACGACGATCTTCCCCTACGTCGGATCGATCCTGATCCTAGGCTCGCTGTCGACCGTAGATCCCGCCAAACTTTCGGGCGCGGCGCTCGATTCGTTTCGAGCGGTCGAAACGCAGGTCGTCGAACACACCTATCTGGGCCTCGCCGCGGCATTGGCGGTCGTCGCGGCGGTGGTCTGGTTCGAGCGCAAGCGATTGGTCGAGGCGCCCGGAGAGCCGGGCAGTATCGCCGCGGCCTTCGCCCTGCTCAAACGTCCACGCTTCGGATTCGGCGCTCTCTGCATCTTTCTGTATGTCGGTGCGGAAGTCGCGATCGGCTCACTGATGGTCAATTACTTGATGCAATCGAGCGTACTCGGCGTCGCCGCGGAGGATGCCGGAAAGCACGTGCCCTATTACTGGGGCGGCGCGATGGTCGGCCGGTTCGTCGGGACGTACTTCCTGCGGGTTTACTCGCCGGGTAAGGTCTTGGCATGTTTTACGACCGCGGCGATCGCATTGCTCGCGATTTCCGCGAACAGCGTGGGGTTCATCTCGGGCTATGCGCTGCTCGCGGTCGGTCTCTGCAACTCCATCATGTTCCCGACCATATTCTCGCTCGCCTCCGAGAAGCTCGGCGATCGGACCGCCGAGGGTTCGGGGATCATTTGCATGGCGATCGTCGGCGGCGCGATCGTGCCTTGGGTCACCGGTGGATTCGCGGATTTGAGCCACAGCCTCAAGTTTGCGCTCGTGGTTCCCGCGGTTTGTTACGCGACGATCTTGAGCTTTGGCTGGTACGCGCGCCGGCCGGCCTGAGGGTGCCCACGGGCGCGCGCGAAGCGGGCTCGCAATCGTTTATCCTGCGCACCATGGGCATCTCGGCCGAATACCTGAATTACGTGCTGGAACAGCTATCCGATCTTCACGGGGTGACTCACCGGCGCATGTTCGGCGGTGCCGGACTGTATTGCGATGGCGTGATCTTCGGATTGATCGCCGGTGACGTGCTGTATTTCAAGGTCGGACCGGCCACTCGCGAGCATTACACCGCGCGCGGCATGGCAGCCTTCCGGCCCTATCGGAATAAGCCACAGATCAGCATGAGTTACTACGAGTTGCCGGCGGACGTTCTCGAGGATCCGGAACAATGCGCCGCCTGGGCGCGGCGCTCCTTGAGCCGGTCTGATGCGACGCGCTGAGGAGCGCGGAAGTAGTGCTAAACTTGCGGCCAACATGCTGATTAGTCGAACAATTAGCGGGCGTGTCGGCACACTCGGAAGGCTTCGGGACCGTTTGAGGGTGGATTTATGAAGTTACTGCGGTATGGGCCTGCGGGCCGCGAAAAACCGGGGCTGCTCGACAAGGACGGCAATATTCGGGATCTGTCGGGCCAGCTTGCGGACATCGATGGCGCCGCGATTTCGCCCGCAGGCCTTGCACGGCTCGCGGCGTTGGACACCGAGAGCCTGCCACGCGTCGACGGCACGCCGCGCTTGGGTCCTTGCGTATCCGGGGTATCGAAGGTCGTCTGTGTCGGACTCAATTACGCCGATCATGCGGCCGAGACTCAAGCGAAGATCCCCGGCGAACCGATCCTGTTCATGAAGGCGACGACGGCGATTACCGGACCCAATGACGAAATCATCATGCCGCGCGGATCGACGCATACCGACTGGGAAGTCGAACTCGGCGTGATCATTGGCCGCAAGGCGCAGTACGTCTCGACGCAACGCGCGCTCGACTATGTCGCCGGCTATTGCATCGTCAACGATGTCTCCGAGCGGTATTACCAGAAGGAGCGCTGGGGTCAATGGACCAAGGGCAAAAGTTGCGACACGTTCTGCCCGATGGGTCCCTGGCTCGTGACGCACGACGAGATTCCCGATCCGCAAGCGCTCGATCTGCATTTGGACATCAATGGTCGGCGCCGCCAAACGGGCAACACCCGAACGATGATCTTTGGCGTCGCCCATCTCGTGAGCTACATCAGTGAGTTCATGACCTTGCTGCCCGGCGATCTGATCGCGACGGGCACGCCGCCCGGCGTCGGACTCGGCGAAAAACCGCCGTCTTATCTGAAAGCCGGCGACGTGCTCGATTTGTCGATCGAGGGTTTGGGTCATGCGCGCCAGCCCGTGCGGGAATGGACGGCGGACAGCGCGCCGGAATGAACGTCGTTACGCCGGCGCAGATAGCGGCGCGTCTGGACCGCTTACCGGCATCGCGTGCAGTTTGGACGATCGTCGTGTTGATCTCGCTCGGTGCGGTATTCGAGTTCTATGATTTGTTTTTTACGGCCTATGTGGCGCCGGGCATGGTCAAGTCGGGCTTGTTCACGCCGGAATCGCTCGGTGTTTTCGCGCGCCTGAAGTCCATCGAGGTCGCCGGCGTGGGCACCTTCGTGTTTTCGACGTTTGCAGGGCTCTGGGTCGGCGTCGTAGCCTTGGGTCGGGCCGCGGACCTCTACGGTCGCAAAGCGGTGTTCACCGCATCGCTGCTCTGGTATGTGAGCTGCTCGGCGATCATGGCGTTTCAAACCACGGGGCAGAGTTTGAACCTTTGGCGTTTCGCCGCCGGCGTCGGCTTCGGCGTCCAGCTCGTCACGATCGATACCTACATCGTCGAGGTCGTGCCCCGCGAGTTGCGCGGCCGGGCATTCTGCCTCAATCAATGCATCTCTTTTTCGATCGTGCCGGTCGTGGCCCTGCTCGCCTGGCTGTTGGTGCCGATTCAGCCGCTCGGGTTCGATGGCTGGCGTTGGGTCGTGCTATTCGGATCGGCAGGGGCGATCGCCGTCTGGGCGCTGCGCGCCGGCATTCCCGAGAGTCCGCGCTGGCTCGCGGCCCGCGGCCGGATCGCCGAGGCCGACGCGATCGTCCGCGCGATCGAGCACAAGGTCACCGCACAGATCGGCGCCGCGCTGCCCGAGCCGCAACTCGCCCCGTTCGAGCCCGAGGGCGCATCCAAGTTCGCCGAGATTTTCGCGCCCAAGTATCGCGGCCGAACCATCATGCTGTCGGTCTTCAATGCCGCCCAAGTGATCGGCTTTTATGGTTTCAATTCCTGGGTGCCGACGCTGTTGATTGCGCGCGGCATCGGCGTTACCCATGGGTTGGAGTACGCGTTCATCATTGCGATCTCCCAGCCGTTTGGGCCCTTGCTCGGCAGCCTGTTCGCCGATCGCATCGAGCGCAAGGCGCAGATCATCGCGGGACTCGCCTGCATGGGTGCCTTCATGGCGGCGTTCGCGTGTGTCGAATCGCCGCAGCTGCTGATTGCGATCGGCATCGGCTTCACGCTTTCCGCCAATGTGATGTCCTATGCCTACCATGGCTACCAGGCCGAACTGTTCCCCACGAGGATTCGCTCGCGCGCCGTCGGATTCGTCTATTCGTGGAGCCGCCTCGCGGCGGCGTTTGCGGGCCTGATCATCGGCGAACTGCTTGCGAAGGGCGGTGTGCCCGCGGTCGCAATCTTCATCGGTGCCGCAATGTGCGTCGGAATCGCGGTGATCGGATTGTTCGGGCCCGCGACCAACCGGCTTGGCTTGGAACAATTGAACGCATAGCCTAGAATTGCAGCCAGGGAGGGCGCCACCGCAATGTCGCAGACATTCATCGCCTACGCGCTCGCGATCATTACCGTGTTGGTGCTCGGCAGTTTCATCCGCAGCGGATGGAAGAACAAGCAACGCCTGCGCGGCACGACCATCGAGGCATTGCTCAAGGAAAAATCGGACGAGCTCGACCGGGCGCAAAGCGCTTGGGTGGTGCCGCCGGAATTGCAAATCGCTCTGCCGCGCCCGATCGAATACTCGGCGCTCGCCGTGCAGCGCTCACGCAGCCGCCCGCGCAATGTGCTGTATGCGATCGTTGTGGTCGCCTGTTCGGTGTTCGTGGCGGCGATCTTTTACGGAATGTCGCTATCGCTGATGCTGCAAGGGCTCCGCGAGTTCCTGGCCGCACCGCACTGGCATCCCTGGATGGTCGTACCCGTCGTCGTTTATGGCGGTGGGACCGCCCTGTTCCTGTTGGTTCGATTGGGCAAGCGTCACAAGGAACGCCGCTTGCTGCAGTGGGGCACGCCGGCTCGGGCCAAGGTGACCGCGACCGGGTGGGGCGGTAGGAGCTATTGCTATTTCGAGTACCGCGATGCGGCCGGAAACTCCTACAAGATGGAACGAAATCGCGCGCTCTTTCCGGACGGCGGAGCGGCGATCTGGACGATACTCTACGATCCGAACAAGCCCACCGATTTCATCAGTTATCCGGGTGAACGTTACGCGATCGTAGGGACCGGCTGAATCGGAGGCGGATGCTCATGATCGGCGATTCTCAGAAAAAGCCCCCGGCTGCGGTTACCGGGTATTTCGCGCTGATTCCCCTCATTGTCGGGATCGCGATGGTCGGCATGAGCCTATCCGACATTGCGTCGATGCGCCGGCTCGAACTGCGTGGTTTGACCGCGAGCGGCACAGTCGTCGGTGAGCTCAAACAACAGATGAGTCAGCACGACGTTTACTGTCCCTTGGTGCGTTTCACGGCCACGAACGGCGCTGTCGTGCAATTCAAGGACAGCACGTGCTTCCAATCGCCCAACCACTCCCCGCAGGGCGCGCAAGTCAACGTGCGCTATATCGCCGAAGCGCCCGCAGAAAGCGCCGCCGTCGACCAGGGCCGATCCGGCTATTGGTCGTCCGCGTTCACGGGCCTCGTCGGACTGCTCGCCATCACGCTCGCGATCCAATTCATCCGGGGCTTGCGCCGCGCGCGGCGCGCGTTTCAACTCAAAATGGCCGGCCAACAGGGGCAGGGTGGTTGATCTGCACCGTGCTAGTTGGTAAAGCGCAACGATTGCAAGACTCGATCCAAAGCCTGCTGAACCTCGGCGTCGTCTTGCGCCGTAAACTCATCGAAGCTGCCCGCGTCGTAGGCACCGGTGTTGATCTGCAGACGCTGGATTCCGAATTCAAAGCATTTCTGACGGTCGAAGCTGCGGTAGATCGTCGAATTCTTGGCGTGCATCATCCAATGATCCACCGTGTGAAACTGTACGGCCGGCAGGCCGCTGATCATCACACTGGCGCGGCTCTCGACGTCCCAGCCGGGATCGGCAGTCGCACACGATGTCTCGGTCGGCGCGCTCGATAGCTTGGCGACGAAGAATGCGGCCGCGCCAAAGGCGGGCTTTTTCGAGAACCGCTCGCCGGGATACGCAATACAGACGAGTGTGCTTGCGCCGGGCGAATCCGCGTCCTCGCAGACGGTATTTAGACAGGAGGGTAACGGCGTCCATGCGCTGCCGTCATCGGCCGCGGCGGTGCGGCGTGCGCACTGCACGAGCACGGGATCGAATGCGATTTGGAATTCACCCGCGGGACTCGTGAACACCTTGGCCGTCGCAGGGCTCGCGGCCGCAGTTGGCGCCTCGGCGCGCAGTTGTGCGAACAGCAGCCCCGTGAGGCCGGGCAGCATTGCCGCGATCAGGATTTTCACGTCGGGCACTCCCGTGCGAATTGCGCCGGTGCAGCGTAATGGTCGAGCCGGGGGGTGCGCAAGCGCGAGCGAGAGCTCGCCGTAGGCGGTCGTTCAGCTGCGATCGGACGTTGAAATAGGGATCAGCGGTTCGGCGGCGGTTGCGAACCGCCGTCGCTGTCCCATTGCGCCGTGGCTTTGTTCTGTTCGTTGCGCATCCGCGCGTCTCGAAGCGGCTTGCGCGTCTTGTGCAGCACATAGATAGCTGCGCCAATCGCGCTGATTAGCAAGATCTCGTTTTGAATTCGGAATCGCATTCACAAATGCTCCGGCGCATCAGTTGAGTCGGCGGCGAACGACGCGCAATGCGCGCTGCCACGCCAAAGCCTGCGGTAGCGGGTCCGGCACCTCGCGCGTCGGCGCGCATTCGCGAGGAAGTTGCGGCTGCTGTGCGCGGCTCGGTGCCACTGGTTGCTTTAGGGAGGGCATGGTTCTAAGGTCTCCGAGTAGCGATCAGCCAGCCCGCAGCCAGGCTCAATAGGGCGGCGACGCCGATCGCCTGCCATGGTCGAGCACGAACAAATTCGTCTGCTCGATCGATCGCCTCGCGCACACGATCGGCGATGTTGCCGGCATCCTCAACCAGCTCAGAGGCCCATATCGTGGGATCCGCGGCTGATTTTGGGCCCAGACCGCCGATATGTAAGTCCTTTTTGGGCGCAAATGTGGTTTCTTTCGTCGCAATCATGGTCCGACCTCCGTAGGGGCAGCGCTGGATGCGCGTCGGGGGAAGATTGCCGAGAGCGGCGACGGCGCGCCATCGGTGCGCGTCGCCGTCGCGCGTAGGACGGCTCTCACGCGCGCTGCAAGGTAGCGACCCTGCGGGCTCAGACGGTCGCTTCGAGCAGCCAGCTGACCTCGCCGCGGCTGATGATGTATTGCTCGAGTCCTTCGCAGGGCAGCGGCCGGCTGAAGAAATAGCCCTGATAGTAATGGCAGCCGGAAGCGGCCAGAAAAACCCGCTGCTCGGTAGTCTCGATTCCCTCGGCGATGACCTTGAGTCCGAGCGTTTGCGCCAGCGCAACGATCGTCTTTGCGATCGCCGCGTCGTCCGAGTCGATGAGCACATCGCGAACGAAAGATCGATCGATTTTCAGCTGATCGAGCGGCAGCCGCTTCAAGTAATACAACGACGAGTAGCCGGTGCCGAAATCGTCGAGCGCGAAATTCACGCCGACGCTCTTCAACGCCGACATCTTTTCTATGACGTCCTCGACGTTGTGCACCAATACGGTTTCGGTCAGTTCCAGCGTCAGCCGCGTCGGATCTGCGCCCGTGCGCCGCAGCGTAGAGACGACCTGCTCGACGAATTCGGGCTGCTGGAACTGGCGCGCGCTGACGTTCACGGCGACCTTGAAATCCGCAAACTGGGCTCGGCTGCCCCATGCGGCCAATTGCTTGCACGCGGTCTCCAGGATCCAGTTGCCCAAGGGCAGGATCAGGCCGGTTTCCTCCGCGATCGGAATGAATTCGCCCGGCAGCACCAAGCCGCGTTGCGGATGCTTCCAGCGCACCAAGGCTTCGACGCCCGTGAGCTTGCCCTCGGGCCCGACTTGAGGCTGGTAGTAGAGCTCGAACTGATCGTCCGCGAGTCCGTGCCGCAACTCCTTTTCGAGCGCGGCGCGTTCGTGCATCGAGGTTTCCATTTGCGGGTCGAAGAAACGGCAGACGTTGCGTCCCGAATCCTTGGACTTGTACATCGCAAGGTCGGCCTGCTTCAATAAATCATCGGCGGAAGCGCCATCGCCCTTGAACAGCGTGATGCCGATGCTCGCACCGCTCGTGTGGGTCACGTTGCCGAGGTGGTAAGGCTGGTTGAGCAAGGCCAATAACTTCTTGCCGACCATTTCGGCAGCCGCGGCGGACTCTTTTTCGGTGCGGCCGATATCAACCAGAACGAGTACGAACTCGTCGCCGCCGAGGCGCGCCACGGTGTCGCCTTCCCGCAGATTGACGCTGAGACGCCGAGCGACCTCGCGCAGCATCATGTCGCCGATATCGTGCCCATGGTTGTCGTTGAGCCACTTGAACTTATCCAAGTCGATGAGCATCAAGCCGTTGTAGTTGGCGCTGCGTGCACTGAAGGTTTTGGCACGCTTGAGTTGATCCATGAGCAACTTGCGGGTCGGCAGTCCCGTCAGCTGATCGAGCCGCAGTTCCGCCGCTTCGCGGCTGGTGTCGCGCAAAACCAGCAATGATCGGGCCATCGCGCCGACCTCGTCGCCGCGATCCACGTCGGGAACTTCACCTTCCAATTCCCCTTTGGCGACGCTCGCGACTCGCCCCGACAGCCGATTGATCGCCTGCGCCAGATCGCGCCCGATGACGAACGTGAGTGCGCTCGCGACCGCGATCAGGCCGATGAACACCCACAAGGCCGCGATGGCCCGGGCGCGAAACGCCGCCTCGATGTCATCGATGTAGGCGCCGGTGCTGATCGACCAGCCCCAGGGCTCGAACAGTCGCGTGTAGGCGACCTTTTCGAGCGGCACCGTTTGGCCGGCTTTCGGTATCCAATAGGAGAGCGCGCCTTCTTTCTTGTCGGACTTCGCGACGTCGAGCAATTTGCTGACCATGCTCGCGACCACCGGATTCTTGGCGGCATCCGGCGAATTCAGGAAGGTTTTGCCCTCGAGCTCCGGTCTGCCGCCGTGCGCAACGCCGGTGCCATTGAGGTCCCAGATGCAGAAGTAATTCTTCTCGTCGTAGCGCATCGCGCGCAGCGCGGTCACTGCCGCGCGGCGCGCTTCCGCGTCGCTCATGAGCCCCTTGACGGCTTGGTCGTGGTAGAGCGCAACCGTGCTATAGCCGGCTTCGAGCAGGTGCTTGACCTCGATGATTCGGTCCTGCATCAAGGAGTTCTTGAGATCCAAAAGCGAGGCGATCGAGACGCCGGCCTGGAACGTGAAGCCAATCGCCAGCACCAGCAAAAACCGAGCCGAGACGCTTAGGCGGGACAGAAACATGGTCGAGAAGGTACCTCTTCGGAAAATGTTGCTTAGCGCTTGAATCTTCTAATAGAGGACGATAGAGGCAGGGCAAGCCGGATTCTATTGCAAAGTTCTCGGTTTTTTTCGAGATTTTGCCTATTGCCCCGCTATTTTGGGGCTTTTTTCGTGCAGTTACCGTCCGTAGCGTTGGGAACCTCTCGTCAGCTGACATTAAGGCATCTCGCCGATCATGGGGCTGCACGCGCCGCGGCCACTCGGGCCGTCCAGCTTATGGAAAATCGCTTAGGGTTAAGGGATATTCCGACTGGGCGTGCCCTTGGGCTGCCGCGTACGCTTCGCCACCTACCTCCATTGGATGTAGATGGGCATCGCGCAGTCGCGGCTCGGGAGTTGTGTTTTCATGGCCATCATTGCGCTACAGGTCGCCGTCATCCTGGCTTTGCCGTGCGTACTCGCGGGCGCCGTCGCGTATTTCGCCTGGGACGACTTGCGGCGCCCGTGGCTTTATCTGCTGGTTGCAATCGTGGTGCTCTACGGGGTGTGCGCGCTCACGTTCGCATTCATCGGGGACACGGTTCCGGGCTTGCTCGCCGCTGCGCGCGGCGATGCGGCACCCGACGTTACGGGCGCGTTCAGTGGATTGGTATTGCTGAAATACTGTTCGAAGCCGCTGCTCGGTTTCGGCATCATGGCTCTGCCGATCCTCGCGGGCGTTTACGCGATATTCCGGCGCGAGCCATAACGGCCGCGCAGGGTCAGATCGCACGCGATCGAAGCAGCATCGAACCTCGAATTGACAATATATTGAACATCAATAATATATTGTAAGATATTGATAGTACAATAACATTATAACATTGAACGACGGTCGTTGAGGAGTCGCGATGACGAAGGGATCGGATCTGCTGGTCGCAGCCCTCGAGAACGAGGGCGTCACCCGAATCTACGGCATTCCCGGCGAAGAAAACCTCGACGTCGTGGAAGCGATCCGGACTTCGTCGATTGAACTCGTGCTGACCCGCCACGAGCAAGCCGCTGCATTCATGGCGGCAACTTACGGCCGCCTGACCGGCAGGCCCGGCGTGTGTATTACCACGCTCGGACCCGGCGCCTTGAACCTGACCACCGGTGCCGCGTATGCACTGCTCGGCGCCATGCCGATGATCATGATCACCGGCCAGAAGGGCATTTTGTCGTCACGCCAGGCGCGCTTTCAGGTCGTCGATGTGGTTGCGGCGATGAAGCCGTTGACGAAGTTGTCGCGCCAGATCGTCTCGGCCAACATGATTCCTACGCTCGTTCGCGAAGCCTTTCGCGTCGCTGAGGAGGAGCGGCCCGGACCGGTCCACCTAGAACTGCCCGAGGACATCGCCGCGGAGCCATGCGAAAACCTCGCGCTGATCCCGCCTCATCCGGTCGAGTTGCCATTGGCAGGTGTGGAAGCGATAGCGCGCGCAGCCCGGTTGATCATGGCGGCTCAGCGACCCTTAGTGATGCTCGGCGCCGCCGCATCTCGGCCGCGTTCGACGTCGGATCTCGCTCAGTTTGTACTGCGCACCAGGATTCCTTATTTCACGACACAAATGGGCAAGGGAACCGTGCCCGGCGGCACCGAGCTGTACATGGGAACTGCCGCGCTCTCGGAGCGCGACTATGTGCACGATGCCATTGATCGCGCCGATCTCATCATTGCGATCGGGCATGACACGATCGAGAAGCCGCCGTTCATCATGGGTCCGCACGGTCCAAAAGTCGTGCATGTCGGCTATCAACCCGCAAACGTTGAGCAGGTTTACTTTCCGCAGACCGAGGTCGTCGGGGACATCGGCCCGTCGCTGCGGCTGCTTGCCGACCACGTCGAAGGCCGTATTGTGAACGCTGGCGCATTGCTGCCGCTGCGCGAGGGGATACTCAATCATATTGCCGATCGGGCGACCGAAGAGCGTTTCACGCCGCAGCGGCTCGTGCACGATATCCGACAAGTCATGCCCCACGACGGCATTGTTGCGCTCGATAACGGCATGTACAAAATCTGGTTCGCCCGCAACTACCGAACCCGTGTCGCCAATACGTTGCTGCTCGACAATGCGCTGGCAACGATGGGCGCGGGACTGCCGTCCGCGATGGCGGCGGCGATGCTCTACCCGCAGCGTCGCGTCCTGGCAGTTTGCGGCGACGGCGGCTTCATGATGAACAGCCAGGAAATGGAAACCGCGGTGCGCTTGAAGTTGAACCTCGTGGTGCTGGTTATCGAGGACGGTGCCTACGGGATGATCCGGTGGAAGCAGGCCGTTGAGCGGTTCCCCGACTTCGGCATGACCTTCAACAATCCGGATTTCGTGAAATACGCCGAGGCCTACGGCGCGAAGGGCACGCGCGTCTCGGTGATCGGGCAGTTCCGGCCGACGCTCGAGGAGGCGTTTCGCGGAGGTGGCGTACAGTTGGTGGCGGTGCCGATCGACTACTCCGAGAACACGCGTGTGCTCGTGGACGAATTGCATCAGCGATACAACTAGCGCGACGGCTCCGACTCGTTACAGGCGGTCGGCATGCAATACGATTCGTAAAGCGTCCCAAGCCAGCATCGCACATTGAACTCGTGACGGAAAATCACGTACGTCTGAAAGCGCGCAGAGATCACCGAGTTCCGGGTCGGGTACGACTGCGGCCGAGTTGATCATCTGTTCGAACTTTCCTAACAATGAGTACCCGCGCGCGGTATCGCGGCCCATCAATGCTTCCGTCATCATCGACGCCGACGCCTTGGCCAACGCACAGCCGACGCCGGTAAAGGCGATGTCGAGGATCGCACCATGTTCCAAGCGCAGATAGACGTCGATGTGGTCGCCGCACAAGGGGTTGTCGCCGCAGGCTCTGTGGCTCGCATCCGGCGGCGTTCGATAGTTGCGCGGCCGTTTGCAATGCTCCAGCACGACGCGTTGATAAAGGTCCTCGATGTTTCGGGTCATCGAAACAAATCCCGCACCCGGCGCACGCCCTCGACGAAGCAATCGACTTCTGCGTGCGTGTTGTAAAGCGCGAACGAGGCCCGTGCGGTCCCGCTCGGCAGATCGAACTGCTGCATCGCCGGCATCGCGCAATGGTGCCCGGTGCGGACCGCGATTCCGTCGCCATCGAGAATTGAGCCGATGTCATGCGGATGTATGCCGTCGATCACAAACGACAGGATGCCGGCCTTGTGGCGCGCGGTGCCTATGATGCGCACACCCGGGATTTGTTCGATGCCCGCGCCCGCGCGGTCGAGCAGGCTGCGCTCGTGGGCGCCGATGACATCCAAGCCGATCGCCGAGACGAAATCCAACGCGGCGCCGAGGCCGATCGCGCCGGCAATGTCGGGAGTTCCGGCCTCGAATCGGTGCGGGATCGGCATGAACTCGGTTCGCCCAAAACTGACCGAGCGGACCATGTCGCCGCCGCTTTGCCACGGCGCCATCGCCTCGAGGCAGGCGCGCCTTCCGTAAAGCACGCCGATGCCGGTCGGCCCGAAGCATTTGTGTCCGGAGAACGCATAGAAATCGCAGCCGAGCGCGCGGACGTCGACCGAAACATGAGCGATCGCCTGCGCGCCGTCAACCAGCACGGGTACGCCTTTGGCGCGAGCGTGCGCACAAATGGCGGAGATTTCGTTGACGCTACCCAAGGCATTGGAGACATGGGTTACCGCAACCAGGCGCGTGCGCGCGCCTAGCAGACGCTCGTACTCGGAGAGGCGCAACTCGCCGGCGGCATCGATCGGCACGACTTTGAGCTGAGCCCCGGTTTGCTGACAAAGTTGCTGCCACGGCACGATATTCGAATGGTGTTCCATGGCGCTGACGAGAATCTCGTCGCCTGGCGCGAGCAGTGGACGGACGAAACTCTGGGCTACCAAGTTGATCGCCTCGGTGGCTCCGCGCACGAAAACGATCTCGGCTGGAGATGCCGCATGGATGAATGCCTGCACGCGAGCCCGAGCGGCCTCGAAGGCGTCCGTTGCGCGCTGGCTCAAGCTGTGTACGCCGCGATGCACGTTGGCGTTGTCGTGGGCATAAAAATGCGAGACCGCATCGATCACGCTCCAGGGCTTCTGCGTAGTGGCCGCGTTGTCGAGATAAATCAAGGGCTTGCCACGTACGCGGTTTTTGAGGATCGGGAATGCGCGGCGCCAGCGCGCCACGTCTGTCTTCGACGCGCCTGCGCGTGTTGCATCGACGTTGATTGTATCCATCGGCAGTCCCTACTTAGGTCGCCCGGCGCGCCAGTCGAGATGCACGCGCCTCCCGGCCCTCATTTGTCGGAGCGCACCAACCTCGCGTAATGCAAGTTGTCCTTGCGATCCGGACCGGCACCTTCGGGTCCGAAGCTGAGTCGATAGGCTTGGCCCTCCTGCCCAGGCCCGCGGCGCCCCGTCGCAGTCCAGAAGTACGTCGCAGGTGTGTCCGGGAACAGTGCCAAGTTGACGCGTGGGTTCGCGCACTGTCGCTCGACGATCATCGCCAGCTCCGGAATGTGCGGCATCCGCCAGTCGTTATGTCTGGCATAGCCACCCGAGGCATTGAGGTCGTTTGCGGCTTGCTGCGCCGACTTCCAGGTCAGTGCGCGCGGTTTGCCGTTGCAGTGTGATCCTGACCAAATTTGTCCCACCGCGCAGCGCATCCAAGTCATGCCGGATTGAGTATCCGTCAACGTGCCGTCAGCGTTGTCCCGAAATCGCTCGGTCGGAGTCGACAACGGATAGGACGTGGTATCGCACTGCTGGTTTGCGAGAGCGGTCGCCCCGCCGGCCACCAGCATCATCAAACAAGCGACTAGCTTCATGGTTCCTCCAAGAGCCGGGCTTCATGGTCCAGCGGTTGATCTGTACTACTTGTCAACGCCGACACCCGAGGGCTTCTTCGGGTAGCCGACGCCGGATTTCACGACCACGGGTGCGGTTTGTTCGGTGGCGAGCCCCGGGCTGATTTGCTTGCCGCGGTACAAATAAAACGCGTAGGCCTCCATCGCGATCATGTCGTAGCTGTTGACGTCCAGCGGCGTCCCTGCCTGTGGCGTCGTGATACACCAATTGATCATGTCGCGCAGCGCGATCACGCGACCAAGGTCGGCCTGAAATTTCGGAAAGGTCTGCGGATTGGATGCAGCGGCATCTGGATGACAATTGCCGCAGGCCAATCCGTTGGTAGACATGCTGGGATTGCTGCCGTGCCAGAGGTCTCGGCCGTGATCGACCGCGGCGAGCAGCTCCTTCTCTTGATCGGCCAGCTCTTGCTTCGTAAACGGCTCGCGCGCCAAGGCCGACGTGCTCGTCTGCAGGCACAGCACGCCGACCGCAATCGCGCCGCCAAGGGCCTTTACCAGACGTTTCGCTTCAATGAATTCCATCTTCGTCTCCCCCTTAGATGATGAAACCATCCTTGACCGCCGGGTTCAGCATGTCTCCGAATGGATCCCAATGCATCGTCCCCTTGAAGCCGGCTTCCAGATCGATGTGTTGAGTACCCTCTCCATCCTCGACGAGTGCGGGGTCGGAGCGGTTCATGCGCATGTTCGGATAAGCGAGCTTGACGTCCGGGTAGGGCCACGGCCACGAGGTCGACAAGGTGCCGACCGACGACAGGTTACCGATCTTGTTGTAGACAGTTTGATGGACGTGCCCGTGGAACGACATCACGCGCTCGAACTTACTGAGGATTTCGCGTATTTCCGGCGCGTCCTCGGTCTGGAAATTCCAGCGCGGGTAATAGTCCCAGAGTGGCGAGTGCGTGAAGATGACCACCGGGGTCTCGGCGCCAAGCGATTTGACGTCGTTCTTGAGCCACGCCAATTGTTCCTCGCGGACGCCCCAGGGTCCCGCGATCGGGCTTTCGAGCATCTCCATCGTGTCCATTCGCTGCTTGGCCGTCATGCCGGCCGCTGTCCAGAAATCGCGTACCAGAATCGAGTTCATGCCGATGAAATGCACGCCCTTGTGGTCGAACGACCACGTCGGTTTGCCGAAATGACCGCGCCATGCTTCGCCAAGATCCAAATACCAGTCGTGCTCGCCGGGAATGTAGCGGACCGGCATGCTGAGCTTCGAGAGAATCCGCTGGCCTTTTTGCAGCTGGTCGTCACGGCCATTCTGTGCAATGTCACCGCAATACACGACAAAATCAGGTCGCGGCTTCATGTTGTTGACTTGCTCGACCGCGTGGGCGAGAAACGCATCGAATTTGTGATCGTCAATACTGAACAGGTGCGCATCCGTTAGGATCGCAAATCGGAACGGCGTCATCGTCTTTTGCCCGGCTGCGCAGACGACTTCAACCAAACCAAGGTTGACACCCATCGCGCTTGCTACGAGCGTCGATAGCCCGGCGCGACCAGAGATCGTGACGAAGTCTCTGCGACTGAATTGCTTGAAGTTTTTCATTCTTGGCCTCCAAATGAGCGAGCGGCTGATGCAGCTTCGCGTCGGCTTCCGAGATGCGGTGAAATTCGCAGGCCGCGTCGACGCCGCTGCGCGAGTTCGACAAACTCAATGTGGTTCGTTCATTGCTCCCCCCTCGCTGCATGCTCTCCGCGGTTGCAGAGATTGCACAATCGATTCGATTGTTCCCAATTCAATCTTTGAATGACAGCAATAGCGTTGGGCTATGAACGCCGAATCGCAATCGAGCGCGGGCCGGCGTCGGGATCGGCATAGACCGGATCTATCGATCGGCAAGAAACAAATCATTGGATTTTCTGCGCGGCCGGGTATGTAGTCTCGCGCGGGGTGTGCTGCAGCTGCGTTCGTGACGGGGGAGGCGTTCTGCCATGACGATCAGTGAACTACGCTATTTGGTCGCACTTGCGAACCGGGCGCATTTTGGACGCGCCGCGGACGACTGCCACGTCTCCCAGCCAACTCTGAGCAATCAGATCCGAAAGCTCGAAGAATATCTTGGCGTCACTTTGATCGAGCGCGGTGCGAAATCGTTCTCGCTGACGGGCATCGGACAGGAAGTGGTCGAAAAGGCTCGCAGGATCGTCGCGCAGGTTGATGCACTGCGGGAATCGACGCGGGTACCGCATGGACCATTGACGGGGCCGCTCAACCTCGGTGTGATTCCGACGCTGGCACCCTACCTTTTGCCGAAATTGTTGCCGCTCGTGAAGAGTCACTTCCAGCGCTTGCAACTCGTTGTGCACGAAGATCTCACGGGGCACTTGATCGAGCGACTCCGCGCCTTTCAGATCGACGCGGCGCTGCTGGCGTTGCCTGTGGATGGTGAGGATTTCGAGGAGATCCCGCTGTTCGATGAGCCGTTCTGGTTTGCCTGTCCTGCGCGACACCCCCTGGCACAATTGGAGACGGTCACCGAGTCGGATTTGCGGGGCGAGCCGATGCTATTGCTCGCCGACGGTCACTGTTTGCGCGGACAGGCGCTCGCGGCTTGCGGCCAGAGTGCCGAGGATGGGGAAAGGTTCGACGATTTTCGCGCCGCAAGTCTCGAAACCATTTGCCAGCTGGTTGCGGCTGGCTTCGGGTGCACCTTACTGCCGGCGCTCGCGACCTCTGCGCCTCTCGGCTTAGAGCCGGCGTTTGTGATTCGACCTCTGCAATCGCGCAACGCGAGCCGCCGTATCGGTCTGGTCTGGCGCCGAGGCTATTCGAAGGCGCAGGACCTCGCACTGTTCGGCCGGTTGGTGCGGGACAATCCGCCGAGCGGCACGAGCACGATCCCGATTGAAAAAGTTCGACCGCTTGGGTCACGAGCGCAAATCGGATGACTGCAGGGCCATCAGCGTAGAGATCTGCGAGGGCGTTTAGGTCGAGGCCGGCTTGGGCCGAATCAGCGAGGCCGGGCACCGCCGATGTGTTCTTTGCGGCGAAATCGTAGCGCCGACCAATCGGCATCGATGGCCACTAAACGCACCGTGTCGAATCCAGCACTATGCAGTGCATCCCAGCCCGTATCGCGGTTCACGTTTCCTTTGATGATCTTTGAAGTGCCCTTCGGATAGGCAAACCAAAGGATGGCGTCGGCGGCCGCCTTCTTGAGCAGTTTTCCGGTCGCGCGGTCGACCTCGGTCTTGTGGGTAACGAACGAAATGGCGAACTCGACCGATGGCAGTTCCTTTGGATCGCGCATGACCATGACGCCCTTGAGCTGGCGCAATTCGTCCTCGAAGCTAGGCGGCGAGTCGAGTACCAGAATGGCTTTTTGGTCCTTCAGATTGAGCTTGTCGAAAATTTTGGACACAGCAGTGTCTCCTCGCGCTGAAGTCAGAATGTCCGGTTGAACCAGGATGCGACCGTCTGGGTGTATGCCAACACCCGGCGTCCGAAGCTGATGCCGATCGCATCGGGCGGCATGGAGATTGCCGATGCCCAGATTTGAACGCAGCCGATGATCAGCGCGACGAGCAATGCATACAACCCCAAGCGCCGATTGCGACGCGACTCGCGGGCTGCGAGCTTGGCCTGAAAGTCCGCCAAGGTGTTCTCAAAGGTTTTTCGATCGGCTTCGAGCGCGGCGGCCTTTTGTTCCACGAAATGGCCGGGCGGATCGATGCCCGCTATGTATTGAAAGAATCGCGAGCATTGGCGGGGGCGATTGATGACTTCCTGCGCCGGATCAAACGCGGAAATCCCTTTCGCTGCGCGCACCGTGCTGATCTCGGCGGGCAAGTTCGCTGCCTGGCGATAGCAGTTGATCTCGCCCTTGTTCACGGCGTTGGTTTCGCCGGGAACGAAATCAAATGACTCGCTGGGGTTGCCGCGAAATACAGCGTCGGCCTCGAAATAGCCCTCGTGCGAGCGCCAACCTCCGTTTTGCATTCGCGCGCGCTTGGACAGGTACCCGCAATCGACACACCGTACGCTTTCCACGGATCAGTTCTCCTTGTGTGCCTAAGCGTGTGGCGCAACGGCGAGCGCGTCAAGATGGGATGGTAGGTTGGGGTCGCCCCGGCGCACGGGGCAATGTTGGTGTCTTTTTTTTGATATGTAGGTAACACGTTATTCCGGCCCCCGTGACGTTGAGCATTTCCGGACGGACTGGATTCAGAAGCGCTGCTTTTTTGCTACAGTGTGGCCGTCCGTATCTGGGGCGACCGGCAAAACTGGAGACTCCGCATGTCCAGCTATGCAATCCGCATGGTTCGCAGTGGCATCGATGCCGGCGTAATGAGTTTCGATCCGGGAAAGGGCCACTTTTGGAGTGTGTTTCCGAAGCCACCTTGGCTGCGAGCTCAATCGGGGACCTGGATACGAATGGTCTTTTCAACTCGGGCGGGAACCCGCCCCCACTATATCGAGCTAATGTCGACCGAGGGCTCGGTGGCTCGCTTGCCGGATATGCCTTTTGAAGTCGGTAAGACTTTCAAGGGCACCATCTTGGATGCCGGACTCTGGGGCTGGTTTGCCGCACCCAGCGGCGAATTCGATGCATCGATTCTCTCGGCGCCGGCCCCTCGGCCGTTCCAGATTCGGGAAGTCGGCGGCCCCAGTTTCGCCGGGCTGTTTGTGCTGCAGGTGGATTTACTGACATTCGAAATCAAGGATGTAGAGAGCGGTGAAACCAAGATTTATGGCTTCACAGGTGTCGGGTTGACAAATCCGGGCCCGAAGAGCTTGCCGCCGGTCATGCCGGGCATGGACTTCAGCGGACCGTGGAACGATTTTAAGGCTCCAGGATGGTTCACCGTCACGGACTTCGAAGGCAAGGCGGTGCTAACTTCGGCAACCCTTGCGGTGGGTAGTTCTATCAGCAAGAACAGCTTCTCGTTTGCACCGCGCGAAAATACCAACGACGAATTCTGGGTGGATGGCTTGGATCTACAAACGGGTCGCACGCTTGCAATTCCCTCGGTCAGCAGAGTATCTGGATCGTTAAGCCTGCCGCCTCCGCGACATAACGTGCGATTTCGCGGTCTATGATAGTTGCACCGACAACGAGCGGAGTCGTGCCGCGCAGCGGCGGCGACACGAGTGTTGATGGTGGTTGAAATTCGCGCCTGTTTGGCGGGTGCCGCCGAACGCATGAGTGGCTCCCCGAGACGGATTACTCGGCGCTGCGCGCCTCGCCCCTTATCGGGGTCGCCCTGGCGGGCGATCAGCTCCGCTGCGCGGCGCTGTCGAACCGACTTTTTTGTCTGTCGGCGGTTCGAATATGGTTTATGCCAGGTGACGCGTCCGGCACAGTTAAAACGATTTGCTGGCTCCCCGGGACGGATTCGAACCGCCGACCAACGGATTAACAGTCCGTCGCTCTACCACTGAGCTACCGGGGAATATTCAGGAGGCGCGGATTGTCGGGAAGCCGGGTCGCTAAGTCAAGGATTTAGGCCTGTCCGACGATTGCGTGGGGAATGTAGGGCGCCTCCAAGGCTGCGACTTCGGCGGGCTCGAGCTTGAGGCCCAAGGCGGCGACCGCGTCTTCGAGGTGCTTCGGCTTCGATGCGCCGACGATCGGCGCCGTGATGTGCGGCTTCTGCGCGACCCAGGCAAGCGCGACTTGAGCCATCGGTACGCCGCGGACTGCTGCGACTGCGCCGACTCGTTCAACGACCTGCCGATCGGCGGCCAGGGTCCGTTCATAGAGGGCATTGCCGTAGTGATCGGTTTGGATGCGCGGCGTCGTCTCGGCCCACGGACGGGTCAATCGTCCGCGCGCCAACGGACTCCAGGGCATGACGCCGACGCCTTCTGCGGCGCACAGCGGCAGCATCTCGCGCTCTTCCTCGCGGTAGAGCAGGTTGTAATGGTTCTGCATCGTGACAAATTGCGCCCAACCCTGTTGCTTGGCGATGTAGAGCGCCTTGCAAAACTGCCAGGCGTACATCGAGGACGCTCCGATATAGCGCGCTTTGCCGGCGCGCACGATGTCGTTGAGCGCCTGCAGCGTCTCCTCGATCGGCGTCGTGGGGTCCCAGCGGTGAATTTGATACAGATCGACATAGTCGGTACCGAGGCGCCGCAGGCTCTTGTCGATCGCGGTGAGTATCGTCTTACGCGAGAGGCCGCGGTCGTTCGGCGCCGCACTCATCGGGAAGTAGACCTTGGTCGCGATCACGGCGTCTTCCCGGCGCATGAAGTCCTTGATCGCGCCGCCGACGATTTCCTCCGACGTACCGTCGGAGTAGACGTCTGCGGTATCGAAGAAGTTGATCCCCAATTCCACGGCTCGCCGAATCACGGGGCGGCTCGCCGCTTCGCCGATCGTCCACGGGTGATCGCCGCGCTCGGGCACGCCGAACGTCATGCACCCCAGGCAGATCTCCGAGACTTTGAGGCCAGTCGAGCCGAGATTGCGGTAGTTCATCGGCCTTGGCGCCTCTGAGGACGCCTCAAGCGCGCTTTGCGACCGGTGTTGTCACGACGCGGCGGATACGTGCCAGCGCATCCTCGAGCGTCTTGAGGCTGCACGCGAACGAGATTCGCATATGCCCCGGCGCCCCGAACCCGGAACCCGGGACCACCGCGACACCGCCTTCTACGAGCAGATATTCGGCAAACGCGCTGTCATCTTTGCAGCCAAGTGCTTGCATCGCGCCGCTAACGTCGGCGAACGCGTAAAAAGTACCCGCGCCCGGCCGGCATGAGATGCCTTGAATCGCATTGAGGCCGGCGACCACGAAGTCATGCCGCTCCTTGAACGCCTTGTTCATCTCGCTGACACATGACTGATCGCCGTTGAGCGCCACCGTGGCCGCGCGCTGCGAGATGCTCGAGGCATTCGAGGTCGACTGGCCTTGGATCGTCGACATCGCATTGGCGAGTTCCTTTGGTGCGCCGCAATAGCCGATGCGCCAACCCGTCATGGCATACGCCTTCGAGCAGCCATTGATCGTGACGGTGCGGTCATAGAGACCCGGGTTGGCCTCGACGAAACTCGTGAACGGTTCCGCCGCCCAATAGATGTGCTCGTACATCTCATCGGACGCAATCACGATTTGCGGATGTTTCGCGAGCACTGCGCCGAGCGCTTGAAGTTCGGCCTTCGTATACGCGGCGCCGGTCGGATTGCTCGGGCTGTTGAGGAACATCATTTTGCTGCGCGGCGTAATGGCCGCTTCGAGCTGCGCCGGGGTGATTTTATAGCCCTGCGACGGGCCCGCGGAAATGAACACCGGCACGCCGTCGGCAAGCAGTGCCATGTCCGGATAGGAGACCCAATAGGGTGCGGGAATGATGCACTCGTCGCCCGGATCGAGTACCGCAGCGCACACATTGAAACAGGTTTGCTTGGCGCCGGACGAGACCACAATCTGCGCGCGGTCATAGCTCAAGCGATTATCTCGCTTGAACTTCGCGATGATCGCATCCTTCAACTCGGCAGTGCCGTCGACCGCCGTATAGCGCGTGATCCCCTTGCGGATCGCATCGACGCCCGCGTCGGCGATATAGGTCGGGGTATCGAAATCGGGCTCACCGGCGCCGAGGCCGATTATGTCATGGCCTTCCGCCTTGAGCTTGGCGGCGCGGGCAGTGACCGCGAGGGTGGGGGAGGGTTTGACCTTCTGCACGCGCTTGGACAGGGACACGGTCACGTAAGCTTCCTTTTGGGGCGTTATTCGGCGGTTTTCCGGGCGGCGCAGTGTACGAAAAATAGCCTGCCCACGCTAGATCGTTCGGGCGAAATTACGTGAGATAATGCGCGTATGAGCTTCGAATTGTTTGCAGATTATGTACCCGCCGGCGATCAGCCCCAGGCGATCGAAAAGCTCGTCGACGGGCTCACGAGCGGGCTCGCGCACCAGACTCTGTTGGGTGTGACCGGCTCGGGCAAGACCTACACGATCGCCAATGTGATCCAGCAGGTACAACGCCCGACCTTGGTGCTCGCACACAACAAGACGCTGGCGGCGCAGCTCTATGGAGAGTTCAAGACCTTCTTCCCAAAGAATGCGGTCGAGTACTTCGTCTCATACTACGATTATTATCAGCCGGAAGCGTATGTGCCGGCGTCCGACACGTTTATCGAGAAAGACGCCTCGATCAACGAACACATCGAGCAGATGCGCCTGTCGGCGACCAAGGCGCTGCTGGAGCGGCCGGATTCGATCATCGTTGCAACCGTATCGGCGATCTACGGCCTTGGCGACCCTCAAGCCTATTTGAGCATGGTCCTGCACCTGTCGCGCGGCGACCGAATCGATCAGCGCAAGCTGCTGCGCCGGCTCGCCGACATGCAATACACGCGCAATGAGATGGACCTGCAGCCCGGCACCTATCGCGTGCGCGGCGACGTCGTCGACGTGTTCCCCGCCGAGTCGGAGCGCGAGGCAGTCCGCGTCGAATTGTTCGACGATACGATCGAGAATTTGAGCTTCTTCGATCCGCTGACCGGGGAAGTCCTGCGGCGCGTGCCGCGCCTGACGATCTATCCTTCGACCCACTACGTGACGCCGCGAGAGCGGATTCATCAAGCGGTCGATCTGATCCGCGAAGAGCTGCGCACACGGCTGTTGGAGCTGCACGCGGCCGACAAATTGGTCGAGGCGCAGCGCCTGCAACAGCGCACCTTGTTCGACCTCGAGATGATGCACGAGGTCGGCTATTGCGCGGGCATCGAGAATTATTCGCGCTATTTGTCTGGGCGCATCGCGGGAGAGCCGCCGCCGTGCTTGTTCGATTATCTGCCGGCCAATGCGCTGCTCGTGATCGACGAGAGCCACCAGACCATCCCTCAGCTCGGTGCGATGTACAAGGGCGATCGTTCGCGCAAGGAAACGCTCGTCGAGTACGGCTTTAGACTGCCGTCGGCGCTCGACAATCGGCCGTTGCGCTTCGAGGAATTCGAGAAGATGGCGCCGCAGGCCATTTACGTTTCCGCAACCCCATCCGCTTACGAGAAGCGCATGTCGGCGCAGACGGTCGAGCAGGTCGTGCGGCCGACGGGACTCATCGATCCGGTCGTCGAGATTCGCCCCGTACGTGCACAGGTCGATGACCTGCTGTCCGAGATTCGTTTGCGGGCAGCTCAGGGAGAGCGCGTGCTCGTCACCACGCTGACCAAGCGCATGGCCGAGGACCTGACCGAGTATCTGGCCGAGCACGGCGTTAAAGTCCGCTATTTGCACGCCGATATCGAGACGGTCGAGCGCTCGGAGATCATTCGCGATCTTCGATTGGGCAAATTCGACGTGATCGTCGGCATCAACCTGCTGCGTGAGGGACTGGATATGCCCGAGGTGTCGCTGGTCGCGATACTCGATGCGGACAAGGAGGGATTTTTGCGCTCCGAGGGTTCTTTGATTCAGACGATCGGGCGCGCTGCGCGCAACGTCAAAGGCAAGGCGATCCTATACGCCGATGTGCGCACGGGATCGATCGAGCGGGCCATTGCCGAAACCGATCGACGCCGCAACAAGCAGATCGAATTCAACGAGCAGCACGGGATCACGCCGCGCAGCATCGTCAAGGCGGTCGGCGATGCGATGGAGGGGGCGCGTTCCGTGCAGCAGCGCGAGGCGCTCGAGGCGAGCGAGAATTACGCGCAGCTTGCGCCGGAACAGGCCGTCAAGCGCATCAAGAAACTCGAGGCCGAGATGATGAAGCATGCGCGCAACCTCGAGTTCGAGCAGGCCGCGAGGCTGCGCGATGAGATTCACAAGCTGCGCCAATTGGCATTTGGCGTGCCCGATAAACTCGTCGGATGAGTGAGGCGCCAATGTCCAACGAATCGGGCCGACCCGAAGATTCCGATGCCGAACGAACCGATACGTTGCCGGCCCTGGACGTCGATGGCGCACCGCTCGATCAGGCGGCGCCGCTCGCGGTCAAACCGACGCTGATCCGGGGCGCGGCCTTCGATCTGCCGCGGCTCGACGAGACCGTGCGTTCGGTCGAGGAGCGCATCGCTCGGCAGGACGCGGATCTCGCTGCGCTGGCGCGCAGGCTCGAGCGAGCACAAGAGAGCGAGGCGGCCGCGGCTCAGCGAGCCGAGGCAATCGCCGCAGACCTGACCGAATTGCGCAATACGCTCGAGGCCGAGCGCGAGCGCGGCCGCGAGATCGAACGAGCGCTGTTCGAGAAGAGTGCCTCGCTCGAACTCGGGCGCGCCCGCATCGAGGACGCTGCTCGGGAATCGGGGCGGCTCAACGACGAGGCGCGAACGCTGCGCGACGCACTTGCGGTACGCGACGCGACGATCGTGCAGGTCGTCAACTCGCTCGCCGAGCGCGATTCTCAGTTGTCGGCGTTGCAACGCGAGCACGCGCGTCTCGTTCCCGAACTCGTCGCGCGTTCCGCGCTGACCGATCAGACCGAGGCGGACTTGCAGGCAGCGCGGGCAAGGGAGACGCAGCTCGGGGCCGACATCGAACGCCGCAATCGCGACATCGCGGCGCTGACCACGCAGCTGCAGCGCGGCGAGGCGAGCTTAGGCGCGGCCCAGCGTGAGTTGAGCGGCGCGAAGGCGCAAAGCGCAGTTTTGCAGGAACAATTGCAGACGCGCGAGTGGCGCCGCGGATACCGCCACAGTCAGTGGCAGGATCGGGATTCGAGCGGCGGGCTCGCGTTGCAAGCCGCCGTGCAGGCGCTCGAGGCGCAGCGCGATGAGCTCAAGAAGAAGGTCGCAGATTTGACGGCCGCACAAGTCGCGGCGCTCTCCGCGGCCGAGCGCGCCGCGGAGCGCGAGGCCGCCGGCGAAGCCTACCGCGAGCTCGCGGGCGAATCGATCGTCGCGGCATCGACGGCGTCGGCGGCGGCAGACACCGCGGTGGACGAGGCTGCGCAGACGGCCGACGATTTGTTGACGCTTTCCGCAGCTTTGGCGGCGGCGCACGCAAAAATCGCGGAACTATCGGCGCAAGTCACCGAACTGCATGCGGCCGCCGAAACGACGCAGGAAGAGATGACCGTGCTGCTCGCTCACCTGCATGCGGCACGCAAGCAGACGCCCGACCTTGAAGGCGACGTGAAGCGCAAGGCGGATCAGAAGCACTTCAGCGAAGAGCTTGCGACCAGGGATTTGCGGGTCAGCGAACTCGAGCAGGAGAATCGCGATTTGAAGGCGGCGATCGAGCGTACGCGCGGCGCGCTCGACGAACGGGAATTCATGATTCGACGCCTGGAGCGTAGCGAAAGCAATAATGCGACGGTGCTCGGCCGCTTGCAGAATTCGATAGAGCGGCTGGGCGCGGCGCCGGATGGTCCACCGGCGCAGATGACGGCCTTGCCCTCGCCTGAGCCGCCCTCCTTGGCCGACTCGATGTCATTATCGGATGCGTTGTCGCTGGCGCGGGCCTCAACAGAGGCCGCGACGCCGGCGGAATCGGCTGAGGCGGCGATCGCGCCGGCCATGGCTGCGCAGGCGGCGCTCGACGAGGCGCCGGCGCCGGCATCCGCAAAATCCAATGTGGCGGTGTTGCCGCAGGCGGGGGCGGCGGCGCGCTTGGTACGTATCGACGGCGGTACCGAGGTCATCCATGTGCTGCACCGGCGCACCCAGATCGGCCGCATGCCGAGCCTCGAATTGCATATTGACTCCTCGAGCGTGAGCCGACGCCATGCCGTGATCCTCACGGCGCCGGGCGGCGCGATTGTCGAGGACTGCATGAGCACCAACGGGACGTTCGTCAACGGCGTGAAAGTCAGCCGCCACCTGCTGCATGACGGCGATCTGCTCACCATCGGCGATGCGCGGTTCCGCTTTGTCGCCGAACGGCCGCCGGCGCGGCGGGAATCGTAATATTATTGCGCTTCGGTGCTGTAGGCTCTTTATCGGCGCAGCCGAATCCGGTATCTTTCGCGCCCTCTGAAGCGCGCTTAGCTCAGCGGTAGAGCATCACCTTGACATGGTGGTGGTCAGTGGTTCGATCCCACTAGCGCGCACCATCCTCAACTGGCCGGAGCGTCCGGCTGCAGGGCATTTAACTGGCGCTGCCCCGCCGGAACGGGCAGGAGCCCTTTTGGTATCATTAGAAATCTATGCCGATCATTACTCTCCCCGATGGAAGCCACAAGCAGTTTGACCGGGCCGTTTCGGTCGCCGAGATCGCGGCGAGCATTGGGCCGGGGCTTGCCAAGGCGGCGCTTGCGGGCCGAGTCGACGGCGCGCTGGTCGACACCTCCCATGTCGTCGACCATGACGCCTCGGTGAGCATCGTGACAGACAAAGATGCCGACGGCATCGAGGTGATTCGCCACTCGACGGCTCACCTGCTCGCCAACGCGGTTCAGGAGCTCTATCCGGAAGCGCAGGTCACGATCGGCCCGGTCATCGAGGACGGCTTCTTCTACGATTTTGCCTACAAGCGGCCGTTTTCGACCGATGATCTAGCGGCGATCGAGGCGCGCATGGCCGAGATCTCGGCCAAGGACTTGCCGGTGCATCGGCGGGTACTGCCGCGCGATGTCGCGATCGAGCATTTCAAGAACATCGGCGAGCACTACAAGGCCGAGATCATCAGCGCGATTCCCGCCGGCGAATCGATCAGTCTTTACGGTCAGGGTGATTGGGAAGACTTGTGCCGCGGACCGCATGTCCCGAGCACCGGCAAGCTCAAAGCGTTCAAGCTCATGAAAGTAGCGGGCGCTTATTGGCGCGGGGATTCGCGCAACGAAATGCTGCAGCGGATCTACGGCACGGCCTGGGCCAACGAGAAGCAACTCAAGGAATATCTCACGCGCCTCGAAGAGGCCGAAAAGCGCGACCATCGGCGCATCGGCAAGGAGCTCGATTTATTTCATCTGCAGGAGGAGGCCCCCGGGGCGGTATTTTGGCACCCCAAGGGCTGGACGCTGTTTCAACAGTTGATCTCCTACATGCGCGGGCGCCAGGGTGAGGCGGGCTTCCTCGAGGTCAACACGCCGGAGATCATGGACCGCGAACTCTGGGTCCAGTCCGGGCATATCGCGAATTTCGGCGAAAACATGTACATGACGACGACGCCCGATGATCGGACGTTCGCGATCAAGCCGATGAACTGTCCCGGGCACATCCAGCTGTTCAAACAGGGCTTGCGCAGCTATCGGGAACTGCCTGTGCGTTTCGCCGAATTCGGCAAGGTGCATCGCTATGAGCCGTCCGGGGCGCTGCATGGGCTCATGCGCGTACGGGCATTCACGCAGGACGATGCGCACATCTTCTGCACACCCGACCAGCTGACCGACGAAGCGGTCAAAGTCACCGAGCTGATCTTGAGCATTTACCGCGACTTTGGATTCAACGACGTGCGCATCAAGTTCTCCGACCGTCCGCCCAAGCGCGTCGGGTCGGATGAGAGCTGGGACATCTACGAGGCAGCGCTCAAACAGGCCGCGGCGGCCGCGGGCATCGAAACCACGCTCAATGCGGGCGAGGGCGCCTTCTATGGGCCGAAACTCGAGTTCGTGCTGCGCGATGCGATCGGCCGCGATTGGCAGTGCGGAACATTGCAAGTCGACCCGAATCTGCCCGCAAGGCTCGGCGCGAGCTATATCGGCGTCGACAGCCAGAAGCACACGCCCGTGATGCTGCACCGGGCGATGTTCGGCTCGTTGGAGCGATTTATCGGGATTTTGCTCGAACACCATGCCGGCAGATTGCCGACCTGGCTGTCGCCCGTGCAGGCGGTAATCATCGGAATAACCGACAGACAGGCGGAATACTGCACAGAAATTGCGGAAAACCTGAAAAATCAGGGGCTTCGGGTCGAAACGGACTTGAGGAATGAGAAAGTAGGCTTTAAAATCCGCGAGCATACAATTAACCGTGTACCTTACCTCTTGGTCGCAGGCGATCGGGAAGCCGAGGGGCACACCCTGGCCGCACGCACACGCAATGGTAAAGATCTAGGTCCTGTTGGGCTCGACGAGCTCGCATCCTTGCTTTCCGATGAAGTAGCGAGTCGCGGCCGTCTTGTTCTGGAGGATCGTGTATCGCAACGTCGAAGCGCGTAAGGCGCAATGAGGAGATCTCCGCACCGTCGGTGCGTGTGATCGCAGCGGATGGAAGTCAAGCAGGGGTCATGACGCGCGCGGAAGCGCTGCAAATGGCGACCTCGCAAGCCCTGGATCTCGTCGAGGTCTCGCCGATGGCGGAGCCGCCGGTCGTCAGGGTCATGGATTTCGGTAAATTCTTGTTCGAACAAAACAAGAAGGCGCACGCCGCAAAGCGCAAGCAGAAGCAGATACAGGTAAAGGAAATCAAATTTCGTCCCGGTACGGAAGAGGCGGACTACCAGGTCAAACTGCGTAGCATCATTCGCTTCCTGACCGAGGGTGATAAGGCCAAAGTAACCTTGCGTTACCGCGGCCGTGAGCTCGTGCACCAAGACATCGGCCGCAAGCTCTTGACGCGGATTTCTGAGGATCTCGCCCCCTATTCGGTGGTCGAGCAGAATCCGCTGATGGAAGGCAAGCAGATGATCATGGTGTTCGGGCCCAAAAAGAAGTGAGCGGCAGACCTTAAAAATCTGCCACCCCGCCTATAGCGGCGCGCAAGGGCGACGGCGAAAACCGGCGTCTGCGCGTTTGTGAATAGGGCTATAAAATCAGGAGTCGAACGTGCCTAAGATGAAAACGAAGAAGGCCGCGTCGAAGCGTTTCCGTAAAACGGCGAACGGCTTCAAGCGTGGTCAATCCCATCGTCGTCATATTCTGACGAAGAAACCCAGCAAGCGTAAGCGTCAGCTGCGCCGCGAAAGCGGCGTGCATGAAACTGACCTGAATCGCGTGAAGCAAATGCTTCCGTTCGCTTGATCGAGGAGTTCAAAGAATATGGCAAGAGTTAAACGCGGTGTCGTCGCTGGTCGGCGCCACAAGAAGATTCTCAAGAAGGCCAAGGGCTATTTCAACGCCCGTCGCAAGGTCTTTCGGACGGCCAAGCAGGCCGTCATCAAGGCCGGCCAATACGCCTATCGCGGGCGGCGCGAGAAGAAGCGCGAGTTCCGGGCGCTGTGGATCACGCGCATCAACGCGGCTGCGCGTCTGAGCGGCTTGTCATATAGCCGCCTGATCGACGGCCTCAACAAGGCGGGGCTCGCAATCGACCGCAAGGTGTTGGCGGATCTCGCGATGCATGATTTGCCGGCGTTTGCGGCAATCGCAGAAAAAGCCAAAGCCAGCCTGCCGGCCTGACGTCCAGCTTGGGCGCCGGCGGGATCCGACTCCAAGCGCTGGGTCGGGTCCCGCCAAGACGCCGCACGCAGCAATGGCCACCGCAGCATCGCTTTCGGTCCTCGTCGAGCAGTCCATTGCGGATGTGAGCGCGGCTGCAACGATCGCCCAATTGGACGAGGTGCGGGTGCGCTTGCTTGGAAAGAAGGGCGCACTCACCGAGCAGCTCAAGGGCTTGGGTGCGCTGCCCAATGCTGAGCGCCCGGCCGCCGGCCAGCGCATCAACGATGCAAAGGGCCGCATTCAAGCGGCGATCGAGGCGCGCCATACGGAACTCGAGGCGGCCGCGCTCGCGCGCGAACTCGCCGTCGGCGCGCTCGACGTCACGCTGCCGGGGCGCGGGCAGGAACGCGGCAGCATGCATCCCGTGACGCGCACGCGCCTTCGGATCGAGCAAATCTTCAAGCAGGCGGGCTTTCAAGTATCGACCGGCCCAGAAGTCGAAGACGATTTTCACAATTTCGAGGCGCTGAATATTCCTGCGAATCACCCCGCGCGGGCGATGCACGATACTTTCTATTTTCCCGACGGCCGCTTGCTGCGTACGCATACCTCACCGGTGCAGATACGCCAGATGCGGTCTCAGAAACCGCCTCTGTCGGTGATTGCGCCGGGCCGCGTCTATCGGATCGATTCGGACATGACGCATACGCCGATGTTCCACCAGATCGAAGGCCTCGCGGTCGGCGAGCAGATCAATTTCGCCAATCTAAAGGCGATGCTGCACGGCTTCGTCGAGCAGTTCTTCGAGCGGCCGCTCGGCATGCGATTGAGGCCTTCCTATTTTCCGTTCACCGAGCCTTCCGCCGAGGTCGATATCGAATGCGTGTTCTGCAGCGGCGCCGGCTGCCGAGTTTGCAAGCAAACCGGCTGGCTCGAGATTCTCGGTTGCGGAATGATTCACCCAAATGTTCTCGCGGCGGCCGGCATCGACAGCCAGCGCTGGCAGGGCTACGCGTTCGGCATGGGCATCGAGCGGCTTGCGATGCTGCGTTATGGCGTCGACGATTTGCGTTTGTTCTATGAAAACGATCTGCAATTCTTGAAGCAATTCCCGTGAAGACCACTTATCGCTGGCTGCAAGAATTCACCGCGCTCGATGTGCCGCCGGCAACGCTCGCCGAGCAGCTGACGCTGACCGGGCTCGAGGTCGAGTCGATTACGCCGGTTGCACCTCCGTTCTCGAACGTCGTCGTCGGCGAGGTGCTTAGCGCAAAGCGCCACCCGGAAGCCGACAAGCTCTCGGTCTGCGAAGTGACGACCGATGGTAGCGACCGCCTGCAGATCATTTGCGGCGCCGCGAACGTGCGCGCCGGTCTCAAAGTGGCGGTCGCGAAGCAGGGCGCCGAGTTACCCGGGGGACTCAAGATCAAGCGCGCGAAACTGCGTGGTCTCGAGTCGCAGGGCATGTTGTGTTCAGCGCGCGAATTGGGCATTGGTACCGAGCACGACGGCATCATGGAACTCGCGCAAGCGCTGAGCTTGGGTGCCGATGTGCGCGCGGCACTCGATCTTGACGACACCGTGTTCGAGGTCAAGGCGACGCCGAATCGCGGCGACTGCATGAGCACGTTCGGCATCGCGCGTGACTACCTCGCCGCGCGCGAGCGGCGCTACCTCGAATTTCGAACACCGGCCGTGGCCGCGCGCGCAGGCCGTGCTTGGCCGCTGCGCATCGATGCGCCCGACGCCTGTCCCATGTTTGCCGGTCGCGCAATCCGCGGTATTCGCACGGATGCGCAAACACCGCTGTGGCTGCGCGAGCGCCTGCGGCGCATCGGCATCAACAGCATCTCGCCGGTCGTCGATGTCACCAACTATGTGATGGCGGAAATCGGCCAGCCGATGCATGCCTATGACCTCGCACGCTTGCAGGGCACCGTGAGCGCGCGCTGGGCCGCCAAGGCGGAACGACTGACCTTGCTCGACGACAAGGAATACGCGCTCGACGCGGAATTTCTCGTGATCGCCGATGAACGCGGCGCGATCGGCCTTGCGGGCATCATGGGCGGCCGGGCTACCGCGATTTCCGAGTCGACCACCGATGTGTTCCTCGAGGCCGCGCATTTTGTGCCGGATGCGGTTGCCGGCCGCGCGCGCCGCCTCGGTTTGTTCACCGACGCGGCGCAACGTTTCGAGCGCGGCGTCGATCCCGGCCTGCCGCCACTCGCGATCGAGCGTGCGACCGCGCTGCTGCTCGAGATCGTCGGAGGCGAACCCGGGCAGGTGCAAATCGAGCGCGCCGATCGCGGCGCGATCGCGGCACCGCCCCTGGTGTCGCTGCGCCGCAGCCGCTTGCAGCGTTTGCTCGGCGTCGCCGTGCCGGACGTGGAAGTGCGCGCACTGCTCGGCGCGATCAGCGAACGCGTCGAGCCGAGCGCCGATGGCTGGCGGGTCGAAGCGCCGGGACATCGCTTCGACCTGCGCATCGAGGAGGACCTCGTCGAGGAAGTCGCACGTTTGCGCGGCTACGACAGCATCGCCGAATCGCCGGCGATCGCCCCCCAGTTGCCCGGAAGCGCGAGCGAAATGCGCGTGTCAAATGAGCGCCTGATCACCGGCCTCATCGACCGCGGCTATCGCGAGGCAATCACCTATAGCTTCGTCGATCCGGTGCTGCAACGGCAATTGTTTCCGGCGACGCCGGCACTCGCGCTTACCAATCCGATTTCGGCCGACCTCGGCGAAATGCGTGTCTCGCTGTGGCCTGGTTTGTTGCACGCCTGCCGTGAGAATCTACGACGCCAGCAGACGCGCGTGCGTTTGTTCGAACTCGGCAAGAAGTTCGAATTGCGCGACGCGGAATTGTACGAGGTGGAGACGCTCGCCGGCGTTGTGACCGGCACGCGCGTTCCCGAGCAATGGGGCAGCGCCCGCGAAGCGGTCGATTTTTTCGACGTCAAAGCGGATCTCGAGAGCTTGCTCGGACTTGCGCGCGACACCGATGCACTGCGATTCACGGCGGCACAAACGCCGTGTCTGCGCCCCGGTCGAAGCGCGCGAATCTTCGTCGATGGCGTTGCGGTCGGTTGGCTCGGAGAATTGCACCCGCAATCCGTCAAGGCCCTGAATCTTTCGACACCGCCGTTGTTATTTGAGTTGGAAATTGAATCAGCATTCGCCTCGAAGATACTGAAATATAATGGTATTTCTAAGTTCCCAAGCGTACGGCGCGATATCGCGGTCGTTGTGGACGAGAGCGTGCCTCTCGCAGTTCTATTGGAAAATGTTAATGTGAGCGCTGCGGGCCTGCTGAGCGAACTGCGCGTTTTTGATATTTACCGTGGTTCTAACATAGATTTAGGACGAAAAAGTATCGCTTTAGGCTTGATTTTACAGGACTCTTCCCGCACTCTTACTGACCTTGACGCGGATTCCGTGATGACCCGAGTGGTTTCGCGGCTTAGGGATGAATTGAGCGCCACAATAAGAGATGAATAAGCATGGCAGCCCTGACCAAGGCAGAGATGGCCGAGGCCCTTTTTGAACAATTGGGTCTGAATAAGCGAGAGGCTCGCGAACTCGTTGACCTATTTTTCGAGGAAATTCGCGCCGCACTTTCTTCGGGCGAGCAAGTCAAACTGTCCGGATTCGGCAATTTTGACTTGCGAGACAAGAATCGCCGTCCGGGTCGTAACCCCAAGACCGGCGAGGAAATCCCCATCAGTGCACGTCGTGTTGTCACGTTCCGTCCGGGCCAGAAGCTCAAGGCGCGGGTAGAGGCTTATGCTGGAACCAAGCAACAATAACGATCTGCCGCCGATTCCCGGCAAGCGCTACTTCACGATCGGTGAAGTCAGTGACTTGTGCGGCGTGAAGCCGCATGTGCTGCGCTATTGGGAACAGGAATTTCCGCAGCTGAAGCCGGTCAAGCGGCGCGGCAACCGCCGCTACTACCAGCGCCAGGACGTGCTGATCATTCGCCAGATTCGCAGCCTGCTCTACGAGCAGGGCTTCACGATCGGCGGCGCGCGCAATCGCCTCGAGGGCGACGATGCGCAAGTCGATTTGAATCAGAGCCAGCAGCTCATTCATCAAATGCGGCTCGAATTGGAAGAGCTCATCAAAATCCTGCGCCGCTGAAGCGTTGCGGCAGCCAAGAATCCCCAGCCCGTTTGGGCTATCATTCGGTCCCTCGGTCGGGGCGTGGCGCAGCCTGGTAGCGCACTTGCATGGGGTGCAAGGGGTCGCAAGTTCGAATCTTGTCGCCCCGACCAATTCCTCTCGGTATTGAGGTCGCGTTAGAATCCCGCGCGGCACCAACGGTCAGGGCGCCGGCACATTCCCAGGTTGCCGGGCGCTCGCGCTCGCGGATCCACCCACGGTCAAGGAGGTACTATGAAAAAAGCATCACTGTTGATGGTATCGATCGCGTCACTTGCGGCTGGCGCGGCAATCGCCGATCGCGTTCACGACTGGCACGATCTCGACAAAGTTCACGACCACGTCGTCGAAGCGATCCATGAGATGGAGCGCGCGCGCGCCGCCAATCACTATGATATGGCCGGACACGGCGCCAAGGCCGAAGCCCTATTGCATGACGCCGAGCGCGAAGTGCGTTTGGCGGTCGAGGCGGCACGCGCGGCACCGTAAGGATCCGTCGCCGAGCGCGGCGCGTTTCGCTGCGCCGGTGTGGAGCGGCCGCTGCGGCGGCCGCTCCAATACATCGCGGCTCCCGCTGCGTCTACTTGGCGCCGCCGGGAGGCTGGACGTCACCGCAATCTGCGCTGATGAACGTCATCTGGGTATCGTTTTGCATCAGATGCGAAGCGCCCTTGGCATCCGTGCGGGTCAATTCCATGTGCGTACTGACGAGTTCGGGTGAGATCGTCGCGACGCCCTTGCCGGCCGTTGTCGCGCCGTTGATCGTGCAGCTGAACTCGTAGCTCATCTGATCGCCGTTGCGGGTGACCGTCGCGGGCTCGCAGCGACCATCCTTGTCGACGATCGGCCTGTCGCGTTTTGCCATTTCGGGCGTGATGCAAATCCGGAAGCCGCCGTCGCCGCCTTGGCCGATGCCGTGCGCCTTGAGATTCGCTTCCATTTGCGCGCGCTGCGCCGGCGGCATGTTCGCCATCGCCTGCTGCATGCGGTCCGCGACGCCGGCCATCTGGGCGGTATGGTCACTTCCATCGACGACTTGCTTGACGATTTTGACTTCCCATAGCCCTGGCTTCAAGCCCATTCCTGCAGCGTAGACAGTCAGTGATGCGAGCACGGCTAGTGCAATCAGTGGTGTTTTAGTCATGATGAACTCCCTGTTGGCGGCATCGAATCGCTTCCTGAGTCCAATTTACGATATTACGGGTGCACATGAAACATCCCGCCTAGGTATTGCGTTTGGTCTCGATCGTCTTGGCGATCCCGGACCAGTCGATCGCGGCGCCTTCTGTTGCAATCGTCTCACGCAAATGTTCCTGCAATACGGTCAAGACCGGCATCGATAAATGCTGTGCGTCGGCCGCAGCGGCGACCAGGTCCATGTCCTTCAAGCCCAGCGAGGCTGCGAATCCTGCGGGCCGAAACCGCTCCTCGACGAGAATCGCGCCATAATTACGGTACACCGGCGCATCGAACAGCGTCGCAGTCAATACGTCGAGCAGCTGGCGCTTGGTGATACCGCCCTTGCTCGCGAGCGCCATCGCTTCGCCGAGCGATTCGATCGCAGCGAGGATCATGAAGTTGCCGCATAGCTTCAGCAGATTGGCGCTCGACGGTTTCTCGCCGACCAAAAAGACGCGCTGACTGACGTTGGCGAGCGGCTCGCGAATACGCTGCAGGTCGCTCGGATCACCGGCCGCGGCAACAAATAGCTTGGCGGCCGCGGCGGCATCGGGTCGGCCGAATACCGGCGCGCTCACGAAGTGCTGGCCGCGCTCGGAGTGGCTCGCCGCAACTGCATCGGCGGTCGCGACGCCGATCGTGCTCATCGACACGTGAATCGCTCCGGGCGCGAGCCCCGCGAACAGTCCCGAGTCGCCATCGAGCACTGCATGCAGCGCGGCGTCGTCGGCAAGCATGCTGAACACGATTTCCTTGCCGCGCGCCGCGTCGCTCGGGCTTGCAGCCGCGGTGGCGCCCATCGCGACCAAGGCTCGCGTCTTGTCCGGTGAACGATTCCAGACCGCGAGTTCGTGCGAGGCGCGCGCAAGATTGCTTGCGATGGCCGCGCCCATGGACCCCAATCCAAGAAAGCCAAGTTTCATGGACGCGAATTTAGCATGCGCAACGCACGGCGGCATCGCAGTCGGCGGCGAACCGGTGCGCCGACCGTGTAGGATATCGCCCAGCCATGATGACGACGGTTTTTGTTGTAGTGCTGCTCATTTGCGTCGGCGCCGCCTTTGCGATTGGGCGATTCTATCGGCCGCCCGATCCGAGCGCTGCCGTACCCGTCCATGCCGACAGCCAAGAGCAAGGTGTTGCCGCGCTGCACGCCGCAGAGTCGGCCGCCGGCCGGCACGAGGCGCAGTTGCGGGCGCTGCTCGAGACGGCGAGCGACGGAATTCATGTCTTGGACGAGAACGGCGATGTGGTGTTGTTCAGCGATTCCTTCGCGCGAATGCTCGGCTACTCGATCGCAGAGATGTCGCGGCTGAACCTCTCGGCATGGTCACCTGAGGAAAACACGGAGGATTTTGCGGCGACGATTCCGGCCTTGACCGACGAGGTCAGCGTCGCGCAGACCCAAATTCGCCGCAAAGACGGCAGCTGGCTCGAGGTCGAGGTCAGCCGCAGGAGCGTGCAGCTCGGTGGCGACACCTATCTGTACCGGTCCGCGCGGGACCTCAGCGAGCGAAATAAGATCGATCGAGAGAATCGCCTGCACCTGCAGGAACTCGAGCGCATCAACGCGGAGCTCGATCAATTCGTCTACGTCGCGTCGCACGACCTGCGATCGCCGCTGCGAGCAATCAAATCGCTGGCCCAATGGATCATCGACGATGATCCCAGTGTCGACGCGAAGACGAGACAGCGCCTCGAGCTGATCCAGGGTCGCTCGCAGCGCATGGCGCAGCTGCTCGACGACGTGATGATTTATGCGCGCGCGGGCAACATCGCCGCTGCGCCGGGCCCTTTGATGAGCGCCGCCGCGCTGATCGCAGAGGTTGCCGTGACGCTGCAAGTGCCGAGCGGCTATCGGATTTTGGCGGACCGCTCGCTCGAAGATGCGCAGGTGCACCGTGCGCCGCTCGAGCAAGTTTTCCATAATTTGATCGGTAACGCGATCAAGCACCACGACAAGAATCAGGGTTCAGTTAGGGTCTGGGCGGTCGATACGGGGGGACGATATCGATTCTTCGTGGCGGATGACGGGCCGGGCATTCCGGAGGCCTACCGCGAGAGCGTATTCGACATGTTTACGACGCTTAAGCCGCGCGACGAAGTCGAGGGCAGCGGCATGGGTCTCGCACTGGTGCGCAAAGTCGTCGGCCGGCTCGGGGGCCAATGCGGAATTCAGGATTCATCAGGCCGGGGCGTCTGTTTATGGTTCGATTGGCCGCGCGAGGAGCATTGAACAGATGCAGCCCGGAACCCTGACGCTATTGCTCGTAGAGGACGACGACGTCGATGCGGAGACGATCGTACGCTGCGTTGCTTCCGCAAAAATCGCCAATCCGTTGCTGAGGGCGCGCGACGGCATCGAAGCCTTGGAAATGCTGCGCGGCACTAACGGCAAACAGAAAGTGCCGGCGCCCGTGATGCTGCTCGTCGACATCCGGATGCCGAGACTCGACGGCATCGGCCTGATCAAGGCGGTGCGCGCGGATCCGGCGCTCACGCGTACGGTGATCTTCGTACTCACGACCTCAGACAGCGACCGCGACCGCATGGCGGCATACGATGCCCACGTCGCCGGCTACATCGTCAAGTCGAATGCACAAGACGAGATTTTCTCGCTGACCAAGATGCTGGAATATTACTTGTTGATCGTGGTCGCGCCGCCCGCCGACGTCACCTGAGCGCGCGTGCTCGCGTGCGGCGCGGCGGATTGCTCGCTGGTCGGCAGATCGAATTTGAATGTGCTGCCGATGCCGAGCGTGCTCTCCACGCCGAGCTCGCCACCATGCAGCTTCACGAGTTCGCGCGCGATCGATAGGCCGAGTCCGAGGCCGCTGCCCATGAGGTCATCGCCCGCATGCGGCACTTGGTAGAGGCGATTGAAGATCTTGTCGAGGTGATCGGGGCCGATGCCGCAGCCGGAGTCCCTGACGCTGATCTCGATCTGACTCGCGGAGCCGGGTTTGAACTGTGCGATCAGGGAAATCTCCCCCTTTGGCGGCGTGAATTTCGCGGCATTGCCGAGCAGGTTCCCCAGGATCTGCGACAAGCGCACTTCGTCAGCGAGCACCGGCGGCAGATTTGGGGAAATCTCGGTCTTGAGCTTCAGGCCTTTGGCGAGTGCGATGTGCCGGATCGAGGCCAAGGCGAAGCTGATGATGCGCTCGGGCCGCACGGGCGCGAGATTCAGGCGTAATTTCTCGTTCTCCAGTCGCGATGAGTCCGATAGATCGTTGACATGGCGCGCGATTTGATCGCAGCCGTCGAGCGCGTGCTCGAGATAGGTCGTCTGTTCCGCGGTCTGCAGCGGTCCCGCGACGCCGTCGAGTACGAGCGCGATGAATTCGCGCACCGCAGTCAGCGGCGTCTTCAATTCATGCGATACCACGTGGTAGAGGCGCTGCATTTCCTCTGCGCGTTGCTTGAGTTCCGCGTTGGCCTGCTCGAGGCGTCGGCTTTTCTCGGCCACGGTCGTGTGCAGACGCCACCGGGATACGGCATTCTTGATCGCGCGTCGAAACGCCTCCGCGGTCAGCCCGTCCTTGACCAGGTAATCGGCGATGCCCAACTTCATTGCTTCGACCGCGACGGCCTCGCTGCCCTGGCCCGTCATCATGACGACCGGCGAGGACGCGTTGCCGGGTTCGGCGCCTCGCACGCTTTGCAGCATCGTGAGGCCGTCGGCTCCGGGCAAGCGGTAGTCGAGCACGACACAGTCATAACGGCCTTCCGAAAGCAGCCGCGCGCCCTCCGACGCCGAGGTCGCAATCAGCACGTCGTAACTCGCGGAGCGGTCGCCGGCGAGGTATCGCAGGTAGGTTTCGCGATCGATCGCATCGTCGTCGATGATCAGCAGGCGGAACGCTCGCGCAACGCTTTGGGTGATTTCGGGCAGTCGCACGGATTCGAACATGGGCGGACCTTGCTTGATCCGCGGTCGCGATACCTTGATGTGCGCCGCATTTTGTGAGTCCAGGCGCGGTTTTAGCGAATTGTGGGCGATATCTCGCCTTGCCCCTACAGCCTTGGCCGGATCTTGCCGATAGCAGGAATACAGCAAAACAGGGAGAGAGTCGATGAAAACGGTATTGATGGTCGAGGATGATCCGAAGATTGCCATGGCCTTTGGAATTCGCTTGAAATCCATGGGGTACTCGGTGATCACGGCGTCCGACGCCGTAACGGCCGTTTCGCAGGTTCGTAAGAGCAAACCCGACGTCGTGGTGCTGGATATCTCGCTGCCGGGCGGCGACGGGTTTCTGGTCGCTGAGCGCATTGCACGGCTGGTCGAATCCGCCGCAACACCGATCATTTTCATCACGGCGAGCCAGCGTCCGGATCTGCGCGAGCGCGCGATGAATCTCGGCGCGGTGGCATTCCTGCGCAAACCGTTTCAGGCGACCGAGCTCGCCGACGCGATTGAATCGGCGCTCGCGCCGACCGACCGATGGCAGCCCTACATGGAAGCCGTCGCCAACGGCTGAGCCGTCCCAAAGGAGTCCGCAGGTAAATGACTACCTCGGTCGCAAGTTTGTTGGAAAGTCGTGCCCCCGCGCATGGTCTCGGTGAGAACGGCCTGCTGATCGTGCGCGTACTCGCACTCGTCTGCGGAGCCGGCGGGCTGCTCGTGTTGGTCGGCTGGACTGCGGATTTAGCCCCGCTGCAGTCGCTGGGCCTCAATTGGCAGCCGATGAAGCCGGGAGCCGCGCTCTGCTGTCTGCTGCTCGCAAGCTCGCTGTGGGTGAGCAGCCATCCGCTCGCTCTCGGCCGCACACGTTCTAGCGTCGCTTTCGATGGAACGAGAATCGGCGCCGCGACCGCGGCGGCCGCGCTCGCGCTGCTAATGCTGATCCGCTATGCGTTGCACTCGGGCGTCTCCCCGGGAGGCGCGATTCAGGATGGAATGTGGATTCCGCCGACCCCTGCGCTCGCGATCATCGGCCTCGGCGCGCTCGCGGCAGGTTCGCGCCTGCTATCGGCAAAGCTCTATTGGACCGTGTCGGCGGCAGTGCTCGCGTTGGCGATCAGCGCCGCAGCGGAGCAGGCGCTTGGCGCCCCGCAGCTGCAGCCGGGCGCGCCCTCGATGACCCTGGCAATCGTGCTGCTCGCGGCCGGGCTATGTCTGGTTCGCGTCGAGGACGGACCGGGTCGACTGCTGCACAGCATCAGCTTCGGCGGCACCCTGGCACGCTGGCTGCTGCCGGCGAGTCTGCTTGTGCCGCTTTGCGTCAGCCTGCTGGTCGTGCACCTGCTCGGCGTCGCGGGACCCGGCGGCGCGCGCGCGCTGTGCGAATTGAGCGTCGGAATGACGCTCGCTGCGGCCACCCTCGCGTGGTTCGTCGCGGACCGGACCGATCGCGAATGTGCACGCGCGAGCGATCGAATTTCCCGGCTCGCCCGCATCTGCGAGGCGACCACGAATGCCGTGGTCATTACTGACGCCGACGGGATCATCGATTGGATCAATGACGGATTTACACAGATGACGGGTTATACGCTCGTCGAAGCGGCCGGCCGCACTCCGGGCACGTTGCTGCAAGGACCCGCAACGGATCCGACCGAAGTGCGGCGTATCGGTGCGGCCATGCGGGACCGGCAGTCGATCAACAGCGAACTCGTGAATTACACCAAGGACGGCCGCCCGTATTGGGCCTGCATGAAAATCGAGCCGCTGCGCGGCGCCGGCAACGCGATCGACGGCTTCATGGCGATCGAGTCGGACGTTACCGAGCGCCGCGAGCGCAACAAGATCCTGGATCTGTTGACCTCGCGCTTCAACCTCGCGACGCGTGCCGCAGGCATCGGTGTCTATGACCGCGACAGCGGCGGCGCTGGATTGTGGTGGAGCGATGTCATGTACGAAATCTTTGCCAGATCCAAGCAGGAGTTTCGGCCGTCGATGGATGCCTGGTGCGCGATGATCCATCCGGAAGATCTGCCGCGCGTGCAGCGCTTGAGCGAGGTTGCCGCGCGCGCCGGAACGACGCTCGACATTCGCTACCGAATCATCCGGCCCGACGGTAGTGTCCGTCACCTGCAGTCGATCTCCTCCTCACCCGAGGATGCCGAGCTTTCGAAATCGCGCCGCATCGGCGTGTTGCTCGACGTGACCGATCGCATCGAATCCGAACGGCGCGAACGGGTACTGGAAGTGCAGCTCAAGGAGAGCTTCCATCACTCCGGAATCGCCGAAACGGCGAACGGCGTGCTGCAGAGCGTCGAACAGGCATTGAGCGGCGTCGGTGTCGCCGCCTCGGTGATGCGGCGAGACTTGACAGCACTGCGTCCCGAACGCGTCGCGCAAGTGGCAACGCTGATCGCCAATAATCGTACCGACATCGCCGGCTTTCTTGCCGAGGACGTGCGCGGTAAATACCTGCCGGATTACCTGCTGGCGATAGGCACCCAGCTCGGCGCCGATACCCGCAGTCTCGAGACCGGTCTCGCTGAGATCGACAAGTGCGTGCACCACCTGCGCGATATCATCAGTGCACAGCAATCTCTGATACCGATGGGCGGAATGCTCGAGCCGACCGACCTGCGCGATTTGGTCGAGGTTGCGCTGCTCGTGCAAGCACCGGACATCGCGCGCGTCGAGATCGTGCGGCGCTTCGAGGATCTGCCGCTGATCACGACCGACCGGCACAAACTATTGAAAATCATCGTGAGCTTCGTCAGCAACGCGCGGGATGCGCTGCTGCTCGGCGGATCCGAGCCGCCACGGATCCTCGTCGAGGTCTGCAAGAGCGGCGATGAAGCGGTGTTCTCGATCGAGGATACCGGGCCCGGCATGTCGCCGGACGTCATGGCGCACCTATGGGAATTCGGCTTCACGACCAAGCGCAACGGCCGGGGCGTCGGTCTGCATGCGAGCGCCATCGCGGCGCGCGAGATCGGTGCGACCGTGAGCGCGCACAGCGACGGCCACGGCCGCGGCGCGCGCTTTTCGGTGCGCCTGCCGCTCGGCTGAGCCGACCTTCAATCGGCGCGCGCGGGATACTCGCGCAGGAACGGGACCTCGTCGGATTGCGGCCAATCGAATTCCCGGGCGTAGCGATGGCCGGCGTAGACCGCGGCGGCGATCGTGCTCGGCGCGAGACAATCCCCAATGCAATCGACCGAGGCGATGCCGGCAGCCGCGAGCGCCGCGGGCTCTGCAGCAAGTTCGAGCCCGAGCGAATCGTCGGATTGCCGAGAGCTGACCGTGACCACGGCCGCAGCCGCCAGCGATGACGCGCGCCCCGTATAGGTGCACTCGAGGTGCACGAGGCTGCCATCGAACTCGACGAGATTGCGATTGGTCTCGATGCGCACGCCGAGTTCGAGCAGCTGCTTCTGGATGCGGTGCTGCTCCAAGGTATTGACGGTCCATGCCGAGACGCGCTCGGCGGGCGTCACGAGCGTCACCTCGAGGTCTTCGCGCCGCAATTTCTCGGCGAGCACCGCGCCGATGTAAAAATGGTCGTCATCGAAAACCACGGCCGGAGAGGGCACGCGCATGCCGGCCATCAGATCATCGGGCGTGAACACGCCGGCGCGCTCGAAGCCGGCGATCGGGCGCAGGTTCGCGCGTGCGATCCCGTCTCGGCGCCAGTGCGCACCGGTTGCGAGCACGACGCGCCGCGCCCCGAATTCGAGGATCTCGGCGGCCGTGACCCGGCTGGCGCGCAGGATTTCGACATTCGGCAATCTGTTGAGCTGCTGCATCCGGTAGTCGCGCACGCGCGCCCAGGCGGACAATCCCGGTAAGCGCGATTCACGCGTCACGCGTCCGCCCAATACCGGTTCGGCATCGGCCAGCGTGACCGAAAACCCGCGCCGGCCGAGCAGTCGTGCACATTCGAGGCCGGTCGGACCTGCGCCGACGATCAAGAACGAGTCGTCGCCGCTGCGCGGCGGAATGCTTTCCGGATGCCAGCCTTTGCGCCATTCTTCGCCCATCGTCGGATTTTGGGTGCAGCGAATCGGCGTCGAAGTCAGATCGCCGGTCACGCAGATGTTGCAGCCGATACACTCGCGGATGTCGTCGATGTCGCCGTTCGCAATCTTGTTCGGCAGGAATGGATCGGCGATCGAGGGCCGCGCCGCACCGACAAAATCGAGTACGCCGCGCCGGATTTGCGAAACCATCGCATCGGGCGAGGTGAAACGCCCGACGCCCACGACCGGCTTGCTGGTCACGCCCTTGACGAAGCGAACGAATTCCTCTTGATAGCCTTCGGCCGCGAATCGCGAGGTCGCCGAGTCGTTCTGCCAGTCGCTGATATTGACGTCCCACAAATCCGGCAATTCCGCGAGCATCGCGATGACCTCGCGGCCCTCGCCGCGGCTCTCGATGCCGTCCTTACCGCGCAGTTCGTCGACGGCGAAGCGCACGGCGACGGCGCAGTCGCCGCCGATCGCATCCTTGGTCTCCTCGATCAGTTCGCGCAGCAAGCGCGCGCGATTGACGAGGCTGCCGCCGTACTCGTCGCTGCGGCGGTTGTGGCGGGCCTGCAGAAAATGCATCGCGAGCGACAAATCGTGGCCTGCATAGACGTAGACGATGTCGAAGCCCGCGCGGCGCGAGCGCAGCGCGGCGTCACGATGCCAGCGTCGATAGGCGCGAATGTCGGCCTTCGTCATGCCGCGCGCCTGGGCGGGGGTATAGGAGCCGATCAAACAAATGGGACTCGGTGCGATCGGCACCTCGCGCGAGTACAGGTTGGCCGCATGCATGCCGTTGTGCGCGAGTTCGATCGCGGCGAGCGCGCCGTGCGCGTGCACGGCATCGCTGACGAGCTGCAGCGCCCCGATGTCGCGGTCGTCCCAGAGCCGCCCCTCGATATGCGGGGAGATATCACTCGACGCGTGGATCTCGACTTCCTCGGTGCTGACCACGGCCCAACCGCCCTCGGCCTTGATCCCGCGCATTGCGGCGTGCGCTCGCGGCCTCGCGTGGCCCATGCCGTTGCAGTGAGGAACTTGAAAAAAGCGGTTCTTGGCAACGACCGGACCGATCTTGACCGGTTCGAAGAGGATGTCGTAGCGCGGATCCCGCGGCATCGTCAGGTGTAAAACCAGATCAGCAGCCCGGCGATGCAGGCGGGCTTGATCTCCCCCTCGCGCTCGACGGTGACCAGCCATTCGACGTGCGCACCCGCCGAGGTCGCCTTGTATTCGGCGAGCGAGATGCGCGCGCGCACACGCGATCCCGCCTTGACCGCGCCTGGAAATCGCACCCGGCTGATCCCGTGATTGACGATCAGGCGTATTCCCTCGAAGCGCATTTCGCGGTCCAGCAGGAATGGCAGCAGCGAGAGCGTCAGGAAGCCGTGCGCGATGGTTGCCTTGAACGGCGATTCCCGCTGTGCACGCTCGACGTCGATGTGAATCCACTGTCGATCGTTCGTGGCGTCGGCAAACCCGTCGATACGGGACTGGTCGATTTGGAACCAATCGCCGACTGCGATCTCCTGACCGACTAATTCACCCAGCTCGCTCAATTTCGGAAAAATTCGCATTCAATGCTCCTCGGATCAGGCCACTATAACCGAGATTCCAGCCGTGGCGGGCGGTGCACTAGCGCAGCTCGAGCCGTTCGCCATAGCCCGTGAGCTCGAGGTAACCGCGCCCGACGGGGCGGCCGCCCTCGCGAGCGCGCACCGCGCCCTCCCAATAAATCGCACCGGTCGAGAGCCGTGTGTCGTTTTCTTGGTCGTCGAACAATGGTTCGAGATCGAACTGCCGCGATCCGGCGATGAGCTTCCATTCGACCGGATAGCGGATCCCGGTTCGCGGCGAGTTCCAACGGCGCCCGGCAAGAAATTCGACATTGCCGGGTTGCAAGATTTGCAATCGCCCATCGGGCGAACGCAGGCTGCCACCGCTCCACCGCGATTCTCCGTGCGCGCCGCGGATTCGATAGGCCATCAGCGCGCCGCCGTCGTCGAGATTGACGCCGACCCAATCCCAGCCGACCGCATCCGGATCGAGGTAGTTGCTCGACCATTCGTGATCGAGCCACGCTTCGCCGCTCACCGTGTCCGCGGCGCCCGCGCGTGTGATCGTACCGGCGACCTGCAGGTGCGGCAGGCTGTAGTAGTAGCTCGCCGACCGCGGCTCGGGGCCCTTGCGGCTCATGCCGGAATCACCGTTGAGCATCGGTGGCTGAACCTCGGCGAATCGCAGCGCCAGCGCGAAGTCCTCGGCCGTGACTCGAGCCGTATAGGCCCCATCGGCGCGCTTCAGGCTCCATTGGTCGACCCAGACGTCGGTGTCGCCCGTGAGTGCGTCGGCCAAGCCGAAGCCCGCGCGTTGGATGCGCTGGTCCTGCCGGAGTCGGCCCCGCTTAGGATCGCTGATCGCGGCATGCGCGATGATCAACTGGTGCGGCGTGAACGCACTGGGATTCTCATCGTGGATCGCGAGGCGTGTACGAAAGAACGTTACTTGAAATCCGAGCGTCTCGCCGGGAGCCGTCGTGAGCCATCCCGTGACGTACCACCACTCGGTGCGAAATTGCGTATGACTGCCGTAGTCTTGCGGGAATATCATCGGCCGGACAGCGTCGACCTCGGCGAACGGCGTTGCCGCGACGGCGCCGCCGGCCGCGATGCCGACTGCACCGAGCGCGCACAGCAGGCTCGTGGCGCAGCACCGGCTCACCAGTCTTCCCGAACGGCGCGCACCGCGTCTTGGCTCATTGCCGCGCGGCCGCTCCAAATGGCCGTGACTGCCGCGGCGGCCACGAGCACGAGGCTGATCAGGCCAAGTTGCGAAATCGGCAGCGCGAGATCGATGCTCCAGTTGAATGACTGGCGGTTGATCACGAAGACCAGCACGAGGCTCAAGATGCCGCCGAGCACCAAGCCATAGACGACCCCGAACAAGCTGAGCAGGATCCCCTCGCCGGCGAGTAGCCCGACGACTTGCCGCCGCAGCATGCCGATATGGCGCAGCATTCCGAACTCGGCACGGCGCGCAAGCGCCGTGGAACTCGCCGCGAAGCTCACACCGGTCAGTCCGATCAGCACCGCGATCGCCTCGAGGGCATAGGTGATCGCGAACGCGCGATCGAATATTTGCAGGGAGCGCGCATGCACCGCCGCGCTCGTGGTGATCTCGAATGCGTCGGGGCGCGGCAGCGCGGCGCGCACCGCGGCCTCGGCGGCTTGTACGGCGGTCGCATTCGCAGCGGCGTCCGGCGCGAGCCACAGCGCGGCCTCGGTCGCATCCCGGTCTTGCGTGGCTGCGCTGTAGACGGCGCGGTCGATCACGATTGCCCCGGCGCTGCGCACATAGTCGCGCCAGACGCCGGCCACGATGAAGTCTTGAATGCGCCCGCCGATCGGCAGCGAGAGCCGATCGCCCGGATGATAGCCGTAGAGATCCTCGAACGCCTCGGAGATCCACGCGCGCGGCAGATCGACCGGTGCTGCTGCGGCCCATTCGCGCAGCAACGGCAACTGCTCCGCGATCCTGGTCGACGCCAAGTCGCGTGCGATCAACGTGACCGCAGGGCGCTTAGGATCGATCAAGAGTTGCCGCGTACGTCGGAATTCGATGCGCTCGACTCCCGGAACCGCGGCAAGCTTCGATTGGTCCGCGGGCGGCAGGAAAGCGGTGTCGGCGCCGACCGGCGCGCGCACGGTCAGATCCGACGGCAGCACTTTGTCGAGCCAGTGATCGAATGAGACGCGAAAGGAATAGACCATGATCGCCATCGCCACCATGAGGCTGAAGCTCACGATGATCGAGGCGAGACTCAAAGTCGACCGGCCGACGTTCTCGCGCAGTTGCGCGACGGCCGTGTCGAAGCTGACTCGTCCGGTGCGCGGTGCGGCTCGCAGCACGCGCACCGTCAGTGCCGGCACGAGAAGGATCGCGCCGAGCAGCAGTGCCGCGACCGCCGCGTAGCCGAACACCGGCAATCCGCGTACCGGCGGCAGCACGCAGAGCGCAGCGCCCGCGAGCAGCAGCGCCACGCCCGTGAGCGATGCGGATTTGGCAAGCACGGCCCCATCGCCGTCAGCGCCCTTGAGTGCGCGCGCCGGCGGCAGGCGCGCGGCGGCCCGTGCGGGCATCCAGGCGCCGATGCCGGCCACGATCGTGCCGATCGAGAAGAATGCGAGCAGCGGCCATGGCGTCGCTCGCAAGGATGCGCCCAACACACGCAATTGCCCGTTGCCGAGGTCGCCGGTCAGCAGCCGCAGCATCACGGCCGCGAGCAGCAGGCCGAGGAAGATCCCGAGTACGGCGCCGAGCGCACCGAGCGCGGCGCCTTCGCCGACGAGTGCGCGCTCCAATTGCCCGCGCGTCACGCCCAGCGCGCGCAACAGCGCGAGCGATTGGCGCCGGTGCAACACCGACAGCGACTGCGTCGAGAACACGAGGAAGGCCCCGGTCCAGAGTGCGACGAGCGCCAGCATGTTGAGATTGACGCGATAGGCGCGTGTGACCGTCACGGCGCGGTCGCGCTCGACTTCGGGCGCGAGCGCGAGCACGCCGCTCGGCAGTGTTTGCGCGAGCGCGCGGCGCAGGCCGTCCACATCGCCACCCGCAGGCAAGCGTAGATCGACGCGGTTCAGCACCCCTAAGCGGTTGAAGGTCCACTGTGCCGCGGCGATATCCATGAGCCCGAGCGGCTGCGAATAGGTGTCCGGAGAGATCAACCCCAATACCTCGATCGTCTTCGCCGCATCGCCGACCGTGACTTGCAGTCGCTCGCCGCGATTCAATTGCAACAGCTCCGCGGCCGCAGCGCTCAGAAAAATGCCGTCGCCCGCGATGAACCGGCGCAGCTGCGGGCCGATTTCGCCGATCAGCGCCGGCTGCAGCGCGCCCGCGCGCAAGGGATCGATGCCGATGATTTTGAGCGTCTCGCGACGCCCGGGTAGCGCAGCCTCGAGTTCCAAAACGGGACTTGCAAGCGCGATGCGCGGATCGCGCGCGAGTTGCACGAACAGCGCCTCCGCAAAGCCCTCGCGCGGGCCGCGCACGACGACGTCGGCTTCACCGACCATGCGCTTGGCCGCCTGCGAGAATTCCGCGAGCGCCGTGTTATTGACCAGAAATACCGAGGAGGCGAGGGCGACGCCGAGCGCGATTGCAATCACGGTCGTGAGCAAACGCGCCGGCGGTTCACGCAACTGCGAGAGCAGCAGCAGGCGCCATATGCCGCCGATGCCGCGTGCCGGACTCGTGCTACGCATCGACCACCGTGTGGGGGCGTAGACCGCGTGCGTCGAGCACGAGAATTCGATCGGCGGTTTCGGCCGCCGTGCGCGAGTGCGTGATCAGGATCCCGGCGCCCGCGTTCGCTTTGATTTGTTCGCGCAGCAGCGCGAGCGTTTGGGCTGCGCTGCGCGGATCGAGGTTGCCCGTGGGCTCATCCGCAAGCACGAGGCGCGGGCGGTGAACGAGCGCACGCGCGATCGCAACGCGCTGGACTTCGCCGCCCGATAGGTCGCGTGCGAGACGCTGGGTCAGCGCGCCGAGGCCTACCGCGACCAGCATCGCCGCGGTGCGTTCGCGGCGCTCGGGTGCCGCAATGCCGAGTAGTTCGAGCGGCAGTGCGACGTTTTGCTCGACCGTCAAATACGGCAATACGTGGAAAGCCTGGAACACGAAGCCGATTGCGCGACGCCGCAGCAGGGTTGTCGCGTCGTCATCGAGTCGAGTCAATTCGATGCCGTCGAGCAGCACGCGACCGGCATCCGGTCGATCGAGTCCAGCGAGCAGATTGAGCAGCGTGGACTTGCCGACGCCGGATTCGCCCATGATCGCGAGATACTCGCCCGCGCGCAGCGATAGATCGATGCCTTCCAGCAGCGGCGCACCGTCGGCACGAAAGCGCTTGCTCAACCCCTCGAGGCGCAGGACCTCCGGGCGCGCACTGGCGGGATCGGTCACCTGTATTCAGCGTGCCTTATGCGGCATCCACGCCAATGACGGCCTTGACCTCGAGGAAGTCGCGCAAGCCGTGCTCGCCATATTCCCGCCCGTTGCCCGACATCTTGAAGCCGCCGAACGGGGTTCTCATGTCGCCGTAGGCGCCGTTGAGCGCGACCTGACCGGCGCGTATGCGCCCGCCGACGCGCCGCGCGCGCACATTGTCCTTCGACCAGACGTAGGCCGCCAGGCCGTAGGGCGTGTCATTCGCGATTTCGATCGCCTGCTCCTCGGTTTGATAAGGCAGAATGCACAGCACGGGCCCGAATATCTCTTCGCGCGCGATCGTCATCTGATTGTTGACGTTGGAAAAAATCGTCGGCTTGACGAAATAACCGGTGGGCAGCCCCTCCGGCCGGCCGGAGCCGCCCGCGATCACTCGCGCGCCTTCCGCGATGCCCTTCTGAATGTAGCCTTCGACGCGGTCGAATTGCAGTTTCGAGACCAGCGGGCCGACGTTGGTTTTCTCGGATTTCGGATCTCCGACGACGACGCCTTCCGCAACGCGCTTGGCGATGGCTTCGACTTCCGCGAGTTTGGCCGCGGGCACGAGCATGCGGGTCGGCGCGTTGCAGGATTGCCCCGAATTCTGGAATACGTGCAGCACGCTCTGCTTGACGGCTTTTTCGAAGTCGGCATCGTCGAGCAGTACGTTCGGCGATTTGCCGCCGAGTTCCTGATGCACGCGCTTGACCGACGCGGCAGCGGCCTTGGCGACCTCGGTGCCTGCGCGCGTCGAACCCGTGAACGAGACCATGTCGATATCGCGGTGCGCGGAGAGCGGTGCGCCGACGTGAATCCCGTCGCCGTTGACCAAATTGAATACGCCCGCCGGTACCCCGGCTTCATGCATGACCTTGGCCCACAGAATCGCGCTGAACGGCGAATATTCGGACGGCTTCAGGACCATCGTGCAGCCGGCTGCGAGTGCCGGCACGACTTTCGCGGCCACCTGATTCATCGGCCAATTCCACGGCGTGATCAGCGCGCAGACGCCGACCGGCTCCTGGACCAGACGCGTGCTGCCATGCACTTCTTCGAACTTGAAGGTCTTCAGCACCTCGATCATCGCGCTGATGTGGCCGACGCCGATGCGCGTCTGCGAACCCTTCGCGAGCGTGATCGGAGCGCCCATTTCGGTCGAGATCGCCGCGGCGATCTCATCGTAGTGGGCCTTATAGGCGATCAATATGCGCTCCATGAGCGCAAGGCGTTCGGCGGGCGTGGTTCGCGAGTAGGCATCGAATGCACGCCGCGCCGCGGCGACCGCGAGGTCGACGTCTTTCGATCCACCCATCGAAATCACGCCGGCAACGGTTTCGGTCGCTGGATTGATGACTTGGAAGGTCTTCGGCTCCACCGGATCGACCCATTTGCCATCGATGTAAAACTGCCGGTCGTCGTATGTCATCGCAATGCCCCTCGCAGAATTCGAGATTATTCTGAAGGCCGCATTCTACCCGTTGGCGGCCCTCGGCGCAGCGCGACTCGGTTCTCGCACGGCCGCCGCGGGGCGCTCCATGCGAGCGGGCTGGATCGGCCGAAAAACCCAAGAATTCGTCACAGATTGCCCACTTGGCTGTCGCAGCCCGCAGACGCCTCGGCGCACAATGCGCCGGTCACATATGATTCGCTCAGATCGCCGATACGAAGGCGGTCGCAGCTCAAAAAAACGCCGTGGCGTTGGAGACCAAAGGAATATGATGAAGCTTCGTCGCTACGGTTTGCTGATGTTGTGTTTGGCGCCGCTGTGCGTGGGCGCGGCCGAGTGGAATCCTGTCCGCCATGAGCCACTCTCCATCGGTCCCGAGGCGCATCGTTTGATCGTCGGATTTCGCGCGACGCCGGCCAATCAAATGGAGCATATCGTCAGGACGCGCCGGCAGGTCCAGGGCATCCGCATCGTTCAGGCCAGCACGAGCGCGGCCGATGTAGGCCGCTTGGCGCGGCGGGCCGGCATCGCGCTCGCGAATTCACGCCAGCTCACGCCGAGCATGCACGTGTTGTTTTTGCCGCATGTGATCTACGGCGCCGACGTCGATGCAACGCTCGCCAAGCTGCGCGCCGACCCGGCGGTCGCGTTTGCCGATGTCGATGCGCGGCGGTACGCGCTCGCCGGGACGAGCCCCGATCTACCCAATGACCCGCTGTATCAACCGACGCCGTCTAATACCCCGCCCGCAAGCGGCCAGTGGTATCTCAATGCGCCCGGTGGGACGTTCGTGCTCGAAGACAACACGACGCAGGATTTCGCGGCGACCGACGCCGTCGATGCCTGGAACATCACGACGGGCAGCACCGGAATTGTGATTGCAGATGTCGACACCGGTGTGCGCTTCGATCATCCGGATTTGCTGCGCGCAGGATCGACGAGCCTGGGCTCGGCCTTTGGAGGGCGCTTGCTGCCCGGCTACGATTTCGTTGGCGAGGATTACAATCCGAAAAACAGCGAGCCGCTGGGCACATTTGATATTGCCAACGATGGCGACGGTTGGGATCCGGATCCGTCGGATCCGGGCGATTGGATCAGCAGCTCCGACGTTGCCAATTCGAACGGATTGTTTTCCGGCGACACGGTCGAGGGCAGTTCCTGGCACGGCACGCGTGTCGTCGGCGTCTATGGCGCGCTGACGAACAACGGCGTCGGTGTCGCGGGCATGAGTTGGGGTCCCTGGATTCTGCCGGTCCGAGCACTCGGCAAGGGCGGCGGCTATGATTCGGACATCCAAGCCGCGATCCAATGGGCGGCCGGCATGCCGGCCACGGGCGTGCCTGACAATCCTTATCCTGCCGACATCATCAACCTCAGCATCGGCGGCAGCGAAACCACATGTCCGAGCGCCTACCAAAGTATTTTGTCATCGGTGACCCACCTTGGCGTGCTCGTTGTGGTTGCCGCAGGTAACGGCGGAACGCCGGGACAGGACGCCCTGGTCGAGGCGCCGGGCAATTGCGCGACGGTCGTCAGCGGCGTGGTCGCGGTTGCGGGCTTGCGCAACGTCGGAACCAAAGTGGGTTATAGCAGTTTCGGTCCGCAGGTCACGATTTCTGCTCCCGCGGGCAACTGCATTCAGACGACCGGCGATTGCTTGCGGTCGATCGACACGACGACCAATTTGGGCACGACCGTGCCGGCGGCCGACAGCTATACCAACGAACAGAATGTGAACCTCGGTACGAGTTTCGCAACCCCGATCGTCTCGGGCATTGCCGCGCTGATGCGCTCGGTCAATGCGAATTTGACGCCGGCGCAGCTCGTGGCACGCCTACAATCGAGCGCTACGGCATTCCCGGCGAATACCGGCGGCGTGCCGGTATGCCCCGCGAACGATCCGTCGAGCGGCGAATGTTCCTGCCTCGGATCCAGTCCGAGTCAATGCGGCGCCGGCATGGCCAATGCACTCAGCGCGGTCAAAGCGGCCCAGGCGCCGATCGGCGTCATCGTGATTCCGACGTCGGTCAGTGCGGGCACTGTGCTTGACGCCAGCGGCAGCCTGCCGGGCTGCAATGCGAGCGCGTTACCGCCCGTGCCGCTCGGCATCGTCTCGTATGCGTGGACCGCGATTCCCTCGAGCCTGATCATCAGCGACGCGGCCACCGACAAAGTCTCGGTCAGCGGCGCCAACGGGACCTTGACGCTGACGATCACCGACTCAGCCGGAAATGCCGACATCGAAACGGTCACGGTAAGCAATGGCTCCGCGACCAGCAGCGCGCCGGCAGCCGTTTCGGGTACGAGCGCCACGGCATGCCCTGCGGGCCTCGCCGTGATTCCGGCCACCCCGACGATCACCGAGAGCTTCTCGCCGGCGAGTGTCGGTGAGAATGTCAGCTCGACGCTCACGATCACGCTCGCCAACACCAACGCATTCGCGCTGACCCAATCGAACTTCAGTGAAACGCTTCCGAGCGGCCTCACGATTGCGACGACGGGGCAGGGCGCGACGCCGCAGACCGCGACCACGTGCACGGGCGCCGCAATGAGCTTGACGGCGACGACGACGAGCCTGTCACTGAGCGATGCCAACATCCCCGCGAGCGGCAGCTGCACGATTACCGCGACCGTGCAGAGCGCGGCGGCCGGCAGTTATACGACTGCGCTCGCGGCAAATACCTTGACGACGGGGCCTGCGGGCGGCAACGCCGCGGCCGCCTCGGCGAGCTTGACCGTGACCGCGCCAAGCACGGGCGGGGGCGGCGCGATCACGTGGTCGGAACTGCTGATCGCCGCGGGGCTCGCCGCCGCGGCTCGGCGGCGCACCTCGCGCCGCGCGATCACGGGATGCGGCGACGACCGCGTTGAGTAAGCCTGCGGACCATACGCCGGGCGAACGCACGGTCATCGAGGCGCTGCGGAGTCATCGCGACGCGCGAGGCAGCCTGTTCGAGCCGCTCGACGACCGCGAGTTGGCGCGGCAAAAGAACGTGCATGTCGTGCTGACCGAACCCGGTGGAGTACGCGGCAATCATTTCCACCGGACCGCGGTCGAGATCACGGCCGTCGTGGGCCCCTGTCTCGTGCGCCTCAAGGAGGCGGATCAGATCCGCGACATCGAAGTGCCCGCAGGGGAAATTTGGCGCTTTACGATCCCCCCCGGTGTCGTGCACGCCTATCGAAATAGCGGTGCGAGCTCAATGGTCCTGGTGTCGTTCAACACGAACCTGCATGATCCGGCGAACCCCGACACGGAGCGCGAGACGATCCTCTAGGCGATCGTGCAGGCCTCGTCGAACGAGAGCCGCGGACTGCGCGGAAACAAGTACTCGGTCGTTCCGGTGCCGAGCGCGCATAGAAAATTGGATTTGACGCTCGTGCCCGCGAAGAACGCCGCATCGAGCTTCGCGCCGTCGAAGCCGGACATCGGGCCGCAATCGAGACCGAGCGCCCGCGCCGCGATGATCAAGTAGGCGCCTTGCAGGCTTGCATTGCGCAGCATCGGAACCGCGGTCGCGACCGGGTCCTTGAAGAAGTCCTTGGCGGTCGGATAGGCAGGGAACAGCATGGGCAGTTTCTCGGGAAACGCCGCGTCCATTCCGACGATGACCGTGACCGGCGCCTGCTGGACCTTGACGAAATTGCCCGGCGATACGCACTCGAGCAGCCGGGCTTTGGCCGCGGCGCTCTTGACGAACGTGAATCTCGCCGGCGTCATATTGAAGGCCGTGGGACCGAATTTCAGCAAATCATATAGCGCGTGCAGCGTCTCGTCCGGAACCGGATCCGGCGTCCAGCGGTTGTAGGAGCGGGCTTCGCGAAACAAAAGATCGAGAGTTGCGGCGTCGGCAGGTTTTTTCATAGGCCGAGGAGTGTGCACGAGCACCCGCGCGACCGTCAATTCACGCGACTTGCGCCTCGTCGCTCGCAGCGCTCTTACCGATCGCAGGCAAACTCACCTTGAATCGGGTCTCTCGCCCCGGGTCGCTCGCGAGCGCGACCTTGCCGCCGGCGTCGTGCACGTAGCGGCGCACGAGCGACAGGCCCGCGCCGTGCAGCGGTTGATTCGGCACTGAGGGCAGGGTCGTGAAGCCGTCCTGGAAAATCAGCTTGATGGCTTGCCGGTCGCGCAATCGAGCAGCCGCATCGCTCGAGATCAATCGTTTCTCGACCGCAACGCGCCGCGCGATCTCCGGATCGACGCCGCGACCATCGTCTTGAAAACGCATTTCGAACGTGCCGTCGGGCAGCGCACTGAATTGGAGCAGCAGCAGCGCGGTCGCGGGTTTGCCCGCTTCCTCACGCTCTTCGGGTTCCTCGACACCGTGTATCACAGCATTGCGGATGAATTGAATCGCGACGTTCTTGACCGCGGATTGATAAACCGACGGAACCTTGTGCAGGCCGCGGCATTCGAGCGCGACGGTCTTCTTCTGGTCATTGGCGATGTGTTCGGTCAAAGCGGACAAGGTGTTCTCGAGCGTGCCCGCCGCCGCGCCGCCGACCGTGCTCGGCGACAGTATTTCGTGATCGTCGACCGGTGCGGGAAATTTTGGCGCAATGATTTCGGTGCCGTTGTCGGTCACCGGGGCCGCGATTGGAAATTTCGGCGCGATGATTTCGGTGCCGTTGTCGGTCATGCGCTCCGGCCGCGGCCGGGTCGCTTCCAGGTCGTTCCTCGGCTTCGGTCGAGTTTGCGCGGCACTTTGCGTCATCGAACGCAGCAGCGCGACTTGACCGAACAGTTGGTCCAGTTGAATCGCGAGCGGCAGGAAGTCATTGCCGCTCAGTGTGCCGCGGTTGCGCAGCTCCTGCAGCGACTCTTCGAACTTGCGCGCCGCGGATTCCAAACCGCCGAGATGCAGCGTGGCCGCTTCGCGGTGAATGTTCGCCGCCTCGCCCGAGATCTCTTCGAGCTTGTGGCGAAATGCGGCTTCGTCGCGCGCCGGTTTTTTCAGTATCGCGTTGATCGCCTTCATCGAGGCGCCGCTGCGCTGGACCGAGGCGGCAAAGCGCATGCGCCCGGCTTGCATCACGCTGCGCAGAATCTCGGATTGCGTTCGTAACTGGCTGTGCAGGTCATCGAGCTGCGGGCGCAGATCCTCGATGACCGGCGCTTGCGTCGCAGGCGGCGTGCGATCGGTGACGCAGACCATCCAGGTGCCCTCGTGCTCGGGCAGCTCGACCTTGAAGAACTCGAATTCGTAGAGCGCCTTGGCGAATGTACCGTCGGGTTGCGATAAGCGCACCTCGACGGACTGCAACGGAGTGCGGGCCGCGGTCTCACCGCGTTCGCCGGCCGCACGCATCTCGGCGAGCTGCGTGCAGGCTTCGTTGAGCGCGGCCTCATCGATCATCGGCCGCAGCAGTTTCTCGAAGTTGAGTTGACTGAAGTCGCGGCGTCCGAAATACGTGGATAGCGACCGGGATATCGGCGGCAAAATCCGATTCTTGATGTCGAGAAAAAACACGCCTTGCGAAACATGGCTCAGGACCGCATCGGTCCAGAGGTTGCCGGCGCTCACCGTCGCTCGTATTTCACGCTCATGTCGTTTGGCGGAAATGAACATAAGCCTAGGGTGCCAAAGCGGCGCGCCGGCCGGGATGACCGAAGTCACACCCCGAGCGTGAGAGCGCTGTGACGCGTGTCACAGCATTCAGGCAGGCGTTTCAGCCTCTGCGTTCAAGTCGGCGAGCAACTCGTCGGCCGAGGCGTAACGGGAGTGGGTCTCCTTGGCCATGAGCCGATCGAGCAGTGGCTGCTGCTGGGCCACGTCGGGCGGCAATCTCGGGATGGGTGAGTTCGTATGTTGCGCCATGATCGCTACGGCGCTGCGGCCGGCATAGGGCTTTTGGCCGGTCAGCATTTCATAGAATATGACACCGAGGCTGTAGAGGTCGGTGCGGCCGTCCACGGTCAATCCCTGCGCCTGCTCGGGGCTGATGTAATAGGGCGAGCCCAACACCTGGCCGACGCCGGTGACGGCGCTGTCGCCGATTGCGCGGCGAGCCAATCCGAAATCGATGAGAACCGGCGAATTGTCGTCGCGCAACATGACGTTTGCCGGCTTCAAATCGCGGTGCAATATCCCGAATACGTGGATCACGCGCAGCGCCTCGGCGATCGTGCGCAGGTAATAAAGGGCTTCCTCGACGCTGACCGGATTGTAGAGGCGCTCGCGCAAATCACCACAAGGGAAATACTCCATCGCGAGATACAGGTGCTGCGGCAGCGTGCCGAAGTCGTAGATCTCGGCGATCGAGCGATGAGCGACGCTCGAAATGATCTCGTATTCGCGCTGGAATCGCTCCGCGTCCTCCATTTCGCGCTGGCTCGTGCCGCGCTTCATGATTTTCAGCACCACATTGCGCCGCAGCCGCTCGCTGCGGGCGAGAAACACCGACGAGAAGTTGCTGGTCGCGATTTCCTTGATGATCGCGTAACCCGGCACCTCGATCGACTCGGTTTCCGCTTCGGCGCCCTCGAAGCTACGCGCCGCCTGCGCCGCCTCTCGACGCTTGGCCATGGCCTCGCTGATCGCGGTCAGCAGCGATTCGCGCGTGAGGCTCGCAACGGGCAGGTACTCGGCGGCGCCGCTCTTGAGCGCCCGCACGGCCGCCAGTTCGGTTCCATGGTCGGCAAGCACGATGCAATGCAGTCCAGGCCGCAGCTTGATCAAATGGAGCATTTGGGAAATGCCCTGGCTGGCGCTCGCCTCCGCCGCGAAGTCGATCTGCAGAATAACCGCATCCGGCTCTGCGTCCTGGAGCGAGCGCGCCAACGAGGCAATCTGCTTCGCGGTGAAGGTCGTCACCCGGCAAGTGGGCCAATGGCTCGTGACATGGTGGTTGAGCCATTGCAGGCGCTTCAAGTCGTCGCCGACCACCACCAATACCGGTCCATTTTCCTCAGCCATAGTAAACTCGGCACTTATTGTCTATTACGGTAATTTAAGTGCCGCCGCGCAAAATATATGTGCTTAAGCTCTGGAAAATTGAAACCAACGGCTCAATTTGGGGGTCTGTTGGGGAACTTAGGCTTTTACTGAAAGAAGGTGTCTTACATGGGTAGTATCAGAACTTGGTCGCTGGCGGCCGCTGCGGCACTCCTCGTGGTCGTCGTGGTACATCAGCGGTCCAGCGCCGCGGCGGAACCGGCCCGAGGTGCAGAAATTGCGATGAACGGCGCCTCGGCGGTGCCCTCGAGCCCCGCGGCCAGCCCCGGCGCGGCGCCGGTGCGGGTCACGGGATTACCGGATTTTTCGGACTTAGTTGCTCAAAACGGCGCTTCGGTCGTCAATATCAGCGTTGTCGAGAAGCAGGAAAAGGTCTCTGAGAGCGGCGGCGACCCCTTGTCGCAGTTTTTTCATCATCAAATGCCGAATCCGGACCACACGCCGCCGGCCCACGGCATCGGTTCCGGGTTCATTATCACGTCCGACGGCTATATTTTGACCAACTCCCACGTGGTCGCCGATGCCGCCACAGTGACCGTCAAGCTCACTGATCGGCGCGAATTCACCGCGAAGGTCATCGGCGCCGATAAGCGCAGCGATGTCGCGCTGATCAAGATCGCGGCGACCGGACTGCCGGCGGTTCGCTTCGGCGATGCCGCGCATCTGCGTCCGGGCCAATGGGTCATCGCGATCGGGTCGCCGTTCGGCTTTGAGAACAGCGTGACCGCGGGCGTCGTCAGTGCAACCGCGCGGGCCTTGCCCGACGAGAATTACGTGCCGTTCATCCAGACCGATGCGGCCGTCAATCCCGGAAACTCGGGCGGCCCCTTGTTCAACATGGATGGCCAGGTCATCGGAATCAACGCACAGATATTCAGCCGCACCGGCGGTTATATGGGCATGTCGTTCGCGATCCCGATCGATTTGGCTCTCAATGTCAAAGACCAGCTGCTGAAGAACGGCAAGGTGGCGCGCAGCCGGATCGGCGTCGCGGTGCAGGAAGTCAACCAGCAGCTCGCACAGACCTTCGGCTTGGGCACGCCGCATGGAGCCTTGATCAGCGCGGTCGAGCCGAAGAGCCCCGGCGAGAAGGCCGGCTTGCAGCCCGGCGATGTGATCGTTAGCGTCAACGGCCATGCAATCGACCGGTCGCTCGATTTGCCGTCTGTGATTGCTGCGCTGCCGCCGGGAACGACCGCGCATCTCAGCATTTGGCATGATCGTAAACAGAGCGATGTCGAGGTGCGAACGGTATTGCTCGAGGATGAGCCGGCGATCGCGGCCAAGAACAACGCGGAAGATGGTGGCGGCAAACTGGGTCTTGCGTTGCGGTCGCTCGAGCCCGACGAGCAGCGTCAGTTGCATACGCGCGGCCACTTGGTGGTCGAGGACGTCTCGGGACCTGCGCTTGCGGCTGGTGTCGAAGCTGGCGACGTCGTGCTTGGCGTCAATGGTGCGGCAGTGAACTCGGTCGCGGAGCTCAAGCGCGAGGTTGCTCGCGCGGGCCGCAGCGTCGCGCTGCTGATCCAGCGCGAAGATGCGCAGATTTATTTACCCCTGGATCCCGGTTAGGCAGGGTGGCGTTGTATCGCCTGGGATAATCCGGTCTAATCGCGGCCGTGCAGACCGCCTCGCCCCTGTTTTCCCCGATTGATGCGAATGGCGCCGGCCTCAAGCCGGCGCCATTCCTTCCGACCTCGCGCGCCGAGATGGATGCGCTCGGCTGGGATCGCTGCGACATCATCATCGTGACCGGTGACGCCTACGTCGATCATCCGAGCTTCGGGATGGCGATCATCGGGCGTGTGCTCGAGGCACAAGGCTACCGCGTCGGCATCATTGCGCAGCCGGACTGGCACAGTCGCAATGATTTCGAATCGCTTGGCGAGCCGCGCCTGTTTTTCGGCGTGACCGGCGGCAATATGGATTCGATGGTCAACCGCTATACCTCGGATCGAAGGGTACGCAGCGATGATGCCTATACGCCCGGCGGGCAAGGCGGCCGGCGTCCAGATCGCTGCGTGATCGTCTATTCCCAGCGCGTGCGTGAAGCCTATCGCCACGTCCCGATCGTGATCGGCGGCATCGAGGCGAGCCTGAGGCGCATCGCACATTTCGATTACTGGTCCGAGCAGGTGCGCCGTTCGGTGCTCGTCGACGCGAAGGCGGATCTATTGGTGTTCGGCAATGCCGAGCGACAAATCCTCGATATTGCGCGCCGCCTCGATGGCGGCGCGCCGATCGCCGCGATCACCGACTTGCGCGGCACGGCTTTCGTGCGCCGCGAAGTCCCGGCCGGATGGATCGAGATCGACTCGACCGAGCTTGATTCGCCGGGCCCTTTGAATCCGCCGGTCGATCCGTATGCGAGCGAGGAGGAGCGCAAGCGCAGCTTGGCCGCGCCCGAGACGACGGCTGCGCCCGGAGCGGCAACGGTCGTCAAATTCTTCCGCAAGGTTCCCAATGCGCAGCGCGAGGTCAGCGTAATCCGCTTGCCGGCGTTCGACCGCGTCAGTCAAGACGCGGTGCTCTATGCGCACGCGTCGCGGATCCTGCATCTCGAATCCAATCCGGGTAATGCGCGCGCATTGGTTCAGCGCCATGGAACCGTCGACGTCTGGCTCAATCCGCCGCCGATCCCCTTGTCAACCGCCGAGATGGACGCGATCTACGAACTGCCCTTTGCGCGCCGTCCGCATCCGGGCTACGCGCAGCAGAAAATTCCCGCCTATCACATGATCCGGTTTTCGGTTGCGATTCAACGCGGCTGCTTCGGCGGCTGCACGTTCTGTTCGATCACCGAGCATGAGGGGCGCATCATCCAAAGCCGCTCGGAGGACTCGGTGATTCGCGAAATCGAGACGATTCGGGATCGTGTGCCCGGCTTCACGGGCGTGATTTCCGACCTCGGCGGGCCCACCGCGAACATGTATCGGCTGCATTGCAAGAGCACGGTGATCGAATCTGCATGCCGGCGGCCATCCTGCGTTTTCCCGGGCATTTGCCCCAACCTCAATACCGACCATGCTCCACTGATCAAGCTTTACCGGCGCGCGCGCAGCCTCAAAGGCGTCAAGAAGGTATTGATTGCCTCGGGCGTTCGCTACGACCTCGCGATCGAGTCGCCCGAGTACGTCAAGGAACTAGCGGCCCACCATACCGGCGGCTATCTGAAGATCGCGCCCGAGGCGATCGGCGACGGCCCGCTGTCGAAGATGATGAAGCCGGGCGTCGGCAGTTATTACAAATTCAAGGAGCTGTTCGACAAGTACTCGCGCGAAGCCGGAAAAGAGCAGTATCTGATCCCCTATTTCATCGCGGCGCATCCCGGCACGCGCGACCAAGACATGCTCGAGCTCGCGCTATGGCTCAAGAAGAACGATTTTCGCGCCGATCAAGTTCAGGCTTTCCTGCCTTCGCCGATGGCCACCGCGACCGCGATGTATCACTCCGGCAAGAATCCGTTGAAGCGGATCACACGCGCGAGCGAAGAGGTCGTGATTCCGAAGGGCATCAAGGTGCGTCGCTTGCACAAGGCGTTTCTGCGCTACCACGATCCGGAGAATTGGCCGGTCCTGCGCGAGGCCCTGAAGCGCATGGGTCGCGCGGATCTGATCGGCAACGGCAAGCATCATCTGATCCCCGCCTATCAGCCGCTCGCCGGCGGCCGGGTCGGCGGCACGCCATTTCGAACACAACATACGGGATTGCCCAGATCCGGCACGGGCGCCAAGCGGCGCGCTGCGGCGCCAAAGCCCCGCGCGACCCGCCCGCGCCCTTAAGCGACCGCGCCCGGTTCGAACGGGCCGCCGGATTTTCCCGAGAGAACCGCATGAATTTGCGCAACGATTGCCACGGCGATCGATTCGGGCGTATTGGCACCGATGTCGAGTCCCGCAGGACCGTGGATACGATCCGCGACGCGCAGCGCAGACGCTCCGGCCTCGGCGAGCAGGCGCTGGCGGCGGTTCGCCGGACCGAGCAAGCCGATGTAGGTCGGCGGACGGTCGGCCAGAGTTTTCAGGTAGGCGATATCGGATGGCAAATGGTGACTCATGACGATCGCGGCATCGAACCCGGACGCGTCGATGTGCTGCGCGAGCTGCTCCGGGCGTGCGCAGATCACGCGCGCGGCCTGGGGAAAATGCGTCTCGGTCGCATACGCGGGACGATGATCGAACACCGTGACGCGCCAGCCGAGATTAGCGGCTGCGGACTGAACTGGAATCGCGTCGACGCCACCGCCGCAGATCAGCAGGCTCGGGGCGAGCTCGATCGCACCGACGAAGACCTCGAGTTCGCGTTCGCCGCAGCGTAGCGTGCTGAGCCCCGCGCCGGCCGAGGATTCGGCCTCGAGCAGCGCCGCGAGCCGCTCCTCGAGCGGTGTGCCGCCGGCCGTGCCGCGCAAGCCGTGCGTGCCGAGTTCCTCGAGCTTGGCCTGTCCGCCGACCACGGTTGCGATCACGGCGGCTTGCTCGCGCTCGAGACAGTGCTGCAAATAGCGCAAGACCGGATAGCCCTGCTCTGGCAGCTCGGCCTGCAGCCAGATGTCCATGGCCCCCTCGCAACCCATGCCGAGGCCCCAGATCGGATCGTCGGATTCGCGCGTATCGAACCAAGCTCGCTCCGAGCGCTTAGCAGAGATCACACGCAGCGCACGCTCGTGCAGGTCCGACTCGAGACAGCCGCCGCTGACCATGCCGCTGGTCCGACCATCCGGGGCGATCACCACACGCGCCCCGGCTTTGCTATAGGTCGACCCCTCGGTGCGCAGCACGGTCGCGAGCACCAAGGGTTCTCCGAGCGGCTCGGCAACGCGGAAAAATCGGCAAATGTCGGTCAACGCATGATTCACGTCGGTAATTCTAGCGGAATTGCTTGCTAGGCTCCCGCCGGACCGATTAAAGTTCGGGGTTATCTAACGGTTTCCCGCCGCAATTCATTCACTTAGGTTCAACTATTGGGAGTGCCGCAGAACGTCGGTTGCGAAAACCGGCGTGCGTGAATCATGGACAAATGGATCGTACATAAATTCGGCGGTTCGAGCGTCGCCGATGCCGATTGTTTCCGGCGCGTCGCCGAGATCGTCGAGGCATCGAAGAACCCGCGCGAGGCCGTGGTTCTATCGGCCTGTCGTGGTGTAACCGACAGCCTGCTTGGGCTCGTGACGCTCGCGGAACGGCCCAACGGTGATTTTCTCTCGGCGCTCGACACGGTGCGCGTCCGGCACACGCAATTGGCCGCCGCACTGGTTTCGAAATCCGCGCAAGCCGCCTATGGGGCGGATCTCGATCGCGACGTGCAGGACATCGCGGGCATGCTGCACACCGTGCGCCTGATACGCTCGGCGCCGTACTCGTTGCGCGACGTCATCGCGGGCTACGGCGAGATCTGGTCGACGCGGCTGTTCGCGCCGTATTTGCGCGAACGCGCACGCATTCCGGGTGAAATACGTTGGGTCGATGCGCGCCAAGTCATCGTCGTCGAGTGGGGGCCGCTCGGCCCCGCCGTGCAGTGGTCGGAGAGCGAGGCGAATTTGCGCAAGCTCGTGGCCGACGATTTTCTAGGAAGGCTGGTCGTCACAGGCTTCATCGCGACCACGGTCAAGGGTTTGCAGACGACGCTCGGCCGCAACGGCAGCGATTATTCCGGGTCGATCTTCGGCGCCTTGCTCAATGCGCTCGAAATCCACATTTGGACCGACGTCGACGGCGTGCTCTCGGCCGATCCGAGGCTCGTGCCGAATGCCCAGGTCATCGACCAACTCTCGTACAACGAGGCCATGGAACTCGCGTACTTCGGCGCCAAAGTCATTCACCCGCAGACGATGGAACCGGCGGTCGCGCGCGACATCCCGATATACATCCGCAACACGTTCGCGCCCGCGAAACGCGGCACGCTGATCTGCGCGCGCCCGACCTCGGCCTTGAAAGTCAAAGGCATTACGACGATCGATCCGGTGGCACTGATCAATGTCGAGGGCGCCGGCATGATCGGCGTGCCCGGCACCGCGCATCGGCTGTTCGGCGCGCTGCGCGATGCGGGCATCTCGGTGATCCTGATTTCTCAGGGCAGCTCGGAGCATTCGATCTGTTTCGCGATCCCCGAAGCGCAGGCCGTGCGCGCCGAGGAAGCTGTACGCCGCGCGTTCGACACCGAACTGCGCGATGGTCAGATTCAGAGCGTCGACATGGGCTTAGGGCTGAGCATCCTCGCGGTCGTCGGCGACGGCATGGCGGGCGCGCACGGCATCGCCGCGCAGGTTTTCAATTCGCTGGGCCGCGCCGCGGTCAACGTCCGGGCAATTGCGCAGGGCGCCTCGGAGCGCAACATCTCCGTGGTCGTGGACGGCAAATTCGCCGCCAAGGCGCTGCGAGCGGTGCACGCCGGCTTTTATCTGTCGCCCAACACGCTATCGATCGGGCTCATCGGTCCAGGCACCGTCGGTCGCGTACTGCTCGAGCAAATCGCAAGCCAGCTCGAGCGCTTGCGCCGCTTGAACGTCGATTTGCGCGTGCGCGCGATCGCGACATCGAAGCGCATGCTGCTCTCTGAAACCGAGATCGACCTCGGCACCTGGCGTGAGCAGCTCGCGGCCAAGGGCGAGCCGCTCGATCTCGGCAAATTCGTCAATCATCTGCAGTGCGATTACATTCCGCACACGGTCGTGATCGACTGCACCGCGAGCGCGGACATCGCGGCGCAATATCAAGCGTGGCTGTCACGCGGCTTGCATGTCGTGACGCCGAACAAGAAGGCCAACAGCGGCTCCTTGCCGTACTACCGATCCTTACAGGAAGCGCGCAGGACCGCGGGTACGCATTATCTCTATGAGGCTACGGTCGGCGCGGGTTTGCCGATCATCCAGACCTTGCGCGACCTACGCGAGACCGGAGACGAAGTCACGAACATCGAGGGAATCTTCTCGGGGACTCTGGCCTATCTGTTCAACGTGTTCGACGGCCACGAGTCGTTCTCGACGATCGTGGGCGTCGCGAAGCAGAAGGGCTATACGGAGCCCGATCCGCGCGACGATTTGTCGGGCGTGGACGTCGCACGCAAGCTCATCATCCTCGCGCGCGAGATGGGCTTGACTCTGGAAATGGCGGACGTCGAGGTCGAAGGGCTCGTGCCCGCGGCGCTACGCGATTGCAGCATCGACGAATTCATGCGGCGACTCCCGGAATTCGACTCTGCGATGGCAGCGACGCTCGCCGATGCGCGCTCGCGCGAGCAAATTCTGCGCTACGTGGGGCGCATCGACGCCTCGGGCAAAGCGACGGTCGGACTTACCCGTCTCGACGCCAAGCACGCGTTTGGTAATATCGCGCTCACCGACAACGTGGTGCGTTTCGCAACGCGCCGCTATTGCGACAACCCGCTGATCGTCCAGGGGCCCGGCGCCGGCCCCGAGGTCACGGCGGGCGGCGTATTCTCGGACTTGCTGCGCCTGTCGGCCTATCTCGGCGCGCATATTTAGTTGATTCATCAAAGGGATTTCCGTGCTCACCGACGTCACCGCCTTTGCTCCTGCCACCGTCGCGAATGTGGCGATCGGTTTCGATATCCTGGGGCACACGGTCGAAGCGGTCGGCGACCGTGTGCGTCTGGTGCGCATCGAGGAGCCCGTGGTCCGCATCCGTGCGATCAGCGGCGTGGCCGGCGATCTGCCGGTCGATCCGCCGAAGAATACGGCGGGCCGCGCGGTGCAGGCGCTGCACGCCGCACTCGGCTTGACCTACGGGTTCGAAATCGAGATCGACAAGGGCATTCCGCTGTCGTCGGGCATGGGCGGCTCGGCCGCCTCCGCGGTCGCGGCCGTGGTTGCCGCCAACGCGCTATTGGCGGAGCCGCTGACGCGGCTGCAATTGCTGAAGTTCGCGATGGAAGGCGAGATCGTCGCAAGCGGCTCGGCGCACCTGGACAACATTGCGCCCAGCCTATTCGGCGGTCTCGTGCTGACCGTCGGCATCGACCACCCGCGGGTCAAGCAGATCCCCGTGCCGCCGTCGCTGCGCTGCGTGTTGGTCCACCCGCATATGCACTTGGGCACGCGAGAGGCGCGAGCGATTCTCAAGACCGATGTGACACGCTCGGATTTCGTATGGCAAACAGCCAACCTCGCGGGCTTCATCAGCGGTTGCTATTCGAACGATTTGGACATGATTCGCGAGTCTTTCGACGACGTCGTGATAGAACCGCAGCGCTACCAGCTGATTCCGGGATTCAAGGACGTCAAGCGCTCGGCAATGTCAGCCGGTGCGCTCGGCTGCTCCATATCGGGAGCGGGTCCGACGGTGTTCGCCTGGTCCGAAATCCAGCACGCCGAGGCGGTGCGCGGCGCGATGGCCGCGGCATTCACACAGCACGGGATGCAATCGGATCATTGGATATCGACGATCGAGAATTACGGTGCCCGCGTGGTGAGAGCCTGATGACGGCGCCTGCCTACGTGAGTACTCGCGCAGGCGCCGCGGCCGCATCGTTGAGCGAGGCGATCGCGCGCGGGCTCGCGCCCGACGGCGGTCTGTACGTGCCAAGACGCCTGCCGCGACTGAGCGCCGCGGACCTGGCCGCGCTCGAGCGCGCGGCCGCCGATGCCGCGCTCGCGCCGAACGCGCGCTTGCCACGGACCGCGCGCATCGCGCTGCGCGGCTTTTTCGAGGCGGATGCGCTCGAGCCGCAGCTTGGCAGCATCGTTGACGCGGCGCTCGACCTCGAGGCGCCGACGACTGCGATTGCAGCCTGCCCCGATCGATTGTTCGCGTTGGAGCTCTATCACGGTCCGACTGCCGCATTCAAGGATTTCGGCGCGCGCTTCCTCGCCGAGAGCTTGCAGCGCCTGGAGAGCGGGGCGGCGCAGCGCTTGACGATACTCGTTGCAACTTCGGGCGACACAGGTGGGGCGGTTGCGGCCGCATTTCATCGCCGACCCTGGGTCAGGATCGTGATCCTCTATCCGAGGGGCATGGTCAGTCCGCTGCAGGAGCAGCAACTGACCTGTTGGGGTGACAATGTCTTGTCGCTGCGCGTCAACGGCACGTTCGATGATTGTCAGCGTTTGGTCAAGGAAGCGTTCATCGATGCCGAGCTCAACCGCCAGCATCGATTCAGTTCCGCGAACAGCATCAACATCGGCCGCTTGTTGCCGCAAATGACGTACTACGCCGCGTCGAGTGCCGAGATCCTGCAGCGCACCGGCGTAAACGCCTCATACATCGTGCCGGCCGGCAACCTCGGCAACGCATTTGCCGCGGTACTCGCGCGTGCAATCGGCTGCCCGATTGATCGCATCGTGCTTGCGCACAATGCCAACCGCACCGTGCCCGATTTTCTCGAGACGGGCCTCTGGCAGCCGCGCCGCAGTATCGCAACGCTCGCCTCCGCGATGGACGTCGGCGATCCGAGCAACATGGAGCGTCTGCGGTCGCTGTATCCGGATCTCGAGGGGCTGCGCGGCCAGGTGAGCGCGGACAGCGTCGACGATGCGGCGATCCGCGCGCGCATCGTTGCGGACTTCGCACAGTACGGCCGGGAGTGGTGTCCGCACGCTGCGACCGCCGCGGAGGTCTACAGCCGTTTGCCTGCGCAGGAACGCCGCGATCGGCCGTGGGTCATTGTCGCGACCGCACACCCGGCGAAATTCAGCGAGATCGTCGGGCCGCTGATCGGCAAGCCGGTCGATGTGCCGCAGAGCCTCGCGCGCCTGCTGAGCCTGCCGCGGCAATTGCTCGACGTCGCGCCGACACTCACGGCGATCGCGGGTGCGCTCGCATGAACGATCTGCCGATCGAGCCGCAATGGATCGCGGTGGCCGCTGCGGTCGTCGTGGTCGCGGGCGCCGCTGCGATCGGTATTCGCGCCTACCGGCGCTCGAAGCGCCGCCGCTCCTTGCTCGCGCGCTTAGGTCACATCGCATTCGAGACCGCACACCAAGTCCAGGTACCGGACGGCATGGGCGGATACTTTCATGTCGATCACTTGCTGTTGACGCCGCGCGGTGTGTTGATTCTCGATACGCGCCGAGTACCCGGCCTGATCTTCGGCGGCGATCAGATGAGCGAATGGACCGTCATGGCGCGCGGGCGCCGCTATACGTTCGACAATCCGCAGCCGGCGCTCTACGACCGTATCGCTGCCGTCAAGGCGATCGTCGGTGAGCTGCCCGTCGAGGGCCGGTTACTGTTCTCGAATCTGGGCAAGTTCACGAAAGGCATGCCGAAGTGGGTATTGATGCTCGACAGCATCGAAGTGGAATTTCCGCGCGTCGATGCGACCATGAAGAACTCGCCCGGATATCCCAAGCTGCTCGAAATCTGGACCCGCTTGCGCGAACAGTTGCGGCCTAGCCCGCACAGCGTCACGAGCCTATAAGGCGAAGAAGCGCCGCGCATTCTCGGTCGTCGAACGCCCCAGGGATTCCAGTGATTCGCCGCGCAAGCCGGCGACCGCGTGCGCGATCTGCGGCAGAAAGGCGGGCTCGTTGCGCCTCGAGCGAGGCTTCGGCTTGAGGTCTCGCGGCAACAGATAAGGGGCATCGGTCTCGAGCAGCAATCGATCGGCGGGTATCCACGGTGCGGCCTCGCGCAGCGCCCCGCCGCGGCGCTCATCGCAGATCCAGCCCGTGACGCCGACGAATAAGCCGAGTTCGAGATAGGCGTCCAATTCCGCGCGTCCGCCGGTGAAGCAATGGGCGACACCGCCCGCGAGACGCGCCGCGTAGTCGCCCAGGATCGCGACGAAGTCCTCGTGCGCGTCGCGCTGATGCAGAAACGCCGGCTTGCGTGCCTCGATCGCGAGTTCCAATTGCGCGATGAATGCCGCGCGCTGCGCCGCTCGCGGTGAAAGGTCGCGGAAATAGTCGAGGCCGCATTCACCGGCCGCGACGACCTCGGGCGCGGCCAGCAGTTCGCGAATCTCGGCCCGGATCGAGGGGTCGAATGCGGCGGCATGATGCGGGTGCACGCCCGCCGTGCTCGAGAGCCGGTTGGGATGCGCGCGGGCGAGCGCGGCGGCCGCGCGCGAGCTCGCGAGATCCGCGCCGGTGACGACCTGATGCACGACGCCCGCCTCGAGCGCGCGCTCCAACACGGCCTGGCGGTCCGCATCGAAGCTCTCGTGGGTCAGATTGGATCCGATGTCGATGAATTCGGTCGTCAAGACCCGCCACCGGTTTGTGATATCGTCATGCGGCGTATGTTAAATCCGATCCGCATCGTAAAGAGACTTATTGGTTTGACGCGGCCGAGCCTCGGCATTCTGATCGGCGCCGCGATGGCGCTGCCGTGCGCCGCCCAGTCGGGGGGCGACTTGCAGGCGCAGATCCTCTACGCCTACCAGACCGAGGACATCAATCAATTGACCGACCTGATGCAGTCGCTCGCGACCGACGTCAAGTCCAACGGCGGCGATCTGACGCTGCGCTATCACCTGGCGCACGCCGAATACCGGTACGCCGAGCTGCTCGGCGAGACGCGCCGCCGACCGGCGGAGACCGCGCTTGCCGATTGCGCCGATCAGTTGTCCAAGCTGCTCGATCACGATTCTCATTCCGTCGAGGTCCTGGTGCTCGATTCCGCCTGTCTCGCCGATCTCGCCAAATACCGCACGGTCGAGGGCGTCATATTGCGCACGAAAGCCAACGACCGGCTGGCAAGCGCGTACCGGGTGGCGCCGCGCAATCCGCGCGTACTGCTGCTGCGCGCGAGCAACGAATTGCAGCGCGCGAAGCCAGGTACGCCCGAAGGCGCGCAGGCGTTTGCCGAGTTGCAGCTCGCGGCACAGCGCTTTGACGAGACCTCGGCGACCGGCCTCGATACGCCGGGTTGGGGCCACGCCGACGCGTATCTGGCGCTCGGCCGTCAGTTCCTGCTGCGCGGGGACTTGCTGGCGGCGCGAAACTGGATCGAAAAATCACTGATCGTCGCGCCGGATTTCAAGGCGGCGCAGCGTCAGCTCGCAGCACTCGCCCAGCATTGAATCGCACATAATCCGCGCCGGCGCGGCTACCCGGCGAGGGCCTCTAACCTGGTATTATTCCGCCGTGAGAATTCAGGGGACCCAATTATCGCTGTTCGAGACGCGTAGCCCGAACGACGCGTTCGCGGTGCGCGTGAGCACGCGCGCGCGGCGCCTCACGGCGCGCGTGCACGTCGGCGGCCGTGTCGAAATCGTGGTTCCCGAGGGCGTGACGGCGAAATCGGTCCGGGATTTCGTGCAGCGATTCACGCCGTGGATCGATCGCAAGGTCGCGGCGATGCAGAGCCACGTGCGGCCGAGCGAGCCGGTGCCGCTGTTCGTCGAATTCCAGATGACCGGCGAGCGCTTCGAAGTAGATTGGCAGTGCGGCGCTCAGCGCACGCTGCGCCACTCGCCCTCGCGCGTGAGGCTCACCGCACCGACCGATCGCGACGCGCGCACGCTGTTGCGGGGCTGGCTCAAGAAGTCCGCGGCCGAGCGCCTTACGCCGCGTCTGCTGCAGCTAGCGGGCGCGCTCGAATTTCCGGTCGCGCGCGTTTCGATCCGCTGCCAGCGCACGCGTTGGGGCAGTTGCTCGACCCGCGGCACGGTGAGCCTGAATTGTTCGCTGCTGTTTCAGCGCGCCGAGGTCGTGCGTTATTTGTGCGTGCATGAACTCGCGCACACCAAGCACATGAACCACTCGCGCAAATTCTGGCACCTCGTGGGGCAGCTCGAGCCCGACTATCAGAGCCTCGACCGGGAACTGCTCGCGGGGTGGAAGACCGTGCCGGAGTGGGTCTTCCGGGCCTGACTCATGAGCGATTCTGCGCCGCCGGTGAAACCATTCGTCGATTTGACCGACGAGCAGGTGTATTGGGACCTCTCCGAGTCCTTGAGCTACGGGCAGTACCTGCATCTCGACAGGCTGCTCGATGCGCAGCGCCCATTGTCGTATCAGCACGACGAAATGCTGTTCATCATGATCCACCAGGTCTCCGAGCTGTGGATGAAGCTCTGTCTGCACGAGTTGTCGGCGACGGTGGCCTGTATCCGCAGGGACGATCTGGGTCCGACCTTCAAGATGCTCGCGCGGGTCTCGACCATTCAGCAGCAGTTGCTGCAATCATGGGACGTGCTTGCGACGATCACGCCGTCCGATTATTCGGCGTTCAGAAACGCGCTCGGCAAATCCTCGGGATTCCAGTCCTGGCAATATCGCATGCTCGAATTCATGATCGGCAACAAGAACGCCGACATGATCAAGGTGTTTCGCAACGATCCCTCCGCGTATGAACAATTGGAACGTGCGCTGCGCTCGCCGAGCCTCTATGACGAGACGCTGCGCCTCTTGAGCCGTCGCGGCTTCGAGCTGCCGCCGGAGGCGATCGATCGCGATTACACGCTCCCGTACCAGGCGAGCAAGCAGGTCGCGGCTGCATGGCTCAGCGTCTACCACAATGCGGAAAAGGAGTGGGATCTGTACCAGCTGGCCGAGCATTTGGTCGATCTCGACTACAAGTTTCAGCTGTGGCGTTTCTCGCACGTGAAGACCGTCGAGAGGATCATCGGCTTCAAGCGCGGTACCGGGGGGACCAGCGGCGTGTCCTATTTGACGAAGGCGCTCGAACTGAAGTTCTTCCCGGAACTTTGGACCATTAGAACATCCATGTAGGTCGAAACCGTGGTCAATATTCAAGATCAATTACAAAACGTCAACGTCGTCTCCAGCGACTTGCTCGCGACGCCGGAAGAAGTCAAGCGCAGACTGCCGCTGACTCAGCGGGCTGCCAATACGGTGCTCAAGGCGCGGCAGCTCGTACGCTCGATATTGGAGCGCGGCGATCCGCGCATCTTTGTAGTCGTCGGCCCGTGTTCAATCCACGACGTCGTGGCGGCTCGCGAGTATGCAAATCGCCTCAAGGACTTGAGCGCACGCATCGAGTCGACGATTTTTCCGATCATGCGCGTTTATTTTGAGAAGCCGCGCACGACGGTCGGATGGAAGGGGCTGATCAACGACCCGGACATGGACGACTCGTTTCACATCGAGAAGGGCATTTTATTGGCGCGCGAATTGCTGCTCTACATCGCGGAGCTCGGCTTACCCGCCGGTACCGAGGCGCTCGACCCGATCATGCCGCAATATTTGTCCGAGCTCATCACCTGGACCGCTATCGGGGCGCGCACGACCGAGTCTCAGACGCATCGCGAAATGGCGAGCGGGCTCTCGAGTCCGGTCGGGTTCAAAAACGGCACCGACGGCAGCCTCGCGACTTCGATCAATGCCTTGCAGTCGGTGCGCCGCCCGCACCATTTCTTGGGAATCACGCAGCAAGGTCAGTCGGCGGTGTTTCGCACGCGCGGCAACGGCCATGCGCACCTCGTGCTGCGCGGCGGCGGAGGGCGCTCGAATTACGACGCGGTGAGCATCGCGGTCGCCGAACGGGAGCTCAGCACCGCGCAGCTGCCGGCGAACATCGTCGTTGACTGTAGTCATGGTAATTCGAACAAGGATGCGGGGCTGCAGCCGCTGGTAGCCGAAAATTGCGTTGCGCAGATCACCGACGGGAACCGGTCGATCGTTGGCCTGATGCTCGAGAGCCACTTGCATGCCGGCAATCAACCGATCCCGAAGGATCTATCGACGCTCGAGTACGGCGTGTCGATCACCGATCCGTGCATCGGCTGGGAGACCACGGAACAGTTGCTGCTGAAGCTGCATGTGGCGCTGCAAGCCGTTCAGCGCTGAACCTTTAGAGCCACTCGCCGACCGGAATCCCGAGCCGCGCGGCCTGGCGCCGCGCCGCGAGATTCCCATTGACGAGCATCGGGCGCTCGGCCGCTTTCAGATGCGCGAGATCCGAGGCACTGTTGCCATATGCATAAACGCTGTGTCCCGGATATTGCTGGCGCAGCCATTGCAGACACTGCAGCTTCTCTTCGCCACGCAGATTGGGGGACTTGAGCGCGCCGTCGAGGATCTCGGCGCGCCACTCGACCTCTGTGCATACCGTGAACTCGAAGCCGAGCAGCCGGCCGATCCGCGGCACGTATAGATCCGGACTCGCCGACATCAGCACGAGCCGGTCGCCCGAGCGACGATGGGAATCCAAGACCGCTAGCGCGGCGCCTCGAAACGCGCGATCGGCGTGCAGCGACTCGACGAAGGCATCGGCCCAGGAGTCGATGGAATTTTTCGGCTCGCCGCCCATGACGATCTTGATGACCTGCGATTTCAAGCGTCCCCGATCGAATCCACCGAACACGTAGGCGAGCAGCACGCCGGGCAGACGCCACAGCTTCAGTGCCTTTGCGGGATGACGGCGCACGTATCCGGCCAGAAAATCAACCAGCGTATCGTGCCAGGTCAAGGTGCCGTCGAGGTCGAAGACGGCTAGTGCAGGCGGGGCGGAGTCTGTCATATTGGGACAGCGTACCAAAGGCAAGCGCTTCGTTTGGAGAGATAATCCATGGTTTCAGCGGCGATCGTCGGCGCAGGTGCAATTGGTGCTTGGCTCGCCGATGCGCTCGATCGGGCGGGATGGCGCGTCTCGATACTCGCACGCGGCGCGAGCTTGGAGGCGCTGCGCGTCTCCGGGCTGCAGGTCGAGCGAGGCGGGCAATGGCGCCGAAGCGCGCCGGCTGCGGGCTCGGCAGCCGAACTCGGCACGCAGGATCATGTCTTTCTCTGCGTCAAGGCACACGCACTGCCGCAGCTCGCGCCGGGCTTGCAGCCGTTGATCGGCCCGCAAACCAGCGTGATCAGCGCGACCAACGGCATCCCTTGGTGGTACTTCGATGACTTTGCGGGCCCGTTGTGCAATCGGCATTTGCAGGCGGTCGATCCGGATGAGACGCAGGTGCGCAGTTTTCCGCGCGAACGCGTCGTGGGTTCGGTCGTGCATGCGAGTGTACGCGTGCTCGCGCCCGCGCGCGTGCAACTCGTGGCCGCCGACCGCGTGATCATCGGCGCGCCAGACGGATCGTCGAACAGTCGTGTCGATGAAGTCACTCGGGGCCTGTGCGCGGGCGGCATCAATGCGGTCGCATCCGAGCGGATTCGTCAGGAGATCTGGGCCAAGCTCTGGGGAAACATGAACATGAACTCCCTGAGCGCGTTGACCGGCTCGGGTACTTCCGGCTTGCTCGGCGATCCGGACATCCGCGAACTGTGCATGCGAATGATGCACGAGATGCGCGAATGCGGCGTGTTGCTCGGTCTCGCGGGCTCGATGAGCGCGGCGGAGCGAATGGCGGTCACCGAACGGCTCGGCGACTTCAAGACTTCGATGTTGGCGGATCTCGAGGCAGGCCGTGCGCTCGAGATCGAGCCGCAGCTCGGTGCGGTCGTCGAGATCGCGGATCAGCTCGGCGTTGCGGCGCCGTTCTGCCACGCGATATTGGGCTTGACGCGCCTGCGCGCGGCGAGCGCGACGGCGGCGCGGCTGCGTGGCCTGTAGGAGCGTGCCTACGCGGGATTCAGGTCCGGCGCGGCTTTATCGGCGCCGACGATCGGCGCATAGTAACCGTCAAGCGCGCCGTTGCGGCGGGCTGCGCGGGCGGAAGTAAGGACCTCGATGCTCATACGGATCGGCTACGAACTGCTCTATCAGCTGCCGCAGCCGACGCCGATGATCCTCAATCTGAACGTGCATTACTCGCGCGCTGCGGATCTCGTGCTTGCCGACAACATCGTCACCGATCCACCCGTGAATACCGCGATGTATCGCGACGGCACCGGAAACTGGTGCACGCGATTGGTGGCGCCGCAGGGTTCGTTCCGCATTTGCGCCGACGGCCTGATCAAGGACAACGGTCTCGCGGAACCGGCATTTCCGAATGCGTTCGAACATACCGTCGAGTCACTGCCCGATGAGACCTTGGTTTACCTGTTGGCGAGCCGGTACTGCGAAACGGAACACTTGACGCCCGTGGCCTGGAGTTTGTTCGGCACGATGATGCCGGGTTGGTCGCGGGTCCAGGCGATCTGCGATTTCGTGCATGGGCACATCGCGTTCGACTATCTCGCCGCGCGGCCCACGAAGACGGCTTGGGAGGTCTATCAGGAGCGCCGCGGCGTTTGCCGCGACTACGCGCATCTGGCGATCGCGCTGTGCCGTTGCCTGAATATTCCGGCGCGCTACTGTACCGGCTATCTCGGCGACATCGGTGTGCCGCCGGTGAACGCGCCGATGGACTTCGCCGGTTGGTTCGAAGCGTATCTCGGCGGCCAATGGCACGTGTTCGATCCGCGCAACAACCAGCGGCGCATCGGCAGAATCCTGATCGCGCGCGGACGCGACGCGGTCGATGTGGCGATGACGATGACTTTCGGTCCGAATCTTCTGCAGGGGTTCAAAGTTTGGACCGAAGAGGTCGAAAGGGCTGCGGTCCCGGCATAGCTATGTTAGGTTTGTGGGCTTCGGTTTCCAGGAGTCCCTATGCTGTTGAATGGCCGAATACTGCAATTGCCGCATACCCTCTGCGTTGCCCTGAGTCTGCTTGTCGCCGGCACGGGCGCCGCCTGCGCGCAGTCGGCGGCGACTCCCCCGGGCGCAGCGTCACGCGCAGCGCCCGCAGTGACCGTCGCCGGCGTCGACTTCGTGAAGTCTTTCGGCGGCATCGACGAGTATCGGCTGGCCTCCAACGGTCTTGCGATTCTGCTCGTGCCCGATCATTCGGCGCCCGTGATCACGTTTCAAGTGACCTATCGTGTCGGCTCGCGCAATGAGGTGACCGGCACCACCGGAGCGACCCACATCCTCGAGCACATGATGTTCAAGGGCAGCGAGGGATACAACGACGCGAAGGGCAACAGCGTCAAACAATATCTCGAGCACATCGGCGGACAATACAACGCGAATACCTCGGTCGATCGCACCACCTATTTCGCGACGATCGGCCGCGACAACCTCGACGGCTATATTGCGATCGAAGCAGATCGGATGCGCCGCCTGTTGCTGCGCGAAAGCGATCGACAGGCAGAAATGACGGTCGTGCGCAACGAATACGAGCGCGGCAAGAACGACCCGGATGAACTCTTGAGCGAGGCGGTCAATGCGGCCGCGTTCGTGGCGCTGCCATACCATCATCCGACGATCGGCTGGCTCAGCGATATCGAACATGTGCCGATCGAGAAGCTGCGCGCCTTTTATGACACCTTCTACTGGCCGAACAACGCGACGGTCACCGTGGTCGGAGACCTCGACGCGGCGGCGACCTTGGCGATGATTCGCAAGTACTACGGCGGCTATGCGCATTCACCGTCTGCAATTCCGGAAATTTATACCGAGGAGCCCGCACAGCGCGGCGGGCGGCGCGTCGTGGTCAAGCGCCCCGGCGATCTCGGCGCCGTGTTGATCGCACACAAGGTGCCGAACGGCCGCGATGCCGACCAGCCGGCTCTGGAGATGCTGGATGCGATCTTGAGTTCTGGCAAGAGCGCCCGGTTGTACCGCGCACTCGTCGACCAGGGTCTCGCCTTGAACGCCGGTTCCGGCACCGAACTGCATCGAGATTTGTCGCTGCACACCCTGTTCGCGCAACTTGCGCCGGGTGCCACGCACGAGATCGTCGAGAAGGCGCTGCTTGCGGAACTCAACAAGATCAAGACCGAGGGCGTGTCGGTCGCCGAGATCGACCGTGTCCGGCAACAGTACATCGCCGCCGACGCATACCGGCGCGACGGCACGGCGGCCGTCGCCAGCGAACTCAACGAATGGATCGCGGTCGGCGATTGGACCTTGTACTCGAGCTTTCCGGAGCAGGTCGAGCGCGTGACGCCGGCCGACGTGCAACGCGTTGCGCGCAAATATTTCGACGAGGACCAGAGCACCACGGGCTGGTTCATCCCGGTAGCAACCCAGGCGGAGCACGGCTCGTGAGCAGATATTACGCCCTGATCGGAATGCTGTTCGCAGCGATGTCCGCTTCCGCCGGTATGGCGGAGCATGCGCAACGATCGCAGGTCGCCGGCATCGACTTGGTGACCTATACAACCGGCGCCAAGAATGTCGTCGTGATCGTCGGCGCATTGCCCGCGGGAGACGCATTTGCGGGCGCGGGAAATGCCTCCATTCCCACGCTGACGGGCATGATGCTCGACCGCGGCACGCGCGCCATGGATCAATTCGCGATCGCGCAACAGCTCGAAAACGTCGGCGCCGAAATCTCATTCGGCGTGGGCAACCAGTCCTTGGAAATTCGCGCGAAATGCCTGACCAAGGACCTGCCGCTCGTGATCGGGATCATTGCCTCGGAGCTGCGCATGCCGGCCTTGTCTGCGCAGGAATTCGCCAAGGCGAAACAGCAGTTCATGGGCATGCTCGAATCGTCGTTGCAGAGCACCGAGGCGCGATCGCAGGAGGGTTTCGCGCGCGCGGTGTTTCCGCCCGGTCATCCGAACCGCCCGCACACGCTCGAGGAGTTCCTGGCTGCGGCCAAAGCGGCGACGCTCGACGAGGTCAAGGCGTTTCACGCCAAGAATTACGGTCCCGCACATTTGACGCTGGTGCTGGCCGGTGATGTATCGAATGCGCACGTCGCCGAGGAAGTCGGCAAGGCATTTGCGGGCTGGAGCGGCGGCCACGACTACCTGGCAGCGGCGCCCGAGCTCAAGCCCGGCGTGCCCGAGGTCAAGGTGCCGCTCGAGGACAAGACCAGTGTTTCCGTGATCATCGGTCAGGCGACCGGGCTGAGATACAAGGATCCGGATGCGCTCGCGCTGCGCGTCGGTACGGCGGCGCTAGGCAGGGGCTTCACGGGACGTCTGATGTCGACCGTGCGCGACAAGGAAGGATTGACCTACGGCATCGGCGCAGAGGTCACCGAGGATTCGCTGACCGGCGGGGCATGGGAGCTCTCGGCAAGCTTTGCGCCGAAACTGCTGGAGCGCGGTATCGAATCGAGCCGCCGCGAGGTGCTGACCTGGTGGAAAGACGGCATCACCGAACGCGAGCTCAGCCAGCGCAAGCAAGGCATGGTTGGAGGCTATTTCGTCGGTCTATCGACGACCGGCGGCGTCGCGAATACGATCTTGAACGCGATTCAGCGAGGCTACGATCTTCAGTGGCTCGACGCGTATCCGAAGGCCGTCGAGGCGCTCAGCTTGAGCGAGGTCAATGCCGCGATCAAGACCCATCTGAATCCCGCGACGATGGTGCTCGTCGAGGCGGGCAGCATCGCCGCCTCCGCGCAGCCCGCCGCGAAATAGCAGCGCGGCCCGGCGGCGGCCGATGTGAGCGCGTGCGTTATGCGGCTTTGCCCGCCTGCGCGAGCTGCCTCAGCACGTAATGCAAAATTCCGCCGTGTTGGTAGTAGTCGAGTTCCTTCGGCGTATCGATGCGCAGTCGCACTTTGAATTCCGTGGTTTTGCCGTCGTCGGACCGGGCCTTGACCGTGACGATCTTGGCGGCGCCACGATCGAGGCCGACGATCGCGAAGGTCTCTTTGCCCGTGATCCCAAGACTCTGCGCGTTCTGGCCATCTTGGTACTGCAGCGGCAGCACGCCCATTCCAATCAGATTGGAGCGGTGGATGCGCTCGAAGCTCTCCGCGATCACGGCTTTGACGCCGAGCAGCATCGTGCCCTTCGCGGCCCAGTCACGTGAACTGCCGGTGCCGTATTCCTTGCCCGCGAGAATCACGAGCGGTGTCCCGGCAGCCTTGTAGCGTACCGATGCGTCGAAGATCGACAGCTGCTCGCCGCTCGGAATATGCACGGTGACGCCGCCCTCGGTGCCGGGCAGCAGCAGATTGCGCAAACGAATGTTCGCGAACGTGCCGCGCATCATGACTTCATGATTGCCGCGTCGTGCGCCGTAGGAATTGAAGTCTGCAGCTTGCACGCCCTGCGAAACCAGGTACTTTGCGGCCGGGCTCGACTTGGAAATATTGCCCGCGGGCGAAATGTGGTCGGTCGTGACCGAATCGCCGAGCACGGCAAGCGTCCTGGCGCCGTGGATGTCGCCGATCGGCGCCGGCGTCATCGTCATGCCATCGAAGTAGGGCGGATTCTTGACGTAGGTCGACTTGCCGTCCCACGCGTAGATCTTGCCGGCCGGAGTCTTGATCTCGCTCCAGTTCGCGTCTCCCCGGAACACGTTCGCATATCCTTTGGTGAACATCGCTGAATCGACCGACGCGGCGACCGCTTCGGCGACGTCCTGGCCGCTCGGCCACACATCGCGCAAATACACCGGCTTGCCGTCCGTGCCGGTGCCGAGGGGTTCGGTCGTAATGTCGATGTCGAGGCTGCCGGCCAAGGCATAGGCGACCACGAGCGGCGGCGAGGCGAGGAAGTTCATTTTGACTTCCGGGTGCACGCGTCCCTCGAAGTTGCGATTACCCGAAAGCACCGAGCAGGCGACCACGTCGCCGGCCTTGACCGCATCGGAGATTTCGGGCTTCAGCGGCCCCGAGTTGCCGATGCAGGTCGTGCAGCCGTAGCCGACTGTGTAGAAGCCCAAGGCCTCCAAGTCCTGCAGCAAACCGGCCTTCTGCAAATAATCCGTCACGACGCGCGAGCCGGGCGCCAGTGAGGTCTTGACCCACGGCTTGGTCGTCAACCCGAGGGCATGAGCGTTGCGAGCCAATAGGCCGGCCGCAACGAGCACCGCGGGATTCGAGGTGTTCGTGCAACTCGTGATCGCGGCGATCAACACCGCTCCGTCCTCGATTTCGAAGCTCTTGCCGCCGCTCGTCGCAGTTGCCTTGCCGGTGGCATCCGGATTCTTCTGAGAGCGCTCATCGGCCATTTTCTTGACGCTGCTGCGGTAGGCAGCCTTCGCCGCGCGCAACGCGATGCGATCCTGCGGGCGCTTCGGCCCGGCCAGCGACGGCTCGACGGTGGCCAGGTCGAGACTGACGATCTGCGTGTACTGCGCGCTGGTTGCGCCGTCCTGGCGCCAGAGGCCCTGCGCGCGCGCGTAAGCCTCGACGAGCGCGATCTGCTCTGCCGGCCGGCCGGTCAGTTCGAGGTAGCGAATGGTTTCTTCATCGATCGGAAATATCGCGCAGGTCGAACCGAATTCGGGCGACATGTTCGCGATCGTCGCGCGATCGGCCAGCGGCAGGCCCTTGAGTCCGTCGCCGAAGAACTCGACGAACTTGTCGACGACACCCTGTTTGCGCAGAATCTCGGTCACCGTGAGCACGAGGTCGGTCGCCGTCGTTCCGGCCGGCAAGCTGCCCGTGAGTTTGAAACCGATGACTTGCGGAATCAGCATCGTCACGGGCTGGCCGAGCATCGCGGCTTCGGCCTCGATGCCGCCGACTCCCCAGCCGAGCACACCGAGCCCGTTGACCATCGTGGTGTGCGAGTCGGTGCCGACCAGCGTGTCCGGATACGCCGTCGAGCCGTTCTTGGCGGTATCGCCGAATACGACGCGCGCGAGGCGTTCGATGTTGACCTGGTGGACGATCCCGGTGTTGGGTGGCACGACCTTGAAATTACTGAACGCCGTTTGGCCCCAGCGCAAAAACATATAGCGCTCGCCGTTGCGGCTGAACTCGATCTCGTTGTTGTGCTTGAGCGATTCCGCGGTGCCATATTCATCGACTTGCACCGAATGATCGATCACGAGTTCGGCCGGCGCGAGCGGATTGACGCGCTGCGGATCTCCGCCAAGGCGCACGATCGCTTCGCGCATCGCTGCGAGATCGACGATGCAAGGGACGCCGGTGAAGTCCTGCATGATCACGCGCGCCGGCGTAAATGCGATTTCATGCTGCGGAGCGCCCTGCGGATCCCAATTGAGCAGCGCTTCGATGTCGTTTCGCGTGACGTTGACACCGTCCTCGAAGCGCAGCAAATTCTCCAGCAGGATCTTGAGCGAGTAGGGCAGGCGGTCGACTCGCGGGTCAGCGAGCGCCGCGAGACTCAATATTTCATACTTGCGGGCGCCAACCGTGAGCGTCGATCGTGCGTGGTAGCTATTCGTCATGAATCTCTCCGCGGAAAGGGTTCAAGTATAAGCGATTGCCGGCGCATTCGGCGTATCGGGCGCAATCGCGGCCGGCGCCGAACGGAATCTGCGCGCGATGACGCCGCCGCCCAGGCACTGCTCGCCGCGGTAGAACACCGCATATTGTCCCGGCGTCACCGCGCGCGCCGGCACATCGAGCGCGACGCGCAAATTGCCGCTATCGCCCGCACCTGGTCGGCCGCTGGTCCCGCCGTGCTGGACGCGGCACGCAAGATCGCGCTGCCGGTAGCGTGTCTTGACGCTGCACTCGAACTCTCCATCGGGCCGCGAGTCGAGCCAATGGAGGTCGGTGACCTCGAATGCCGGCGACAGCAGCAACGGGTGGTCCTGATCTTGGACCACGGTCAATGAGTTGCGAACCGGGTCTTTGTCGGCGACATACCAAGGCGCGGCTGCGGCGCCTGCACGGCCGCCCAAGCCGAGCCCCGAGCGCTGCCCGAGCGTGTAGAAAGCGAGACCTCGATGCTCGCCGATGACCTCACCGGTATCGGTTTCGATCGGCCCCGGACGCGCGTGCACGTAGCGCGCGAGAAACTCCGTGAACGGCCGCTCGCCGATGAAACAGATACCCGTGCTGTCGGGCTTGTCGTACACCGGCAAGCCCGCCGCATGCGCGCGCCGGCGCACGTCTTGCTTGCGCAACTCGCCGAGCGGGAACAACGTCCGGGCGAGCGCCTGCGGGGTCACGCCGTGTAGAAAATAGCTCTGATCCTTGGCTGAATCGGCGGCCTTGAGCAGCTGTGTTGCACCGAAGCCGTGCACGACGCGCGCGTAGTGGCCGGTCGCGATCCAGGTCGCACCCAGCCGTTGCATGTAGTCGAGACAGACTCCGAATTTGATTTCGCGGTTGCATAAGACGTCGGGATTCGGCGTTCGGCCGGCCGCATATTCGCGCAGGAAATGGGCGAACACGCGCTCGCGGTATTCGCCCGCAAAGCTCACCCGATGCAGCGGGATCGCGAGCTTGTCGCAGACCCGGCGCGCGTCCTGGAAATCGCGCGCGGTCGTGCAGTAGGCATCGTCGTCGTCTTCCCAGTTGGACATGAACAAGCCCTGCACCGCATGGCCGGCTTCGCGCAGCAGCAACGCGGCCACCGCCGAATCGACACCGCCGGAAATGCCGACGATCACGCTCGCGCTCGCCAAAGGATCTCGGAAACCGGATGGATCGCGGGATTGCTGCTCGTCGCCGCAGCCGGCGCGACCGCTTGGGGCACGGGGATCGGACATACGCCGATTATAGCGGCGCCGGCCCGATCGGCGGAGTTCACATCAGCATTTGCCGCATTTGGGATTCTTGCATGCTGGTGTTCCAGACCTCATCGAAGAAATTGAGGTAGCGCCGGACGACGGCCGGGTCGTTCATGTCGGAAATGCCGTCCCAGCGGTCGATCTGCAGCCGGTACACCAGCGCCTTGTCGTCGGCGATGATGAAGGCGCCGGCACTCGCGGGATATTCGGGGCTCATGGAACGCAAGTCGATGCAGCTCGTGAGGCGGCGCGCAAGCGCGAGGAAGCGATTGTTGTCGACCATGGCGCGCGACGGGTCCGCGAGCAGCACCCGAACCTTCGCATAGGAGCGAGCCAGCACGAGGCGTTTGATGGCCTCGAGGAACGGCTCCTCACCGTAGATCAGGGGTTCGAGGTCCGGTGTGAAAATCGACAGGAGGCGCTGCGCGGATTTGGCGACCTTGAGGCTGGCATCGCGGACTTCGGGCATCGTGCTCAAGATCGTGCGCGTGCCGGTGGATAAGTCGCCGCCCACGGCCGGACCGTTATCCATGACTGGCTTTCTTGGTTCGTCCGCACTTCCCGCCATATCTGCAGAGCCTCGTTGGAGATGCACGGGCGTTCGCCCCGACTCGATTGCTTTGGCGGCCATCCTACCGTTTGCGGCACGAATGCTCGTGCCAACTGCGTCACGGTTTAGGTTCGACGCCGGGCCAATGCGGGCGCCAATCCGAGGTAGCCGGCGGGTTCCAGGCGCAAAAGTCGGGCTTTTTCCTCGGGGGGAAGGTCCAGCGAGCCGACGAACTCGTGCATTGCGGCTCGGTCGATCGCGCGACCGCGCGTGAAGGTCTTCAATCGGTCATAGGCGTCGGGCAGGCCATGGGCGCGCATCACGGTTTGGACCGCTTCGCCGAGGACTTCCCACGCCCGATCCAAGTCCTCGCGCACGCGGGCTTCATCGAGTTCGATTTTCTGCAGGCCCGCTCGCAGCGACTGAAACCCGAGCACGGCATGGCCGATCGCGACACCGAGATTGCGCAGCACCGTCGAATCGGTCAGGTCGCGCTGCCAGCGTGAAATCGGCAGCTTCTCGGCGAAATGCGCGAGCAGCGCATTCGCGACTCCGAAATTCCCCTCGGCGTTCTCGAAATCGATCGGATTGACCTTATGGGGCATCGTCGAGGAGCCGACCTCACCTTCGACGAGGCGCTGCTTGAAATATCCGAGCGAGATATAACTCCACAAATCGCGCGCGAGGTCGATCAGCACCGTGTCGGCGCGCAGCAGCGCATGACAGTATTCGGCAATCCAATCGTGCGGTTCGATTTGGGTCGTGTACGGATTCGATTGCAGTCCGAGCGAGCCGACGAAGCGGTCGCTGAAGCCCAGCCAATCGACCTCGGGCAAGGCAGCCAGGTGCGCATTGAAATTACCGACGGCGCCGTTCATCTTGCCGAGAATCGCGACGCTCGCGATCCGATCGCACTGGCTTTGCAGGCGCGCGGCGACATTGGCGAACTCTTTGCCGACCGTGGTCGGCGTCGCGGTCTGACCGTGCGTGCGTCCGAGCATGCCGACCGACGCATGGGCTTCTGCCAGCGCATCGAGCTTGGCGCCGAGCTGCGCGAGCATCGGCAGAAGGATTTGCGCGCGGGCGGCCTCGAGCATCAGCGCGTAAGCGAGGTTGTTGATGTCCTCGGAGGTGCAGCCGAAATGCACCCATTCGAGCTGTGCAGCCGCGGCGCCCCGCGACTGCAATTCGTGGCGCAGCCAATACTCGACTGCCTTGACGTCGTGATTGGTGCGCTTCTCGATGACTTTGATCGCCGCGACGTCGACCGTGCTCGGGTCCGCGGCGATGCTGCGCAGCCAGTTTCTCGCCGCGGCCGGCATCGAGGCCAGCGCCGCGCGCGCCGGACCGTCGGCGAGGGCCAATAGCCAGGCGCACTCAACGCGCGCCCGCTCGCGCATCAGGCCCGCCTCGCTGAATATTTCACGCAATCCGCCGAGTTTGGCCGCGTATCGGCCGTCGAGGGGAGACAGAGCTTCGATTGATTCGGTGGACATGGGGTGCGGCGGCGCCAGGTGTTAGAATAAGCCGATATTACCGTAATCGACTTGTAGAGTGGCCATGACGAGCGCGAGCTTTCGCCTGGAGTCCGACAGTCTTGGCGTCGTCGAGGTGCCGAGCGCGGCGCTGTGGGGTGCCGAGACGCAGCGGGCGCTCCAGAACTTTCCGCAGAGCGGGCTGCGCCTGCCGCGAGAACTCTTGCGGGCCTTGGGTCTGATTAAGTATTGCGCTGCTGCCGCCAACAGCGATCTCGGCCTGCTGCCCGCGGGCGTCGCCGCGGCGATCCAGGCCGCAGCCGGCGCGGTCGCAGACGGGCAGTACGACGCCGAATTTCCGATCGACGTCTTTCAGACAGGCTCCGGTACCAGCAGCAACATGAACGCCAACGAGGTGATCGCGAATCTAGCGACTCGGATCGCCGGCAGCCGCGTGCACCCCAACGATCAGGTCAATCGCGGCCAGAGCAGCAACGATGTGTTCCCGACCGCGATCCACGTCTCTGCGGCCTTGGGCCTGACCGAGCGGCTGCTGCCCGCGCTCGAGCATTTGAGCCTCGCTCTGCAGCGCAGAATCGAATCGTTGGGTGCGACCGTCAAGACCGGACGTACCCATCTCATGGATGCGATGCCGCTGACACTCGCCCAGGAGCTCTCCGGCTGGCGTACGCAAATCGACCATGGCGGCGCACGCTTGCGCGGCGTGCTGCCGCGACTGTGCGCACTTGCCCAGGGCGGCACCGCGGTTGGCACGGGCATCAACACGCCGCCGCAGTTTGCCGCGGCCTTCGCCGCGCATTTGCGGGCGCGCACCGGCATCGCATTCGAACCGAGCAGCAATTACTTCGAGGCGCTGTCGAGCCAGGACACCGCGGTGGAACTGTCCGGACAAATGAAAGTGGTTGCCGTCAGTTTGATGAAAATCGCCAACGACTTGCGCTGGATGAACAGCGGGCCCTTGGCTGGTCTCGGCGAACTGACCCTGCCGGCGCTGCAGCCCGGCAGCAGCATCATGCCCGGAAAGGTCAATCCGGTCGTGCCCGAGGCGGTCGCGATGATTGCGGCACAAGTGATCGGCAACGACGCGACCATCACGATCGGCGGCCAATCCGGCAATTTTCAATTGAACGTGATGCTGCCGGTGATCGCATTCAACCTGCTGCAGAGTATCGATTTGCTGAGCATCGCCGGCCGCAATTTGGCGGACCACGCGATCGCCGGATTTCGGGTCAATTCCGACGCGCTCGAGGCACCGCTCGCGCGCAATCCGATATTGATCACCGCGTTGAATCCGATCATCGGCTACGAGCGCGGGTCGGCGATCGCAAAAAAGGCCTACGCCGAGCGGCGATCGATCCTCGAGGTCGCCGCGGAGATGACGGACATACCGCTCGAGGAGTTGCGTCGCCTGCTCGATCCGTTGCAGCTGACCAAGGGCGGCGTCGGTGCGGGCTCGGACAAGAGTGGTTGAGCGGCTGCCGGGCGTGATCAGCAAGCAGACGATCCGGGCATCGCTCTCGCCGCAACCCTCGATGCCGGACGACGATATGCGCTGGCTCGCCGGCGCGACGCCGGAGTTTCGCGAGCGCGTTCGCGCGATGTTGCCGAGCGAGGGTGTGCCGGCCGCCGTGCTCGTGCCGCTCGTGGCGCGCGAAACCGGCTGGACGGTGCTGCTGACCGAGCGCTCGGCGGCGCTGCGCGATCACGCCGGCCAGATCAGCTTTCCGGGAGGGCGCGTTGAATCGGGTGATGCCGACGCCTGGGCGGCGGCGCTGCGGGAGACCGCGGAAGAGATCGGCTTGTCGTCCCGGAATATCGAGTTTGCGGGCTATCTTCCCGACCACTTGATCGCGACCGGTTTTCGTGTGACGCCGGTCGTCGGCTTCGTCGATCCGAACTATGAGTTGACGGTGGATTCTGCCGAGGTTCACGATGCGTTCGAGGTGCCGTTGACGTTTTTGTTCGATGCGGCGAATCATCGACCGCGCCAGCGGCGCATCGGCGAACTGATTTTGGAGACACACGATATCCCGTATGGAACGCGCAATATTTGGGGTGCGACGGCCGCCATGCTGCTGACGCTGCGGCGCCTGCTGCTCGAACACGGCGCGCAGACCGCGCCGCAATGAGTTCCGCTCTGCATGAGTTGCTCGCCACGATGGCGCGCCTGCGCGCGCCCGACGGCTGTCCCTGGGATCGCGAACAAACCTTCGCTACGCTCGCGCGCTACACGATCGAGGAGGCCTATGAACTCGTCGATGCGATCGAGCGCGGCGATCTGCCTCATCTTCGTGACGAACTCGGCGATCTGCTGCTGCAGGTCGTGTTCCACGCACAAATCGCCCGCGAGGGCGGCCATTTCGATTTCGACGCAGTCGCGGCCGGCATCACCGCAAAACTGAAACGCCGTCACCCGCACTTGTTCGCCGACGCCGACGTTGCGAGCGCATCCGCGGGCGCCGTCGCCTCGGCAGCCGAGCAGTTGATTGCATGGGAAAACATCAAGGCCGAGGAACGTCGCAAGGCGCGTGCCGCAGTCGCGGCGGGCGGCTCAGCCGAGGACGCCAGGATGCCGAGCCAACTCGACGATGTGCCGCGATCGCTGCCGGCGCTGATGCGGGCCGACAAGCTCAGCAAGCGGGCCGCGCGGGTCGGCTTCGATTTCGATCTGGCGGACCAAGCGGCCGCCAAGGTGTCCGAAGAACTCGCGGAGGTCAGCGCCGCAGCTCACGCCAATACCGACGTTGCGCCCTCGCGCGAAGTCTTCGAAGAGGTCGGCGATCTGTTGTTCGCCGCGACCAATTTGGCGCGCAAATTGGGCGTCGACGCGGAGGCGGCACTTCGGGAGGCGAACGCGAAATTCGAGCGGCGCTTCCGCGGTATGGAAGCGATTGCGGCCGCACGCGGGCTCGCGTTCGAATCCTTGAGGCTCGATGAGCAGGAGCGCTTGTGGCACGAAATGAAACGCCGCGAGTGAACCGAACGGGATGAATCCTGACCGAAGCGCCGCTGCCGCAGAACGCTTGAACGCGCGACGCGCGGCATCCTTGACATTCCGCTTCGACCCGGCGCTGCCGATTACCGCGCGCCGAGCGGAGATTCTCGAGGCGCTGCGTGCCCACCAAGTGCTGATCGTCGCGGGCGAGACCGGATCGGGCAAGAGCACGCAGCTGCCGCAGTACTGTCTGGAGATCGGCCGCGGCATCGACGGATTGATCGCCCATACCCAACCGCGCCGGATCGCCGCGCGCGCGCTGGCCGCGCGCATCGCGGAGGAACTCTCGCAGTCGGTCGGCGACACGGTCGGATTTCGCGTGCGCTTCGCCGATCAAGTGTCGGGCGGTTCGCGGCTCGTGCTCATGACCGACGGCTTGCTGCTCGCGGAACTCAATTCCGATCCGGCGCTGCGGCGCTACGACACGGTGATCGTCGACGAGGCGCATGAGCGCAGCTTGAACGTCGATCTGCTGCTCGGTGTGCTCAAGCGCCTGATCGCGCGCCGTCCGGAATTGAAGGTCATCGTGACCTCCGCGACGCTCGATGTCGAACGCATGTCGGACTTTTTCGGCGGTGCGCCGATCGTGACCGTGAGCGGGCGCAGCCACCCGATCGAAGTGCGCTACTCGACCTCGGCGGAGCTCGATGAGGAGCCGGATTTACCGACCGCGGTGCTGCAAGCTTGCCGAGAAATCGAAGCCGAGCCGGCACCGATCGGCCGCGGCGACGTGCTGGTGTTCTTGCCCGGAGAGCGCGAGATCGCCGACGTCGGAGAACTGCTCGAGCGCGAGCTGCAGCGCGATGCCGATGTCATCCCTCTTTACTCACGGCTCGCGTGGGATCAACAAAGCAAGGTGTTCCAGCCAGGCGCGCGGCGCCGCGTCGTGCTTGCGACGAATGTCGCGGAAACCTCGATCACGGTGCCGGGTATTCGTGCGGTCATCGATTCGGGACTCGCGCGCGTGAGCCGCTACAGCGCCCGCAATCGACTTCAGCGATTGCCGATCGAGCCGGTGTCACGCGCGAGCGCCGACCAACGCAAGGGCCGCTGCGGCCGTTTGGGTCCCGGACTTTGCATCCGTCTCTACGACGAGGCGCAGTTCGAGGAACGCGATGCATTTACCGAACCCGAAGTGCTGCGCACGAATCTGGCGGCACTGCTGCTGCGGCTTGCGGCGGACGGTCTCGGCGCCGCCGAAGACTTTCCATTCATCGATCCGCCGGACGGGCGCGCGCTCAATGACGGCTATCGGCTGTTGCAGGAGCTCGGCGCACTCGACGAGGCTCGGCGCATCACGCGCCGCGGTCGCGCCATGGCGCGCCTGCCGCTCGACCCGCGACTCAGCAGATCATTGCTCGAGAGCAAACGGTTTCATGCCGAGGAGGAATTGTTGGCGATCGTCTCGGGTTTGAGCGTGCCCGACGCGCGTATCACGGCGCCGGGCGCGCCGATCGAAGAGGGCGCCGAGACCGCCGGCTTCGAAGACACGAAATCCGAATTCTCGGCACTCGCGAAACTCTGGCGCGCCTACCAAAAGGCGCGCGAAGGCTCGCGGCGCGAGTTGCGGCGCTGGTGCAAGGAGCGCCGGCTCTCGCTGTTGCGTCTGTCCGAGTGGGACAACGTCTACGGCCAGGTTCGTGTCGTTGCGGCGGAACTCGGCGTCGTCGCAGGGCCTCAAGGCGCCAGCTATACGGCGGTTCATCGTTCGCTGCTCGCCGGCTTTTGCACGATGATCGGTGCTCGCGGCGAGGAGGGCGTCTATCTCGGCACGCGCGGCGTGAAATTTCATATATTCCCGGGCTCCCCGCTCAAGCGTCGCAAGCCCGCCTGGATCATGGCGGCGAACATCGTCGAAACCTCGCGCGTCTATGGGCGACGCCTCGCCGAGATCCAACCGGCTTGGATCGAATCAGCGGCCGAGCAACTGCTCAAGCGCGAATACCTCGAGCCCGATTGGAACGAGGCGCGCGAGGAGGTCGTCGCTCGCGAACGAACGACCTTGCTGGGCCTGGTGCTGCATGCCGATCGGACCGTCAACTATGGGCCAATCGCGCCGGAACAGGCGCGGCAGATTTTTGCGCGCGAAGCGCTCGTCTATCAACGCTTGTCGCGCAGGCCCGATTGGCTGCTCGCCAACGACGCGGCGCTGGCGGCCGCCAGGCGCGTCGAGGAGCGCTTGCGTACGCGCGATCTCGTCATCGACGCGGAATCGCTCGTGGATTTCTACGTCAACGCGCTGCCGCGGCAGGTTTCGAGCGCCGCGACGCTGGAACACTTCAGCCGGCATCTGGGTGAGGCTGAGCGGCGGGCATTGACGCTCGAGGCGGCATCGCTGTTTGCACGGGCGCCAGACCCCCAGGCGCTGATCCAATTCCCCGAGCGCGTCGAATTGAGCCGCGACGCGGCCGCGCCTGGCCGCAGTCTCGAGGCCGCGGTGGAGTATCGCTTTGCGCCCGGAGAAGCGCAGGACGGCGCGACGATCATGTTGCCGCTGCTCGCGCTGCCGCTACTGACGCGCGCCACCTTGGATGCAGCCGTACCGGGCTTCGCGAGGCCGCGTATCGAGGCCTTGCTGCGCACATTGCCCAAGGAGGCGCGGCGCCGACTGATTCCGATATCGGATGCGGTGACGCGATTTCTCCAATCCGATGTGCAGCGTGCGGCGGATATGGAAAGCCTCGCGCAGTGGCTGACCACCGCGGAAGCGCTGCCGGCGATGCTCGTGCGCTTCGATGCCTCGGCACTCGAGCCGCATCTGACGCCTCAGTTGGCGGTCATCGATGACGGCCGGGTGATCGCCCGCGGCGTCGATCTTGCGGCCTTGCGCCTCGCGACTGCAACCCGGGCACGCGCCGCGCTCGATCGTCTTGCGCGCGCCGCATATCCCGGCGCATGGGCACGATTCGAGGTGCAGGAACTCGCTGCTTCCGAGCTGCTCGCGATTCCCGGCGGCTCGATCGAGGTGTTTGCTGGACTGACGCGCAACGGGAATTTGCTGCAGGTCGGCTGGCACTGGACGCGCGCCGAAGCCGATCGCTGCATGCTCGATGGTGCGATTGCACTGGCGCGCAGGCAGCTAGAGCGCCAAGCGCGCGATCTCGGCAAGCGCATCGCCGAGAATGCGCCGCTGTTGCTGGTTGCGAGCCCATTCCTGCGAAGCGAGACGCTCGTCGACCTGCTCGTGCAGCTGAGCTTTCGCCGTGCCTGCTTTGACACGGCGCCGCCACCGCGCACTCGCAGCGGATTCGAACAGGCGCTCGAGCAGTCGCGTGAGCGCCTGTTCGACACGCTCACTGCGCTCTGTGCGCAGGCATCGGCCTGGTTCACCGAAGCGCGCGCGGTTCGGCGCCTGCTCGATGATCCACGCGCGAAATCGCTAGCCGCGCTCGCACGGGAGAGCCATGCGCATCTCGGCCGGCTGCTCGATGCCGGTTCGCTGGCGGCGATGCCCGACGAGCAGTTGGGCCAGATCGTGCGATACCTGCGCGCCGAGGAGCGGCGTTGGCAACGCATGCTCGTGCGCGGTAGTGAAAGCCCGGCGATCGCACGCGAGTTGGCGGTCTGGTCGGCGCGCTGCGAATCTCTGCAGCAGCGAAGCCAAGCCGAGCTGCGGTGGCTGCCGCAGCTCCAGGACCTCGGCACATGGATCGAGGAATACCGCGTGTCCTTGTACGCCCAAGAACTCAAGACGCAGCGGCCGGTATCTGCGGCGCGGCTGCAAGAGCGCGCCGCCGCGCTCGAGGCTTGGTTCAAACGTTGAACTGAATGCCCTGCGCCAAGGGCAGTTGCGCACTCCAGTTGATCGTCGTGGTTTGGCGCCGCATGTAGGCCTTCCAAGAATCGGAACCCGCTTCGCGGCCGCCCCCGGTGTCCTTTTCTCCGCCGAACGCGCCGCCGATTTCCGCCCCCGAAGTACCCAGGTTGACGTTGGCGATTCCGCAATCGCTGCCCTCTGCCGACAAGAAGCGCTCGGCAACTTGCAGCCGATCGGTGAACACGGCCGAAGACAGGCCATAGGCCACGGAGTTTTGAATCTCGATCGCCTGCTCGAGCGTATCGAACGGCATCAGATACAAAATCGGCGCAAACGTCTCGTTTTGCACCACCTTGAGCGCCGGCGTCGCACGAATGATCGCAGGTTCGACGAAATTGCCCGCGCGCTCCAAGCGGCGGCCGCCGCACAGCAGCTGGCCACCTTCGGCCTGGGCTACGGCGATGACCTCGAGAAACCTGGTCACCGCGCCGGCGTCGATCAGCGGTCCCATGAGCGTCTGCGGATCCAAGGGATCGCCGATGCGAACCTGCCCGTAGGCCGCGACCAGGCGCTTCTCGAGTTCGGCGAGGCGTGATCGATGCACGAGCACGCGCCGCGTCGTCGTGCACCGCTGGCCGGCGGTGCCGACCGCGCCGAATACGAGCGCCGGGACCGCGAGGTCCAAATTGGCGGTCGCGTCGACGATGATCGCGTTGTTACCGCCGAGCTCGAGCAAACTCTTGCCGAGGCGCTGCGCGACGCGCATGCCGACCTCGCGGCCGACGTGTGTCGACCCCGTGAATGAGACGAGCGCGACACGCGGGTCCGCGACGAAGCGGCTCGCGAGTTCGGTGCCGCCGTCGATGAATAATTGAAAAATCGGCGGCAGCGAGTGCCGTGCAAGCACGCGGTTGCAAATCCGCTGCACGGCGATTGCACAGAGCGCGGTCTTGGGCGAGGGCTTCCAAACGGTCGCATTGCCGGTGATCGCCGCCAGACAGGCGTTCCACGACCAGACGGCGACCGGAAAATTGAACGCTGATATCACGCCGACCACGCCGAGCGGGTGCCACTGCTCGTACATCCGGTGTTCGCTGCGCTCGGAATGCATCGTCAGGCCGTAGAGCATGCGTGACTGGCCGACCGCGAAGTCGGCGATGTCGATCATTTCCTGGACCTCGCCGTCGCCTTCGGCTTTGATCTTGCCGTTCTCCAGCGACACGAGGCTGCCGAGAGCCGTCTTGTGCGCGCGCAGCTCCTCGCCGAGCAGGCGCACGGCCTCGCCGCGCTTCGGCGCCGGCACTGCGCGCCACTGCTTGGCGGCTGCCACGGCGTCGGCCATCACGCGCTCGTAGTCGGCCGCGGTCGCGGCGCGCACTTGTGCGAGGCGGCGCCCGCTCGAGGGATTGACCGAGTCGATCAGCGGACCGGTCTCGGCCGAGCTCCAGCCGGCGCTGCCGCACCAGACGCCGGGGTTGTGGGCTTCGATGCCGAGCGCCGTCAGGCACTCGTGCGCCGATCCAGCTTGCGGCGCGAGCTCCGGCGGGGATGAATTTTGCGGGGACGAACTTCGTTGCGGCATGCGAATTCTCGGGCATGGGTGGTCGGGCGCGCATTTTGACTCGGGATCGTCCGCAAGGCTACCATCCGGCGCCTATTTCCTTGCGACGCATACCGATGTCCAACAGTACTGTTTTGACGAATTGGCACCCCGCGAGCTGGCAAGCCCGAGTTGCGGCCCAGCAGCCGCGTTATGCCGACCAATTGGCATTGGAACGCGCCGTGGCCTCCTTGAGCCAGTTGCCTCCGCTCGTGGTGTCGTGGGAAATCGAGGCCTTGCGCAGCAAACTCGCGCTGGCACAGCGCGGCGAGCAATTTCTGCTGCAAGGCGGCGATTGCGCCGAGAGTTTCGCGGATTGTGAATCGGACAAGATCGCGAAGCGACTCAAGATCCTGCTGCAGATGAGCCTGGTGCTGCTCCAGGGTTTGAAGAAGCCCGTCATTCGCGTTGGCCGATTCGCAGGCCAGTACGCAAAACCCCGTTCCGCCGACACGGAAACGCGCGACGGCGTCACCTTGCCGTGTTATCGCGGCGATAACGTCAATCGCCCTGGCTTCACCGCCGCCGAGCGCGAACCGGATCCCGAACTGCTGCTGCGCGGGTATGAGCGCGCGGCGCTCACGCTGAATTTCGTGCGCGCGCTGATCGACGGCGGCTTTGCCGACCTGCATCACCCCGAGTATTGGGACTTAGGCTTCTTGCGCCATTCTCCGCTCGGTGACGCCTACCAGAAGATCGTGGATTCGATTGCCGAGTCGTTGGAGTTTTTCGAGTCGATGAGCGGCCAGCGCGTGCACTCGGCGAGCCGTGTCGATTTTTATACGAGCCACGAGGCACTGCACCTGTTCTCAGAGCAGGCGCAAACGCGCTACATCGAACGGCAGAAGCGCTGGTACAACTTGTCGACCCATATGCCCTGGGTCGGCATGCGCACCGCGAATGTCGATGGCGCGCATATCGAATATTTTCGCGGGATCGCCAACCCAATCGGGGTCAAGGTCGGTTCGGCGATGAGCGCCGAATGGCTGCAGGAACTCGTTGAGATCCTCAATCCGCAGAACCTGCCGGGACGCCTGACCTTGATTCACCGTTTCGGCGTCAAGGACATCGAGCAACGCCTGCCCGAGATGATACGGGCGGTGCGTGCGACGGGCTCACAGGTGCTCTGGGTTTGCGATCCGATGCACGGCAATACCGAGACGACGGCCGCGGGAATCAAGACGAGGCGCTTCGAGAATATTCTCTCCGAGGTCGAAACCGCGTTCCGAGTTCATGCCGACTGCGGGTCGATGTTGGGCGGCGTCCATATCGAACTCACCGAGGAGGACGTAACGGAATGCATCGGGGGCGCCCGCGGCCTCGCCGAGGCGGATTTGGCACGGGCATACAAGTCGCCGGTCGACCCGCGCTTGAACGGCGAGCAGGCGCTCGAACTCGCAATGCGCATCGCCGAACGGGCGGGCGCCAGCAGGCGAACGAACCGACTGAAACCGTGAGCCGAACCTGATTTGTAATCCCATTGTAATGGTAATATAAACAAGTACTTACGTGATATTAATCGAAACCTTATAAATTTCGAGTCGCAGTTTTGAAAACCCGGCTTGCCTCGATGCGTGCAGGTGCTATTCTGCTTCGCGACTTCTTCCCGCCCGTTTTTTTAGTGGAATTTTTGACGCCAAGCCAATGTCTTACAGGGCTTGGGGGTCGCCCAAAACCGGTCATTAGGGCTCAATTCGATTGCTTGAGCCGCAGGTTGGATTGCGTTCGGGTTAGTCCAAAGCCAAGCGCGATCTACGGCGGGCTACGCGGAACTCCGCGTAGCCCGTTTTTTGATGTCTTTCGGCATTCTCGGCTGGGGTGAAGTTCTTTAGTGATGATCAGCGCTTACGATTCCGGCTGCCGCCGCTGCTCGCGGCTTGCGGCGTTCCTGGATCAGGTCAAACAAGAGCGCGCTGATTACTTCTGTAAGCCGGTGCCCGCGTTCGGCGACCCAGAGGCCAAGATCCTGATCGTCGGACTCGCGCCCGGCAAGCATGGCGCAAACCGCAGCGGCCGTCCCTTCACGGGCGATCATGCCGGTATCCTGCTGTACCAGACCTTGCACAAGTTCGGGCTCGCGAGTGCGCCCACATCCACTGCGACCGACGACGGGCTGCGCCTGCTCGGCGCCCGCATCACCAATGCGGTCAAATGCCTGCCGCCCGACAACAAGCCGTTGCCGGCCGAGATTAAAACCTGCAACGGCTATTTGCGCGTCGAGCTCGCCCAAAGCCCGAGTGTGCGCGTGATCCTCGCGTTGGGAACGATTGCTCACGCGGCGGTCCTCAAGGCCTGCAGCCTGGCGGCGGCCGACTTTCGGTTCGCGCACGGCGCGCTGCACGATATCGGAGCGGGGCGGTTGCTGCTCGATTCGTATCATTGCAGCCGCTACAACACGCAAACGCGGCGACTCACGCCCGCAATGTTCGAGGCGGTGTTTGCACGCGCCGTGGAACTGGTCCGATGAGCGTCGAGCCGCCGCAGCCGCTCGACGCCCTCCAGCCGAATACGCTGCAGTTCGACGCGAAGTCCTTCGTCGAGAGTTTGCCGGGCCGACCCGGCGTCTATCGGATGTTGGATTCCGATGGCGAGATTTTATACGTTGGCAAGGCGCGCAACCTGAAGAGTCGGGTCGCCTCGTATTTCCAGGCAAGCAACGTGCAGCCCAAGGTCATGGCGCTGATCGCCAAGACCACAAACATGGAAGTCACGATCACGAATTCAGAGACGGAAGCGTTGCTGCTCGAATTGAACCTCATCAAAAAGCACCGGCCGCGCTTCAACATCATTCTGCGCGACGACAAGAGCTTCCCGTTCCTGCACTTCACGACCAATCACCCATTTCCGGCGCTGAGCCTGTATCGAGGCTCGCGCAAAGAGCCGGGCCGATTCTTCGGTCCCTATCCGTCGGCAGGCGCCGTGCGCGAAACGCTGCAACAGTTGCAGAAGCTGTTTCGGATCCGCAATTGCGATGACAGCTATTTCGCGAATCGCTCGCGGCCCTGCCTGCAGTACCAGATTCAGCGTTGCACCGGGCCATGCGTCGGCCTGATCTCGCAGGAGAGCTATGCGCGAGATATCGACGCTGCGATCAAGGTGCTCGAAGGCCGCAATGACGAAGTCAATCAAGAACTCGGGCGGCGCATGGAGGCGGCGGCGGTGCGCCTGGATTTCGAGGAGGCCGCGAAGTTGCGCGATCAGCTCGCGAATTTGAAGACGGTGCAGGCGCAGCAGATCGTCACCGCCGATGTGCATCATGACGCCGACGTGATCGCGGTCGCCGCCGGCAGCGGCGAGTACTGCGTGGCACTGATGTTCGTGCGCGCCGGCCGCAGCCTCGGCAGCACGACGTTCTTTCCGAAGGCGCCGTTTGCAGAGCCGCAAGAGGTGCTCGCGGCATTCGTTGCGCAATATTATCTGGAGCGCGAATCGCCGGCGGAGATCATCGTCGCGCACGATTTCGAGGGGCTCGACGTGCTCGAAGCGGCACTCAGTGAGCGGTCCGGCCACCACGTGCGCATCGCGAGTTCGGTGCGCGGCCTGCGCGCGCGCTGGCTCGAGATGATGCAGGGCAATGCGGAGCAAGCGCTGAAGATGCGCGGGCTTGCGCGCGCGAGCATCGAGGCGAATCTAGAAGAGCTGCGCGAGGTGTTCAATCTCGAAGAGTCGCCGACGCGCATCGAATGTTTCGACATCAGCCATACCGGCGGTACCGATACGATCGCTTCCTGTGTCGTATTCGGCGTCGAGGGCGCGCTAAAGAATGACTACCGGCGATTCAATATATCGGGCATCGAACCGGGCGACGATTATGCTGCGATGTACCAGGCGCTGACGCGCCGCTACAAGCGCGTGCGCGACGGCGAGATTACCGCACCCGATATATTGCTGATCGACGGCGGCAAAGGGCAACTTGCCGAAGCGGCGAGGGTGCTCGACGAACTGCAAGTTCGGGGAGTTACGCTGGTCGGTGTCGCCAAGGGACCCGATCGGCGCCCCGGCCAGGAGCAGCTGTTCTTGTTGGGCCGGGAGGCGCCGATTATACTGCCTCCGGACTCAAGTGCTTTGCACCTGATTCAGCGCGTGCGCGATGAAGCACACCGATTTGCGATCGCGGGTCATCGTCGCAAACGGGCCAAACGTCATAGCGAGTCGATCCTCGAAACCATCCCGGGCTTGGGGCCGGTAAAACGACGCGAGCTGCTGAAGCAATTCGGCGGCTTGCAGGGAATATTACGTGCGGGCATCGACGATTTCGTGCAGATCCGCGGACTTGGCCGGAGCCTCGCCGAAGTAATCTATGAACATCTCCACCCCGGACACTGATTCGCAATCGTATTGGAATCTGCCGAACACGCTGACGTGGCTGCGGATATTGATGATTCCGGCGATCATCGGTTTGTTCTATTTGCCGTATTGGTGGGCGGACCCCGCGGCCTGCGCGGCGTTCGCATTGGCCGGCATCACCGATTCGCTCGACGGGTACTACGCGCGCAAATACGGCCAGATCACGCGGCTCGGCGCGTTCCTCGATCCGGTTGCCGACAAACTCATCGTGGCAAGCGCCCTCGTGCTGATCGTCAGCAAGGATCCGCGCTGGTTCGTGGTGATCGTCGCCATCATCATCATCGGCCGCGAAATCGCGGTTTCGGCGCTGCGCGAATGGATGGCGGAAATCGGCGCGCGCGGGCGTCTTGCGGTCTCGGTCTGGGGCAAATACAAGACGATCCTGCAAATCGTGGGTCTCTCCTGCCTGCTGTTTCGCCGGGATCTGCTGTTTCTGCCCACCTACCTCATCGGCCTGGTACTGACCGCGATCGCGGCGGTGCTGACGCTCTGGTCGATGATCCTCTACCTGCGGCTCGCATGGCCGGAATTGCGAGGCAGCGCACGGCGCTAGTTGCAACTGCACATGGGTTTTTCTTGACTCCGGACGGTTCGGCCCTACAATTGCGCCTCTGCATTGGGCGGGAATAGCTCAGTTGGTAGAGCGCAACCTTGCCAAGGTTGAGGTCGCGAGTTCGAGTCTCGTTTCCCGCTCCATTAACCCTCTGCGAATGTCGGGCCCGGATCCTGGCCCTGTCCGTTGCGGTCAAGTGCGCGTTCGCGCCCCGAGCGACGAGCCGCGCGGTCACTACATTTGACGTAATCGAGATTTTCTCGAAACAACAGACAACTGGCTCCCTGCCGGGCCCTAAAGATTTGCGCTGCCGTGCGGCTAACAGCATTGACGCGTACCGACGCAGAGATGAGTGACATGCTCGATCAACTCAAGAGCAAATTGAAGGCGTCGGGAAATTTTCCGAGTCCGCCTGCGATAGCGCAGCAGATCATCGCGCTCGCGGGGGATCCGCACGTCGATATCTCGGAGGTCGCCGCGGCGATCAGCCGCGACCCGGGCCTTGCGGCGAAACTGTTGCGCGTCGCCAATTCCGCACTGTATTCCCGCCAGCGAAAGAGCACGAACCTGCGTCAAGCGCTGATCGTACTCGGTTTGCACGGCGCGACCACGCTGGCGCTCGGCTTCTCCTTGATTGGTACCTATCGCGGTTTGAAGAGCAACGGATTGGATTACGACCGCTATTGGCGACGCGCGATCCTGAGCGCCTCGGCGGCCAAGTGCTTCGCAGCGCTGCAGAACGCCAGTACCGCGGACGATATTTTCCTCGCGGGACTGTTGCAAGATATCGCGATCCTCGGCGTCGATCGCGCCGCGCCGGATTTCTATCGCGACCTGCCCCGGAATGCCTCGCACAGCGAGATTCGCGCTCACGAAACGGCCCGCCTGGGCATTGATCACGCCGCGCTCGGTGCGTGGCTGCTGGAGTATTGGAAGCTGCCCGAGCCTCTATGTCGCGCGGTGGCATGGAGTCATGCACCGCCGATCGCACAGGGATCCTCGCCCACAGGAATGGCGGCA
>JBEKSM010000017.1:0-108550 GCA_049517075.1 Steroidobacteraceae bacterium | reverse complement strand
CGGAAACTTCGCGGGGTCCGCGTGCCAATCGCCGACGCCGCGAAACCAGCCGGCATCGAGATGATACATTTCGAGGCCGAGCGCGCGGGCGTCGGCGATCATGCGGTTCGCAAGCAGTTCGTCGACGGCCATGCCGCTGCCCCAGCTATTGCTGACCATCCACGGGTAAGAGGGATCGCCCAGCGTGCGCGGATTGTTGAGCACGGCGCGGACCCAGCGCCGCAAGCCGTTGGCGGCACCATCCGTTCCGCCTTCAAAGGTCCCGACGAAGATCGTCGGCGTGACGAAGCTCGTATCCGGCGCGAGACGCGTTCGGAAGGGACCGGGTTCGGGATTCAGGCCGGCGTCGCCGCGCAGCGAGCTGCCGTGCCGCTCGAGCGTGATCCGCGTGCGGCCGCTGAATTCGATGCCGACATACCAGCCGCCCTGCGACACATCGGATCGATGCACCAGCAAGTAGGGGATCATCTCGCGGGGCTGATCGGCAATGGGGCGCGCGTAGGTGCTCGATGTTCCCTGCCAGACCGCGCCGTCGCGCAATACGTCTTCGTGGGTACCCTCGGGCGACGGCGTGTCGGCACCTTTCTCGACCCAGAAACGCTGCCATGCCGCTTGCGGGTCTATCTGCCAATCGAAGCGAAAACTCGGCAGCAGCGGCAGCGTGACGGATCGCTCGCTCAAATTTCGAATACGGATCGTATGCTCGATCGGGCCGCGCTCGGAGCGCGCTTGCCACTGCCATTGCAACACGAGCCGCGGCGCGTCCGCGACGTAGACGAATTCGACCGCGCGCTTCGTGATGCGGCTCGCGGCTCGGTCGAGCTGCCAGCGGACTGCTCGTTCGACGCCGTCGACCCACACCTGTTCCGGCAGCGTTTCAGGCGCGCGATTGAACCACGGGCTCGCGCCGCGAAAGCCGAGCGCGGTGACTTGCGGGGACTCATCACCGGCTTCGACCGTGATCGCGGTGTCGGCCGTGCGGATCACCGCGCGCATTCCGGGGGCCGCGGCGGCGCATGCGAGCGGCCGCAAGAGCAGCAGGACGAACAGGACCGGCGACAGCGTCCGAAGCGTCAATATCCGCAGGGTGCAGCCGTTGCGCACTCAGGCCGGTATCACACGGGTTGCATCGAGACGCTGCTGCCAATTCGCGAACAACTCGATCCAGTGCGCCGTCGGCGTCCCGGGCCTGCCGACTCCAAATGCGTGTTCACCCTCCTGGAAGATATGCGCTTCGACGGGCCGCTTCGCCTTGCGCATCGCATCCAGGAACACGAGGCTGTTCTCGACCGGCACGGTATGGTCATCGGCGGCGTGCGCGAGAAAGCATGGCGGAGTCGCCGCGTCGACGTGCAGTTCGGTCGAGTAGGCAGCAATCAACGCTTCGCGCGCGTCAGCGCCCAGCAGTCGGTCGCGCGACCCGTCGTGGGTCCACGGCTTACGCATCGTGATCACGGGATAAATGAGCGCGCTCGCGAACGGCTTGGCGCTCAGGCGATCGGACGGATCGACCGGGCTGTAAACCTCGCGCTGGTGTCCCGTCGCGAGGCTCGCGCCCAAGTGGCCGCCGGCCGAAAATCCGACGACCACCACGGTCTCGGCATGAATGCCGAAGGTGTTCGCACGCGCCCGAATGAGGCGCATCGCGCGCTGCGCATCCTGTAGCGGGACATCCGCTCGGTCGTGCCAAGCTTCACCGGGCAATCGATAGGTCAAAACGAAAGCGGTATAGCCGATGCGGGTCAGCGCCGCGGCAATTTCTACGCCCTCATTTCCAACGGAAACGTACTGATAGCTGCCGCCGGGAATCACCAGCACACCGATGCCGTTCGACGCCGCCGGACGAAACACGTGCAGGTCGGGCGCTGCGATGTTGCGCAGGTAGACCGGCGGCCAATCGCCGGGCACCGGCTGTGCAACAAATTGTGCACCGCCGGGGGCTGCGCCGGGCCACAGCGGCAGCGTCTCGGCCTGCATCCAGGCATCGGGCAGCGCAACCAGCGCGGCGTTCGGACTCACCGCCCGCGTGATCGAAGCCGCCGACATCAAGGCAGATGCGCCGCCGAGCAATAGGAGCGAGCGTCGATCCAAATCCATCCTGTGTCCTCTTTGACCCTGCGCGACCGCACTGCGCGGATACCGGCCGGCGCACTATAGCGCCACTGCAATCGCGCGGCGAATGCAGAGGCGCCAACTTGCACGCCGATGACGAGGCTGCTATACCGCTCGCGAAACCGCCAACGAAGGTGCGTCGTGACCCATCGGAACATCAATCGCACGCGACGCCGCCTGATCGCGGCTGGTGCGCTCGCGTCCGGCAGCGGGCTTGGCGTCTCCCGGCTATGCCGGGCGCTCACCGATTCTGCGTCGTCGCCGCTCACGCAACTCTCCTATGGACAGGTTCAGCTGCTCGCAGGTCCGCTGCAACGACAAGCGCGTGAAAACCATCTGCGAATTCTTGATCTCGACGAGGATTCGCTGCTGCGGCCGTTTCGCGAGCGCGCCGGAATGGCCGCGCCGGGACGAGATCTCGGTGGCTGGTACGACACTTATGCGTTCGCACCCGGCGCCACCTTCGGACAATGGATCAGTGCATTGGCGCGCTACCATGCGATTACCGGGGATCAACCGACACGCGCCAAGGTTCATCGGCTGGTGCTGGCGTATGCAGCAACGGTTGACCGCGACGGCAGCTTCTATCGCAACAATCGCTTCCCATCCTACATCTACGACAAATTGGCCGGCGCCTTGGTCGACGCCAGAATCTGGACGGGAGACGACACGGCGCTCGCAACGCTGGCGCGCGCAACGGAAGCGGCGACGCCTTATTTGCCGCCGCACGCGATGCCACGCAACGAACACGCCCAGCCCGGAGAGGACTTCAGCGAACATGCCTGGGACGAGAGCTATACGATTCCCGAAAACCAGTTTTTGGCCTGGCACTTGACCGGCGAGCGCCGCCACGAGGAACTCGCGCGCCGATTCCTTTACGACGATTTTTTCGCGCCGCTGGCGGACGGTGACAACGTGCTGCCCGGCAAGCATGCCTACAGTCACGTCAACGGTTTGAGTTCCGCCGCGCAGGCGTATTTATCGCTCGGCGTACCGATGTATTTGCGAGCCGCGCAAAACGGTTTCGCGATGGTTGCCGCGCAGAGCTTTGCCACCGGCGGGTGGGGGCCGGATGAGCATTTCGTCGCCCCGGGCAGCGGCGGGCTCGGCGCGAGCCTCGCCGATCAGCACAAGAGCTTCGAAACGCCCTGCGGCGCTTATGCGCATTTCAAGCTGACGCGCTACCTGCTGCGCATTACTCGCGACAGCGTTTATGGCGACAGCATGGAGCGGGTGCTCTACAACACCGTGCTCGGCGCAGTGCCGCTGCAGCCGGATGGACGTGCGTTTTACTATTCGGATTACACGCGCGAGGCCACGAAGGGATTTCACCCGGACCGTTGGCCTTGTTGCTCGGGAACCTTACCGATGATCGCCGCGGATTATTCGATCAGCACCTGCTTTACCGATGCCGACGGCATATACGTGAATCTTTACGTGCCCGCCGCTGTTCGCTGGCAGCAAGACCGCACTCGGTGCGGCCTGCGGATCGAAACCGACTATCCATATGCGGGCGCGATTCGCATGGCGCTCGATCTGCCGGGCGAGCGCAAGTTTTCGGTCAGGCTGCGAATTCCCGCGTGGGCGCAAGGCGCCAGCCTTTACGTCAACGGCAAACGCGAAGTGCGTCGCATCGATCCAGGTACATTCGCCGAGCTGCGGCGCATGTGGCGCCCGAAGGATGTTATCGAACTCGAGCTGCCTTTGCCGCTACGGCTAGAACGCGTTGATGCGGAGCATCCCGACACGGTGGCCTTGTTGTGCGGCCCCTTGGTGCTGATGCGATTGCTCGACGAGGCGCGCGTCCCGCCCGAGCCGCTCGCGCGCGACGTCTGGCTTGCCGCGGCGCGCGCCGAAAAATCGGGTCACGAATGGCGGGTCGAGGGATCGGATCGCACGATCCGGATGCGCCCGTTCATCGATATTACGAACGAGCACTACAGCGCCTACCAGGATGTGCGCCCGGGCTGAGCTGACGCGGCTCTCGACAAACGAGAATTCGCGCCCCATGATCACGCGCAGGTCGTGGGTCGGGATTGGCGGGCAACAACCATGAGTAAGCACCGAAGGTCTTTCGCCACCGTGATGGTCGCGGCCATGATCGCAACCGCGACCGTCGTTGCGAGCGCCGCGGACTCGGCCGACGCCGAGCAACGCTTGGCCTTCGATGTCAGCGAGGGTCTGAATCTCAATAGCTTCCTGCGCGACGGCCCGGTGGCCGCCCATCTGCTGCTGCGATCAGGCCAGGATCCGCGGATTCTGGTCGCATTCCCGGCCGGCAACAGCGGGGTCGGCTTGTGGTTCTCGCGCACGGCGCAGCCGGTTGTCTGGGCGTTGCAAGATCGGCCGCAACCGATCAGCGCACAGGACGACAAGGGCCGGCCGATGTACGGCATCGTGGCCAATGTCAGTGCAACCGGGTCCGCGCTCGCAATCAAGCAGGCGGTGCTCTCGAGCGTGCGCGTGTTGCGGGATTATCAAGGACTCGGCACGGCGCCGGCGGAAGTTGCCGTGGCCGCGCAGATCAGCGGCCAGGCGCTGACTTGGGCGCGCGATCGACTGGATGGGGCTGCGGGGTACCGTTTGACGGTCGAGGTGACGCACGGCACGCTTCAACCAGCGCTGCTCACGGCCGGCAGCGACGGCCGGATCGGACTGCGGATCACGGCGCTCAGCGGTGAGACCCCGTTGACGCCGTTGCCGCGCACAAACCTGCTCGAACCAGGTGCGCAAAAAGACGCGACCGCGCGCGATGCGCTGACATTTTTGAGCTATCGAGAAAAGTTTCTCGCTGGCTCCTGGCGGTTCGATACCTATTTCGGCCGCGACACGCTGATGTCGGTCCGCTTGCTGATGCCGGTGCTCACGCCGATCGCCGTCGAAGCCGGTCTGGGCGCCGTATTGACGCGCTTGTCGCCGTCCGGTGAGGTCGCTCACGAAGAGGACATCGGTGAATCGGCGGTGCTTTATCACCTGCGCGCGGGCGAGCCCGCGACCGACACGCCGATCTACGATTACAAAATGATCGACGGCAATTTCATGCTTGCACCAGTGGCTGCAAGCTGGCTGCTCGACGATGCGCGCGGCCGGCGCCGGGCCGCGGCATTTCTCGCGAGCCCGGATCGTCGCGTGGGCGAGGCGCCACGGCCCATGGGTGCGGATTTGGTCGGCAATCTTCGCCTGGTTTTGCGCAGCGCAACGCCGTTCGCCGATGATCCCAGAGCGGAACATTTGGTTGCGCTCAAACCCGGCATCGACGTGGGGCAGTGGCGCGATAGCAGCGAGGGACTCGGACGCGGACGCTATCCCTATGACGTCAACGCAGTGTTCGTGCCGGCTGCGCTCACCGCCGCGAGCAATCTCTACAAGAGCCGATTGCTCGATCCTTATCTCAGCGATGCGGATCGCAGTGAACTCGCGAAGGCGGACAGCATCGCGCGAATCTGGGAGGCCCGTGCGGGCAGGCTGTTTGAAGTCGTGATCCCCAACGCCGTCGCCACCCAAAAAATCATGAGCTACGGCGCGCGCATCGGTGTATCCGCAACACAGGCGCGCACGGCGGTCGGGCGCTCGACAGTTCGATTCCACGCACTGTCGCTTGCAGCGGACGCGAGCGCGGTGCCGATCGTCAATTCCGACGAAGGCTTCGCGCTGTTGTTCGGAAATCCGAGTCCCGCCGAGCTCGACGAGGCGATCACGGCGCTCATGCGGCCGTTCCCGGCCGGATTACTCACGGACGTCGGCATCGTGGTCGCGAGCCCCGTGTATGCAACAGCCGACGTGCAAGCAAGGTTCAGCAAGAACGCCTATCACGGCACGGTCATCTGGTCGTGGCAACAAGCGGTGCTCGCCGCGGGCCTCGAGCGACAGCTCGCGCGTCGCGATTTATCGCGAGCGCTCGAGCAGCGGCTGCGAAGCGCGCAATCCCGCCTATGGCACGTCATCGATGCCGGAAGAACGCTGCGCAATTCCGAACTCTGGTCGTGGAGTTTTGCGAAGGGCTCCTACCACGTGGCGCCATTCGGCGCGAGTCAAGGCGACGTCGACGAGTCGAACGCAGCGCAGCTGTGGAGTACGGTTTATCTCGCGATTCCCGAGCCGTCGGCGCATTCGAACTAGTATCAACAGCGGTTTCGGCCACATTGCGGACCATTTGGCACCGGCCTTGATATCGATAACACACCTGTGTATGGTCTGGCGCGTCAGGGAGTACTCCGCCGTCGATCGGAAACTCAATGTCAGGGGGAGAGCTGTTTGTCCGTTGCGCTCAGTACCGGTGTAAATCCACAGACAATGCCGGAGCGCTGGCGATTGCTGATGTGTGACGAGGGCCCGTCGGGCAACGCCGCACAGGCCGAAACGCTGTTCGCACTCGCCAATGGTTTGCTTGGTGTCCGCGGCGGCCGCGAGGAGCAGCCGAGTGCAACCGACGGCGCATTCCTCGCGAGCGTTTACGAACGGTTGCCGATTGAATATCACGAGGCGTTTCCCGGCTTTGCGCGCACCTCGGATACGCGCGTTCCGGTTGCGGACGGAAAGCGCATGCGACTTCGCTTGGGACCTGCGGCGAGCGACCTCAGCACGGGGCGCCGACTTCGGTGTGAGCGGGTACTCGATATGCAGCAGGGCTGCTTGCGTCGCAAGACCCTGTGGCAGGCATCGGACGGCGGCAGCGTCGAAGTCACCGCCACACGATTGATCCCGTTGAACGGCGGGGCGCTGCTCGCGATTCGGCTCTCGGTCCGATCGATCGACTATACCGGTCCTTTGCTGCTCGAGTCGTGCATCGAAGCGAGCGATGCGGCGATTCGGGCCGACGATCCGCGCATCGGCGCCGGTTTGGGCGCTGCGCTCGTCGTCGGCGAGCGCCGCATCGAAGGTGCTTCGGCGGTCATGACCCAATCTGCGCCGCGTTCCGGCATTCAAGTCGCGATCGCGCAGGCGCACCGGGTGATCAGTGAATTCTCGGCCGGTAGCCCGATCGTCGCGGAACCGAAATCCGTCGGCCAGCGTTTCCACGCGGAACTTGCGCCGGGCGGCGAAGTTACGATCGAAAAGTTCGTCGCTTGGGCGGTCGGTGCGCATCCCCGCACGCTCGCCGACCAGGCGGTCGGCGCCGTCAATACCGCCGCCATCTCGGGTTTCGATGCCATCGAGCAGCGGCATGCCGCGGCTTGGAATGCGTTTTGGCGCGATGCGGACCTGGCGATCGACGGCGACGACTCACTCGATCAGGCGCTGCACTTCAACCTGTTTCACGTGCGCCAATCGACGCCTGCGGACGGTCGACACGCGCTCGCCGCGAAGGGGCTCACCGGACAAGGCTACGAAGGACACGTGTTCTGGGACACGGAGATGTTCGCGTTGCCGGTATTGCAGATGACGGCGCCCGCGCTCGTGCGCGCGAGCCTCGATTGGCGCGCGCAGACGCTCGAACGAGCGCGCGCGCACGCACGCGAACTCAATCACCCGATCGGTGCGCTATATGCCTGGCGGACCATCGCCGGAGATGAGGGGTCGAGCTATTTTCCGTCCGGATCCGCCCAATATCACATCAATGCCGCGGTCGCATTTGCACTGCGCATGCATCACCTCGGCAATCAGCCGCAGCCCGTCAACAGCGCGGACGCGGCCGTACTGTTCGAAACGGCGCGGATTTGGATGCAGATCGGCCATTACGATGCGACTCGCGCAAATGCGTTCTGCATCCATTCGGTGACCGGACCCGATGAGTATTCCGCACTCGTCAACAACGACTGCTATACCAATCGAATGGCGCAAATGCACCTGCGCTATGCCGCCGACGTGGCCGACGGGCTCGCACGGACCGAACCCGCGGTTTACGCGAATTTGGCGATGACCCTCGACCTGCTCGACAGCGAGGCCGTTCAGTGGCGCCGCGCCGCCGATGCGATGTATTTGCCGGTCGATGCGCGCCATCGCGTCCACCCGCAGGATGACTGTTTTCTCGATCGGCCTCCCTGGAATTTCGCGACGGAACCCGGCGACGATCGCCCGCTGTTATTGAGATTTCATCCACTGACTCTGTACCGCCATCAGGTCTGCAAGCAGCCGAGCGTCGTCTTGGCGGACGTCGTGCTCGGTGAGCAACTATCAGCGGCCCAGAAGCGCCGTGATTTCGACTACTACGAGCCCTTGACCGTCCACGATTCATCGCTATCGGCTTGCACCTGGGCGGTGCTTGCGGCCGAATTGGGCTTGATGACGTCCGCGCTCGATTATTTCCGGGAAGGCGCGCGCCTCGATCTCGACGATCTTCACGGTAACGCGAGTCACGGCGCGCACATGGCCGCGATGGCCGGAACCTGGCTCGGCTTGGTATGGGGATTCGGCGGCCTGCGCATTGCCGACGACGGTATACTGCGGCTGCGGCCCGTGCTGCCGGCGGGCTGGCGGGGGTATCACTTCACGTTGCAATGGCGCGAGCGTCTGCTCAGCGTTGCGGTCACGGCCTGCGGCGTCGTTTATGAACTGCGCCGCGGTGCGTCGCTAAGCCTCTTCCACAACGGCTTGGCGGTCACGCTGAACCCGCAGATCGCGTTGCCATTGCCGCTGGCGAAGGTCGAACCCGTCGTCGCGCACTCCGACATCGATGCGGTCATTTTCGACCTCGATGGTGTGCTCACCGACACAGCCGAGCTGCATTTCAGGGCTTGGTTGCGGCTGTCCGAAGAGATCGACGTCCCGTTCGACCGAAAGACCAACGAGCGACTCAAGGGCGTCGACCGTTTGAGCTCGCTCGACATCATTCTGGAAGCGGCGTCGCGCCCGATCGATGCCGCCGAGCGCCAGCAACTCGCGGCGCGCAAGAACGGCTACTTCGGCGAATTGTTGACGACTCTGACGCCGGCGTCGCTGCTGCCGGGCGCGCTCGATGCCCTGCGGGACGTCCGTGAACGCGGCGTGCGCATTGCTCTGGCATCGGCGAGCCACAATGCGAGAACCATCATCGAGCGCCTCGGCATCGCCAATGCCTTCGACTACATCGCCGATCCGGCCAACAGCGGGCGTCCAAAGCCCGCGCCGGATATTTTTCTTGCAGCGGCCGCCGCGCTCGGCGCCGACCCTAAACGTTGTGTCGGCGTCGAAGACGCGATCGCGGGTATCACGGCGATCAAGCAGGCCGGCATGATGGCGATCGGCATCGGTGACCCGCGCGTGCTGGCCGAAGCCGACGTCGTGGTTCCAAACATGGCAACGCTGCAGATCCGACGATTCCTATGAGGATCAGCCGAATCGTCGTGGCGCTGGTGTTGATCTACATGCTGTTCGCAGTTTTGCTCAACAGCGTCGGCACCGTGATACTCCAATCGATTTCGACATTCGGCGTCGACAAGCCGGTTGCGAGCCTGCTCGAGGCCTGCAAGGACCTGACGATCGCCGCGTTTTCGTTCGTCGTCGCATCGTTTCTTCCGGCGCTCGGCTACCGGCGCGCGCTGATGCTCTCGCTCGCGATCGTCGGCAGCGCCTGTGTATTGATGCCGCTGTATCCTGGATTCCACACGACGGAATTCCTGTTCGTCTGCGTGGGCGCATCGTTCGCAATGACCAAGGTTGCGGTCTATTCCTCGATCGGGCTGCTGACCTCCGACAAAACCGCGCATTCGCGACTGACGAACTTGATCGAAGGCTTGTTCATGGTCGGCGTGCTGCTCGGGGGGTGGCTGTTCAGCGCGTTCATCGATCCTCTCGCGCCCGCGAGTACCAGCTGGCTCCGGGTCTATTGGCTGCTCGGCGCTCTGGCCGCCGTGCTCATGGTCCTGCTCGGAACCGCGCACCTGAACGACGCCGCCGTGCGGCTTGCGGCCAAAGCCGACGGACGCAAGTCCTTCACCTCGATGACCAAGCTGCTGGTGCGGCCTTTGGTCTATTGTTTCCTGATCTCGGCGTTTCTCTACGTTTTGATCGAGCAGAGTTTCGGCACCTGGCTGCCGACATTCAACCGCGAGATTCTCATGCTGCCGAATGCGATGAGCGTGCAAATGGCCAGCATTCTCGCGGGCGCCACGGCGCTGGGGCGCATCAGTGCAGGGATTGTTCTGCGGCGCGTACCGTGGTACGTGCTGCTCAACGTCTGCGTGCTTGCGATGGGAACGCTGGTCATCGTGACCTTGCCTCTGGCATCGAGCGTCGTCGCGCGGCCCGGAGTGGGGTGGTTCAATGCGCCGATCGCCGCGTATGTGATACCGCTGATCGGACTGTTGATGGCGCCGATCTATCCGGTGATCAACTCGGTTGCACTTAGTTCGCTGCCGAAGACCCTGCACGCGGCGATGACCGGTCTGATCGTCGTATTTTCAGCGCTCGGCGGAACGCTCGGGTCGAGGATCACGGCCATCGTGTTCACGCGTTTCGATGGCATCCGTGCATTTTATTTTTCACTGGTACCGATGGTGTTGCTGCTGGTCGCGCTATTCCTGTTTCGGCGCGAAACGGAGCGCGCACCCATCGCCCTCGGAGTCTGACATGTCGACATTCAGCCGCTGCGGATCTGTTGTTCTGGCAGTCATCGCATTGGCGACGGCCGCATCGGCGTTGGCCGCCGGCGCGCCGCCGGCCGAACCCGATGCGAGCTTTCTGATGACCGCGACCGATCGAGATCTTGGCAGCTATTTTCCGGCCTATCTCGCGAACGGGTACGTTTCCACGGTGAGCACGCCGCGCGGCACCGAGGGGACCCTGACGTATCTCGTCGCATTCATGGACTACGCGCAGGATGACATGTCGCGGCCGGCCGCGATTCCCGGCTGGAGCGAAATCGACTACAGCACCGGGCCTCACCCTGAGGGCCAATCCTGGCTCAACAAAGTGCCGTTCGATGCCGCGCGCTTTCGGGACTACCGCCAAACCTTGAACCTGCGCGAGGCCACGCTGACGACGAACTACAACTACGCCGACGGACCCCGGCACACGGCCGTCGAGGTCGTAACCTTCGTCGATCAAGCGAACCCGCATTTGGCGGCGACGCGTCTCGCGATCACGCCCGATTTTGACGGCGTCATTCAATTGTCGTTCGCGATGAATCTCTGGGCGCCATACCAGCCTCGATTTGCACTCGCGAAGCAGAGCGGCGAGCAGATGGAAGAGCAGATGGCGGCGCAAGGCCAGAGCCGCGAGCCGATACCGCCCGCAACACCCGATCGCGCCGCGGTCTGGTACCACGGCGACACGCACCTGTCGACGAGCGAGGGCGATGTGCAGAGTCTCGCACTATGGCTGCAGGGCCGCGCTGAACAGGGACTCGCGATGGGCCAAGCGGCAACGATCGGCCTGCCGGCGGACCTCGTTGCGGAAGCGGTCAGCATCTACCGCAGCCCGTATCGCCTGGCCGTGAACCTCAGCGTCAAGGTCAGCAAGAATCAAACCTATCGATTCACGAAATTCGTCGCGTTTTCGCGTGAGGGCTGGGGTGGCGACGCGAGCGCGGATTTGCAGCTCGCGAAGGCGGCGCGCACGGAGGGCTTCGATCAATTGCTCGCCGAGCATCGCGCCGCCTGGCAGCAGCTCTGGCAGAGCGACATCGTAATCGATGGCGATCCCCGCGCCCAGCAGGCCGTGCACTCGGAACTCTACTATTTGCTCTCGAGTTCGACGGCGGATACTGCGTGGCCGCTGGGCGCCTGCGCGATCACGCCCGGCTACGCCGGCCATGCATTCTGGGACAGCGATACCTGGATGTTTCCGGCACTGCTGCTGTTGCACCCGGAACGCGCCAAGTCCCTGGTGATGTTTCGGACTCGCACGCTCGCGGCGGCGCAATCGCGCGCGCACGAGCGTCATTTGGACGGCGCGATGTATCCCTGGGAGTCCGATCCGCAGAACGGCAGCGAGCAGACGCCGCATTCGGCCTATATCCTCGGCGAGCGCGAAATACATGTCGACGCCGATATCGCAATCGCGCAGTGGCAATATTATCTTGCGACACGGGACCTCGATTGGCTCAAGAATGCCGGCTGGCCCGTGATCCGGGAGCTTGCGCGATTCTGGGCCAGCCGCGCGACCTATGTCCCGCAACGACATCGTTACGAGATTCTCAAGGTCACCTCGGTAAGCGAGTCGTACAGCGACGTCCCGAACGACACCTTCACGAACGCCTCCGCGGCAAAGGCGCTTGCAGTTGCGGTGAGCGCAGCGGCGCTCGTCGGCGAACGACCGGATCCGCGCTGGGCCGATATTGCGCGCCGGCTCTACATACCCACCGGTGGAACCCTCGAGCATCATCTGAAATTCGACCCTTCGGTTCAGCTCGATGAGGACGCACGCAGCGATAGCACACTGCTGCTGAGCTTTCCCTCACTCGATCTGCCGATGAGCATGCAGTTGCGGCGCAATGACTATGCGAGCGCGGTGTCGCCCGAAACTCGCGCCCACGGAATCTCCGACAGCATGGGTCTCGAGCCGCGGTCTGTCGCGGCTGCAACGATCGGCGCGACAGCCGATGCCACCGCCTGGTTCCAGGACAACTTCACCGGGGGTACGCTCAAGCCGCCGTTTAATGTGCGAACTGAAACCGCTACCAACAACACCGGATATTTCATCACGGGCTCGGGCGGTTACATTCAAAGTCTCGTCTATGGCTTCACGGGCTTGCGGCTGCGCGAGGAAGGCTTGGTGGAGGCATACCCACCGGTTTTGCCCGACCAGTGGAAGAGCCTGACATTGCAAAATATTGCGTTGCGCGGCCACCGCTATGACATCGTGGTTGCGCGTGATGCAGCCGGGCGCGCGCGTTTGCAGCGCAGCCAACGCTAGCGTCCGGCCTGTCGCAGGTGAGTGCGCGCGGGCAGCCATGCTGAAGACACGAAGCCCACGGCTGAACCGCAGCTTCGGTGCGGCACTCGTTCTCGCAGTGCTGCCGCTCGCCGCGCTCCGTTGCGAGCCTACGCTTGCGCCGCCGGCGCCATACCCGCAAACACCGCAGGTCCTGTTCGGTGAGCTGTTTGCCGCGGTTCAGACCGCGCCGGTGTTTGCCGACGGCAAGGCATTTGCAGACGCGGTACCCACGGCGAGCCCTGCAGAGATACTCGATGCCTATCGGCAGGTCCACCCGGTATCGCCGGATGATCTGCGGCATTTCGTCGATGCGCATTTCGTGCCGGCTGCGGCGGCCGACTCCGCGCGTTCGCCGCCCGCCGATGTGTCCATCGTGGCCCACATCGACCGGTTGTGGGACCAATTGACGCGACGAACCACGGAAGCTCCGCGTTACGCCTCGCTGTTGCCGCTGCCTGCGCCGTATGTCGTGCCCGGCGGCCGATTTCGCGAGATTTATTATTGGGATTCCTATTTCACGATGCTCGGTCTCGACGCGAGCAACCGCCGCGATCTGATCGCCGACATGGTCACGGATTTCGCGAGCTTCATCGATACCTACGGACACATACCGAACGGCGCGCGCAGCTATTACCTGAGTCGCTCGCAGCCGCCGTTCTTCTTCGAAATGGTGGGACTGCTCACGCACGAGGATCCGGCTGCGAGCTACGCCCGGTATTTACCCGAGCTCGAGCGCGAATATGCATTTTGGATGGACGGCGAGCGGGATCTGAAGCCGGGCAGCGCATACCGGCGGCTCGTCGCGCTGCCGGACGGAGCGCTGCTCAATCGCTATTGGGACGATCTCGACAGCCCTCGCGACGAGGCCTACCGCGACGACGTGACGCTCGCCCGCTCGAGCGGCCGGCAGCCGGCTACGCTTTACCGCAATATTCGCGCGGCCGCCGAGAGCGGCTGGGATTTCAGTTCCCGATGGTTCGGCGATGCCCATACGCGCGCGACGATGGACACGACCGAGATCCTGCCGATCGATCTCAATAGCCTGCTCTACGGCCTCGAAAACGCGATACGCGCCGGTTGCGAGCGCCGCTCCGAGCGCGGCTGCGTCCAGGAATTCACCGCGCGTGCGGCGACGCGGCGCGCCGCGATCAACCGGTATCTTTGGGATGAATCCCGCGGCGCGTATTTCGACTATCGATGGTCGAGGGCCGTGCGGCAAACGCAACTCACGGCCGCGACGATGTATCCGCTGTTCGTCCAGTTGGCATCGACGCGCCAAGCGGCGGCGGTGGCGAAGCGGGTCCGGCAACACTTGCTCAAGCGCGGTGGCCTCGTGACGACGACGCTCGACACCGGCCAGCAGTGGGATGCACCCAACGGATGGGCGCCGCTACAATGGATCGCGATCGTCGGCTTGCGTAGCTATGGGAATCCCGCGATGGCTGCCGCGATCGCATGCAGGTGGATGCGCAACGTCAGTCTGGTCTATGCGCGCACCGGCAAGCTCGTCGAAAAATACGACGTGATCAACCCGGGGCGCGGCGGGGGCGGGGGCGAATATCCGACGCAGGACGGATTCGGCTGGACCAACGGGGTCATGCGCCGCCTGCTCGCGCTGTACCCGAACGTTGCCGCAGATACCGGCACCACCCGCTGCCCGCCGCCGCAATAGCGGGTTTAAGATCGGTGAGTCGAACGGCCGTCAGGAAATTGCGAACTGCGTGCCGGGAAACATCTGATTCAATTGGTCCTGGATGAAACGCAAGTGCCGCGGCCGAGTCTCTCGGCCGATGTTCATGAGACTGTCGATATCCTTGCGCTTGCCGGCGCCCGCCGTGTACTCGTCGGTGCCATAGCCGATCGCATGGCCGAATTCATGGGGCAGCGTGACGAATTGATCGTTGGTTGCGGGATTTCGGCCCTCTTGCTGCACCGAAGTCGTCTCGATATCCTGCTTGGCGAGATTGATCGTGCGATTGTTGTAATCGACGAAGGAGCGCAGTTCGTGACCGGGCAGCATTTTCTTGACGTTCACGAAATAATGCGGCCGAGAAACGGAAATTGCGACGTCGAAGTCGATATCCAATTTGCGTCCCGAGAACTTCTTTGCGAGCTCGCCAGTACCCGTGACCGCAATCGACAGCGTCGATCGGTCTGAATTCAACAAATTGACGATTCCGAACAAGCTCGGATCGCTGCCGAGAGGTAATTTGGGCGACGAATCCCAAAATTTCCAGATCAAGGTCGTTGCCGCGATATGGAAATTGCACTCTTCGTCATTGCCCCAAGAGGCAGCCGTCTGATGCTTGGGCACCCATCGTTGATCGAGCTCGAAGTGGTATTTCCAGCGTTGGATAAAATGCACGTGGCCGACTTCGAGATCGAAATAGATCGTGCCAAAAATCGTCTCGCGTTTCTTCATTGCCCCGCGAACGAGATCATCGTAAACGATCACTTCATCTCTGAGGAACACGGGATGTGTCATGCCGGCATACCTCTCAAGCTTCCCTACTTGGAATGAGCGCCGATTTCGCCCCTGGCCCTTTTCTAAATACCGCTATTTTGGGTATTCGTCAATTCGTCAGTGCTCTGCGGCGGCATCCGCCGGCGGCGCGCCGGCGGCGGAGTTCCACCAGCCACCGCCGAGGGCCGCGAACAGCGCCACGGTGTCCTGGTGGCGTACGGCAACCGCTTGGATGTCGTTGAGCTGCGCCTGGGCGTATTGTGCGTCTGCATTCAAGACGTCCAGATAGGTCACGAGGCCGGACTCGTAATTGGCCTGAATCAACTGCAATGCCTGGGTCGCGCTCGCCAACGCAACGTCGTCCGCGGCGAGCGTCCGTGCATCGTGGTCGAGCGCCCGCAGCGTATCGGCGACCTGATCGAAGGCACCGAGAACCGTCTGACGGTAGATCGCCATCGATTGGTGATAGGTATCGATCGCGGCCTTGCGCTTGTACCAGAGCGTCCCGCCCGAAAATACCGGTACGCTGGCGTCCGCACCGAGACTCCAGGGCCGGCCATTTGAGGGAAATAGCTTGCTGCTCGAGTTGCTGACTCCGGCTGCGGCGCCGCTCAACGTGAAGCTCGGTAGCATCGCCGCAGTGGCAACACCGATTTGTGCGCTCGCGGCATGGGCAGCCGCTTCGGCCGCAAGGATATCCGGACGCTGGCGGACCAACTCCGACGGCAGGGTGACCGGCAGCTCCGTCGGCAGCACGAGGTCCGCGAGTGCAATATCCGGCGCGCGCCATTCGGCCGGTGTGTGGCCGCAGAGCGCTGCGAGCAAATCATCGCTTTGCGTCAATTTCTGTTCGAGCTGCGGAACGCTCGCCTCGTAGCTGGCGAGCTGGGTGCGCAGACTCAAGACCGTCGAAAAGGGAACCGTACCGGCATCGGCTTGAATCTCGGCAAGCCGCACTTGTTCGGCTTGCATACTGATGAGCCGCTGCGTCGCCTCGATCTCGGCGCCGTATCCGGCCCGGGCAATCACCGTATCGGCGATATTGGACGCGAGCGTCAAGTAGGTCGCCTGTTCGGTTGCTTTGGCGATGTCGAGGTCGGCGTGCAATCCCTCGATCATGCGCCGATTGCCGCCGAACACGTCGAGTGCGTAATTGACCGAAGCCGACAGCGTGAACAGATTGAATACCGCGCCCGGTGAATTCTGGCCGATATCGATGCTCGTATAGCGCTCGCGCGTTGCCGCGGCATCGGCGTCGACTGCCGGAAAAAAGATGCCGTAGCCACTGCGCAATTGATCGTGGCTTGCGCGCAGGCTTGCTTGTGCCGCTTCGAGTCCGGGATTCTTCGCGATGGCTTCGGCGATGATCGCATCGAGTTGCGCCGAATGGAACAAGTGCCACCAATCGGCTGCGAGCGCCGCACCGGGCGCGAATTGTTGCGCGCTGCCGCCGGCGGCAACGGTCGTGGTCGGATCCGCATCGGGCGAATAATGTGTGACCGGCGGCGGCGCAGGGCGATGGAAGCTCGGGCCGACCGCGCAACTCGACAGCAAGCAGGCGAGCGCTGCGATGACTCGCCGGCTGCGTGCCGCTCCTCTATTTCGCGGTGACGTATACATCGACGAGTTCCCCTGGATAGACGTTGAGGCTCTTCGGGTTGTCGAATCGGAAAATGACCGGCAGTACGCGCACGTCGACGAGTTCCTGACGCTCATCGGACAGCTCGATCTTCGGGCTCACGTAGGGCTGCGTGCGCACGAAGCTCAGCGACACGTGTTTCTCGGTCCCGCGTATGAACATTTCCGCGCTCAAATTCGCCGGGTCGGCCAGCCGATCGATCAGGATTTCGTCGATATAGGCGCGCACCTGCAAATGATCATCGGGCGCGCCCATGACGATCAGCGGATCCATGCCCTGTGTATAACTGTCGTAGGCGCCGGCCGACGAGACGTAGCTGCCCGCGGATGCTTGGATCGAGCGCACGATGCCGTCCGCCGGGGCTTTGATCGTGTATTTGGCCAGCAGCGCCGCGCCTGCTGTGTAGGCACGCTCCAAGGCCGTGTATTGCCGCTCCTGGTTCTCGATATCGTAGCTCCAGGCGCCGGCCTTGGTCAGTTGATATTGCCTGTCGATGACCTCGAGGTTCGTGGCCGCGATCTTTTCGGCGTTGCGGGCATTGTCGAGCGCGTCTCGGCTGATCGATTTCGGATCGATCGCGTAGGAATGTTCCTGCTTGGCGAGCTGATCCTGCGCATTCTTGAGCGTGGCCTTGGCGTTCTCAACCTGCGCCAACGCAACGTCGAGCGTCTCGCGCCGCGGCTCGGCTTTGAGCTCCGCAAGCAGCGTACGCGCGGCGTCCGCCTGCGCCTTCTGCTGCTCGACGGTGGCCCGCTGCACCGAATCGTCGATGCGCAGCAACGGGTCGCCGCGGCGCACGTGGGCGCCTTCGGTCACGAGCACTTCGGTGATCGGACCCGGAACCTCGGGATAAATGTTGATGTTCTCGCCGTGCTCCTGCGCGCTCTCGATGATGCCTTGCGCGTAAATGCCTTTTGAATAAGGATTCGCGGCCGGATTGAATGCGGGCTTTTGCGCCGGCGGCTGCTGGCTCGAGAGGAATGCGCTGAACAGCGCGAGTGCGAGCCCGATCCCGGAAACGATAAAAATTAGCTTACTGCGCATCCAAATTCTCCTTGTCGAATCCGGTAATTTTGCCGTCCTCCATCCGAACGATGCGGTCGGCAAATTCATAGATTCGGCTGTCGTGCGTGACGATGATGATGCAGCGCTGATCCGAGAGGATGTGCTCGCGAACAAAACGCACGATGTTGCGACCCGTATCGCCATCGAGCGACGCGGTCGGTTCGTCGAAAATCAAGATATCCGGGCGGCTCACGATCGCGCGCGCGATTGCGACCCGCTGTTGCTCGCCACCGCTCAATTTCACGGGTGGCAATTCGGCGCGTGCTTTCAATCCGACGATGTCGAGATTGAGCGCCGCCTCCTTGAGCGCGTCATCCCACAAGCGCTTCTGCAATATCAGCGGGATCGCGACGTTTTCGACCGTGGTGAGCCGCGGAAACAGGTGATAGTCCTGGAATACGAAGCCGATCTTGTGCAAGCGGAAGTCCGCGAGCGCGTCGTTCGACATCGACCAAATGTCTTGCTCTTCGATCTTCACGCTGCCGCCGTTCGGGCGCAGGATACCGCTGACCATGCTGAGCATCGTGGTCTTGCCGCTGCCGGATGGTCCGACGACGTAGAGCATTTCCCCGAAGTGCGCATCGAAGCTCACTTCTTTGACCGCATTGGTCCTGGCCTCGCCCTCGCCGAACCACTTCGTGAGACCCACCGCTTGAATTGCGATCTTCGCCATGCTCATCCCCGAAAGATGTCGAAGGGTTCGATCTTGAGCACCTTGCGCACGCCGACGTAGCTCGAGATGGCCGCAATGATCACCACCATGACGAACGCGAGTCCGAGATTGGGGAACGTGATGATCGCGGCATAATCGGGGATGTTCAGCCGCGCGAGCCAGATGATCAGCGCGCATAGGCCGACCCCGATGCCGTAGCCGGTCAACGCCACGAACGAGGCCTGGAACAGAATCATCGAAATCAGTTCGCGTCCTTTGGCGCCGATTGCCTTGAGCGCGCCGAATTTATCGAGGTTTTCGATCACGAAGGTATAAAACGTCTGCCCGGATATCGACAGCCCGATGATGAAGCTGATGATCGTCATCAGCATCATGTTGGTGCCGATGCCGGTCTGAAACATATAGAAGCGTGAGATCTTTGCGATGAACTCATCCTTGGTCAGCGCGAGGTAGCCGGCCTTGGCGACCTGTTGCTTGATCGCGGCCACGTCGGACGCGCTCTTCGGTTCGACCAGCAGATACGAAATCGTGAAGCGCGTGTTGGGGATGTATTGCAGCGCGCGGTTGTAGGTGGTGTAGAGCGTCGGAACGCCGAAAAGGCCGCTCGAGGCAACCTTGGCGGTGCCGACGATCACGCCGCGGTGGTCGTTGAGTTCGAATTCGGTGCCGATCGTGGGGTTGCCGAGCTTGTAGAACTCCGAGTCGTTGATCGCGATGAACGCGTTCTCGCCATAGATGTCGGCGATGTTGCCGCCGAGCAACTGCGGCCGGCCGAACAAGCTCGTGTCGTCGAGGCCGATCACGTTGGCCGCTTGATAGGTGCCGTTGTGCAATTTGAGCAGCGCGCTGCCCGAGTACAGTGGTACCGCATATTTGACGCCGGGAATGCTGCGCACCTCGTCGAGCACGTAGTCCGGCAATGGGATCGTGTTTGCGACCGTTTGGATCGCCGGGTCCATGACCCAGACCGAGGCGCCGATATTGATGACCGTGGCCGAGGAGCGACTCAGGATGCCGGCGAATAGCGAGGTCATTTCGATCATCAGAAAGACCGCGAACGTGATGCCGATCAGCAGCGCCGCATATTTCGCACGATCATTGATCAGCAGCTTGTAGGCGACCCGTAAAATTCCACCCATACCCGCCCGGCCCTCTCTTGAAGCGATATGGGCTGAATTCTCCTCGCTGGGGTCGGGCTGACAATACGGAAAGCCCGCAGTGAGCCGCGGCGCTCCGCAATGCGCGAGCCCGGCGGCGGCCTGAGGCGGCCACGCAATGGTTGTTGCAGGCTTAAACGCCGGCTGGGCGACGAACCGCGCGAATCGCCGCGAGCGTCTCCAACAAGGCCGACGTGGCGGAGGTCGCGACCTCGATGCACGAGGCACGCTCGCTGTCGCTCAAGGGTTCCTGGTCGCGCAATTGCCGCCGTAGCACTTCCGGCCCGGCGTCGGAAACATCGCGGCGATCTTGGGCGCGTTGCTTGAGACGGTGCTCGAGAACCCAGTCGTCCGCTTTGCAGTCGAGAATCACGCATTGGATACCGCTGCTCGCGGCCAAATCCAGAAAGGCGCTGCGGGTACTGTGACTCAAGAACGCCGCGTCGATGATCGTATTGAAGCCCCCCTCGATGCATTGCTGTGCGCACTCGAGCAAGCGCGCATAGGCTCGGTTCGTGAGGCCCGGCTCGTAAAGGCCCTGCCGATAGCCGGTGTTCGCAACACGGTGGTCATTGTGGCCGATCCGCTTGCGTTCGACGTCCGAGCGAACCCGGACCGCGGCCAAGGGCCCGATCAAGCGTTCGCTGAAATGCGACTTGCCCGAGCCCGATGGTCCATGCATGAGCAGCAACAGGGGCGCGGTTCTTTCGGTTAATTCGCGCGCTGTGCGCATCCGGGCACGCAGGCGTTCGCGGAGCTGTGGCGCGGACCTGGCCGCGTTTTCGATCGCCAGCGCATCGACCATCGCGCGTACTACGGCACGATAGACGGCGTAGAACGAGATCAGCGGCATGCCCGAGTAATCCCCCGTGCATTCCAAATAGCGATTCAGGAACGTGACGCCGAGATCGTCGCGACCGTGGCTCATGAGATCCATGACGAGGAAGGCGACGTCGTTGAGCACATCGATGAAGCGCAGCTTCGGATCGAACTCGAGGCAATCGAACGGCGTCAGCACGCCGCGCCAACGCACGATGTTGCCGGCGTGCAGGTCACCGTGACATTCGCGCACGCAAGCCGTCTGCTCCCGCAAATGCAGTCGCTCGCTCGCCGCATGCAGGAACTGCGCGGCCCAATCGCTGAGGCGCTCGAGTTCCGCCGGGGCTGCGGCGTCGGCCGCATGACTGCGTAGCGCCGACAGCGTGCCGAGCATGGCATCGCGCATTTGGCCGGTGTATTCGAAGAATTGGCTCGGCGGCGCAATCGCGGCGTCGCCATGAAATCGAGCGATGCGTTCGGCGAGCGCAGTGATTTCGCGGACATCGATGTCGCCGCTGGCAAGCAACGCACGCAGTTCCTGCGAGGAGTCAAATTGACGCATGCAAACCGCGTAGTCGACGACTGTGCCGGACCCCTTGATGCGCAGGCCCCCGGAATCGCGGGTTATCGGCACGACATCGAGATACAGGTCCGCGGCGAGGCGTGCATTGAGCCGCAGTTCCTCGCGACATAGTTCGAGCCTTCGTGCGAGGCTCATGGTGTCGATATACTCGAAGTGCACGGCTTTCTTGATCTTGTAGGCGAAATCACCGGTCAAAATTACCCAAGACAGATGGGTCTCGTGCAGGCGCAGGCCCGATACCGCATGCGGATAGGCTGCCGGCGATAACAGCTCGCGTACCGCGAAGCCGCGGGACTGATCGTCGGCGTTGCCATCCAGACGTTTATCGCGGTTCATCACCATAGAACCCTAGCGCATTCGCAGCGCTGCGGCGATGCGGGGATTGCCCTGCACGATCCGGGATGTCCACAGCAGCCGCGATTTGCGCAGCGCGGCGCGCGGCCGACCCGCGGCATTCCCTGGTTGGAGCCGCAACGCCCTAAGCATGATTCCGCATAGGACAATGGGTCGACAGCGCGCAAGATGGCGGTCGACTACAGGAGGATTGACTATGAGTCAGGTTTCCAACGCTACGCCCGAGAGCAACGATACCGCAGCCTGTGCATCGCTCGCCGCGGTCGTCAATGGGGAAGTATCCGTCCTGCGCGAGCTTGCATTGCCGCGGCCCGCAGTGTCCGGCGGCATGCCCCTATTCGACGCCTTGCATGCCAGGCATTCGACGCGAGAATACGCGGATCGGCCGCTGCCGGCGCAGCTGCTCTCCGACTTGCTATGGGCGGCCTTCGGTATCAATCGCTCCAACGGCGACCGGACGGCCCCGTACTGGCGGCATGTCATGGTCATGGATATTTATGTGGCGACCGATGCCGGCGTCTGGCTCTATGACGCGAAGGCCCACCGCTTGCTGCCGCATCTCGCCGAGGATATCCGGCGGCAAACCGGCGCCCAGGATTTCGTCGCGATCGCGCCGGTCGAGTTCATCTATGTCGCCCATGGGGAGCGCATGCAGGACATCGGCGCCGAGGATCGACGTTTGTATGCCAGCGTCGACGCCGCCTTCATCGGCCAAAATGTATATCTCTATTGCGCATCGGAACATCTCGGCACGGTGTTTCGTGGCGCAGTGGACACCGCGGCGCTGGCGAGGCGTCTGGGACTGCCGGAAGGGCAGTTCGTGACCTTTGCCCAGTCGATCGGATATCCTCGCGCCGCGGGGTTGGGTCACTGAGCATGGCCGAATTCGTGCACGCTTCGCCCCAGGATCGCGCATCGATGCGCATTCCAGTCGTCTTATCGGCGCCGCATGTGCACCTCACTGCCTCGGTGATCGAGGAATTGTTTTCCGATAAGTACCGGCTACACGTCAAATCGCCGGCATCGCAGCCCTCGCAATTCGCGGCCGAGGAGGTCGTGACCTTGATCGGGCCCCGTGGCCGCCTTTCGAATATCCGCGTCATCGGCCCACCGCGCTCCCACAATCAGGTGGAGCTGTCGGGTTTCGCGGCAGCGACGCTGGGCATCGACGCGCCGGCCCGCGCGTCCGGGGACCTCAGCGGCACGCCCGGCATCGTGATCGAGGGCCCGCGCGCTCGCGCGACGCTCAGTGGCGGCGTGATCCGTGCGTTGCGCCATATCCATATGAGTCCAACCGATGCGGCGCGATTGAATATCAAAGATGAGGACCGCGTCAATGTCGTGTCCCGCGCGCTGACGGCGGAGCCGTTGTTTCAAGACGTCATCGTGCGCGTCGCGCCGGGCTTTCAATTGGAACTGCATGTCGACGCCGAAGACGGCGCCGCTGCGGGCTTACGCGCAGGCGACTACGTATTTCTCGCAGATACCGATCCGCGGGTGCCCTAAGGAATCCTCCCGGCCGCGGGATCGCTGCGGTACGTACAACTCCGAATTCTCCGCGTGCCCTGGATGCGGCACATTGCACATCAACAGCAGCGGCAGGAGACGCAAATGACCTATCGCAACGGGAAAAGAGCGGTCCATGAAATTGCGGCGCCGAAGAACTCGCCACCGCTCATCTAGGTACTCTGGTACGAACAGCCCGATTCTACCGAGGTCGCGTGCATGCGAAGCTCCACCAAACCGCTCCCGGCGCTAATTCCTATCGCGATCTCGGCACGGCACGTGCACTTGACGCAGCGCTCGGTCGAGCAGCTGTTCGGCACAGGCTACGAGCTCAGCGTGCATGCGCCGTTGCGTCAACCCGGCCAATATGCTGCCAATGAGACCGTGAGCCTCACCGGGCCGCGTGGGCACTTGACGAAAGTGCGTGTCGTCGGTCCACCACGATCCGAGGATCAGGTCGAACTTGCGCGCACCGATGAGATCATCCTGGGTGTTGATGCGCCGCTGCGCGAGTCCGGAGATCTCAAGGACACACCGGGCATTTGCATCACAGGACCCGCGGGAAAGGTCACCCTCGATCATGGTGTCATCTGCGCGTTGCGCCACATTCACATGAGCGTCACCGACGCCGAGGTACTTGGCCTCAAGGACCAAGACCGGGTGGCGGTCGCGGTGATCCGCAATAATCGCCGCACGATCTTCGGCGACGTCATCGTACGCGCATCGCCTGCGTTCAGGCTCGAATTACACCTCGACACGGATGAGGGCAATGCGGCGGGATTGATTTCCGGTGATGAGGTAATGCTGACGGATCTATCGATCGGCGCGAACCTCGACAAGATTTGATCCGCGCTTGACCGGACCAACTTTCGGCAATGGTGAGGAATTGGGGCGGATCGACTCGCGCGTCTCGATTGCGAGCTCCGATGCGGACACGTCAGCTTGCGCCCATCCACGCACCCGTCTCAGCCTGCATGCGATTGCCGTGTCCTCGAGTGCGCAAAGCCCGGGCCTGGGCGGCCGGATTCGGCTTGCAGCTTATTCTGCAGCAGCGCGAACGCGACAGCGGGGTCGTCTGCGTACTCGAAGAGCTCGAGATCTTTGCGGTCGATCATGCCGTGGCGCACCAAGGCTTCGAAGTTGAGGATCTCGTGCCAGTAGCTGGTGCCGTAGAGCAGCACCGGAATCGGACGTTCGAGCTTGCGAGTTTGGGCAAGTGTGAGAATCTCGGTGAGTTCATCGAGCGTACCGAAGCCGCCGGGGAATACCACGAGGGCGCGCGCCATGTGCGCAAACCACAGCTTGCGCATGAAAAAGTAATGAAATTCGAATGAAAGCCCGCGCGTCACATAGGGATTCGGCAGCTGCTCGTGCGGCAGGCTGATGTTGAGTCCGATCGTTTGACCCTGGGCATCGGAGGCGCCGCGATTGGCCGCCTCCATGATGCCACCTCCGCCGCCGGAACAGACCACGTATCGATGCGCCGGCGACGGCAGGCTTTTCGACCAGAGCGTCAGCAAACGCGCCAACTCGCATGCGTCCCGGTAGTAGCGGCCCAGCGGGCCCTCGCTCGACAGGCGGGCCGAACCGAAAAAGACGATCGTGTCGTGGATGTTGGCGCTGCGCAAGCGCTGCAGCGGCTCGAGGTACTCGGTCAGGATTCGGATCGGCCGTCCTGCATCGCTGCTCAGGAATTCCGGATCCTCGTAAGCGAGTGCAGGGGTGCTGGGTGTGATCTTGTTTTGCATTGGAATTACCGCAACCGTTCGAAGTCGATGAATCCGCGTTCAATGTTCGTCTCGACGAGCTTGACACGCACCGGATCGCCGACCTGCAAGCCCGCAAAGCCGCTGACGACCTTGCCCTCGGCCGTGGGCGACGTGATCCGTGCCCAGGTTCCTTTATCCGCAGCGCCTGTGACGATCGCATCAAACGATTCGCCGATGCGCGGCGCGAGCAGCATGGCGGCCGCAGACTTACTGACTTGGCGTTCGACCTTGGCCGCATTGTCCTCCTGCTTGGTGCAATGCGCGGCCAGCTCCTGCAGCTCGTCGGCCGAATATTCGATCGCAACGCCGCCCAAGGATGCTTTGAGCAAGCGCTGCGTCAGCAAATCCGGGAAACGCCGGTTGGGCGCCGTCGCATGCGTATAGTCGCTGACTGCGAGTCCGAAATGCCCCTCGGTCTTCTGCCCTGGAAGCTCAAGTAAATATTGCCCGCGCCCCAACAACTTGATCACGGATAGCGACATATCAGCAAAATGTGACGGATCAAGCTCGCGACGTTTGGTCAGAAACACGTTGAGCGCCGACGCAGAGGGTTCTGCCGGCAGGATTTCGCCGCATTGGGCGGCGAGCGCGACGATCCGCACCCAATTCTTCGGCGTCTTGAGCACGCGTCGCAAGGTCGGCAATCCTTGACTCGCGAGATAGCGCGCAGTGACACCATTGGCGGCAATCATGAAATCCTCGATGAGTTCTTGGGCTCGATTCTTTTCGCCGGGTCGCAGGTCGCTGAGCGTCAGTCCGTCGAACACCGGCAGCGCATCGGTCGATTCCAGCGTCAAGGCACCGTGCACGTGACGGATTGCCTTGAGTGCTTGCGCGACGGCGTCCTGAACACGCAACTGGGCGTCTAGTCCGGCCACACCTGCGATGCGAGCCGGCGCAGGTCCGGTGCCCGTTAGCCATGCGGCGACCCCGTTGTAGGCAAGTTTGGCACGATTACGCACCCATGCCCGATAGAGTGCGCAGGCGCCCAGCGTGCCGTCGGCCTCGACGGTCATCTCGGTAATAATTGCAATGCGATCCTGATCTTGCGCCAATGACGTGAGGTCCGTTGAGAGGTTTTCCGGCAACATCGGAAAGATCTGCGGAACCGTGTAAACCGAGGTCGTGTTGGCGCGCGCATGCACGTCGATTGGCGAATTCCGCCGAACGATCGCATCGACATCGGCAATCGCAATGAGAATCCGCACGGCCCCGGCGGGCAGCGTCTCAGACACCGAAAGCTGATCGAGATCCCGCGAATCATCGTTGTCGATCGACGCCCACAACAGGCCGCGCAGGTCGCGCACTTCGGCGCCGCCCGCGGTGGCAGCTGCGGTCACCGATCGTGCCTGCGCGAGCGCTGCGCTCGAGAAATCGGGCAACAGACCGCGCGCGAGCATCGCGCTGCGTGCAACACGCTTGAGCAGATCCATGTTTTGTGCGGCCGGGGCGATCATTGCACGATGATACAATGCAGCGGCAGCTCGAACTTGCGGTGCTTGCAATGAGGGGATGGAATCATGCTCACGATACCGATCTACTCAACGACGGGCATCTCACTGATCCAAAAGGTAGCCCATCCGATCCTGGCGGAATCGACCACGGCGACCTTGTTGGTCGCGGATTTGCGCGGCTACACGGAACTCGCCGAGCATTTCTCGCCGGTCAAACTGGTGCCGATCCTGGGTGAATTTTTCGCACTATTCACCCGCGCCGTTCTGCAATACGGCGGCCAAATTTTTCGCGTCTCGGATACCGGAACAACCGCGGCCTTCGGTGTCTGCGACTTGCGCTACACGCATAGCAACGATGCGTTGCTGGCGGCGGGCACGATACAGCGCCGTTTCGCAAAGCTCAGGGAATCCTGGAAAAGAAGCCTCTCGATTACCGCCGGGATCGGCTTAGGTATGCATCGAGGCGACGTTGCGATCGGTGCTTTTGGCCCACCCGGCCACGCACAGCCGATGCTCATCGGTGATGCCGTGAATGTCGCGACTCTGCTGTCCGGCCGCGCCCGCGATGGTGAAGTGCTGATGTCCTCGATCGTCAATTCTTGCGGGCGATGGCCGGTACATGAACCTGCCGGCGGCGAAACCCTCGCTGATCCATCGGCTCACTTGGGAAGGATCAAGTTGCAAGGTCGTCGCGAATACCTCGATACCTGGTGTCTCCTCGCGCCCGAGAGGCCGGAGGCACGCGCCGGCAGCGAAGCCATGCGTGCGGCCGGCAGCTGAGGCTCGAGGATTACAATCCTGCTTTGCCCAGAAGGTCGACGAGGCGCCGAGAACTGGCCGCGAGGGTCGGGTGATCGGCCTCGAATCGCACCGCAATTTCCTCGAGTCGATCGGGTAGGGATGCCGCCGACGGAGCGGCCGTAGCGATCGCCGGTGTCGCGGTCAATCGCTGAATGTCGAGCATGATTTCGCCGAGCAACTGGCTCGATCGGGGTTCCAAACGTCGAACGTTCGCGAGTTCCTCATGTAGTTTGCTGATCTGCTCGTTCAATGCGTCCGGATCCATGATTCGACTCCTCAGGAGAAACCAGGCAACTATACTGCCAATCGGCATGGCGCCGGCCGCGATTGCAGCGTAGCGGCTATGGAATCTGCGACGTCGATATTTCGGGGAACAGCTGGATTGCAGCGGTGTACATGCGGTAGTCTATGCCGCTATTAATATTCGTAATATCAATACTCTATGGTGTTAATAGCGAAAACACATTACAATGAATTCTAACTCGACTGATCGAAACATAGGTGTGAATCCCGCCGTACCCGCTCGTGAAATCACGCGCAGCGATGCGGCGCCGGCGCGGGCCAGATTTTGCGTCGGTACGCACGTGAGCGCAGTGCCTTTGAGGGCCGCTTCGGGATGAACCGGATCGATCGACTGCTCGGCGAAATGACGCTCGCGGAGAAGCTCGGGCAACTCACGATGACGGCCGCGCATGATGCGATTTCAGGCCCGGTAATCGCGGCTGACTCGACTGCATCGATCAAATCCGGTGAAATCGGCAATCTGCTGAACCTCATGGGCGCCGGCCACATTCGCGAGATGCAACGCGTCGCGGTCGAGCAATCGCGTCTCGGAATCCCGCTGCTGATTGGACTCGACATCCTGCATGGACACCGCACACTATTTCCAATCCCGCTGGCCGAGGCCGCTCTGTTCGATCCAGGTGTCTGGGAACTGACCGCGCGTGAAGCCGCCAAAGAGGCGGCCGGCGACGGACTGACGCTGACGTTCGCGCCCAATCTGGATGTTGCGCGGGATTCGCGCTGGGGACGCTCGGCCGAAACGCCGGGTGAGGATCCCTGGGTGGGCATGCAGTTTGCGAGAGCCAAAGTCCGCGGCTATCAGGGCGCTCGTCTCGCCGATTCGGACTCGCTCGCGGCGTGCGCCAAGCATTTCTGCGCTTATGGGCCGGTGACCGCCGGCCGCGAATACGCCTCGGTCGACATCTCCGAACGCACGCTGCGCGAAGTCCACTTGCCGGCCTTCGTCGCGGCGATCGAGTCGGGTGTCGCCGCGATCATGCCCGCGTTTACCGATCTTGCCGGCGTGCCGATGACCGCCAATGCGGCTCTTTTGCGACATTGTTTGCGCGATCAACTCGGCTTTGACGGTGTGATCGTGAGCGACTACAACGCAATCGGTGAATTGATCCACCACGGCGTCGCGGCGGATCTGCCGGCGGCGGCGACGCTGGCGCTCAAGGCGGGCGTCGACATCGACATGATGGCCGACGCCTATCGCCGCGGTCTGCCCGTAGCCTTGGAGCGTGGACTGGTTTCCATTGCCGAGATCGATGTCTCGGTGCGCCGAGTGCTGATTCTCAAGCACCGTCTGGGCCTGTTCGACAATCCGTATCGAACCGCCGCCAACACCACGACACCGCATGCGGTCGCACAGCGACGGCTACTTGCGCGCTCGGTCGCAACGCGTGCGCTGGTGTTGCTGAAGAATGATCGAGAAACACTGCCGCTGCCGAGCAAGCCGCGCCGTTTGTGCCTCATCGGTCCACTTGCCGACGCCTCTGCCGAGATGCGCGGTTGCTGGCCGGCCGCGGCGATGCCGGAAGATCAAATCACGGTTGCGGCGGGTTTGCGCGCGGCCTTGCCGCAGACCCAGATCGTGCTGGCGCAGGGCGTCGAGATCGCGGGCGAGGACCGTAGCGGAATCGCGGCGGCCGTGGAACTTTGCAACGCAGCCGACGCGATTCTCCTATGCCTCGGCGAATCGGCGGCAATGAGCGGCGAGGCGGCCAGTCGGGCGTTTCCCGACCTGCCCGGGCAACAGCGCGCTCTTGCCGAAGCCGTGATCGAGCGTGCCCACTCCCGCGGCATACGCGTCACCGTAATTTTGTTCTCTGGCAGGCCGCTGATCGTGCCTTGGCTCGCCGAAACGGCCGACGCCCTGATCGCCGCTTGGTTCCTCGGCAATGAGACCGGCAATGCCGTCAGCGATGTCTTGACCGGACGGGCCTCTCCGAGTGGGCGCACGCCGCTCACCTGGCCACGCGCGGTCGGACAACTGCCCATTTTCTATGCTCAAAGGCCGAGCGGCAGACCTGCGGGCTCCAAGGGTCGATACACGAGCGGTTATTTGGACTGCGCCAATGAGCCGCTCTACGCCTTTGGGCACGGACTCTCGTACGGGCGATTCACGCTCGCCAATCTGCGAGTGACGCCGGAACGAGTCACGGTAACCGACACGATCACGGCTCGAATCGAGGTCACCAATACGGGCAAACACTTTGCCGAAGAGACCGTGTTTCTGTTCACGCACGACCGGCTCGCGAGCGTGGCCCGACCGATACTCGAACTCAAAGGAGTCGGAAAGATCGCGTTGCAACCAGGAGAGACCGGCACCGTCAGCATCGAGTTGCCGGCACACGCACTGCGCTTTCTCGACTTGGATCTTAAGCCAACATTCGAGCAGGGCCATGTCGAGATACTCGTCGGACCATGCGCGGATCGATCGAAACTGCAGCTCGCAACGGTATTGTTGCTGCCGCCGATCAGCGAATCTCGATGAGCGCCAGACCGTGCGTGGGAATTCTCACTTCGAGCTGGCCGTTCGTGAGCGCGATGGGCTCCGGCGTCGCGAGTTGCGCGGCCGCTTGGAGTGCGGCGATCTGTTCGCGGGTCGGGAACGCGGGCCTTCCCATCGCATCAAAGGCCTTGAGGACGTTGCCGTGATCCTCGTCCAATCGCCAAATCGTCGCGCGCGCTTCGCTTGCAACGTCGCTCACACTGAGCACAAACGTCGTCGGCGGCCCTGGCGCACGTGGGACATGGTATTTTCCACCGGTACCGTCGGGCGCCGCATAGTTCCACAAGGCCAGCACGAGCGCTCCGTCCGATCGTTTGGTGATCAATGCCGAATCTGAGGCTGACGGCAGGCGGGTCTCACCCAGACGATGCAGCAGTGCAAACGCATTGAAAGCCGGTTTGGCGATCCCATGTTCGGCCAAAACGCCAAATCCGCCGTAGAACGGCGTTCTGACCACGCCTCCTTCTTCGAACACATCGGAGAAACTCCAATAACTCATGGCCTCCGTCAAACCGTCGCACTGACTGATCGTCGTCGCGAGCCACGGACCCATGTAAACCGTATCGGTTACGTCAGGTTCGTTCGCATAGCTCGCGTTGTACTCGGAGAATATCAAGGGCAGGCGCGGCATCGACGAATGTTGGATCTCGTCGCTGACCTTGCGCACCGATCGGCAGACCATCTGGTCGCGCGAGACCGGAATGTGGTTTTTGAAAACGTCTTGCGTCAAGTCGTTCGCATACACGTGCGACGACACGAAATCGACCGGCACCCCGTTTTTCTTGCAATGCTCGATAAAGTCGCGCGTCCAGGCGGCCTGCGCCGTCGACGGTCCTCCGACGCGCAGCTGCGGGCTCACGTTCTTGATGGCGCGAGCGGTATGGTCGTAGAGCCTAAAATAGCTCGGCTGGCGGGGCCGGCCGCCCCAAAATCCGATGTTCGGCTCATTCCAAACCTCGAAGTACCAGGTCGACACCTCATCGATGCCGTAACGCTCGACGAGGTGCCGGACGAACGCGTCGATCATCGCGTCCCATCGAGCGTAGGCTCTCGGCGGCGAGATATTGGGCTTATACCAGAAACTGAACAGTTGCTTGGGGTCGCGTGCGAGCTTCTGCGGCATGAAACTGAGCTCGATGTAGGGACGCACGCCGTCGGCAAGCAAGCCGTCGTAAATCTGATCGACGTAGGAAAAATTGAATACCGGCCGCCCCTTTTTATCGACGTCGTAAAAGCCTACTTCGTCATTCAAAATGCCGTGAAATCGCACGTATTGAAAGCCGGTAGCGGCTTTGACGAAACGCAGGTCCCGGCGATAGCTGTCGCGTAGCGCGAGAACCGCGCGGCCCGAGCCGAACATATTCTCCCAATAATGTGGGAACGGCGATCCAGACTCGCCCGCTCGCACAGTGAGTTCGACGCGATTTGCAGTGCCCGCTCCCGCTCCCTGAGCCGATGCCGCGAAGGCGATCGCGACAGCGCAAATGGCGATGCAGATGCGCAGCGGTTTCGCAATCATTCGCACGCGCCGAGCACCACGCGAACGGTGTGCGTGCGCTCGTCATCGCTGAGACGGATGCGCAGACCTTCGGCGCCGACTTCGATCGGATTGCCGTCCATCGATGCACTGGTGACGCATTGCGCAACGCGCTGCGGATTCTCAACGCGGATCTCATATCGCGTTCCATCGGGCCGGCGGTGGGAGAGCTTGAAGCCCGGCCACTCGTCGGGGATTTTAGGCGCAAGCGTGAGCCACTTGCCGGCTTCGATGCCGAAGCCCAGTATGGTTTCGACGGATACGCGCAGCATCCAGCCTGCCGAACCGGTGTACCAGGTCCAGCCACCGCGGCCCACATGCGGCGCAACTCCATAGATATCCGCGGCGATCACATAGGGTTCTACCTGATAGCGTGCGACGCTCTCCGCGTCGGCGCTGTGCGTCACCGGACTGAGCATCTCGAGCAATGCGGCGGCACGCGTGCGGCGTCCCGCTTCGGCCAGCGCGCGAACCACCCAGAGCGCCGCATGGGTATATTGTCCGCCATTCTCGCGCACACCGGCGACGTAGCCCTTGATATACCCCGGATCCTCCGCGGTGCTCTCGAAGGGCGGCGTCAATAGGCGGATCAGGCGATCTTCGTCGCTGATGAGGCGCTTCTCGAGCGAATCGAGCGCTACCGCGGCGCGTTCCACTGTTGCCACCTTCGAGATGACGGCCCACGCCTGCACGAGCGCATCGATCTGGCACTCGTCGCTGAGCGCCGAGCCGAGTGGATGACCGTTGTCGTAATAGCCGCGGCGATACCAATCGCCATCCCATCCCGCATCGTTGAGCGCCGAGACGAGGCGGGTGCGATAGGCCTCGAAGCGCGCTGCGCGATCGGACTCGCTGCGTTCGCGACAGAGCGGAATGAAGTCGGCGAGCGTTTGGACCAGAAAGAAGCCCATCCACACGCTTTCGCCGCGCCCGTCGTGACCGACACGGTTCATGCCGTCGTTCCAGTCGCCGCCGCCGAACAGCGGCAGGCCGTGGACACCCGAGGTCATGGCCCGCTCCAAAGCCTTGACGCAATGCCCGTACAGACTTTCGGCCACATCGCTGCGGTCCGGCAGGAAGTATCGCTCGTCCTCGCCGGGCGCAAGCTGCAGACCGGCGACGAACGGCAGGACTTCCTCGAGTGCCGCGCGGTCTCCGGTTACCCGGACGTAGTGCGCCGTGAGGTAGGGTAGCCAGACCAAGTCGTCCGCGAACCGCGTTCGAATTCCGACGCCCTCGGGTGGGTGCCACCAATGCAGAACGTCCCCTTCGGTGAACTGGTGCATCGCGCTTCGCTGCAGCTGGTCTCGCAGCACGTCCGGTTGCGTGAGCACGAGTGCGGCGGCATCCTGCAGTTGATCACGAAAACCGAAGGCGCCCCCCGATTGGTAGTAGGCACTGCGAGCCCACAACCTGCAAACCGTGATTTGATAAGCGAGCCAGCCGTTGACCATGAGATCGATCGCGGGGATCGGCGTCTCGATCTGCATCCGAGAGTGGTGTGCGGTCCAGAAGTCTTGAACGGCGGCAAACGCTTTCGCGATCGCGCCCGGCATGCGATAGCGCGCAAGCAGTTGGTCGAGTTCCTCGCGCGAGTCCGCCGCACCGAGCAGAGCTGCAATTCTGACCTCCTGTCCGGGCTCGACAATGATTTCGACACGCAGACAGGCGCATGGGTCGACGCCCGCATCTGCCGATAGCGCTCCACCGGTGGCGATTGCCGCGGGGCGGCGCGAAGTCCCGGGTGTACCGAGGAAGCGGGCGCGATCGATGCCGGCATCGAATGCGGCCGCCTCTGCACCCGCGAGCGCCGCGAATGCGACCATATCCCGGAAAGCACCAGCCTTCGGATTGTTTGCGAGAATTGCGCGCCGAGCTGAATCGATCTCGACGCTCAGTTGTCCCAAACTTTCCGCGGGCGTGGCGCCGAGCACCCAGCGGTTGTAAGCGTAGATCGAACATTTCCGCGAACCGGGGCCGTCATTACGAATGCAGATTTCGGCAATCCGCAGTGGATCCGAGCAAGGGACGAATACGAGGACCGAGTGACGGAGTTCGTCATATTCGTGGCGCCAGCGGGAATAACCGTAGCCATGAGCCACATCGAAGTGCTGGGCCGCCGGCGCCGGGCCCGGCAGCAGCGACCAGCTTTCGCCGCTGACCGCATCGCGCAGATAAAACGCCTCATCGTGCGGATCGACGATAGGATCATTGTTCCAAGGGGTGATGCGATAGAGTCGGCTGTTGCCGGCGAATGTCGATAGCGAACCTTTTTCGCTCGCGATCAGCCCGAAGCGTTTATTCGCGATGAGGTTGGACCACGGCATCGGCGGCAGCCGCAAGGACCCGTCGGAGTCGCGGCGAATCTGAATCGTATATTCGCGTCCGTCGGGCGAGAACGACCCAAACCCATTGGTAGCGAGGTCGATAGCGCCGATGTCCGCGACCGGCCGTTCCGGCTCGGATACCGGACTCGAGGCGGCGCGGTCGCGCGGCATCGGGGCGCTGAGACGCAGCCCCAAGAGTTGGCGCCACAACGGGGCATCTGCGAGCGTTGCGATGCCCGGACCGAGCGCCGCGGCTGGCGCATCGATGATGCGCGCGGGCGCAAGACCTTCGAGTGCGTTGGCCGAACCGAGGTTGCCGACGAGTTCGCGGGGATCGCCGGCCGCGGCGATAACAAACAGAATCTCGGCGGTCTCGCCGGGGCCCAAATTTATCACCGTGCGCAGCGCGAGCACCGGATCGAGCACATTGCCGACGGCGCCGCTCAACGGCGCGCGCAAGGCCTGCGCGTCGGTGCTGCGGCGCCCGCGCCCGAGGAATCGGGCGCGATCCGTTTCAAACCCGGTTACGGTGGCGTTGAGGAGCCCAAGCGCCATCGCCGGATGCGTCTCACCATTGGCACGAGGACGTCGCGTCGCGATCAGTGCAGCACCCTCGCGGTGTGTCTGAACGAACAATTTGCTAAACGCCGGATGTGCGGCGTGCGCGGCAGGGTAGTTCAGCGTTACTTCGAGATAGCCGGTGATCTCGACCTCGCAAGCGGCGAGGCCGTGATTCGTGAGCGTCAATCGGCGCCGCTCAATCGCGGCGGACTCGAGCACTTCGAGCGCAACACGCGCGCCAATCGCACCGCGCCGCCGCTCGAGCACGGCCGCGTTAGCCTGCGCCGACAAAACGCCCGGATCGTCTCCCGGAAGCGCTGGTCCGCAAGCGGTCCATACGCTGCCACAGCCCAAGTCGCGCAAGAAGATCGTAAAGCCGAGTTCGTCTTCACAAGGATCATCCTGCCAACTCGACAGCAGGTGGTCCTTATATAAAGTGAACCCGGTACCCGCCGCCGTCAGCAGCGCGCCATAGTTGCCGTTCGAAACCCAAATCGGCGCGGAGGTTACGAGATCCGATGGGACGTCTGCCATTGCGTTCTTCTCGAATTCTTCGTCGAAACCGCGGGCGGGATCAAGGCGCCAATCATAACCCGAACCGCAGCCGCGTGGCGCGCTCGCAGATTCGATCTCAAGACGCTTACCGGATGGTCCTCCGGGCCGCTATGATGTGGGCGCAGGGGCCGCGACAATTTTCAGCGCTGACTTGAAGACCGCCGCGAAGGCGATCCTCACGGGGAGAGATGTGAATCGCCTACAAGGTCATGTCAGCCGCGCCAGCGCACTATGCGCGCTGGCCCTAGGGTGCTCGGCACTGACGAGAGCAACGTTTGCGGATCCAGCTGCTGTCGTGGACGCAGCGCCGACATTTCTCGAGGTCGCAAATCTGGCGCATTACGCCGATCTGAATTCCGCGCTGTCACCGCCGGCACGCGCGAAACCGCGCGTCGTATTCCTCGGGGATTCCATCACCGAGGGCTGGCGCGATGCGGATCCCGGATACTTCGCGCCCACGGTATCAATCGATCGCATCGACCGTGGCATCAGCGGCCAGACCAGCCCGCAGATGCTACTGCGCTTTCAGCAGGACGTCGTTGCCTTGCATCCAGCTGCAGTTCACATCATGGCCGGTACGAACGACATCGCGGGCAACTGGGGCGCCATGCCGCTCGAATCGACCGAAAGCACGATCGCCGCGATGGCGGAACTCGCGCATGCGAACGGAATCCGAGTGATCATTGCGTCAGTGCCGCCCGCGCGCTCGTTCCCGTGGCGCCCGAATCTGCAACCGGGTCCCGCTGTCGTTCGCCTGAATCAGTGGCTGCGGACCTATTGTCGGCAACATGGGGATACCTACGTAGATTATTATTCGGCCTTGACCGACGGCGCGCTCGGAATTCGGCCCGAGTTAGCCTCCGATGGCGTGCACCCGACCCCTGCGGGCTACGCGCTCATGAGGCCGTTGACCGAGTCGGCCATTCGGCGCGCGCTAGAAGTGCACGGCCGCTGAACCGCCAAACTCCGATTGTGATCGATTGAAAATGGTGGCCAGGGAGGGAATTGAACCCCCGACACGCGGATTTTCAGTCCGCTGCTCTACCAACTGAGCTACCTGGCCACTTGGGGAGGCGCAGTTTAAGCAGTGCGGCCATCCCCAGTCAATGAATACCTAGCAATCAATAACTTAGATGCGATATCGTGCGGGATTGGCGCACCTCGGCACGTAACTTGGGATCGACAAGCTCGGCCACTGCCAATCGTGAATTTTACGCGCCGAAGTCGCTGGTCAATCCCAGCCGAAGCAAACATCGGGCCCGGCTTTTTCTACAATCATTCTGCCGTTTGCAAAGCGCATCAAATGGTTCCGACCTGGGCGGTCGTGGCGACAAAATCGGATTTCGTTTCGTTCCACTCCGGGTGACTTCAGAACCGTTTGCGCTGATACTGCGCGTCGGTCGGCGGGGATCCGCTAACCGCAGTGCGCGTTCGTCCGAATAAATAAATCCGAAGCACCGCCTCCCGCCATGGTCTCATTCCGGCCCCGAAGAAAATTCATTTATCGAGTGATCGCCGCGCTAATCGTGCTCATCGCAGCCACTGTCGCGGTCGAATGGCGCGCTATCAACCGCATTTTATTCGTCAACAGCATGTTCAGCGGCGCGGATCAAACCGAACATTTCCGCGAATTCAATTCGCTTTTCGCGGGACGGATTATCCACAAATCCACCGATCCTTTTACCTTCGTTCGGGGAGCCCCGGTGGCGCTTCCGCAGTGCTTCGACAATCTCGGCAAGAGTGAGGACACGGCGACGTTTTTGGCGACCACGGACACCACGGGCCTGCTGATACTCAAAGATGACGCGCTGGTGTTCGAACAATATTGGCGCGGAAACGTCGCGTCGACGCCGTGGTCCGCCTGGTCGGTCTCCAAATCGTTTACTTCGGCATTGATCGGCATTGCCGTTGGTGAGGGGTTAATCAAGAGCATAGAGGACCCGATCACAGGCTATGTGCCGGAACTCAAAGGCAGCGCATACGACGGTGTACGCATCAAAGATGCGCTGCAGATGTCGTCCGGCGCGCGTTGGAGTGAGGACTATAGCAACCCGCAATCCGACGTGAACCGATTCGGCCGCGTGTTCGCGCTGGGGGGCTCGCTCGATGAGTTTGCCGAGACATTGACCCGCGAATTTGCGCCAGGCAGGTTCAATCGCTACAACACCATGGACGCGCAGGTGCTCGGCATGGTCCTCAGGCGCACGACCGGCCGAACCCAAACCGCGTACCTGCAGGAAAAACTCTGGTCTCCGCTCGGCATGGAAAGCGATGGCTTTTGGATTACCGACGACAAGGGCATGGAGTTCGCAGCCGGCGGCCTGAGCGCGAGTTTGCGAGATCTCGCCAAACTCGGAAGGCTCTACATGAACGACGGTCGTTGGAACGGTGTACAGCTAGTGCCCGCCGAGTGGGTACATGCGTCGGTAACACCCGATGCACCGCATCTGATGCCCGGCAAGCGCGCCTCCTCGGATTCAGCCTGGGGCTACGGGTTTCAATGGTGGATACCGGATGCGAGCGGCGCGTACGCGGCGGTCGGCATCTACAACCAGTTCGTCTATGTCAATCCGTCGTTGCACTTGGTGATTGCGAAAACATCGGCCAACCACACCTACGGATTGAAGGATGACGAAGCGAGCGACCGCGAAGATGAGCACATCGCGTTCTTCAAGGCAATCGAGGGGCCCTCGCATACGCCGTGCGGCACGATGCACTAGCGCCGCGGCCGCAAGCGTCAATTTAGAATACCGCTTGCCCGTGTTTGCAGCCGCTCGACATCTTCGGCGGAAATGGCATTGATCGGCCGGCGCAGCTGAGCGGCCGTCTCCAGAATCGCGGTAACCGCATCGGGATACTGACTCAGTGCGCCCCGCAATTGAAATAACTCACGCTCCTCGGTCACACGGATTCCACCGGGGCGGCGCATTGCCGCTTCCAACTCCGTCTGGCGTTTGATCAGGCGCAATGCTTCATGCAGTTGTTCCATTCAGTCTCTCCTGGACGCTCAATCGCAGATGATGCGTCTTCGCGGTATCCACAACAATGTTTGGCGAGGCGCGCCGTACTATCGCGTGCCTCTCATCGAGCGCAGCGTGATGCACATCGCGGTGTCGATCAATCTCATTTCTTTATGTCGCGTCGGTCTGCGTGCCGGTTAGTGGCATCTCGGCTTCGTGTCGATTTGTGAATTGGCTTCGAGCGCGATACAACTTCGCGACATAGATCTACCGATACCGATCGCGCCCGAGACGGCCAGCAAGTCACTCTTGAAATGGATGCCGTCGATGTCCGAGTCGGCGAGGAGTGAACCGGTGAGCTTGCCGCCGGCGGCGCGCCCGCACCGCGCACCGTCGGCATTTGCGGTACCGCGATTTTCGGGTCCTGGAGCCGCGCCAAGCGGGGCACCGGCGCCGAGACTTGTTAACTCCGTCGCGGACAATCGAGGGCTGCGCGGATATAGTCAAATGTGGGCAGCTTATGTTAAGGATGGGCAATGGCGACGCTGACTGAAGAACAAGCCAAGACTTACATGACCAAGCTGCTGACCGCGATGACTCGGGCGGGTGGTTCGGACCTGTTCGTTTCCAAGGACTTTCCGCCGAGCATGAAGTCTCAGGGCCAAATGCAACCCCTTTCCACGCAAAAACTCAGCGCGGAGATCACCTGGGAGTTGGCCAACTCGATCATGAGCGAGAGTCAGCGCGAGGAATTCGCTCAGGAACTCGAATGCAATTTTGCGCTAGAGATACCCGGCGTAGCGCGTTATCGAGTAAATGTCTTCGTGCAGCAAAACAATGTCGGCATGGTCATCAGAGCCATTCCTACCGAGATTCCGACGATCGAGCAATTCGGACTTCCGGAGACATTCAAGGACGTGGTGATGGCCAAGCGAGGCATGGTGCTCATGGTCGGGGCCACCGGCTGCGGCAAGTCGACATCGCTCGCGGCAATGATCAATCACCGCAACCGCACGTCGGCGGGCCATATCATCACCGTCGAAGATCCGGTCGAATTTGTGCATGCGTCGCAGCAGTGCCTGGTTACTCATCGAGACGTCGGGATCGATACGCGCAGCTGGCACAGCGCACTCAAAAATACATTTCGGCAAGCACCTGATGTCATCTTGATCGGGGAAATCCGCGATCCGGAAACCATGGAGCTTGCAATCAATTTTGCGGAGACCGGGCACCTGTGCCTCAGTACTTTGCATTCCAATAGCGCCAGTCAGACGCTCGATCGAATCGTCAATTTTTTCCCGGATTCGCGCCGCGCTCAATTGCTGATGGATTTGTCGAGTAATCTAAAAGCGATCATTTCACAGCGGCTGGTGCGCGCCGCGGATGGCAAGGGCCGCATCGCCGCGATCGAGATACTGCTCAACACCCCGATCGTCGCGGACAAACTGTTGAAGGGTGAATTTCATGGGTTGAAGGACATCATGGGCAAGTCGCGGGAGCTCGGTATGCGCACCTTCGATTTGTCGCTGTTCGAGTTATATGACAATGGCGTCATTACCTATGAGGAGGCGATCCTCAACGCGGACTCGCAGAACGAGCTGCGCCTCAACATCAAGCTCAACAGCAAGCACCCCGATCCCGCGGCGACCACCTTTATCGGCAAGGCCTCGATCAGCTCGAAGTAGCGAGCCGCGCGTGTAAGCGGGGCGCAACGGATGGGCAGACCGGCTGAGGGGCTCATCATAGTTTGGCGTCATCGTATACGCATTGTCGGTCGCATGAGATGATTGCGCGGCGCATCGGCCAATCGCGGGCCCGTCACACAGCCTCCTGGACCAGAAACCTATTGCGCCCAACGGCACCATTGCAATGGCAAAATGGCTATCGGCATCCTCACCGCGCGCGGGCGCGAGGATCACGGGCATCCTCTACTTGCTGTACTTTCTGACAGCGGTAGCCGACGAGGTTCTGATCGGCCATGGCCGGCTGGCACTGTATGAAGCCGCGGATCTCATCGCGCACGCGTTCTACGTTGCGGTGACGCTGAGGTTCTATTTTCTGTTCAGGCCCGTGAACCGGCCTCTATCATTGATGGCGGCAATTGTCAGTTTGGCGGGATGCGCCAACGATATTCTTGACCTGTTGAATCTCGCGCCTTACAGGATCAACAGCCTGGTATTTTTCGGGCCTTATTGCCTGCTGATTGGCGCTCTGATCGTGAGGTCAACCTTCCTGCCACGCATATTGGGCGTGCTCATGGCCCTTGCAGGCATCGGATGGCTGATCTTGTTATTGCCACCCCCGATACGTCTGACCATCTACCTGAAGATTCTTGGCGTCGTCGCGGAGGCATCGCTGATGCTCTGGCTGATCGTAAAAGGCGTGGACGAACCGCGCTGCACGGAACAAGCTACCCTATGAGACCGACATGACCGAAAGAACTGGGCATTGCCTTTGCGGGGCGGTACGGTTCCGTCTCTCCGCCGAGCCGCTCGCGATTCGAATCTGCTGGTGCCGCGACTGCCAGCATATCTCCGCGAATGGTACGGTGAACGTGCTCGTGCCGACGGCGGCGCTGGATATTACGGGGCAGACGAACGAATTTGTCAGGAGCGCCACCAGTGGCAATGCAATACGGCAGCGTTTTTGTCCCAGCTGCGGGTGCCAACTATTTGCCAACTCATCTGGGAGGCCGCAATTCACGGTGGTGCGAGCAGGCACTCTGGACGACCCGTCTTCCGTGCGCCCGACGATGAACATATGGTCCAGCAGCGCCCCGGGGTGGGCTTGCCTCGATCCTGCGCTGCAGCGCGTCGATCAACAGCCGGCGCCGCCGCAAGCTGCGAAGCCACCTGCGTAGGTGGTCATCTCGTTGGGTTGACCTCGGCTTTACTGGCCGATCAGGTGTAACGAAAACAGCGTCCAGCTTGGATTGCTGAGCAGCACGATTGCGGTGATTTGCAGAGCGATCGCCCAGGCTACGCCGGCGATATAGGCGAAATGCAATCTGCCGCGGGTTGCCAAATCATACACGCCGAGGCCCAGCATCAGCAGATCGCTGCCTAGATAGAGCCTCGCGATCGTGCTAAATACATTGTGACCGAGCGGCGCGGCGATCGCGCCGTTCAGAAGCCGAGCGAAGCCCGCATCACTGATATAAATGAGCCCTAGCAACATCAGACGCTTATGCGCCGATGGAGTGCCGCGAAGCGGGCTGCGTCGACGACCAACGCTGTCGCGGGACCCAGTACGACCACCACCGCAGCAAGCACCGCGTCTGCAATGCCAAGCCGACGATGGACGTCGACCCGCGCGGTTCGGATCAGCGCGACCTGTACCGTGAACAGCACCAGCCAGCCGACGAAGGCGACCGCATGAAAGTGCACGATCAACGGATAATCGAGGCCGTATTTGCTCACGTGCTGGAAGCTGTCGGTCCCAAAGCCCGTCAGCACGCCGACCCAGACGAGGACGGTGAACAGAAGAAACGCGCTGCGATCCGCACCTACCCGCGACGGAAAGCTTCCCACAGTTATTGTTGTTATTTCAGTTTCCTGACCGGACAACGAATCAAAGCCAATTGACGGCCGCGCCAAAGCCGAGTTCGATTGCGGGCACCGCGCCTGTATCCTGTCTGCAATTCGCTTGCCGCGCGCATGGATTCGCAGTAAAAGATCGGAACAGGGCGCAATAAGGACGCGCCTACCAACAGGAAGCGCGAAGACCCGACATGGAATTCGTCCCGCGTCGCAGCCATCGTCAGAGTGTGACCACGAATCCGAGCGGGTGCTTCAATCTTGAGGGCCTCATATTGCTCGCGCGTGCGAGCGGAATGCGTCTTCTGGGGCGTCGCATACACGACGCTATCTCGACAGCTTCGCCAACTGGACTGCCGGCATTCTCGCACGCTTGGCGGAGGTCGCGAAGCGGACAGCTGTTCGGCGGATTGTGTGCCCGATTGGTCGATCGTGCATGCTGGCTCGGCAAATAAATGGAGATCATTTATGGCTGCACTTTGGCTCGATACCTCAACGATTGGTGACGTCGCCGCGGGCAATCAAGATCTGGAAGGGGTCGTGAAATCGATGGGCGATCCTCTGTTGATCACACCCAAGGTCAAGGAGGAACTGTTAGACGGAAATTTTCTTGCCAAGGAGGGAAAGCAGCTTGCACCTGCAACGGCATCCGCCTTGGCACAGATGGCCCTTACCAGATTGTCGGTGCAGGTTGACACGATGGGTGACGCAGAAGTTCGCAGGGCCCTATTTGAGAAGCAATTCAAGTTCAAACCGGGAGCTAAGGCAGAGCCGGGCCGCACCGTGATTCGGTCTATCGAGGAATCCGATGCAATTATTCTATCGCAGGTAGCTGCTTCTGGAAGCGCACGAGGAATTGTGCAGCCCGCTCGGTTGCTGGTAACGGACCAGCGGCTTTTCAACGCGCCGGACGCCAAACTTTGGAATAACCCCAATGAGGCTGCACGCGTAGTGGTCATTATGCCGGATGAAAATAGAATCAAAGATAGGCGGGACGCCCGCGAGAGGGTCACCAACAGTCTTCGCGATCTACTGGCGACGGTTCGCCGTCAGAATGATCAATTTTCCGGTGAGCATAAGATGCAATCGGATTTGATTACCTCGAATCCGAGCGTGACGAATATCATCGGGATCGCCGGGTTTTGGACTAACCATCTGTTCAACAAAGATGTGCCATCGCTTACCATTTGGAATCCATCTTTTGGTTCGGCGCTCCGAAGTGAGCGATTGCTCCATGAGGGAAAGCTCCCGGAGGCTTATGCGGCGGCCCTTCAGGCTCGCGCGGAATTGATGAGGGCGATCGCGATCTATTTGCGCTGGAAGGATGGAATCCAAGGCGCGGGCACCAGAATGCAGATCGCGATTGGCGCAGTCGCCGTTGCGGCGGTTCTCGCTGTCCTGGGCGGGTGGGTAGTAGCAGCAGAGCAGGCGCCTTCCGAACTGGCTGGCCTGACCCGGGCAGTCAATACAGTTAACAATGCGGCACTGCGGGTCGCTGTTTCCGATGCCCCACAAGCGGCCGAGCAATTGGAGCTGTTAGAGGAGGCGCAAGAGGAGGCGCAGGAGCAGATTTCATTGATTCTTAGAATGTGAAATCATGGGTTTTGGATTGCGTTAGATGGCGGGCGGCGAAGGACACTTACAGCTTTTGGCTCGAATTGATACGGCGCAGATTTTCAGCTGCGCGCCAGTAGTCTTGGCTGGCTTGTCGTAATCGCTGACTTACGCTCGCGGTGGCATCAACGGGCCCGTCCTTGGTCTCGTAGATGATGCGAATGATGCGGCCGGATGCGATGTCCTCGAGTTGATCGTCGACTTCGCGCTTTCTCTGGTTAAAATATTCAACGATATTCATAATGCATCTCCGTCGCTCCAATTTAAATCAGATGAAATCCGCGGGCTGCAACTCGATTGCTTGTCCATGGGGTGTGCGCTCCGCAGCATGGTCCCAGGCCGTTTGGTAGCGAGCAAGTTCGGTGGCGCAGCTGGCGCCTTTCTCGCCGAGCAGGGTCTCCAATGTGTCCAACCAATGACGGTAATAGGTATCGCCGAGATCCGCATCGCCGCTCTGCTGCGCCGCTGTGATTTGCTTAGCCAATACGCTCGTCCACTCCTGCCAGCTAAAGACGCCGCGCTCGTGAAGAACCAACACCATTGCAAATGCACGCGCCTCCCAGGGCTCGCGAAACACGGGAACCTCGCCTTCAATGGGTCCGCTGCTGGGCGTACTGCGAAAACCATCAGGCGATATCAAGATACGGCTCCCAAGCGTCCAAGGAGACCTTCATGCCCGGGCTCCCCGCGTCCCCCCACAGTTCAGCGCCATCAAAGACAACTCCATAGAGCCATTGAGGTTGTTCACCGAGACCCTGCGCGTTCGCGTCGGCGAATACATGCATACCGAACACGCGATCGATCACGCCCCGCTTACCCTGAGCGTAGGCGGGCAATCGCGTATGATGCGGCAACGCGCCCAGGCGCGCGCGAACCTCTTGGCCGAGTTCGAAACGCGCCTTGGTCGTCGCTGGGCGCAGCGTCGGCGTACCTTTGGCAAGCACTGCAGCTACCGTGTCCGCTGCCAATATGCGCGGCAGCGAAGCGGGCTCGCCTATCGCATGACCAGCGACAAGTTCGTACCGCTGCAGCAAGCTGCGCTCGAGCAGCATTGATTCCAGTGCGGCAATCCAGATCTCGAAATACGTGAGCTTCGCATAGTCGGGAAGTGTCTCACGCGCAGCGCGGGCCATATCGAGATTCCACGCCCCGGTGGCGCCCATGGCTAAGGTCAGTGCGAAAGCACGTGGCTCCCAGCTCGCGTGAAAGCAATTGTCCTCGGCTACGCGTGTGATCGGCCAATCCGCGAGGCGACCGCCTAGATCGGCGTGGCTCGTATAAGTCATTTGGCGTTCGCTGCGGGATTCATGGCGACTCCAGTGCCGATCATCGAATCTCGTGTGACCAATGCGGCAAGCGCCGCTTCGTCCAACGACTCCGTACCAGTCGGGCGCCGCGGTATTACCAAATACCGGACTTCTGCGGTCGAATCCCAGACGTGGATTTGCGTTTCGCCGCTGAGCACCACACCGAATTCCAACAACAGGTCGCGCGGGTTCTTGACGGCGCGGGAACGATAGGGTGCGCTCTTGTACCAAGTGGGCGGCAGCCCCAGGACCGGCCATGGATAGCAGCTGCACAGGGTGCATACCACGAGATTGTGCAGGGCTTCCGTGTTCTCCACCGCGACCATGTATTCGCCTTGCCGACCGCCGTAACCGAGCGCTGCGATGGCGGCTGTCGCGTCTGTGAGCAGCCAATCGCGATAGTTGCGATCTACCCAAGCCCGCGCAACTACCCGAGCTCCATTGCGCGGGCCAATGCGGGTTTGATAGGTCTCGATGAGCTCATCGAGCGCCGCCGGATCGATAAAGCCCTTTTCGGCGAGCACGGTCTCGAGCGCGCGCACGCGAAGTTCCATCTCCCCCAGCGTGCTGTGTTCGTAATGCTCTTCGTCCACGCTCCCATGGTAAGACGGCGAAGAGCGATGCGCCAGTCAGCGCGCTTGCAATCAATGGCGCGCCGCTTCGAATCTGCGGCTAAAAATCCGTCCTCCCGAAGCGGGCGAATCCCTGGTTGATTCCGGGAGGATCGAGCACGGTCAAGTCCAGCTCGATGGGCTTGCCGATCCATCGGGCAAGCCGCGTGTGATCCGCGAGATCGTCATTGGTCAGCGGATGCACGAGCGCCGTCAGACCGGATTCGCGGATGATCTCCTCAATGGTCGGTACCAAGCCTGCCGTGAAATGAATCTCAAACTGTGGCACCGGGTGCGGGCCGACCTTGCGATCGCGCAGTTCTCCAACGAACCGCAGTTGTGGGACATTCCCCGACTCCTTAAGTCTTAGCAGACGTTTGCGCAGGACTTCGGCGGGAACGCGATCAACGAGACCATGGTAGATATGGGCATGCCAAGGAGCATCGGTATCCATTATCTGTATTCTCCGGCCCCTCGCGGCGCATTGCAATTCCCAGCGCCGCTGACCTTGACCACACAGACTGGTTGCAACCGCTGATTGGCGAACGGACGCGCTCGCATTTTGAGTTTTCGGATGCACTGTGATATGAATCTATCCGAGCCGTGAAGCCGCCGCGGTCTTTAGGCAGTGTAATTGGCAGCGCAGGTTGAATCCGAGGTCGTCATGAAGCTCGCCCGCATGATCAAGTTGATTCCGGTCCTTATCACTGCGTCATTTCTGGCCGCATGCGCCGACAATTTGGCTTCCGAATTGTACAAACCAAATTTCGGGATGCGCCCACTGAATTCGGATGAGAATGTCGACTCCCGCTTGTTGATGAACGGCCTGTATGCGCCGAAACCATTCGGCGTTAGTCCCTATGCGGCTGCTCCCTATGTACCATTGTGTGCCTCCGCGGAATACCGCTGTTCCCAGCAGGCGCAGTCGACGTGGTCCTCATTCGACCCATAGCCCGAGGTGCCATTCTTCAATCCGGTCGATGATTCCGGGCTCGTGGCGCACAGCTTGTTGTTAGGGTCTGCGGCAGCTATGGCGTGGTGCTCTATCCGATCGTCTACACAGGAGCGGTCATCAGCTACATTCGCTCCCGACGTCGCGCTCGCGGATCTGCTCTGTTCGCATCCTCGGTCCCTTTACTGTATTTGCTGGCTCTCGCGGCTATGATCACTGTCGCCGCCGCAACGTGACTGGCGCGGGCGGGCGATGATGCAACCGAGCTCCCATCGTCACTTTTCGGTGATGGTATCGACCCGATCTCGATAGAACGCCAAGTAGTCTTTAATCTCTGCAACGGCCGTATGTGGGTCCTCGTAAGACCACACGGCGTTCGACGACCGTTCACCGCCGGCGGGAATATCGAAGTAGGAGCAGTCGCCCTTGTATGGGCAATAGGTCGTAAATCGGGATCGCTGCAGCAGAGACATGTCCGCGTCCTTCCGTGGAACGTACAGAACGACGGGATAGCTCGCTTCGCGAAGCGCAAGCGCCTGGTGAGTATCGGCGATTACGCGGCCGGCCACGGATACCACCACATGGAGTCCGCTCGGCTCAATGGTGATCGAATGATCGGGGTTCGGAACCTTCGTGGGTCTCGAATTCATCGCGAATTCTCCTGGTGGCCGGCGCCCAAAGGGTCTTGCTCAAGAGCCATCGGTATGCTGCCTGATGCATGGGCTTTAGTTGGTGATCGTCGGGGTTCCGCGTGACGGTGTCAACCGCACGGGGCCCGGATCGTGGCCGCCGAATCAACAAAATCCAGGGTTACAATTGTCTACGCCGGTGGATCGGGTTCACCGCGAATGCAGGTCCTGAAAGCAATCTCGAAGGGTCGGATTGGCTCATGTCGATAGGCGCAACGGGCTTCCGAGCGCATCATCCGGCATAGGCTCTGGAGCACACGGGAAGGTTCAAGCCATGGCGGCGTTCTTATTATCTTGGAACCCAACAAAGTACCCCTGGGACTCGCTCCGTAAGGACATCATTCGAATTCGGCGCAAGGGCTCTCTGGCCGGGCGTTGGTCTTGCGGGAATCGCACGGAACTGCCGAAAGGCAGCGAATTTTTCCTGATGCGTCTGGGGCCGGCACTCAAGGGTCTCGTGGGTCGGGGCGTGACCGCCTCGCAGCCTTTTGAAGACAAACACTGGGATCCGGAAAAGCGACGGCAAAGAATCAAGGCCTTGTACGTGAAAATACGCTTTACCGATCTCAATGAAGCGCCGGTGATTTCGTGGGACGAGATGCAGCATCGTCCCCTGTCTAGATTCAAGTGGAGCAGCTTCACATCCGGCGTTGCGCTTCCCGAAGTGATCGTCGAGGAACTCAACCGGCGGTGGGCCGCAGCACAGGAGAGCTTTGAATCATTGCGACCCATTGCGGGAAAGCAGAATCGAGACGGTCAAAGCCGGCCGCATGCGCCGGTTGTCTACAGCGACTTAACCTCGATGAGGCGCGACCCAGGCGCGGCGCGCGCCGTGTTTGATCTGATTTTCGAATCGGTGACCCCGGAGTGCCGCCATCGGTGGGAATCACTGATTGCCGATGCGATCGACTATGCGGCCGCCAAACATCCGGACCGATGGGCGATCGTATTGGAAGCATCGTCGATTCGAATGACGGTTGGCTTGGTCAGATGCCTACAACTCTCCGCCGCGAAGGATGAACTCGTGCTGCTATCGAGAACGCGAGCGCCACCGGGTACCCGTTGGAGCGGCGGTCAGTATGAATACGGACCAGGCTGTGAAGAGGCCTTCGTCGCGAGGGCCGCAGGTCCAAGAATTCTTGTGGGCATACGCGAGGCGTGTTTCGTGGCAATTGACGCCTGTGGCACTGCCCACGGTGGCAATCATCAGCGACGGCGAGCGCATTCACCCGCTGTTCTGCGCTATCTCGAGGAGGTCGTGAAGCGCGCGCTGCCGAACCCGTCTTATGCGGCACAAGTATCGGATGAAGTGGCGCGCGAGACAGCGGATTGGGTGGAGAACGCATCCATCGAGGCACACCCGTTTGCCGATGAATTCACAGAGGACCTGTCGATCCTGCGGGACGCGGCACTTTCACCGATGGAAAAGGAGGTGCTGATCGAGGCGCGCCGCGGCCTGGGGGCATTCAGGGACACATTGCTGGGTGTGGAGCCCTACTGCCGGGTGACAGGCGTGCGTGACCCTCATCATTTGATTGCCGGCCACATCAAACCGTGGAGCGAGTCTTCGACAGTCGAGCGGCTATCGCAGAACAATGGATTGTTGTTGGCGCCACATATCAATCATCTGTTCGCCAAGGGATTCATCAGCTTTGCCGACAACGGGGATCTTCTCATATCGCCACGCTGTCCGGCAGAAGTGCTCTCTGCCTGGGGCATTTCTCGAGCGATCAACGTGGGCCCATTTGAACAATCGCAGCGCCCGTTCCTGGCCTATCACCGCGCGTATTGCTTCAAAGTCTCCGCCTGATTTGCATTTCAATGGTGCTGCTAGGCTCTTTTGGACCCTGAATCTAAACGCGACTCAGTACGCGCGTAGCGCCGCGTGCGCCGCCCGTGCGGTCACCGAATGGCGCTCGTGTGATCGAGACCGCACGAATCGCGTTGTGCGTGCTGCCACAACGCTTGCGAATCTGCTACGTTGCAACTTAGGCTGCTCTCGCGGGAATTCGGCAAGAAATATTGGACGAAAGCAACTCACCGCGCTTTGAAGGAGTCCGCGCACCTGCGCGGCGGGTCACTGCGGCGCTCATATTTCTCCCGCTCGCCGCGCTGCTGGTGGGTTGCTGGTTCCTGTACCGCTACGAAGCGGGTCAGATTGTGCAGCGCGAGACCGATCGGGAGACCCTGCGCGTTACGTTGATGACCAAACTCTTGCAGAGTGAGCTGCGCCCGGTCGCGGATGATGTGCGGCTCCTCGCTGACGGCGACGCACTGCGAAGCTTTCTCGAGACCGGCGCACCCGAGGCACTGCGAGCGGCGACCCGGCGCGCCAAATTCATGAGCGAACGCAAAAGCGATTACGATCAGATTCGCTTTATCGACCAGAACGGTCAGGAGATCATACGCCTCAATCGCGGCGGCAACGCCGTCGATGCTGCGGGACTGCAGAACAAGTCGGATCGCGACTACTTCCTCGCAGCGAACCGACTCCCGTCCGGTGCGCTGTATTTGTCCGCCTTCGACCTCAATGTCGAGAATGGGCGGGTCGAGCAGCCACCGAAGCCGACACTGCGCCTCGCAGTTCCTGTTTTCGATTCGTCAGGCAAACGCCGTGGGATTTACATCCTCAATTATCTTGGAGACGCATTCCTGACGCGCCTACAGGAGGTGCTCCCAACGGGCGCGCAGCGCCTGCGCCTGCTGAATGCGTCAGGATACTGGCTAATGGGGCGAAATCCCCAGCAGGAGTGGGGCTTCATGTCGCCGCAGGGCCGGGAGTTCTCGCTCGAGCGCAGTGACCCGACACTCTGGGAGCAGATCCTGCGCAGCCGCGAAGGCCAGTATATCGACAAGGGCCACGTCTTTTCCTGGCAGCGACTGCTGCCGGCGGACGTCCTCGGAATCGACCCAGAGGCATTGCAGGCGGAGGATCGATTTTTCGTCTTTGCCTCGGAGATGGTGCCGCAAGACTGGCCTGCGCTGCTTGCCGGGCTGCGGCAATTGATGCTGATCGTTTCGGCGGCGCTCGTGATGCTCACGATCTTTTGCGTCTGGTTGTTCCTGCGCTGGCGCGAGGCGATGTGGGGGATGCGAGTCGCCAACGAAGAGCTTGAGCAACGCGTGCTCGCGCGCACTGCAGAGCTCGGCCGCAGCAACCAGTTGCTCAAGGCGCAGGAGGAATTTCTCGAGGAGACCGGAAAACTCGCGAAGGTCGGCGGCTGGGAGATCGACCCGGCCTCGGGGGCGGGCCGCTGGACCGACGAGATCGCCCGCATTCATGACCTCGACTCTAGCGTCGAGCCGAGCAAGGAGTTCGGGTTGCAGTTCTATCCGGGCGAGTCGCGGCAGCGCATCGAGGCCGCGGTACAACGATCACTCGCCGACGGCACGCCTTACGATCTGGAACTCGAGTTCGTCAGCGCGCTCGGTAAACGCAAGTGGGTGCGCACGATCTCCCGTCCCGTGATCGAGCAGGGCAAGGTCGTTCGCATGCGCGGCGCGTTGCAGGATGTGACCGCCCAGAAGATCACCGAACTGAAATTACAGGCGCAGCTGCAGCGGCTGCATCTGCTCGAGAAAATCACTCGAGCGATCGGCGAAAGACAGGATCTCACGAGCATCTTTCAGGTCACGATCGGCGCGGTCGAAACCGAGCTGCCGGCGGACTTCAGCTGCATTGGAGTCTACGATGCCGCGGCCGCTGCACTTACCGTAAGCGCCGTAGCGCCCGCCAGCAACTCGCTCGCCGCAGCCCTGAACCTGAGCGCCGATGCGAAGATTCCCGTCGACGGCGACGGAATGTCCCGCTGTGTGGGCGGGGCCCTCGTCTACGAGTCCGACATCACGCAGCTGCAAGCGGCCTTTCCGCAGCTCCTAGCGAGCGGCGGTCTGCGATCGCTCGTCATTGCGCCGTTGCAAATCGAAGGCAAGGTATTCGGCGTACTCATTGCCGCTCGACGCCAGGCGTCCGCGTTCAGCAGCGGCGAGTGCGAATTCTTGCGCCAGTTGAGCGAGCATGTGGCGCTCGCCGCTCATCAGGCCCGGCTGCACGAGGATCTCCAGGTCGCCTTCGAGAACTTGCGCACGACGCAACAAGCCGTGATGCAGCAGGAGCGACTCAAAGTGCTGGGTCAGATGGCCAGCGGAATCGCGCATGACATCAACAATGCGATTTCGCCGATCACGCTCTTTGCCTTCTCGCTGCTCGAAAGCGAACCCGGCCTGTCCGCCAGAACACGCGCAGTTCTCGAGACCATTCAGCGGGCGGCGAACGATGTCGCTGAAACGGTGGCGCGTATGCGGGAGTTTTATCGCGGGCGCGATACCGAGAGCGGGTTGTCGACCGTGCATCTCAATGATCTCGTGCAGCAAGCGATCGAGTTGACCCGTGCACGCTGGCAGACGATGCCTCAGCAGCGGGGTGTCGTCATCGAACTGAAGACCGAACTCGCAGCCTCGTCGCCGAGAGCCTCCGGCATCGAGAGTGAGATTCGAGAAGCGCTTACCAATCTGATTTTCAACGCGGTCGATGCGATGCCAGGAGGTGGGACCCTGACATTGCGCACGCGCACGACCCACGATTCTGCCGTGGTGGAAGTCAGCGATACCGGCACTGGGATGGACGAGGAAACTCGGCGTCGCTGCCTGGAACCCTTTTTCACCACCAAAGGAGAGCAGGGCACCGGACTCGGGCTTGCGATGGTCTATGGGATCATGCAACGTCACCACGGTACCATCAATATCGATAGCGCGCCTGGACAGGGCACAACCCTGCGGCTCTCGTTCGCGCAGGCAACCGCATCGCCCGAGGCCCTGCCGGCGCCACCCGTCGCACCCCCAACCGGACTCACGCTGCTGGTCATTGACGACGACCCCCATGTCCTCAAGGCGCTGCAAATGACGTTGGAATTCGACGGCCACAAGCTGCTCACGGCGACCAGTGGCGAAAGCGGTATCGCCACATTCCTGGAATCGCTGCGCGATGGACATGCCGGCGCGATCTCGGCGGTCATCACGGACCTTGGCATGCCGCGCATGGACGGCCGTGGCGTCGCTGCTGCGATCAAGGCCGCGTCACCGCAAACGCCCGTCATCCTATTGACGGGTTGGGGGGAGCGCATTATTGCGGAAGGCGCAGCACCCCTCAACGTGGACCGAGTGCTCAGCAAGCCGCCTCGGCTGACGACGATACGCGAGGCCCTGCAGTCGCTGCTGCCGGGTCCGCCGCATCCGCATTGACGCATCATCGCAACACAAAGGCCTGTGCGAACGGAAAGTCGCAGCGCAGCCGGCCGCTGATTGCATGCCGCCGATCGGTATGTTACATACTGAACCATATGGTTCAGTATATTCGGGTCTACTTCGATGCCTCGTTCGCGGCGCTTTCCGACTCCACACGACGCGGCGTTCTGGAGCAGCTCGCGCGTGCAGACGCTTCGATCACGGACCTTGCCGAGAAATTTCACATGACGCTAACGGGCATGAAGAAACATGTCGGCGTCTTGGAGCAAGCGGGGCTCGTGACCACCGAGAAGGTCGGACGCGTGCGGACCTGCACGCTCGGCCTGCGCCGACTAGACGAAGAGGCGGCTTGGATTGAGCGGTACCGCCAGCTCTGGGACGCGCGCTTCGACGAGCTGGATAAGCTTATCGAGGAACTGAAAAGCAAGGAGAAGCTTGATGGGCGCAAGAAGAGAAAGCGAGGCTAGCCCCTTGAAGAACCGCACGACAGTGGAACGGAAGTCCGACCGTGAGTTGGTCATTACGCGAACCTTCAACGGCCCGCCGCGCGTGGTGTTCGAGGCGTGGACCACTCCTGAGCTGCTCAAGGCGTGGTGGGCACCGAATTCGACAGGCGTGTCTCTGCTTTCCTGCGAGGCGGACGTTCGTGTCGGCGGCAGGTATCGATTCGAGTTCGGCCACGGGGCGTCCAAGACGATGGCGTTCTTCGGCAAGTACATCGAGGTGACACCGCACTCGCGCCTCGTCTGGACCAATGAGGAAAGTGACGATGGTGCGGTCACCACGGTGACCTTCGAGGAAAAGAGCGGCAAGACGCTGCTGGTCATGCACGAACTTTATCCTTCGAAGGAAGCTCTCGACGGCGCGATCGCCGGGATGGAGGGTGGGATGCCTGAGTCGTTCGCGCAACTCGACGAGCTTCTCATCACCTCGGGCGCGAGCGTGGGCCCGCGTTGACCGGTCGGCTTCCCCGTTTCGCGGTCTCTAAGAGACCTGGCGAATCAGTTCGGGGCCTTCCGGCACGGTGGAGTTGATCCGCGGACTGACCGCGTACGCGTGCATCCGCTTCGGATCGTAACTATGCAGAGTCGCCTTTGCCTCGACCGGCGTGCCCTGAAGCCAGATCCGATAATCTTTGCGCCGGATGATCGCGGGCATTCGGGTGCTGCCGAGTTCCATCAACAGCGTATTGGCCGGCACGCGCACGACCGCGCAGCTCTCGATGACGTCGTCATCGCCGGCGACCGAGCGATCCCAAACTGCGGCAAGGCCGATTACGGCTCGATCGAGTACCCGAACAAAGTGCGGTTGCCGGTACTTTGCATTGGTAAGTTCCCAGACATAGAAGCCGGCGATCGGCAAAATACAGCGTTGGCTGTTGAGCCAAGGACCGCGAAACGCCGGTGAGTCGAGGGCCTCTGCGATATCGACGCACGCGGGTGGCTCGTCAATCCACTTGCCTTCCGCCCATGAGGGAACCAATCCCCAGCGCATCATCGCGGCTTCGGACTCGCCACTGTGCCAGCGTATCGACGGCACATATTGCTGCGCCGCGACATTGAATTTGGCTGCAAAGCTCCACCATGCTCGAGCCGGCAGAAACTCTCGTTCCGCGGTGATTTGATCCGGCAGGACGTAGCGCTCGCACATGGTTGCAGAGATTACGGGCGAAACGCCCGAAAAAATGTGACGGAGCCTGGGTCTTGCGCCGGAAGACTAACGCCCCGGACCTGCAGTTGTCGGGTTGGTTCTGCAAATCGCCAAGCGGCGCGCTCACTGGCAATGCAGCGTGAACGGTATCTTATTCGACAGCGAGTGCGGCGGATCCGTGTGAAGTTCCATCCAGCCGTTGTAGTTTTGGAATTGCGGCAAATTGGCGCCCAGTTGCCATTGGGTTGTGAACGGCACGGAGCGGCCGCCGCCGGGCAGCGACCGCATCGCTGAGGCGCCGCGCGCACCGTCGTTTCTCAAGAACGTATAGCTGATCTGCGTCGCATCGCTGCTGACGATGCCCCAGTCGAACTTCAGGGTCACCGGGCATGGCCCCGTGTATTGATGATCCGGGGCAATCTGACCATTCGCAAAAAACGCCGCGCCGCCGACACGCACGTTGCCGCCTGACGAACCGCCGGTATCGCCGGCACTGCAATGCAGCGTGAAGTTAATTCGCTGGGATAAGCGACTCGGCGAGTCGACAACGAGTTCCACCCAGCCGTGGTAGTTCGAGAAATTTGGCAGATTCGCGCCGAGTTGCCAGTCGTCATAGATCGGCGTCGAACGGCCGCCGCCCGCCATTGCGATGCTGCTCGCGGGCGAGGTTGCGCCGTCATTTCTCAAAAATATATAAGTCGCCTCCACCGGGTCGCTGCTGACGACTCCCCAACCGAATTTGAGCGCCACCGGACACGGTCCGCCATATACAAAATTTTGCGCAACCTGACCATTCGCGCGTAGCGACCAGCCGCCAATGCGTATTGCGGCTTGCGCGTCAGTCGACGAGGTTGCAACGGCGATGAGCGCCCAGACCAGCGCGAGCAAAAGCGGTCGGCCGACGATTTTGTGTGACTTCATGGTTTGCAATCCTTTGCGCCCAGCTTCGTGTTAGTCCCTCGTTGTGGGATCGTGCGAGTTTGACCAACGTCTAACGCAGACCCGCGGCGCTTCTAATCTCTGGATCCAGCCGCCGCAGCCACGCGCCGACGAAACAATCGCTACCTACTGATTGCAATATTTACGCCGAAAATCGCCGCGGATCAAATCGTGCTGGCAATGCATGTCGCTGCAGCACGCGATGGCGAGGTCAGCGGTCAATGCGATAGCTTGTTGACCCGCAAATCAGCCTGTAACAATTGCGGAAAATCATTCTGACCCATCATTTTACCGTAGACATTCCGGTGCTCACGATTGAGGTAGACGATCATGAACTGTGCATTCCCATGACCAGTCCAACCGCTGCGGGGAGCGGGATCGACCGAACCATCCGCTTTTACGAGCGAACCGCGTGATCTTAGATTGCGCTGATACGCGGCAATCAACTCGTTGGTCTTGGGTCCAATATAACCTTCGCGCTTCAGGTAGCTGGTGATGGGCGCGCCCTTGTCGTCCTTCAATCCCAGCAGCGACATCAAGGTGTTGAGCGCATGCTGGACGAGCATCACGTCCGGCCGCCGCGAATACGCACGAGGCGACACGGGCCCTGAAACATTCCAGATCCAAGCGAGGCCGGGCTCACCCCATCAAATTCCATGTAGTACGCCAATCTGACTCCCCGCGTCGGGCGGCAACCATGTGGCGCACCAACTCCCACAAATCCGTGCGCAGGCGCCGATCCCGATTGGTTCCAGTATGAATAGCTGCAAGCCCCTGGAACAAGGCGTGTCGCCAGAACCTGTCGGGATAGACGCGATGACGGCGTGCGCGCCGAGACCTACTAATGACTTAGTTGACGATAGCCGCGACCCGCGATATGATCTACTAATAGATTAGTAGGTAATACCGATGAGCGTAGCGCTGACTGATCGAGAGGCCGACGTGATGCAGGTGCTATGGGACCACGGTCCTTCGGTCGTCGCGGAAGTGCGCGAGCGCCTGCCGGATCGGCTCGCGTACACGACGGTCCTGACGATCTTGCGAATTCTCCAAGCGAAGGGCTTCGTCGGCCATGTCGAGGAGGGGCGTGGACACCGCTACTACGCAAGCATCGAACAGCAGTCGGCGCGCAAGAGCGCGCTGAAGCACCTGACCGACAAGCTGTTCGAGGGTTCGAGCGAGTTGCTATTCACACAGTTGGTTTCCGATCGAACCTTGACGCCTGAGCAGATCAAACGCATGCGCAAGCTGCTCGCTGCAAAACCACCGAAGGTCGATCGATGAGCCCGGCCGTCATGGCTTACGCAACCCAGGCTGCTATTGTGCTCGGCGCCGCCGCGCTGCTCGGGGAGCAGGCGGCGCGCAGCCGAGGTCTGCCGAGCCGACCCGTTTGGGCGGCTGCAATGCTGGCCGCCGTGCTGCTGCCGTTGCTCGCGCCGCTGCTTCCCGCATCTGCGCCGTCGATCCAGCCATTCATGCAATCGGCGCTCGACACCGCGACGCGAGCGACCCTCGACGGCCGCGGCGATCAATGGCTTCGCGCCGGAGGAATCGCGTTGTCGGCAGAGGTCGCGCTATGGCTGGGACTCAGCGCGTGGCAGCTATCCGTGCGCGCGCGGTCTTGGCAAGCCACGATCATGGAAGGGGTGCCGGTCGTTGTCGCCCCAAACTTAGGCCCGGCGGTTTTCGGGCTGCTGCGGCCGCGCATCGTCGTACCTTCTTGGCTTGTACGACTGCCGCGAGGTCAGCGCGCGTTGGTCGTCGCGCACGAGCGCGCGCATCTCGACGGCCGTGATCCGTGGTGGTTGGCCATCGCATTGGTGGTGATCACGGTCATGCCGTGGAATCTGCCCGTTTGGTGGCTGTTGCATCGCTTGCGCCGTGCGATCGAGATTGACTGTGATGCTCGGGTTTTGCGTAGCGGCTGCGACTTCGCGGCCTACGGCGAAACGCTGATCGCCGTCGGTCAGCAGCGTTCGTCCGGCTCATGGACCATGGCCGGGATGGTGCCGTCGAATTCCTTTCTAGAACGGAGGATAACAATCATGTCGATCCAACTGTCGAAGCACAGCGCCTTGGTCGCAGTTGCATTCGCGGCACTATCAATTGCCATGGTCGGACTCGCCGCCGAGCTAAGACCGCCCAGTATGGAAGGACCGCGCGATATCGCCGGTCAATCGGGCGAAGCCGCGGCGGCTTCTCCGTCCTCGGTCGTTACACTCGCAACCGATCACACTCGCAGACTCGATGCGGAGGCGGCACAGTTGCACGCAAACGCCGCGAAGCTCGAAGCCGAGGCGATGGCGCTCGGCGAACGCGCGGCGAAACAAGCGGCTGCGATGAAAGCATTCGATGCCGATGCGGCACAACGGTCGGCCGAGATGAAGGCGCTCGACGAAAGTGCGAAGAAGCTCGAAACGGAGGCGTTAGCGCTCGGCGCAATCGCAGCCAAACGCGCTCTCGAGGCCGCCAAGCCCGTAAGCCCGCATACGCCCCTGTGATGCGCGACGCATCGCCGTCGTGTCCCGGCACTTCTGCGGTTTCACGCGCTGCCCTGGGACTTCAATAGGTCGGCCTCAATCTCGGCGACTCTTTTTACCGAGGGTCGCGCTTTCCACGCATCTACATAAGATTTGATCGGCGGCACGGCCTCGACGAGGCCGAAGCCGGTCATCCATGTCAATGCCGTGCCCCATAACACGTCGACCGCTGTGAATCGTTGACCGAGCATCCAGGGGCCCGCGCCCAATTGAGCGACAAGAACGTTGATCGTCGTGTCCAGATCGCCATACGGCAGCATCGCAGTCGGACCCGGCTCGCGCTTCAATGCCTTATCCACGACCGCAGGCTCAAAGCAGGCGGCGTAAAACACATACCAACGCAGGTACGGTCCCCGCAGAGGATCGCCGATTGCGGGCGTAATGCCCGCCTCCGGAAACAAGTCGGCGAGAAAGATTCCGATCGCGACTTGCTCGGTGATGAGTTCATCACCATGCAAGATGGCAGGCACTTTGCCCATCGGATTGACCGCGAGATACGCGCTGCTGCGCTGCTCAAAGGTTTTCATGTTGAGTGCATGAATGGTGTAGGGTGCGTGCAGCTCTTCGAGCAGCGCCAACACTCCGGAGGACCGAGATTGAGGTGAGTGGAACAGCGTAATCGGTTGCTTCGTCGGCATAAGCACCTCCGGTGTTAGCGCGAATCCTGACAGAGGCCGTATGCGCCGTCCATCCAGTAGTCCGCGCGAGCAACTACTGTATGAGCGTGATCTTGAGGCAGGCACGCGCCACGAGGGAAACTCTGACGAGCCGCTGGCGCAGCTTATAGAATGGGGACCGAAGTGCGACTTTTTGTCTGCTTCTGTGTTCTAGGATAATAAGACCTGTTCCAGGGAGTATTCGATGGCGCTTGCCGATGAACTGAGCAAACTAGCGGAATTGCGCGCAAACGGTGGGTTGACCGAAGCAGAATTCGCCCGCGCGAAAGAGCGGCTGCTAAGCGGCGCGCCATCACGCTCCAACGACCCGCTCGCGACTACCGTCAATACCTTTCGACGCAGCCGCACCGACCGATGGTTCGGGGGCGTATGCGGCGGCATCGCGCGATCGACCGGGATGGAGTCCTGGGTGTGGCGGATACTCTTTGCGGCGCTATTCATCTGCGCGGGGGCCGGTCTGCTGTTATACCTACTGCTGTGGATTTTCGTGCCAAGCGAGTGATTGAGGTCCGCGCGACGATCTTGCGGGGCGCGAGAATGGCGTCGTGAACAGCGCCGGAGAGCCCAATGATTTACGAACTTTTCTATTGGCCAAGTATTCAGGGACGCGGAGAATTCGTGCGATTGGCGATGGAGGAGGGCGCCGCGCAGTACGTTGATATGGCGCGCCGGTCGGGCAGAGGGGCCGGCATCCCTGCAATGATGGGCTTGCTCGATGGAGATCGCGTTCAAACTCCGCCATATGCGCCTCCGTTTTTGAGGGCGGGGCGGCTTCTGATCGGCCAGACAGCCAATATCCTCCAGTTTCTCGGCCCGCGGCACGGACTCGTCCCAAAGAGTGAGGCGGGGCGGCTATGGACGCACCAGTTGCAGCTCACGATTGCAGATTTCGTGGGTGAGATTCATGACACCCATCACCCCATCGCGGGCAGCCTCTATTACGAGGACCAAAAGCCGGAAGCGCGGCGACGCGCCGCCGACTTCCGCAAGAAGCGCCTGCCGAAGTACCTAGGGTATTTTGAGAATGTCTTGGCAAAGACCGGGCTCGGGAAGCACTACCTGCTGGGCACGAAACTCACCTACGCGGATCTGTCGATGTTTCAGGTAATTGCTGGTCTTTACTACGCATTTCCGAACGCGATGCGACGCTCCGCGCGCCGATTTCCGCGACTCATTGCCCATCACGCAAGAATTGAGGAGCGACCGCGCATCGCGGCGTATCTTGCCTCGCCGCGCCGCATTGCGTTTAATAACGACGGCATCTTCCGTCACTATCCGGAGCTCGATGCGCCGCGCAGTGGCGGCCGCAGTTCAGGCCCATAGATCAATCCTGCTTGCTCGTCGATGCCGTCAGGAGCTAAGAGCTGCAGCTTCGTGCGCGGAGCGCCGCTTTGCTCGCCTGGGTCGTCTGCGCCTCGGACGAGACATCCAATGAACGGCTCAGGATCCAGTAGGTTGCACCAGCGACGATCAGGCGCACGAGCACCGCCCCCCGGCCGAGACCGCCGTCGTCTGCAAGGCCGCTCCAGTAGGCGATGACAATGTCGGAGTCCGGATAGACCATCAGCCATCGCCTGCTGTGTTGCTACGCTGGCAGCACAGCCACGGAAGCCTCGGTCGTCAGCAACAAGAAGGTGAATGTCTCTTGGAGATACAATCGAACCGCCGCAGCGGTATGGCTCAAATAGCCGATCGAGAGATCCTGACCGATATGCAGGTCGAAGTCTCCGCCGCGCGTCGAGAGCACACTGCCCCCATCAATGGCCGGCGCCCAGATGATCTCGCCGTTCACGAGCCTCTTGATGTGATCGAGTACGGGGTAACCCTGATCACTGGCCTCGCTCACCGCCGTATACGCGTCGGCACCCAGCAATACCGAGTACGGACCATCGACGCCCGCAAGACGCAGCTGCTCGAGTGCCTTCGCGATCACCGCGGGATAGTCGCTGAGTGCCCGCGGCAACTTCAGCTTTGGGATCGAGGCACCTTCGCGGATACCAAGGATATCTGCCGCCTTGTAGCCATCGAAGATCGCGCGGTCCTCGGCGTAAGCCAGCGTTTGCGCGGCGTCCTTTGCCGGCTGCCAGTCGGAGTCGTTCGCGCCGCGTTCGACGTCATCGATGGCCTCGCGCGGCAATTCGAATGGCACGCGCAATTCGACCAGCGCCTTGACCTTACGCTGGCGCGACTGCACACCCTCCTGAGGGGCGGCAATCGTGGTTTGATGACCCGTGCCGACGGCGGCCAGCTCGGTGCCGACCGGCCCATTGAAATCCACCACGCGTCGGCCCGCAACGGAGCGCTTGAAGGTACGCGCGACCTCTTCTTCGATCTGCGTCCAAGCGGCTGCGGAGATCGGGGCGAGTTCGCGATGCAAATTATTCATGCTTGAAGACTCCTTTAAGAGAACCGATGTTCAACGACCCGTCGTTGACCGGTTCGAGGTTCGAAGAGGCTTCGGCTTTCATGGGATCCCCGGCGGCTGCCGTCGGTCCGCGTTCCGCGAGTGCCTCGAGCAGAGATTCGGATGGGACAAAGAATAGGCCCCCGGTCACAGCGCGGCTGAAATCGAGCAAGCGATCATAGTTGCCGGGTGGCCGGCCCACGAACATGTTTTGCAGCATCTGTTCGATCGGTGCCGGTGAGCGCGCGTATCCGATGAAATACGTGCCGAACTCGCCGAATCCCGGCCGGCCGAACGGCATGTTGTCGCGCAGGATCTTGACCTCCCGGCCGTTCTCCGTGAGCGTCGTGAGCGAACTATGGGACGAAGTCGGTTTCACTGCGGCGTCCAGCTCGATATCCGAGAGCTTTGTTCGGCCGATGGCGCGCTCTTGCATCTCGATCGGCAACGCATTCCAGCCAGTCATGTCGTGCAAATATTTCTGCACCAGAACATAGCTACCGCCGGCGAACTGCGAGTCCTCCTCACCGATGACCGTGAATGCAACTGCCTCGTCGCCGCTGGGGTTTTCAGTCCCGTCGACGAATCCGATCATGCTGCGTTGATCGAAATAGCGAAACCCGTGTACTTCGTCGACCGTCGTAACCGCAATACCGAGTCGGTCCATCAATTGGCTGGCGAGCTCGAAACACAGATCCATCTGGTCGGCACGGATGTGCAGCAAGATATCGCCGGGCGTCGACACCGCGACGCGCGCGCCCGAGCCGAATTCACGGAATGGGTGCAGCTCGGCCGGGCGCGGCTCACCGAACAGCACATCCCAAGCAAGGGATCCGAACGCCACCACGCAAGTCAGTCCGCCGGCCGGCACCCGTTTGCCAACCGCGCGCACGAGCGCAGCGACGTCGGCGCAAAATGCACGCGCCGTTTGGAGGCTTTCCGGACTGGATACAAGAGTCGCAACGATGAAAATGGCCGCGCTTGTTACCGGCGCGTCCACGGCCTGGGGTTCGGGTGTGCCGACGGCAGTCATCGGGTTATCGCTCATTGCTCGGCGCAAGGTGGAATTGCTTACTCAGGCACTATGTAACCTGAAACGCCGGGAAGCATCAAGTGCGTCGCCGAGCACCCCATCTGAGGCGCGGCTTGTGCGGCCACCAAGTCAACGCACGACGGGGAATAGGGCGGACAGTCCTCGCGAGAGGCCGGCGAATCGGCGCGCCGGCCCCACTCATTTCCTCAATGCATCTCCATGGCCGCCGGGGTTCCATCGGACCAGGTTGTCACAGCAGCGAAGAACGTTGTGATCGGTTCGGGATCTCCACGCGCCGCGAATATCGGCGAGCCCTTGAGATTCGCGCCCCACGCCGCGGGCTCGACGTGCGCAGCAAAGAACATCAGATGCGGGTGCCAGTGACCGTCGGCATCCGACAGATATCCCCGCTTTGACATCATGTAGCCCATTGCGCCGGGTTCAGGCAGCACATAGGTATTGGCAGCGAGTGCGGCTTTCGTACGAGCCAACATGTCGGCCCTGGAAACGCCGCCGAGGACCCACTTTGTTCTCTCGAGATAGCCCGGAAGTATCGTGCGGGCGGCGGCCGCATTGAGGCATATCGGCGCACGAAGTTTCGGGTTCCAGAACTCGGCATCACCGAAGTCGGCGGCCCAAGACCGCCAGACCATGCAGACGAAGCCATTGTCTCCCTTCGAGGCGACCTCGTATCCCCGCTTGCTGAAAGTGAAAACGTCCGCATCATCGGAAACCGACGCCGGCGCTGCGCTGCGCGCCAGGGCGATCTCGTCGGCGGGACTCGTCAACAGGTATTGTGCCATTGGCGCCATTGCCGGATAGCTGGTCGTTGCGCTCTCAGCCGCGTCCGCATTGATCGCGCACAACAGAACCGCCATTTCGAATACGGGGCCGATAACCCATTTGCTTCTCGACATCGATAGCTCCTCGATAGGATTACTTTCCTTCTCGGCAAAGTCTTGTGCCGCACGGAGGGTTTGTCAAGTCCGAGGCGATTCCAGGCTGGCCGTCCTGATGCGCCGACCGATTGCCATGCAACAGACGGGGTGCGTGAGGCCACGCGTTAGCGCTTTCATCGGATATATCATGATGCCGGTTATTTTCACGCTCGTTACAACCCTCGCCGCGTAGCCCGTTTGTGCTCCAAATGCTCACGACGAAGGAGGAACGCGCCGAGCGGCGAGGCGTCGTCCGCTACAATGGTTCCATGAATGAAAACCGGGCCGAGTTAGTCGTCGATATCTCCAAGCGGTTCATGGATCTGCTTCGGCAACTAGATCCGAGATGTAAGGCGGGCTATCTGCGGTTCGAGATGGACTCGATGCGACAGGGGTGCACAGCATCTTATGACATTGGTTCCGACGTGCTCTTGATTGCCGCCGCCGAGAATGCCGCGTTCTTCGACCATATCGGCAAGCAAGGCCGCAAGTTTCTGCACAACCTAGGCAAGGCCAAGGGCGTCTTCCTCTTGGTTGTAGATTCATCGTGCAAGTACAACTTCTACTTTGAGTTTGAGGACTTGGAGCGTTGGACGATATCCATATCAGGCGGCTCCACGGGACGGCCCGTTGATCTGCCTGGATGATGCCACGGCTACGCAGTCGCCCAATATAATTGCTACGGACGGCGCGGGATTGACTTCCATTAGGACCGGCGTCGCGGTAAGGTCTGCCTCACGGCAAGCTCAAATTCGAAGTGGACGTAAACGATGGATAGGATTTCCGAGCGACCTCTTCATTCGGCCGCGATTGCGATGACCGTGTTCGTGTTCGTGTTCGTGATCGCCCTCAGTGCGAGTTCCGCAATGGCCGCCCCGGACCAAGCGACAAAAGATCGCTGCACACAGTACGCCCAGCGTGCCGTGGCTCAATATCAATTGATGGCCAGCAACCCCCAATGCAAGGTCAGGGATGACCTGCGCTGGCAAAACAACCTCGACAATCACTATAACGGCTGCTTGATGGCACCGGAGTTCATCCGCAAAGGGGAAGAATCGGCGCGTGACAATCATCTGCAGGCTTGTGGCGGCCTGAGCCCGGCGGCACCCGCCGCCACCCCAGATGCAGCAACTCCGGTCGCCGCAGATCCGTCTTCACCAACGGCGATGGCCATACCCTCATCGGCTCCGCCCGCATCGGCGCCGGTCAATGGATTCTTCGCAGGTCCGACTGGCGTGGGAGCTCCCGGGCTCCGTGAAAGACTACCAAGTGTCATACACCTGCGGCGCTGAGGAAAAGCGAGCCTACGCGCCGCCCGAGGCGGGCTTCGGCTCGAGAATCGAACTCAGTTGCAGGCATCCCGCTGCCGTAGTCACTGCGAAGCCGAAGATCAACACAACGGCGCAGCCGACGCCAGCAGGCAAGTGACAAAATCCACCCGATCGCAGCGGAGTAACACCCCTGGGCCTGACCGCAACAGGAGAATGATTGCATGACGCGCGTATTGTTCGTTGGCCAGAAGCCAGAAACCGTCGACTTCTCAGACCCCGCGATGCCGCCGGGCTTTAGCGCCGAAAAAATCCACGCCGGTATTGCAATCGCCATGACCAAAATGGCCGAGCTTGGATGGCAGGCGGACGCCTGTATGATCTCGCCCGACGTTGCAGGACGGCTTGTGCTCGAGGAGCAACTCGCGACGAGCAAATATGACTGTATCGTCATTGGGGCGGGTATTCGGCTGCCTCCAAAGAGCCTCCACCTGCTCGAGACGGTGGTTAACGCCATACATAAATTCGCACCGCAAGCATCGATCGCGTTCAACACGCGACCTGAGGACACGGCCGACGCCGCAACCCGCTGGCTACCTGCCGCCCGATGAGCCATACCAATTCTGTGCTTCGCCGTAAACACGCCTTACCCAACCGACGAGCGCAAACTGCCGGCCGCGCGCCGCGTAGCAACTTACCGCAACCCGGGCCAGCTTCCGATGTCTCCCTCGATCATCTTTATCAGAACCCAAAAGGAGAATCGTGGTGCATATGTATGGAAGACTGGATCCGGATTCGTGTCACCGGAGATGGACTTGGCCATTTCCGTGCGAAAATGCACGCTCAGGGACGCCGCCGGAATCGGAAATATTTTGAATTGCGAGATAACTTTCGATCAGACCGAATTGGCCGTCACGCAGAAATCGTCGCGCTCGATAGAGGCGCGCTCTCCAGTGATTGGCCTGCCGTCCGCGCAGAACCCAACCTGCGCTGCCACGTCGAGACGCCCGTGAGCGGTCGTGCATGAGCGGCTGCACGGGCTCGCGACACGCCAGTCAATACACTACTGTCCGCCGGCGCCTCTATCCGCCGGCCAACTCGTGTCATGCGATTGACCGAAGGGCTTCGTTGCGCCGTGGCGTGAGGTGTCGTCTCGACTCATGATCGTCACGTTCTTTCCGACCGGGGCGGCTGTTGGAGCTGGCGGATCGGTCGCTGTTGCGTAAGACTATGGGTGCCAATCACAAACACGGAGAATCCCATGGCAAAGAAGATTTTGTCGATGCTACTGATCGCAGGCGCTTCGCTGCTCTGCGTGGCGGGAACCGCGTTCGCAGCGGATGTGCCGAGCGCGATGGTCGGCACATGGAAACTGAATGTGGATAAGACTCAATGGAACGGACCGCCGGCGCTCAAGAGCTACACGGTCACGATCACGAATGCCGGATCGGGGAAGGTCAAGGACGTGGCGCAGTGGGTTGAAACGGACGGCACTCCAGGGCAGATTGAATACACGGTGAGTCTTGATGGGACTCCGGGTCCAGTGAGCGGATATCCGAACGCGGATATCGTTAAGATGAAAATGGGCAAGGGCAACTGGCTGCACATGTCGCTCCTGAAGGGTGGCAAACGAGTTGAGTGGGGCCGGTACAAGGTTTCTACGGACGGAAAGACGCTGAAGGCGAAGGAAGGTGGATCAGACGAGAAGGGAAACAAGTACCGCTGGGACGAAGTATTCGAAAGGCAGTAGGTATTCCAGCCGTCGCGCATCGTCTGGGTGCGCGACGGCGCTGATAGCGGCTCGGCGGCCGGCTGGTTTGTTCTGGAGGCCGGCCTTCGTTCAACTGGAACCCGTTCAGAGGTTGGTATGGACTCGGCCGCGAGTTCTTGATGCGACTCCTCGCCGCCGATTCCGCTGCGCGCAGGGTACAAAGCCAATCATCGCCGCGCGGCGAGTGGACCTCGTTGCCGGACACATTGCAATGGGTAACTCGAGTAATTTCACGTCCCTGAAGCCGGCGCTTGCAGCCGGCAGAAACGGGTCGCTGACAGTCCCCGGCTTCAACTCGACCGCTACGAAGCGGTCGTTGAACGCATGCGCTAGACTTCCACCGTACTTCGAGCATCAATACACCGGAATATTATGCACCTCGCGCTCCATGCCCCGACATCAATGCAAGTCGAATGCGTCGCCGCCCCCGATGGTGGCTGCGACCACTATTGGCGGGCGTTGCCCTGATGAAGCAGCGCGAATTCTCACCGCCGCGCGCATTGCGCAACGGTCAGGTGCAAACGATGATCGGTAACCTGCCATTCATGCAGTGGCTCACCCGCCGACGAGGCTTGGCGCTCGTTGCGAATGCGCGGGAATGGCTGCTCGATTGCGGCGACGGTGTCCGCCTTCGGGGGATCCTGAGTCTGACTAGGGGAAATGGCTCGGCGAATGCGATCACTGATGACCCGGCAGTGAGTCGGATTGCGCTGATATTGCACGGCTGGGAAGGCAGCGCGGAGTCCTGCTACGTGGTCTCTCTCGGCGCCCAGCTGATCGCAAACGGATTTGACGTGCTGAGGCTCAATCTGCGCGATCACGGCGAGAGCCACCACCTCAATCGCGAGATCTTCCATTCTTGCCGGCTGAGGGAGGTCGTCGGGGCTGCGCGGGCAGTCGCGGAGCGCTTTCCCAAGGCGCAAATCTTTTTGGCGGGCTTTTCGCTCGGGGGAAATTTCATGCTTCGGGTATCGGCCGACGCCGGCGCCCCCGGAGCTATTGTTGGCGCAGTCGCAATATCCCCGGTGCTCGATCCGGCCGCCACGCTCGAGGCGCTGGAGCGTGGTTGGTCGCTGTACCGCCGGTACTTCGTGCGACGCTGGTCCCGTTCATTGCGTCGCAAGCGGCGCGCATGGCCCGACCTGCCTGACTTCGAGTCGCTGCTGCGCACCCGGGACCTACGTTCAATGACCGAGGGACTCGTGCACCAGTTCACGGATTTTGCGAGCCTCGAATCCTACCTCGACGGCTACGCGATCACCGGGCCTCGACTTTCAAGCCTGCGGTGTCCCGCGGCGATACTGCTTGCCGAGGACGATCCGATGGTTCCGGCCGCCGACCTTGCGCGTCTGGCGCGGTCGCCGCTGTTGACTGTGCTGCGTACCCGCCACGGCGGTCATTGCGGTTTCATGGAGCAACTCAACGGGCCAAGTTTCGCGGACCAGTTCGTGGTCACGCAGTTCGAGCGGTTTGCGAGAGGCGATTCGGCGTCAGTCTCGTCTAATCCCGGGTATTCCGCGACCGGGGAATCGAGGCCTAGCATGCGGGCGTGAACCGATGCACACCGATGTGTCAGGGACCCAATGGCACCGCCGGCGAGGGGCTGTAAAGGGTCGACGTCGGGAGCAAGGCCGTCGCCAGCATTATTCCGCCCAACGCGCGTCGTTCGGCTCCTCGAAAGTCTTGACGGAAAGCCATCCCGCGCATTATCGCGTTGAATTGCGATCAGCTTGAACCGGGTACACGCCGTGTCAACGCGCCGAGCACAAGCGCGAGCGCGACGAACAGTCCGCCGATCGCCCAGCGATGATTGAACCATAGCGTGTCAATCCGCGCCCGTTGCGGGTCGGGCCGCGAGTACGCGATGGAAACAGCATCGCCGGTCGAAAATCGGACAATCGCTTGTTGGGACGAATTGACGACGCGGTGCTGGCGGCCGTCAGCATCGGTAAATTCGAATATCGGATAGACCTGTTTGGCATGCGGGCGGTCGAACCCGACTACGGTTCCCTTTACATAAACGGCATCGGGGATTGAACGCTGATAGCTGCTGTCGATCAAGATGCCAACGAACACGAAGATCGCTGCAATTATCAATGGTAGCTTTGAGCGCATCGACTGCTCCGTGATGAATGGCCGCGCACGGCTGCAGCAGCCCGTTTATTTGCTGACGCCCCCGGGTTCCCGTGACGGCCGGAATAGGTGGAGATGCGGAATCATACTCCTGGGCCGACCGAAACTGCCGCAGCGAAATTCTGGATACCAATCATTCGAGACGGACTGCTGCAGGTCGATCGCGCGCGTTGGGGCACGACCGGCGTTGATCGGCTAAGATGATTCATTGCGATCGCAGACAAGCCAACACCCGATGAACTCAAAAGACGGCACCAGGAGTCCCGCGAAAATGCCGTCGCCGCATTTCCATTTGCCCAAACCGAGACTACCGACAATCAGGCTCTCGTAACCTGGGATGGCCTGATCGCCTCGGGCCGCGGAGCTCCCGTGGTGGTTGGTGACGATGGCGCGCTAGCGCGGATCGCGGAGATGATCCCTGACGTACTCCGGCTTCCCCGCAACGGCATCAATCAAATGCTGGAAATCTCCAAGCAATTACGACACCCCGGCGATTTGATCCGTCGACAGGCGAACAATCCGGCGAAGGCTCTTGAGTGCCTGCCGCGGCCTTGATGGCACACGACTGGTGGTATTTCTGGTGGGATTGATCTGAAAAAATGGCAGCGGCAGGACTTCCGCACCGCAAAGCCAGCAGCTTATGAGGACGTCCGTCGCTCCCGCAACAGCGCCTTGACGTATCGATGAATAAGTACGGGCACGTAGGTCTTGATGCGCGCCGTTTTTTCGAGCTTCGCGCGTTCGCTGAAATAAATTTCTCGAACCAGTTCGATCGGCATATCGGTTTCGCTTGCCAGACTTTGTATTTCCGCATCCATAGGACGAGTGCCGGATAGGTCGCTGGTCGCTGAAGCTCGATTGCTCATGACTTCATGTTACCCAAAAGTCCGTTTCTAGGCTGTTTTGTCTCTCAAACTTGCCATTTGGACGCTAACCTGGAACGAAGCGCAGCGCAATCCGCCATTTTGTCGAGTTAGGGTCTCAGAAGCAGCCCTCCCAGTTTCGAATCACCATGCGGCGCCCGCGGTGATCGCGGTCAACGTCGTAATTGAGCCCCGAGCAAGCGGATTCTCGTCGATGCCGACCGCGACGCAGTTTTTGGCCCGACTATTGGGCTACCCCGACCCCGGCGTCGCGAGAGGCAGGGCGGGGCACTTCATTTAGGGGATGGTCAGCAAAAATGACCGTCCTGCACACGGCGCTAGGTCACTGGGCGCGACGATGCAAGCATTGGTGTCCGCGTACGCTCATGAGGGCGTACCATGAATCGCCCGATGATCATGCCGTGAGGTTGCGATGGAACAAGAGCAAATCAGAGAGGAGTTCGACACCGCTCTCACGAAGATCCGGCACGAGATCAAGAGCCAGTTGGTGCCCCATGGCTATTTCGGGATTGCGACATGCGTCGACATCGAAGGCGCCGATCATGTCCTCAGCGGCTCGACAATTGCAATCAACGTTAAGGGGAAACATGTCGAGAGGTCATTTAGTCGCCAGGAGATCGAAGGCTGCCGCCTAAGAGTTACCGGTATCGTTCTCTCCGGCATCATCGCAATGGTTGATGAACTTTCGAAGTAGCTCGACAACTTGATGGGCCAAACTTAATTAACCCGAACTGACGCGCGCGAGGATTATTGTCGTGTAGATTGCACGCGTTATCGAAGGTTTTGGTCAGTCGTTGACTATTTCTTTCCAGGGCATTTGACGCTCAAGTTTAAGCGCCCAGGAATCTGCGACGCGGCGCTCATTTCCCAAGTCGTTGGCCACCCCCGAGGTGCCACGGCGGTCTCCAACCCTCTGTAGTAAAGACAAAAGCCATGTTGAAGCGCTTCCGGGGTCATTTTTCCAGTGACCTGTCGATCGATCTTGGCACTGCCAACACCTTGATTTACGTCAAGTCGCGCGGCATCGTGCTCAACGAGCCCTCCGTTGTCGCCGTGCAAAACGAACCGGGACGCGGCGGCAAGGTCGTGGTCGCCGTTGGTGCAGAGGCGAAGAGAATGCTCGGCCGAACCCCCGGGCACATCACAACGGTGCGGCCAATGAAAGACGGCGTCATTGCCGATTTCACGTACACCGAGAAAATGCTGCAGTACTTCATCAACAAAGTGCACGAGAATCGCTTTCTTCGTCCTAGCCCTCGCGTGCTCGTTTGCGTGCCCTTCGGCTCAACCCAGGTCGAGCGTCGGGCCATCAAAGAATCTGCGGAAGGTGCTGGTGCTCGCAGCGTCGATATCGTGCCCGAACCAATGGCCGCAGCGGTGGGTGCGGGCTTGCCGGTGCACGAGGCTCGCGGCTCGATGGTCCTCGACATCGGCGGCGGCACGTCTGAGGTTGCCGTGGTCTCGCTAAATGGAATCGTTTATGCAGCAAGCGTTCGCATCGGTGGTGATAAATTTGACGAAGCGATCACGCAATACGTGCGTCGTAACTATGGAATATTAATTGGAGAGGCCACGGCAGAACGCATCAAGATCGAAATCGGTTCGGCATTCCCCGATTCTCAAGTACGTGAAATCACGGTAAGGGGAAGGAACCTGTCCGAGGGCGTCCCGCGCGCGTTCACGTTGAACTCCAACGAAATATTGCAGGCGCTCGAGGAGCCGCTGGTGGGCATCGTCAATGCGGTGAGGCAGGGACTCGAACAGATCCCTCCGGACCTCGGCAGCGATGTGGCGGAGGGAGGTATTGTGCTCACCGGTGGTGGCGCTTTGCTGCGCAACATCGACAAATTGATCACTGAAGAAACCGGACTGCCAGTGCTCGTAGCTGACGATCCGTTGACTTGTGTTGCTCGCGGCGGCGGGCGCATCCTCGAATTGATGGAGGCGCATGGACCGGGGGTGTTTGGCCTGCAGTAGCGCGTTTCTGTGCGCTGAGCGCTAGCACCAGGTGTGCGTGGGCCCGGGAATCGAATCGTGGGGCTTGCGGATGCCAATCGACGGTGAAAAAATCGCGATACGATCGGGACGAAGAGCGAGGCGCTATGAGAAGGCTACGCGGGAGTCCCCTCCCGTTTCACGCTCCTCAGGTATCATTCTTCGAGTGCAGAAATCTTCATTCACCGGGCACACCCGAATACGGGGAGTATTTAAATACTAACCGCTGCCATCGTTTTGTTTTTGTACGCGGTGATCAGCGGGCTTGTCATGGCGGTCGGCATATTCGTCGGTGCGAGGCCTTGGGCGCCATTTGCGGTGGGGCATGGAGCTCTCGCTGCGGCAGCGCTCGTGCTCGCGTTGTTGGTCGCGATCGCAACCGGCAGCGCCGCGATTGAGTATGGTGTCGCGGTGCTGGTTCCGGCCGCTCTGGGAGGACTCTTTCTGCTTAGCTTTCGTCTGCGTGGCAAGCGGCAGCCTCGGGTGGTCGTGGTGCTGCACGCATTGTTCGCCATCGCTGGGGTCGGCTGCCTCGTGTTTGCTCTGTTGCAGTGATCAGGTTGCTGATGAGGCGGAAGCTGAAAGCCGGCCAGCACAGCGTCGGGCCAGATGCCGACCGATCGAAGTCGGGAAAACAAGGAGGTGTGAGATCGAATGCGTGCTGAACAGCAAAGTCGCCGTTTTGAACCGCGCGGGACGTGCAACTGGCCGCACTTCGGCGCTGCGCCTCGCGCAAGCGGGCATGACAATATTGGCGCTTGCGGCTCGAGCACGGGCGGAGGTCGCGGCGTTGTCGGAGCCGACAGTCAGCGGGAAACGTGTCTACTGCTCCCAATGCCCTGGGACGTAATGCCACTGGCTTTGAATTTGATCCCATCGGTCGGCGACCCAGTGCTTGCCTCGATGCTCGAGTATCCACGTGCCTGATGTCCAATGGAAAAAACGCCCATTCCATTCCCAATAGCCTGGTGCCCAAACGTACCCATCGCGATGTTGGGGCTCGTGTTCGACGCGGGGAGCGGGTGGGGGCGAATCGCTGACGATCTCGGCGCCCGCTAAAGAGAACGTGGGTGAGATCAGCGCGCCGGCGCCGATGAGGGTCAACAACAAGGTCTTTTGCAGCATGTTCATAGTTGGCATCCTATTGGCCTGGGCGGCCATATTTCGGCGTTGAAGAACAAACGAGACGACCGACCGATCGTGCTTTTATTGAGTTGAGGCTATCGGACGAAATTGCAGTGGAGATGTCCATGGATAAATATTCGGCGGCTTAACGAAGCCGAGGAGACCGTCGGCTGCGATCGAGCAGAGAATCAAGTGCCGTCTGAGCGCGCTCACCCGCGCCGCGCTCGCGCAGGAGTCCTTGCGTTTGTTGATACATCATCGTGATGCCGTCGAACTCGTAGCCAAACTGCTGCGGATCCAAATCGGCTCGAAAATGGCCCTCGTCAATCGCAGTTTGGGCACAGCGCGTGACCAAATCCCGCCAATCTTGCAGCGCATGAACGATGCGCTCACGCACCGGATGCCCGATGCGGCTGTGATACTCGAGCGCTGCCTTTTGCAACAAGCAGCCGCGCGCATCCGCTTCGCCCCGAATCCATTCCAGTTTCTTTTCAAATAAGACGCGCAAGCGCGGTTCCCCGCGCGGCGAGGTCAGCGCCGGCTGCACCACGCGCTGCGTGAACCGGCTGACGACCTCCTGCACCACACCGAGTTGCAGGGCTTCCTTGGACTTGAAATGTGCGAACAGTCCACTCTTGGAGAGCTTCGCCTCGTGTGCAAGCACGCCAATAGAAAGGCCTTCATAGCCGACATCGCTGACGATGCCGAGCGCATGGGAGATAATTGCGTGCCGGGTTTGTTCCCCCTTGGATTGGCTTTTACCAATCTTGCCAATCGGCGCACGCGCATGCACTTTCGTGGTCACAGTGTCGCACATAATAGCACGATCGTTCGGATTGGCAAGACACTGATGACATGCATGCGCGAGCTCGCCTGAAGCAGCGCCGCTAGGCTCCCTAGACGCTGGCGCCACAGCCGATGTGTCAGACCGATCGTCGCTCCCACTGCCGTTATTGGACGTTCGAGGGCACCGCCGCTCCGCCATGGGTCCACTGGGCCAGATGCAGCAGCACCCCCGATGGGTCCCACAAATGTGTCACCAGGGCACCATAAGCCTGGGGCGTCGGCGGGTTCACCTTTGCGTCCAAATATCTTCCTGTACCTATGACCGATGAGGCCAATTCGTACCAAGCCTGCGCATCATCGATGCTGACGTGGATCATGAAATTGTCAGCCCATTCCTTTTTGTAGTAGTTCTGCAATAAAAATCGCCGATCGGCGATCTCCATCTCGGCGAGCCCCGCGTCTTCCCAGTTTAATTTCCAGCCGAGCGCCTTGTAGAACGCTTTCGATATGGAGAAATCCTTTGCGGGTACAAAGACCCGTACGTCGGAAGCAGTCGGGCTCAGCATGTGCCTTTCCAGGCTTCGCCTATTAGAGGACGTTGATTCCGTTCGATCAGTCCGGCTCAGCTCGCGATGGCCGACAACCGTGCGGCTGAATTATCACTGAGAGACTGGACTACCTCAAGCGGCAGGTAGCGACGCCGTAGTGCGCATTCGTCGTTCTGCTCGAGTTGCACCGTGCCGACCAGGCGGGTGAGCCGCCTCGGATCCCTATTTCTGCGGGCACCGAGACAATCTTATATAAAGCCAAGGTACCGATCGATCGATTGCCGACCGCCCGGCCACTGGCGACCAGTTCCCCCGCATTGACAGCCGCGAACAGCCGCGTAAGCTCGGTCACTGAAAAGACACAACAGGCTTCCCAACGAGTTGGAATCTCAAGCGGCGGCCATGCATGCTTCTTAGCTACGTTCATTTGTTGGAGTACTGTTCTGGCCTAAGGCTGATCGCCGGACCGTCGCATTCCATCGCGTGCCGCCAGGATTCGCGATCGTGCCTTTGACTGCGGGGGAAATTGCCGCACTTCTGCCGCTATTGGACCAGGGGCTGGAACTCGAGAAATTTTCCCGTCAGGCGTGGGTCGACGGTCTCGTGGAACCGTTTCCGGGCGCAAAGGCCAAACTGCGCGCAATGCTTGCGCGCGCGGAACGCGGGGAGGCAAAGGGTTTTGATACCTTGCCAAAGCTCTCCTTACTGCCGACGGGTGAGGGCAAGACCGGTGTCGACCCCTCGCCCTTTCAAACCGACGCACGGGTCGGAAATTACCGCCTGGTGCGCGAAATTGGCCATGGGGGTATGAGCACGGTCTGGCTTGCGATGCGGGTGGACGAACTTCAAACACGAGCCATCGCATTGAAGCTCCCCCACAGGCATCTGCCAAACGCCGTGTTTGCCGACCGTTTCACGCGCGAGCGGGATATTCTCGCCAACCTCACGCACCCGAACATCGCGCGCCTGTATGACGCTGGTATCAGTCCACAAGGACAACCGTACTTGGCGATGGAATATGCGGCCGGCGAATCGCTCACGCAATACTGCCGGTTGCGCGAGCTGTCCGTTGGGCAGCGGGTTGAACTGTTCCTCCAGATTCTCGCCGCGGTTCAGTACGCGCATTCTCAACACGTCATCCACCGGGATTTAAAGCCGTCGAACATCATGGTTCGAGATGATGGTCAGGTCGTATTGCTCGACTTCGGCATTGCCAAGCTCCTCATCGACGGTACGGCGGCCGAGACGGACCTCACCCGCCACGGCGGGGCCGCGTTGACGCCGGACTACGCGTCGCCCGAACAAATCAAGGGCGAAATTCTCGGGCCCACAACGGACATTTATTCGCTCGGCGTGGTCCTCTATGAGCTGCTGAGTGCTAAGCGACCCTACGAGCTCAGGCGTTCTACGCGGCGCGATCTCGAGGAAGCGATCCTCTCAACGGATCCGCGCCGGCCAAGCGACGCCGTCAAAATCGGCGCGCCAGCTCAAATGCCGAATATCGCAACCGAGGCGCTGCACAAGCTGTTGCGTGGCGACCTCGACGCGATCGTTCTCAAGGCGATGGAAAAGCGCGTCGAGCATCGCTACGCGACCGCGAACGCCTTCGCCGAGGACCTACGCCGCCATTTGCGTCACGAACGCGTCGGGGCACGCGCAGATTCGCGCTGGTATCGAGCGAATCGTTTCATTCGTCGCCACGGACGCGCGTTGGCATGGACCACCATGACAGCCCTCGCGGTCGCCGCCGCCATGGTTCTGCAGGCGCTTTATGCGGGATGGCTGTCGGGCCGTCCCGCGTCAGCGGTCGCCGCGCCGCCCCGCACGATTGCCGTGCTTCCGTTCGACAACTTGGGCGGCGACCCGGCGAACGATTATTTTTCCGAAGGTATTCAAGACGAAGTGTTGACGCATTTGGCAAGAATAAGCGGACTCCAAGTGATGTCGCGCCACGCCTCATCCGCGTTTGCCAATCGACCCGTCAGTTTGCAGTCGGTGCGCGCCGCACTGCATGTCGGCTCGGTGCTCGAAGGCAGCGTACAGAGACAGGGAGATCACGTTCGAGTGAATGTGCATTTAGTCGAGACGAAAGGCGGCACGGACCTTTGGTCGGATAGTTATGACCGAGAATTGAAAGACATTTTTGAGGTGGAGCGCGACATCGCCGAACGCATCGCCGCCCAATTACAGGCGTCCTTGTTGCCGATAGAAAAGAGGGCCGTGGAGACCGTGGACACGCACAACCCGGATGCGCATACGGCAGATTTGCTAGGGCGATTTTATATGGGGCATCGCGACGAAAAATCGCTCCATAAGGCCATTGATTACTTTGGCGACGCCATCCGTGTCGATCCGAGCTACGCCGTTGCCTACGCGGACCTGTCGACAGCTTCATACGAACTAGCCAATTCCCTCGTTGGTACTGAGCCCGAATTGCCTGAACTCAGACAACAGGCACGCACCTCGGCCGAACACGCGCTGGCCTTAGCGCCTTCGTCGGCGGAAGGTCATGTCGCGCTCGGGTGGGTGCTCCTCTACTTCGAATGGAATGTTGCGGCTGCACGGCGAGAGTTCGAACTGGCGGTGAAATTGGCACCAAACTCTGCGCGCGCGAAGAATGGTTTGGCAACCCTATTGGCGGTCACGGGTGAATTGAACGAGGCTGTTTCCGTGATGCGCCAAGCTCTTTCGCTGGATCCCCTGTCGAGCAGCTACATCAACAATTTAGCCAATTTCCTGATCGCTCTGGGTCACGACGAGGAAGCGAAACAACTTTCACGGCGCGCGCTCGAACTGGAACCCAAGACCCCCGTGAGCCATGGCAATCTCGCCTTGATTGCCTTGGAACGTGGTGCAGCGAGTGAGGCGCAGCGGGAAGCGCAACAAGAGCCGGATGAAGATTTACGGGATTTCACACTCACGCTGGTCAAGCTGAAGAGCGGCCCCGCGACGGCGGCCGATACAATGTTGCAGAACTTTATTGCCCACCACGAAAAAGATTCTCCGTTTATGATCGCTTCCCTTTACGCTTCCCGCGGGGACGCCGATCGCGCATTGACTTGGCTCAATCGCGCTTACGAAGCGCATGAGAATGAAACGATCGACTACCTTCAGAGCCCTTTTTTCTTCCGCTATCGATCCGATCAGCGTTTCATTGCTTTTATCGAAAAGCTGCATCTTCGCGCGATACCGCGATCTTGACGATAGAAGCACCGGGCGGCGTCATCGCACTGCCGTTACTTTGACTGAGTTCCGAGTGAACCGGAAGACGCAGGCCCACACTGGACATCAGAGTTCCATGACGATAGCGAATTGGTCAATGTACACACCGTCCCGGGATTATTCTTGCTGTTTCCCCTGGGAGGCGGGCATGGGACTTGTATCTTGCCGCCGCACGAGTTGATCGGGATGTCCGTCATAAGGATCGGAACCCAGGTGAATGTCTCCCATGGTCCCAGGGTCGTTGCGTCGGTGTGTATGGGCACATCGTTGGGACCAGCAACGCCACCGCCATTGACAGCGGTTACATAGCGTCTGTGGTAGGTCGTTAAAGTGACCTTCCCATTAGCGGTAAGATGCATCGAAAATCGTGCATTATGGCTTGCGCCGCCTCTATTTCCGTTGGTCACGATCGATTGCACGGCGTCCGAGCCAGCAACGGTGTTACCAATCCCCCCGCCGTTTACAGCCGTCACGTAATGGCCATCTGCAGTTTGTAAGGCAAAATGTGTCGAATCAATTTTGACCAGCGTGAACAGTTCCCAGGGGCCCTGCTTGGTTGCATCGGTGTGCAATGCGGTCGCCGTGTTGCCGGAATTAGGCCCGCCGATTCCGCCACCGTTCGTGGCCAATAGGAGCGATCCATTGGCGGATTGTATGTTCCCGGTTATGACGAGCTGCATCCACTGCGGGACAGCAACTGAAATCTCCGCCGCAACAGCAGAATTCCCCAGGCTCGCGACAACAGCAGCGGACACGATCAGCGGAACCCAAAGAGGCGCGCGCAGCGTTGCAGGAATGCCGCTTGTCCATAGGCGGATCAACGCGACCGACGCTCGAGAAGTTTTTGAGAACAACGGAAACGCGGATTGCTTCCATATCCAATGCATTCTGTTCATGATGAATACCTCCCTGATCAACAATCACTGCTGAATGGCAGTCGATGGTCGCGCAACGCTCCGATGCGACGAGTGGCTAAGCCATTACTTCTGTCCGCCGTTTCCGGCACTGTACTTCGGCATTTTCCGTGCGGCAACTCTCACGAGCAAAAGTGCAATTGATCATTGACGCCCTGTCGACATTGCCGTCAGCACTGTTCGTTGCAATCCGGGGTGCGGCAATCGACGGCGTGCCCGCCGACCTGACCGCGGCACGGTCAGCGTCGGAGCCGATCGTGAAGTGCGCGATGTTCCATTGCCGGTGACCCTCCCTTCGACGCCTGGTAGAGCGGCGTCACCGTCGGAAACGCCGCCCCTACGACCTCAACGAGACTGCCGCCGCCAGATGGCCCGTCATAGTTGACCGCCCACAAATTTCCGGCCTGGTCGATTGCGAGGCCGTAGGTGTCGTAAAAGGAAGAATTGCCTAGGCCGCAAATGCTTTGGGTGCCGGGGTTGTAAGACAGATCCTGTCGGGCGGACCCGCCTTGCATGATGCCGATCTCGACCAAACAGGAGCCACTGCCGGTGTTGACGACGAAGACGCTTCCGTTGCCATCGATCGCGATCGCATTGGGGGCTTGCAGGTCCGGTTCTGTCAGAAGATTCGGAAGGATGCCGCTCGAGTTGAATCCGGGGAGCTTGCCACCGGTGTTGCTGCTTTGAGCGACCCAGATATTGCCGCTCAGATCAATCGCAAGTTGATTGCCCACTTGCGGGGCAAAGCCTGGATTGACGCCGAAGCCCATATCAAATCCGGTGGCAAAACCCGCCCCATTGAGCCAGGCGCTGCTGCTGGGGTTGTATTCCTGCAATAACCCGTCTGCCCCATCGAGTACCCAGATGGTGCCTTGACCGTCGATGCCGACGTCCTGGTACTGCGGGCCACCGTTGTTGGTATTGCTGTCTTGAGCGTCATTGAGCGGTGTCGATGCAGCAAGGCTATCGGCAATTTCCGTCACTACTCCCGGGGTATTTCCGGGAGGTGCGTAGCTGGAGCCGACCTCGTACAGACTTGCGATCCAGGCGTTGCCGCTGCTGTCGATCGCAAGACCTTGAGGCTGGGCGAAGCCGGCGTTGATACCTCCGACATAGCCTGTGGATCCGGGCGCATATGCGAGCGTGCAGGTGGCCGAACTCACCGCACAGTTCGATAACGTCGCGCTGAGCTCGAACTGGATGACCCTACCGGGACCAGCAGCGCCACTTGCCTGATAGCTCTGTGGCATGTTGGTGATCCAGCCCGATTCGAGTCCCGAGTTGTCGACGCCAATGGCAATGCGTTCAGGACCGTAAAAAGTACTGGGAGTGGTGATACCGAAATTGTTGAGTGCATTGCCGGTCGAGCCGAAAATGCTGAGGCTGCCGTTGCTGCCGTTGGCGGCGCCACCGCCGACCGGATTGTTGACGACCCAGATATCGCCGCTCGTACCAATCGCGAGGCCGAGCGGATTGGAGAGGCCGCCGCCTTGGAACGTCTGCACGAGCGCCCAGTCGTTGGGCGCGGCGCTCAAGGTGGGCGCAAATGGCGCCGAAGCGGCAACAGCGTAGAGGTTACCGAGCAGACCCGGATAGCCTGCGATGTTGAGCGCCGCGTCCAACGTATCGGACGGTGCCAATACCGGAAGAGTGGTCGCGGCGAAAAGCGCATTGCAGGCGCTCGATCCCGCATTGCCAGTGATGGTGCAGGCCGCGAATGAATTCGCGAGCGCGTTGAGCGTCTGGGTTGCCGGCACCTGCGAAAGCTGCAGGTTCGAGGTTACCGCACCGGTCGAAATATCAACGAGAGCCTCATAGGTGGCGACCGCCACCTGCAATCCGTTTGCCGGCTGGCTATTGGCCACACCAATATTGCCGTTATAGTTGGTAAACCAATTGAATGCGTACGCCGTGCCGATCGTGGTCAGCTCGTTGATGACGCCGACCGATGGTGAAGTCGAAGCGATCAATGCGGCACAGGAGGTACCGAGCACCGATGCAAAGCGGATGGGGCTCCCGGCGGCCTTCGGCCCTGGGCTCGCGACCACATAAACGACGTCGTAGGCGCTGCCGGTCGCGTTTGGGCACTGAGACGGGACGGGCACTGAGAAGCTGCCATCCGTCGCGGTCGTCGCCGCACTCAATATGGCCGCTTGTGAACCCGCACCCATGCCGCCGGTCGGACTCATGGCGTCATACAGCGTCACGGTCTCGCCGCCGACCCCGACGCCGACGCCTTGGGCGCCCCCCTTGAGAACCATTCCGGTGATCGTAGCCGGGTTTGTCACACAGCTCACCGCGACGCTGGTGACCGCGCCTGTGACCGTTCCGGAGCCAGCGGCAACCGTGCAGGTTTGGCCTGTCGGCTGCGAAGAGACCGTGACGGAGTAGCTGCCCGCATAGGGGACTTGAGTGGAGAAGGTAAACGAGGTCGCACCGGCGGAAGGGGACACGGTATCGCTGCCGTTGGCCAACACCAGCCCGCTGCCGGAGAGTCCGTTGATATTGCCGCCGACATTGAATTTGATGATCGAACAGGTGACTGCGACGTTGGTCACAGCCGCTGTTGCAGTTCCAGTTCCTGCGGCGACAGTGCAAGTCTGTCCAGTGGGCTGCGTGGCAACCGTCACCGCGTAGGAACTGCCGCTTGCCAATGCAGCAGCGAACGTGAAGCTGCCATTGGCCTGTACCGGCAGATTGCCTGCACCGTTATCCTGCAACACGAGAGATCCACCCAGCGCTGAAGTGAGACCGCTAACCGTGCCGCCGATGTCGTAGCTCACCGGCGGTGGCGGAGATCCGCTCCCGCTGCCACCGCCGCCGCAGGCACTCAAAAGTGTCCCAACGATTGCCGCGAATATCAGGGTCGTGATCAGGTTTAGTTTAGTTCGCAACATCGCTAACTCCTTGAAAATGCGCACTGCAATGGATCGACGCGTAAAGATCGCCTGGCAGCACTGATGTATTGGATTCCTCATCCCTCTGTTGGGCTGGGCATGAGCGCTGCGGCACGTTGCCTAACGCTCGCTCTGTCCGCCTTACTTCAGATAGACACGCTTCCTGGGAGAAACCGGACATGCGTGTGCTCTTGATCGAGCTGTGCGATGGCCTGATTGCGATTCGACTGGACGTCCAATGCGCGAAATCACGGTGTTTCAACCGACTTTCGCTAGCACGCATGCAACTTTTGTGCACGGCAACAAGCGGTGGCAAAAGACCGGTGCTGGAAAGAACCGGCGTGAACGATTACCTTAGATCCGAGTGCGCAGGCGCAGCGCATCGGAAGCAAGTTGGATGCATCAGCTCACTGAGCTCATCGAGAAGACCAAGGCCGGAGACGTTGAGGCGCGCAACACGCTATTTTCGGCCGCTTATGCGGATCTGCATCGACTGGCGCGTGCACGGCTCCGCGATGGGGGGCGCAGCACGATGCTGGACACGACTTCGCTCGTGCACGAGTCTTACTTGCGCTTCGTAAGTGCCGGAGAGTTGCGCGCTGATGACCGGCGGGAATTCTTCGCCTACGCCTCACAGGTCATGCGGTCCGTCATTCTCAACAGTGTGCGCGATCGCATTGCACAGAAGCGCGGCGGCGAGTCGTGCGCAATCACGCTACCGACGCAGATTGCGGCAGATATTGCGGACGCGGAAGACACGATTATCCGGATTCATGATGCGCTCGAGCTGTTAGAGGAGGCAGATCCGCGCTTGGCGCAAGTCGCGGAGATGCGCTATTTCGGCGGCTACAGCGAGACGGAGATTGCCGAGACGCTCGAAGTGACCGAGCGCACCGTGCGCCGCGACTGGGAGAAAGCCCGCTTGATTTTGGCAGAAGCACTGGGGTGAGAGATCTCAGAGAGAGCGGTGCCGCACACGGTTGACGAACGGCGTCGACAGTCTCGATGCGCCGGCAACTTTGCCCAAGATTGGTGTCAATGACCAACGCGACTTAGTGACCGCGAGCGACCTAAAACGCGGCGAGCGCCTCGGACCGTACGAGCTAATCCCAATGCGCATTGTCTCTAGCAACCCGAACAGCCCGGCCAACGGACATCGGGCTGTTGGCAGGTTGATTTCGAAGCCGCAACGGCGTAAACAAAATCGCAACTCGTAATAACGAAGAGTCCACAGGGGAGGGGATCTTGCATGCGCACGATACTAACTGCAGCGCCGCTGGTACGGCCGGCCATCATGTTGGCATTACTGCTTGCAACATTTCCGGCGATCGCGGCGGGGGATGATTGGGACCGCTCGGCACCCTACGCAATCGGCCATACAACCCTGGTCCTGACCGATGCAACGCGCAATCCGGACGGTTCTACACCGGTCACGACCGCGGGACGGCCGCTTTATCTGCACATCTGGTATCCGACCTCGGCTAGCCCGACGCAACACACCCGATACACCTGGAACAATCCGATCTACAACCAGAACCCTGGCGGTAGCGTCTATCCCGGCCTTCCCGATACGCCCGCACTGACCTTCACCGGCAGCACCTCGGCGCACCTGATCGCCGAGGGCGCTCCGCTCGCGCACGGCCAGTTCCCGCTGCTGGTGGCGACGCATGGGTATGAGGTTGCCGCGGCAAAGAACATGCCGGATACGCTCGAGTCGCTCGCGAGCCACGGCTACATTGTTGCGTCGGTTGAGCATACGGGCGACGACGATGTCTGGTACCAGACCTATTTTATGGAGGACTATATCGGACTGACGCTCGGTCCGAACCCGAGCATCTACTCTGCCACAATACTCGAACGCGTTAAGGACGTGAGCTTCGTCGTTGGGGCGGTTCTCGCCGGCAACGCGGATCAGAAGGCTGCACCTTTCGCTAAGCAAATCGATGCCGCCGAGATCGGCGTACTCGGCTATTCGCTGGGCGGGCAAACCTCGCTTGCCACGGTGACGGGTATCAGCACGCAGGGTCAACCGGCAGATCGCCGCATCAAGGCGGCGTTCATGGGCGCCGGCAGCAACTATGGTCTGCTACTCAACGCAGCCGATTATGCCAACGCCCAGGTGCCGTTGATGTTCTTCGGCAACGACACCGGCATTGCCTACACGAACTTCAATGCGTTCACGGGGAGTCGGAGAAAATATCTCGTCGATATCGCCGGCTGGAATCACCATACCGGCGGTTATCAGACCAGCTGGTGCCAGGACATTCACAACTCGCTGGCGGCGGTGAACCCTGCGGTCTTCCCACAAGCGTTCATCAACCCATCGACCTTGAGCCCCTCCGATATCGCCAACTTTGTGTTCGATTCGACTTTTTATTGGAGCTATACCGGTCCGTATGAAGACGGCGTTTACAACTTTTGCGACGCATCGGTGTTCTCTGGCGTGAGTGATGCGCAGCTGCAGGCGGTGCTCTTCGGGAACCCACAGATACTCACCGCCGAGAGTGCCCTGGCCGACTCCATGCCACTCGAGCGCGAGCTGCCGATCGAAGAGCAAACGCGCCTGACCACCGGCTACGCACTCGGGTTTTTCGATTCCGTGCTCAAGCACGAAGCCCGAGATCCGTCCGACCTCGACAATCCACTCGTGCACGTCGTCAAAGATTGTGAGTACGTTCGGCCCCATCCGTTCGACGTCGGTGCCGGGGACCAGATTGTTTTTGTTCCGGCCGGCAACTCTTATCGCGTCACCGTGCGTTCCGGCGCGACGCTGCTTGCTCCTGGGAGCACAAAGCTCTCGGTGGCTGGAAACGCGACAGCGACGTTGAGTTATCCAGGATTTTCATTTCCGGTGCCCGGAACCCCGGAGCCGGTGACGACGCTGTTTGTCAGTGAGGACGGCGCGATCACGACGCGCACCTCCGGAGATTACACTGGAGTCGACGACAACGGCTCGCCGTTGTACATGCGCGGGCAATTGCTACTCACGAATCGTCTCACGATCGGTGCCTTGATGAAGGATCTGGATAGCACCGCAGCAACGGCGGGCGGCGGGGTGTTCGGGACCTATGATGCGACAAACCAGCGCGTGATTGTCACGTACTTGGGAATCCCGGCAGCGGGTACGACCGCGCCCAACACGCTGCAAGTCGTGATCTCCGCGACGGGCGAAATCCACATCACGATCGGAGCTCTCGCCTCCACCGGCCCCAATTATGCCCCTGGCATTCTCGGTACCCTCGGAATTGCATCGGGGCAGACGCGAGCCGCCGATTTTCGAAATGTAACCCCCATCGATTTCGGCCCGTTGAGGGACGCTGCTCCCGTGGTGCTGCCATTTGCCGGCGGGGGCGCGATCTACGCGCAGTACGATCAGGGCGTGAGCGGATCCTGCGCGGCCGATAACGAATAGCGACCCAGGTCTCGAGCGGGATTCGGAGCGGAGTGCCAGACTTATGTGTAATCGCTTAGATTGGCGCCGTTGGACATGGAAGACAGCAAGCGTTGCAATTCTGCTGCTACTGATCGTTGTTACGAATCCGGAGCTGCGCGCTTACCTGTTGCTCGTCAATGGAGTAGGTCTTGAGCTGATGATTTTCCTGATCGTCCTGCAACTCCGATTCTTGATACCAAGCTCGGGTATGTTGACAATGCGGGCCGGCACATGGCTCTGTTTGGCCGTTTATGCAGCATGTCGCGGCGCGACTCGCACGTTGGCGCTTCTCGCCCTGCTCGCTCGATCAGCCACGACCGGCATGTCCGCGTTCCTGCTCGTCCTGTCACACAATCTCTGGTGCCCGCTCCGCAATTCTGCCGTGAGCAAATGATTGTTGGCCAGACGTGGTATTGGAGGGCTTACGGCTATGTCCCGGAGTCTGAAGCAACATGGGGCATCGAGTGCGACGAGCGAGTTTGCCATGCCGACAAACCGAGGGCATTTCGCATGAAGCAAAACAGCGCCATGGATGATGTGTCGTAGCGCCGCTGTCGTAGCGCTTGCATGCTTTCTTGAAGCGAGGCCGGGAACGAAGAAACTGGAAGCAACTGCTGAGCACTATTAATCGGCATTGGAGTCCGCAATGAGCAGCGTACATATCGGGCAGAAAAGCTATGAGATGCCCCCGCGAGAGGGGATCAGCATCGCGCATTTTCTCACCGTCGCCAATATCGAGCGATCGGCTCGCTATTACGAAAAGGTTTTCGATGCTCGCATCCTGACCATGGGTGACGGCAACGCGCCAGCGTATCTTCAGCTGGCCAATATCTGGATGATTCTGAACCTTGGAGGCGGGCCGACCCCGGATAAACCGACGGTAACGCTCAGCGTCCCCGACCCGAATCAAATCAACAGCTTTATGAATTTCCGGGTTGCGGATATTCAAGCATGCTACGAATTATGGAAGAGTCGAGGAGCGGAGTTCATCACACAGCCAATCCCAAAGTACGGCGAGACGCGCTGCTACATCCGCGATCCTGACGGATACATCATCGAGGTCGGTCAGAGCACAGCGCTCAAGTACGGTTAGCGCTGGGCCCGGTTGTTCCGCTTTTTTTGACAACCTCCTGGATCGCAAGTCTCCGGTCGCTGCCTGACCTTAGCTTGGCACCGCCCAGCGTCGGCGGTGGATCGGCAACCTTGTCATCTCAAGGCTTCTCGAATCGCAGCGTCATTCGATCGGACTCGCCAATCGCATTCATCTCGGCGTGCTCGGAATCGGGGCCGTCCAAATCGGGCGGTAGGTGGTGAACGTTCACGTCTTCAGGGTCCTTCGGATTCGCGTTGATTTCCGACACAGCCCGCAGCCGAAAGCCGGACCGCAATCCCAACTCGATCAGATAATCCTCGGGAATACGGTGGAATTGCAGCGAACTTTCTACGGCGTCGGCGAACGGCTTGGCTCGATGTTCGACGACGCCGAATGTGCCGCCGCGTTTGAGCACCTTGAACGCGGCTTTGAACACCGCGTCGAGCGTCGCTGGGCTGTCATTGAGCCAATCATGGGTATTGCGGAAGGTGAGTACTATGTTGGCGGAGTGCGCTGCGCCCAGCGCCACATCGAGCGGCGCCTTAAACGGGACGACTTTGACGATATGGCCAAAGACCGCGGGATTCTCCTTGATTTTCTGCTCAAACTTTGGAGATCCCGCCTCGATCAGCCGACCGTGGTCGGCCAGGAACGGAGCGAGGATTTCCGTGTACCAACCGCCGCCGGGTGCCAGCTCGATCACCGTCATGTTCGGCTGGATGCCAAAGAACTTCAACGTATCGACCGGGTGACGAAATTGGTCGCGCGCCTTGTGCTCCGCCGAGCGCCAATCGCCATCGACCGCCTTTTGCAGCAACGCGGTGGTGGCATCTGAGGAGACCTTTGGCGCCGCGCCGGCCGCACAGGCGATCAATAACGTGCTGAGAAACCAGATACCGCGCGTACGGACTAGATGGAACATGGTGCAACCCCTCGCTGACGAGAGCTGCAGACTACGCCCGAAGACCATGATCGGCAACGGACGAACTACCAGCGTGTCGCAGTCGCTCAGCGCCGAATAGATACGGCACCTTGTTTTAAGCACGTCGTGTCAATCGAAGCTCAGCCCTCTCGGAGATGGACAATCGCAGGTGGTCGGCATCCGAGGCGTTGATACGTTCACGCTCATGTGAGTGCGGTGTTTGCAGAGGAGTTGCTGGATCTGGGGGCTCTGCGGCGCAGCAGGGATGCCGAGATCAAGGTGATCAAGAGGCCCACAGGCAAAGGTTCCATCACGGTATAGGCGACGTTGACGAGCGGGTTTTGGTAGAGCTGCTGAGAGCGCTGTATCGCAGCGACTTGAGTGGCAATGGTGGCAGCGTCAAGCGAGGAGGACTCGATTTTATGAATCTGCGCGGCGAAATAGCTATCCATGAAGTGCGGCATGAAATTGAAATAAAGGACCTCCCACATGCCGACGTAGAACACCGTCGTGATGAGACTGATGAGGATGCCGCAAGCGAAGGCGCGGCCGAAGGATATTTGGCCGGCTAGCATGTTGTCGCGGTAGCTGCGGATGCCGAAGTAGATGAGCAGGAACGACGCGACCATGATGGTGTAACCAAGGACCAGGCTGTGCCCTGAGCCGATTTTGTCGGCGAGAAGCAGCGAGATACCCATGAGCACGGACATCATGAGGCCGGAAATGAGGCCGAAGGTAAGCACGGTTTTCTTCATGTGACGCTCCAGTGTGTGGGTACGATTGAGTCACGATGCGGTGTGGCCGGGCTGGAAGTCGTCATCCTTTTGGATGATTTTGCGGCAGCAGACCGGAAATCGTGCTTTTGGATGACGCGATCATGGCAGCAGACCGAGTTCCTTGGCGCGTTGCACGGCCTGAGTGCGGCGCGCAGCTCTAAGCTTGTCGAAGGAGCGGGAGCAGTGGGTCTTTACGGTGTTCTCGGAGACGAAGAGCTGAGTTGCGATCTCGCGATTGCTCAGGCCGCGGGCGATGAGGGTGAGGATTTCAAGCTCGCGGTCGGTGATGCCGAGGCTCCGCTGCTGGGCTACGTTTGGAGCAAAAGGGGCGGCCGGCTCGGGACTCGTGCCTGAAGTAGGAGCGATTGCTTCTCTTACCACGACGCTCTCCGGTCTGCGCGTGATCCGGAGGCCGAGCCAGATGCCAAAAGAGGCAAAGAGGATGGCGACGAGGGCACCGTAGAGTTCGACCGAGTGCTCTATGACGACGAAGCGGTATTCCGTGTATTTGAGGGTGGCGATGAGGAGACCGCCGACAAGACCGAAGATGAGGACGTGGCGCTTCATGGTGCGTTGTGCAGAAGTGTAATAGAAGGACCGATGGGGTGATTTGTGAATCACCGAACAAAACATAATCGGCGCCAGAAGTCTTGCCCATCTTCGCGCATTGCCTGGGTTCTATTTATGCATTTATCACTGGTAATATCAAGAAAGGATCAGATGACGTTCCTCGCGGCCGGCATGCGAAAAAGGTGTTCTTGATGCTCTCAGTCGGTGAACGCGACGTTATTTCCCAGCGAACAGCGCGAACATCGTCGACGCACTATCCCGTGGCTTGCGCTTGGGCAAACCGATGACCATTCGCCCGTATCTTTTTTGGCCTTTGTCGCTTATCGGGACTCCGGCCATCTATTCCTTGGCGGCCTGTTTCTACACGCTGCACAAGGATCAGTATCCAGGGCCAGCTCCGAACGGGTTGTTGGCGATCCTTGTTATCAGCCTTGGAATCGGCGTCGCTGGGCTGCAGTTTCTCGTCTCTGCGGAAACCGGGATCCTCAAGAGAATCGTCTTCGCATGCGTCTATATCGGTGGCATATTGGTGCTAACCATGGCGGTCACTGTCGTGGTGCTGTTTCTTGTCGTGGGCGAAGAATCGACCACATTTTAGAAATCGTTCGGCATTGGCGAGGCTCACGAGACTTGGCTGCTTTGGAAAAATGGATCGGGGCATTCGGTATGCGCTGGGGCGACGGCGGCGAACGCACGGTGCAATCTCTGACAGCGATCGCGTGCCAAAATATTGACATTCCGCGGTATGCTCTTCACTTCATAAGAATCAGGCGAACACAATGATCGTTGATCCAGGAGCATCGGTATCGCGGCGGCGCTTGCTGAGCATGATTGGCGTGGCGGCGGGCAGTACGGCGATGTACCAGGCGATGCACAGTCTCGGCTTCGCGGCAGAGTCCAGTTTCCGAGAGGCAGGGCCGTTGAGCGCGGCTCCGAAGGGCGCTTCTGTGCTGGTGCTGGGTGCGGGTATGGCAGGACTCGTGGCCGCCTACGAATTGCGAAACGCGGGGTACCAGGTCCAGATACTCGAGTACAACGCTCGAGCCGGCGGCCGGAACTGGACGCTGCGGGGTGGCGATCGTTATACCGAGTTGGGCGGAGAGACCCAGGATTGTCGATTTGATCCGGGACTGTATATCAATCCGGGCCCCTGGCGACTGCCGTATCACCATCGCGGAATGCTCAGCTATTGCAAGCAGCTCGGCGTTGCGCTTGAACCCTTCGTGCAGGTCAACCACAACGCTTATCTGCACAGTCGCAATGCGTTCGATGGCAAGCCGCAGCGATTGCGCACCGTCAAGGCGGATTATCAGGGCCATGTTGCCGAATTGCTGTCGAAGGCAACGCGCAGTCACGCGCTGGATGCGGACGTCACGGCGGAAGATCGGGAGATCCTGCTCGACTCGCTGCGCATGTGGGGCGCGCTCGATGAGAATTACCGATTCGTTAAGGGCAATGCCAGCAGCGAGCGGCGCGGTTACGATCGGGATCCCGGCGGCGGCTTGAGCGGCCGCCCGGCGTTTTCGGATCCGGTGACGTTGAGCGATCTGCTGCATTCCGGTCTCTGGTCCGTGCTGCCGTTTGGTGACGCCTACGATTTCCAGACCACGATGTTCCAGCCGGTAGGCGGAATGGGCAAAGTTGGAGAGGCGTTTGGGCGCGAGTTAGGACACCTGATCCGCTATAACGCCAAGATCGTCGAGATCCATCAGGACGATAAGGGTGTTGCCGCGACGTTCGAGGATCTTGCCGCAGGATCCGTCCGGCAAACGCTGCGCGCGGATTGGTGCGTGTGTACGATCCCGCTGTCCATCCTAGGCCAAATTCCGATGAACGTAGGCGGCCCCATGGCGCAAGCGATCGCCGCGGTTCTGTATTGCACAGGTCTCAAGGTCGGACTGCAGTTCAAGCGCCGCTTTTGGGAACAGGATGAACAAATCTACGGCGGCGTCACCTATACCGACCTACCAATCGGGCAGATCAGCTACCCGAGCAGCCGCTACTTTGCCAGCGACAAGGGCGTGCTGCTGGGGGCCTACATCTGGGACCAGATCAACTCCATGGATTTTACCGCCATGCCACCGGCCGAACGTGTCGCAAAGGCCGTGGAATACGGCAGCCAAATCCATCCGCAATATGCACAGGAATTTGAGAGTGGAATATCGGTCGCCTGGCATCGCGTGCCATTTACTTTGGGCTGCTTCGGACTATGGACAGACGCGACGCGCGCCCAACATTACGACAATTTATGCGCCTTCGACGGCCGCATCGTTCTCGCCGGCGAACACGCTTCTTATCTGCCGGCTTGGCAGGAGGGAGCCGTGACTTCGGCGCTGGATGCCATCGGACGATTGCACCAACGCGCGCTGGCTGCAGGAGCAGGAGGATGAGCGAACCTACACGATCCTTGAGACTGCGCTATCGAACCTTGGTCTGCGGCTTGGGACTGGCCGGTATGGCGTGCATTGGTGCCCCGGCCCTTGCCGATAGCGCCGGAATCCTGAACCCGGCGCCATTCAATACGACAGATGGCCAGCAGGTGTATGAGCATATTTGCCGTGGCTGCCACATGCCGGATGCGCGCGGCGCGATCGGTGCCGGCCATTATCCGGCGCTCGCCAAGAACCCCGCGTTGGCTTCGCGCCAGTTCATGGCGCAGGCGATTCTCATGGGGAGACGCAACATGCCGGCGTTTGGCGCCAAACACGCGGTTGGATACGGCGGTCCGCCGGCGGTGCTCAGTGAGACGCAGATCGCAGCAGTCATCAATTATGTTCGCTCGCATTTCGACAACCATTATAAGGACCGGATTACCGCAGCCGAAGTCGCGGCGCTCGACCGCAATGGATACTGAGTGACGGATTGCTGAGATCGCTGGCAACGTCAAATGTCGACGCCGCGAAGGATTGGATTCAGCGGACCGCGTGCTGGTTTCGTCGGCGGCGTCGCCGAATTGTGGTTGTGGTAAAAGAGACCGATGAATCGCCGCAGGATCCCAGCACTTCGTAATGTTCTATTCGCATTTGCCGCAGCGGCCGCAGCATTCTCGGCAGTCGGCCGAGGAACCCTGCACACTCCGGACCAGAAATCCCCCGATCTGGCGCCCAACGCTGGCCGCGACGCGTACCAGCAGATAGTTCAAAAGCAATGCGTCACCAATTGGTTGCAGCACCATGATCCATCTCCGTGTGAGAAAGTCGTTCTCGTGGACCCGAAGGCTGACAGCACCGGCTATGCACTGCTCGCCGACCCGAAAGGCGGCGCCCACTATCTGTTGATCCCGACCCAGACGATGACGAGTACCGACAACGGCGAGCTGTTGGATGCCAATCTGCCAAATTATTTTGCCGATGCCTGGAACGGCCGAGATCTGCTATCCAAAATCATCGGCCACGCGGTGCCGAGAACCGACGTCGGTCTAGCCGTGGCCACACCGTCCAACCGCACCCAAAACCAATTCCACATCCACATCGAATGCTTGCGGCAGGATGTTGTGGACTCACTGAAGGCAGCGGCCGACAAGGTGACCGACGTCTGGTCGCCGATAGCCGTGGCCGGGTTTCCGTTTCAGGCTGTTCGGCTTTCCAGCCAGGGACTCGAGGCGTCGAACCCTTTCGAACTCGTGGCGAACCTGAGTCCGGACGCGCGGCGCCACGTGGGTAGTTACACGTTGGTGATCGCCGGCGTGCAATTTCAGAGCGGTCCCGGATTCATTGTCTTGACCGGCACCGGTCCGAGCGGCGATCTGCTGCTGGATTCTGACTGCATGGTGGCAGGCGGTTACAACTGACAGCGCATTCCCGGCAGATGACACCCGCCCAGTAGATGCGGCAACGGGATTCGAGATCGAGTGCGTTGATTGCAATTGTTCATCTTAACAATCCGGATTTAAGCGATTGGATATTTTATCGCGCGACGGATCGAGCGGTGGGGCCGTAAAAGTCCGCGCAGACGAACGCCGGGCCGGCAGCGACTGACGGCGATTTTTGCGAAAGCCATTTACGCAGGAACGCTACGCCTGCCTAGACGAGCTTTGCAGTAGCAGAGCAACATTCGCCACCGTGCGCGTGATGTCCGAAGTCGTTGTTTGCCAATTGCAGACGCTCACTCGCATGGCGCGCCGGCCTCGCCAAGTAGTGCCACTAAAGAACGCTTCACCGGCAGCGTTGATCTTTGCGATCATCGCGTCGGTTTTAAGATCGTGGTCCTGGTCAGAAGCTCCCGTTGTTGGATTCAAGAAACGGACCAACCCTTGATTGATTTGTGGTTCCCAGATCACCTCTGCTCCCGGGAGGCGACCGATTGCCGTCACCAGAGACCGCGCCTGCGTGCAACAGCGCTCGATCATGTCAGATATTCCGTCGGTTCCCAGCTGCCTAATCGCTGCGTAGCTCGGAAATCCCCTGGCCCGACGGGACCATTCGGGGTTCCAGTCCGCCTGGTCACGCGCGTCCGAGGAATAGGAAATGTATGAGGCCCGATGCGACATCGAACCGCCATGCGCTGTTGGATCCGCGACGAAAGCGTAGCCGCAGTCATAGGGAACGTTGAGCCACTTATGTCCATCAGTCGCCCACGAGTCCGCGGCGGCGACGCCGGCGAGCAGGTGCCGGTAGGATGGGCTTGCTGCAACCCATAAGCCGAACGCTCCATCGATGTGAACCCATGCTCCATAGCGCTTCGCAATTGGAATAAGAGTCTCAAATTGGTCGAATGTCCCAATATTGAGATCGCCGGCTTGCAAGACCACAACCGTCGGCGCGTTGGGTTCGGCGGCAAGCGCCGATTCGAACGCCGCGGGCTCCAATCGGCCTTTGGAGTCAGAGGATAACTTGATCAAATTGGAGGTCCCGATACCGAGCATACTTATGGCGCGATCGATCGAACCATGTGCTTGGTCACTCGAAAGCACCCGGATGACCGGTGCACCAGACATTCCATTCGCTTCGACATTCCATTCGCGCTTCGCCAGCAGTGCATGCCGCGCCGATGCTAGGCAGGTGAAATGAGCCATCTGACATCCGGTCACGAGTGCGAAAGAGCTTTGTTGCGGAAGCCCGAATATCTCCTTCAACCAACCTCCGACAACTTCCTCCGTGATGGCCGCTGCCGGGCTCGTGCCGAAGTTGTGCGCATTTTGATCCCACGCGGAGGTTAGCCAATCGGCTCCCAGCGCGGCCGGCAGAGAACCGCCAATCACCCAGGCGAAGAAACGTGCGCTCGCGACGCCGTGCAAGCCGCCGCTGACGTCAGCCGCAAGTTCGCTGATTACTTGCTCCGCCGGAAGTCCGCACCGCGAAAGCGGCTTCGCAATTCGAGTTCGCAACACCGCGGCGTCTACCCTCGCGCCGACTGGATCTTCATTCAAGTTTGAAAGGTAGGATATTGCTTGCGCCGCCGCGACCTCCAGCGGCGCCTTAAAGATCGACCTACGGTCCCAATTGCCAAGGACGTCGTCGTTTGTAGCCATTAGGTCTCCCCATCTTTCCATCGTGAATGTGCGGACTGCGCGTCGCGGAATCTACAACAAACGTTGATGTAACACTGGCCGTTTTCGGACGTGACAATCAAAGCGAGGTTGAGGCCGTGAGCGGGGGAGCCCCCGCGTCCTGCAGATAATAGGGCCGACAGGTCGAGCTGTCACTTGAGAGGCCATTCTCAGCAATGACCCCTGAGGAGCTGGTATAAATCCACTCATGGACTGTCCCAAGTGCGGTCACAAGCAAGACGACACGATCAAATGCGGGTCGTGCGGGGTGTATTTCGCGAAACTGCAACAACAATCGACATCGACCCTGGCACCATTCGGCGGTCAATCGCGCACCGAGTCGAAGGCGTCCGGAATTGGCATCGGCGCGATCGCCGTGACCGCCGTGGTGACCGCCGCTGTCGTCTTCGGATTGATGCGGGAGCACACCCCAACGGTGCCCGGCAGCTCAACCGGCCAGAAACCCGCCGCCATCGCTGTTGCGCCCGCACCTACACTGACAGCTGCGCCCGAGCCCGCAGAGCAAACTCTTACCGCCTCGGGTCTCGAGGCGCAACTCGCCAAGTCTTATCCGGCACGCAACGCAGTCGAAGCCGCGCGCAATGCCACAGTTTTCATCAAGACTGGATGGGGAATGGGCTCCGGATTCATTGTCGATGAAGACTGCCACGTGATTACAAATCGGCACGTGGTCGATACCGACGGTGCTCGGGTCGCGAACAACGTGGTTGCGGATCCCGACATGAAAGGGCGAATCGCGATTGCCCAGCAGCAGCTGGAGGCATCCATCAACAATGCGCAGCGACTACGCCATGCGTTGGCCGGCCAGCCGGGCACAAATCTCGAGCAGCTCCAGCTGGATAACCGCATCAAAGCCATGCAGGCGGACCTCGCCGACGTCCCGGGCAAGATCAGCAAGGTCATCAGCCAGAAGGTTGAAAGCTCGGGTCATAGCGGATTCACGGCCACACTGGTCGATGGCACAGAATTCAACGGGCTGCATGCCGAGGCCGCCGACGAAATCGATCTGGCCATCTTCACGCTGCCCGCGGATCACTGCCCGCATATCGTCGCCGGAAACTCGACCCGGCTCGCCCTCGGTGAGCGCCTTTATACGATCGGCAGTCCGTCAGGCCTTGCGTACAGCGTGACATCAGGCGTCTTCTCCGGCGAACGCGGCCAGGGCCAGAAGCGGCTGCTGCAAACCGATGCACCGATCAATCCCGGCAACAGTGGTGGGCCGCTGATCACGGAGAGCGGTCAGGTCATCGGTATCAATTCCTTGGTGCTGCGCGGAACCCAAGGCATCGGCTTTGCGATTCCTATTGAAGCAGCCTACGATGAATTCTTCCAAATCCGGGACGCGCGACCTCACGCCCAGTGACCGATGCCGACCGTTGCAGCCAATGTGACAAACGGTCTGCTATCAACTCGCCGCAATTTTTCTTCTTCGTCGAATATGGGCGTGGCTACCAATCGAGACTAAACCGATTCACTCCGAACAGCGGTGTCGCGCATGATAAGGGTCTAAACAGCCGCGACCCTCGGGTTGTCGAGATGTCCGGTCCGGTTGGCTAAAAGCTCTTACCTATTAAGACCGCTACGACAGGAGTGTCGCCAGGATCGCGAGCCCTCGCTCGGTTTGCTCTTCGTCGGCGTGACTAAAGTTTAAACGTAAGCTCCCGCACGGCGTTGGAAGTTCTGGGTAAAACGCCTCGCCGGGCATAAAAGCAACGCCTCGTTGAATCGCCTCGGTCAACAGGGTTCTGGTGTCTATGGGTCGTGTCAATGTGAGCCAGAAAAATAGACCACCCGGTGGCACCTGCCAAGTCGCCAATTTTCCCAGATGTCGCTCGAGCGCCTGCGCAAAGAAATCGCGTTTGCAGCGATAAGTCGCCACTAGACGAGCGAGGCGATCCTTGCGGTTCGGGTCACGTAATTGTTCCAACACGAGCCACTGGCTCATGCGGCTACTATGGAGATCGGCGGCTTGCTTGAGCCGCGTTAGGTATGTAATTAGGTCGACCGAGGCGGCGAGAAACCCCAGCCGCAAGCCGGGCGCAAGACTCTTGGAGAAAGATCCCTGATAAATCCATGGCGCTCGCGTTATCCGAGCGCATATGGGTGTCCGGTCACACTCATCATAGGCGAGGTCGCGGTAGGGATCGTCTTCAAACAAGGGTACACCTTGGACATCGCAAGACCTAGCCAATGCATCGCGTTCATCCGCTGAATAGCATCGTCCCGTCGGATTCTGAAAGGTCGGGATGGTGTAAGCGAAGGACGGTCGCTGGTCGGCGGACCACGCCTGGTGCGGCTCTTGCGGATCGAAGGTCCGAAATCGCGCGCCGAAGAACCGAAACACTTGCAGGGCCGCAAGATAGGTTGGCGATTCGACCGCTACGCTCGTGCCTTGATCGATGAAGAGTTTTGCCACGAGATCAATGCCCTGTTGCGAACCGGACAAGATCAAGATCTGGTCTTTTGAGCATTCAAGGCCGATTTCATTCAAATCCTTGGCAACCTGTTCGCGAAGCTCGGGTTCGCCTTCGCTCGAACCGTATTGCATCAGGGCCGGCGGAAATGCCGCCAAACTGAAAGTCGGAAATGTTTCGGCTGCGGGTAAGCCCCCGGCGAACGACACCATTCCCGGCCGATCGATAACCGACAGGATCTCGCGAATTGGAGATGCGTGAAGATCGGCCACGCGAGCGGATAACTGTCCGCCGAGCTGGGGGTTTTTCATAGCGATACGTCAATCCTATGTGTCGATAGGCACATTACGCGTGTCGCCTCGAGCCACATTTTATTCCGATCATCGCCGCGGATGTTTGCGACTTCGGCGTCAAAGGTCCGGCCGGTGGACTTCCCACGGAACGGTATACAACTTCGGGCTATTATTTGGTCTCGACCGACACTCGATTCTCGAGGCCAACGAGTTATTTTACCCGTGTCTTGATCGCCGGGCGAATCCGACTTCGGAAATATCTTCAGTGCGGCTGACCTGCCTGGCATTTGCCGTACCAGCTGAAACTTAAGAGAATGGCCGGCGCGGACCATCTTCGCGATCGATTGCTTAGCGCGCCGGTGAGACTGGTTGAACGCGGATTTGGCGCTCTTCGAAGAGCGATTCCAAGACTATTCGCAGGAGAATCTCGAGAAGCTGCTGGGCGAATATCGGGCTGCCGGCGACAATTGGGATGTCAGTGCGTATCTTCCGTCCTAAGCTGGAATCGAACCCGGAACGCGTAACACGAATCGACGGCGCGACCGTCTTCCGTTGAGGGGCGGTAATGTCCGGAGCCGGCCCTCGCCAACGCGAGCGCCCCCGCATCGAGACGCGGGGAGCCGGTGCCCTGCATGGTGGTAGGCAGTGAAGTGAGTCGTCCGCTGGGATCGACGCAGACACGCACGGTCGCGATGCCTTGCTCGTTGAGATATTTAGCGGCGGATGGATAGAAGTCATCGGTGTTGGGGAATCCGGTCCCAGGTCCCCCTGGTACGCGGCTCACGGAATGTGATGGAACTACCGGCGGCAATGGAAGCGCGCCAATCAGCGGTTGCGGATCGGCAAGGACTCTTTCCTCGGGATCGCTCGGCGGCGGCGGAATTTCAGGTATTCGCGCGTCGATCCTTACCTCGGTCAATGTGGGGTGCGGCAGGGACGGTGGGGGTACGGGCTTGCTCCCATCGGGCAGGATCTGCGCACGGAAGGGCGTTGATATGAGCTTGTTGAAGCTGACTCCGAGCCCTGCGGTCAGTGCATAAAAGATCGCGATGTGTATGGCGATGACGACGATCACCGTGGTCCAGTGACGCGGTACGAGCCCCGTTTCGCCATCGAACTTGGAAAGCGTGAGCTTTTCGCCCGACGCCGGACTTGCGATCGCAACGGCCGCGGCACAGTATTCGTGTGCGATGACATGGCTCGCCCAAAAGCAGCCGAGCGCAAAGCGTAGTTCGGATATCGCAGAGTCACGAGCTGCGAGATCCGCGAGCCATTCTTCTTCGAGGCGCCGCGCGAGCGGCCCCGGCGCGCTGCGGGCGGCATGCCGAATCAACCAGTGGGCGATGCCATGCGCCGCGCTGCGCGAATCTTCGGCAGTGCCGGTCCCAGGGGGCTCCGAGTCGGGGTCGTGCTGGTTCATGCGAGGACACTCCTATTGAAACTCGCGAACACTTCACTCGCGCGCTTGAGACCCGTCGAGGTCAGACGATACAACCGACGACGCGGGCGGCCTACGCTCGAGGGGTCAACGGCTTCCCAGCGGCTGGTAAACCAACCGGCTGCCTCGAGGCGTAGCAGGATCGGATACAAGGTGCCGGAGGCGATGCGGCTGCGTTGGTGAATGTCGGCCCCTGAGAGTTGGGTCATGGGCTCTTCTAGAAAGGCTTCCAATACTTTCAGAGTCTGCAGAGACATTCGGACATCGCGATCTTGTTTACCCATGATTGTAAGTCTACATAGGGTCTGCTAATAATGCAACGGACGCCGGATGTTCCAGGAGATAGCGGGAAGCGCCGGTTTGTCGGGCGCGCCAGAGGGCTGGCGGCGGCGCTAAGGAGCATCTAGCCCGTTATTGTCCAATCGATCCCTTTGGTTCCGATACTCAAGGAGAGCACCATGGCCATGGCAGTCACCCGCAGCGAAGTAGTGTCCTTTTCCGAGATCAACATGACGCCGTTGATTGATATCATGTTGGTGCTCCTCATCATTTTTATCATCACCATTCCGGTGATGACCCATGCGGTAAAGATCGAGAATCCCCAGCCGACGAAGGATCAACCTCCGACGCCGCCCGAAGTCGTCGATTTGCAGATCGACTTCGATGGCACATTGCTGTGGAACACGAGGGCGGTGGACCGTGCGACGATGCAGGGCCTTATCAGCTCGGAAGCGTCTAAGTCGCCGCAGCCGGAAGTGCATATCACGGTCGATAAATTCGCCAAGTACGAGATCGTGGCGCAAACGCTCGCGGATTTGCAGCGTCGGGGATTGCAGAAGATCGGGTTTGTGAACAACGAATACTTCTAAAGTGGCCTTCAGAGATCACGGCACGACTCGTATTGAATCGAAGGTGGCCTGGGCTGAGCCATTGTATTGCCGGGACTAGTTTGGCTTGACAAGCGGGTTCGGAAGGTCTGTAATATCTGTCATGACAGAATTAACGGACACCAAGGATAGCCTCCCGGACGCGGTCCGGCAGTTTGTACTCGAATGGGGCAACCTCGGCGAGCGCTGGGGTGTGAATCGCTCGGTGAGCCAAATTCATGCACTGCTCTATGCGTCGAAAACGCCGCTCGCGGCCGAGGACATTGCAGACGTGCTGGGGATCGCGCGATCCAATGTCTCGAATTCGCTGCGCGAACTGCAATCTTGGAATCTCATTCGCTCAGTGCCGGTGTTCGGTGACCGGCGCACGTTTTTCGAAGCCGAAACGGACCTTTGGACCCTGGTGTCCCGCATCGCCGCAGGGCGCAAGGCGCGCGAATTGGACCCTGCGACGGCGGCGCTCCGCCAGTGCGTGGAGATGTCCCGTAGCGATAAGAGCGTTGATCCGGTCGTGCAACTGAGGCTCCGGGAGATGCTCGAATTCGTCGAGCGCATCAGTCGATGGTATGACCAGATGATCGCGCTGCCGCGCGCCACGATCGCGACGCTCATCAAGTTGGGCGGCGGCATTGCGCGCTTGCTCGATCGTGGGAAAAAGTCCGGATGAATGGTGCTTGCTGCAACGGAGGTCACGATGAATACCCTAGTCGCTCTGACGATCGCCGGTACTGTTAGTCTCGCGCTGAGCACGGCTATCGCCGCCGTGATGGTGAGGCCGCTGCGCGCAATCCTGGGGCAACTGTGCCCGGGCAGCGATGCAAGCCGCTTCTGGGTGAGCTTTACGGTCGTGATGCTCTACGTCACGCCGTTAATGTTTACGATGTTGTTCGAAGCGACGGTGAGCAGTCCGGAGATCGTCAACATCGTGAGAACGGCGCTTGCCGCTGGGCTCTTTGGGGCCTTTGCGGCGCTCCTCGTCGTGGGCTACCAAATTGCGCGGGCACGACCGGTCGCACACTAACGGCGCTACGACGATGCCGCGACCCGACCTGCATGCCCGAATTATCGTGTTCGACGGGATCTGCCACCTGTGCTGCGGATGGGTGCGATTTTTGAGCCGCCATCCGGTCGAGCCGGCTTTTCAACACGTTTCGATGCAATCCCCGGAGGGGAGAGCGCTGCTGGTCGAATACGGCATCGATCCAGACGATCCCGACACGTTTCTCGTCTTGGATCAAGGTCGATCGTTTACCGATTCCGAGGCCGTCATCCACACGATCGCTGCCTTGGGCGGTCTTTGGCGTTTGAGCGCTGCGGCGCGCATTGTTCCAAGAGCTTGGCGCGATTGGCTGTACCGCTTGCTCGCGCGTAATCGTTACCGGTGGTTCGGCCGTCGCAGCAGCTGCTACCTGCCGCAGTAGCCCATGCGAGCGGTGGTCATTGGCGGCTTGGGCAACTTCGGCGCACGAATTTGTCGACGCTTGGCGCAGGAGCCAGGCTTCGAAGTAATTGCGACGAGCCGCGGAGTTGATGGCATTAGGCCGGCCGCATCGGTCGCGACCGGAAGACTCGATATCGATAGTGCCGAGTTGACCGCCAACTTGAAAGCGCTCGCACCCGATCTCGTCATTCACTGCGCGGGACCATTCCAGGGACAGGATTATCGAGTGGCGCTTGCGAGCTTGGCTTGCGGTGCCAATTACATCGATATTGCCGACGGGAAAGAGTTTGTCGTGGGATTTGTGGATGCGGTGGGGCCGGCCGCAAACGCCGCGGGGCGGTTCGCGATTACGGGCGCGAGCACTTTGCCGGCGCTGTCGTCCGCTGTCGTAGATGCTCTCAAGGAACCCCTGGCGTCATTGAACTCGATTGAAGTCGTCATTGCTCCTGGTCAACACACTCCGCGCGGCGCCGCCACGATCGCGGGTGTTCTGGGATATGCGGGTTGCTCATTTCGCTGGTGGGACAATGGCGCATGGCGCGAAGCTTACGGATGGCAGGAGATGAAGCGGGAGCACTTCTCGTTTGGCCGCAGATTGGCGGCCGCCTGCGATGTGCCGGATTTGGAACTTTTCCCCGTGCAATATCCCGGGGTTCGAACAGTGGCGTTTTGGGCCGCGCTCGAAGTATCGGTGCAGCACTACGCGTTGTGGACCTTGGCGGCTTGTCGGCGCATTGGTTTGGCGCTGCCGATAGCTCGCTGTGCAAAAGCGTTCGATTACATCGGCACTTGGCTCAATTGGCTTGGCAGCGACACCGGCGGCATGGTGGTTCGAGTTGTGGGACAAACGGACGAAGGGAAGCCGCTCTGTAGGACTTGGGAGCTCGTGGCCAAAGCTAACCATGGTCCGGAGATTCCTTGTATGGCCGCGGTGATTCTCGCGAATCGACTGAAACGGGGAGCAGTGGTTTCACCGGGAGCGAAGGTCTGTATGGGAATTCTTAGCCTCGCTGATTTTGAACAAGAATTCTCTCGATGGCAGATCTCGACTCGGATCAAGGACGAGGCTGCATGAGCTGGTATCTGATCATCAAGTGCTTGCATATTCTCTCGTCCACCGTGCTGTTCGGTACTGGCGCCGGGATTGCATTCTTCTACATACGGGCTCAACGGACTGATGACCTCAGGGTTATCGCGAGCGTTGGCCGCGATGTGGTATTGGCAGATGCGGTATTTACGGCTACCGCGGTCCTTTTGCAGCCGTTGACGGGAATCACCTTGGCGTTCATGGCGGGGTACTCGCTCTTATCGCCGTGGCTGCTGGTGTCGATGGCCTTGTATGTTTTCGTGGGGTGCTGTTGGTTGCCGGTGGTGTGGCTGCAAATTCGAATGCGCGATTTGGCCATCGATGCAATGAATCATCGGTTGCCGCTACCCGAGCTGTATCGGTTCTACTATCGGCGCTGGCTCGCGCTCGGGTGGCCGGCGTTCATTGGGGTGCTGGTGATTTTCTATTTGATGGTGGCAAAGCCTAGGATGTGAGAGAGGCGGAGCCAAAGAGGAAGGGCGGACGCCGCTGTCGCGTCTCGGCGGCCGCAGCCGCCCAGAGGGTTCTTCGAGCGACAGAATGTCGTGGCGTAGCCCGTACGATGCGTCTGAACCGGCACCGCAATTTTCGGAGCGGGGAGAGGCTGCCTAGAGCAGCTCCCTTTGCGCGAAACTCGTCGTGTCGCCGCCGGCCACGATCACGTGATCGAGGACGCGGGTGTCGACGAGCTCGAGCGCGGCTTTGACGCGGCGGATAATCAGCTCGTCTGCCGAAGATGGCTCTGCGACTCCACTCGGGTGGTTGTGGGCTAGGATGACCGCAGCCGCGTTGTGTTTCCAGGCTTCCTTGACGATTTCGCGCGGATGGACGCTGACGCCGTCGATCGTGCCGCGAAAGAGGCCTTCGCAGGCGATGAGTCTGTGGCGGTTGTCGAGGTAGACCAGCGTAAAGACTTCGTGCGGGCGCTGGCTTAAACGCGCGGTCAGGAAGTCGGACGTCAGGCGGGGTGAGGTCAACACCGTGCCTCTGCGGATTCTTGCGGCGAGCGCTTGGCGGGCGCCGGTCATGATTTCGTCGAAGGTCGCGGCGCGGTAGCCGGTGCTCGTGTATTTGTCGGTGAAGCACAGGTTGATTTTGCTCATGGTCGTCTCCGTCATATGCCGAGCGCAATTGCCCGGTGACGGACGGGGCAAGGAGGGACGCCAGGACCGACGGTCACACCGCAGCGGAGCCGTCAATGCTTCGCGCAGCGAACTCTTGCCGAGAAGAGGAACGAGCGACGCGAGTGAGCATCGGAGGGCATTGACGGCGAGGACGGTGTGATACGGTTATAAGGAAAAGGGCAACTACGCTCTCGTATTTCGAGCGATTGCGACAGGAGGTCGCAACGGAGTCGAGGGCGGTGCGCCCGAGAATCCGGAAGGCGGACCGGAGTCACGCCTCTGGGCCGCCGATGACCGGCGAGGACAGGGATGTCCGAACGGCCGGGCCCGAAAGCAATACTGGCGAGAACGGCGTGGTAACCTGATGAGAACAGGGCAATCCGGTCTTGCTTTTTTTTCCCAAAGTGCAAGTTGCGCGCCGGTCAGAGAACGCACGCGCGTGGGGTGATGCGATCTTCGATCACTTGAGGTAGGCTGGACGCTGCTTAGGGAGCGAGTAACAACCATGCGCTTACCTCATTGGATCTTGATTTGTATTGCGTTGACGATTCTGTTGCCCGACCGAAGTCTCGGTCAGAATACGACGCACGAGCGCTTGGTCAGCCTGGCTCGAGACTTCACCTATCAATCGGCCGAGTTGTACCCCTTGCAGGCGACGGCCCTGGGAATCGCCGGCCATGACGCCGACCTCGAGAGCCCGAGCGAAGCTTATCGCGCAGCCTATATTGATCGCATTCGGCAATGGCAACGGCGACTCGGCGAGATTTCCGCGGGTTTTGATGCCGCGACCTCGCTGGTGGACCGGGATGACGCGAAGTTGTTGGGCGCGCTGCTCCAGGCGCAGTTGAATGCATTCGTCATCTACCAGGCCGATCGCAAAGACTACAGCGCGCCGGCCAACAACCTGGTGCAGGCACTGTTCACGCAGTTTCAACACCTGCCGATCGTGAGCCGCGACGACGCCACGCCGGCCGCGCAGCGCAAGGCCTGGAGCGACATCATTACTCGGCTCTCTAAGACGCCGGCCTATCTTGCGGCGGCGCAGCGCCTCGTCACGACACCCGGCCATCTGTACGGGACGGTCGGCAGCAAGGAACTCGGCGGAGTTCCCGAGTTTCTCAACGGGGCACTCACCGGCGCCGCCAAGCAGCAGCTCGGCACGAAAGGCGTAGCATTTGCGCGATTCGCGAAGGCGCGAGACGCGGCCTTAGCCGCGATCGCTGCGACCAAGTCTTACATCGATGCGCACGTCGAAGCGTGGCCGGACAATCATTCGATCGGGCGCGAGGCTTATGAGGCGATGCTTCGGGATGAACAGCTGCTGGATTTCAACGCGTCCGATATCGAACGCATGGGCCATGACGAACTTGCGCACGGGTGGGCCGAGGAGACATGGCTCACCGCGGTGTCGCGGCACACCTCGACGCCGTTAGGCGCGCCGAGCGGGGGCGGCATGGCGCCTAGCGGCCCTGCGCTCATCGACTACTACCGAGATCGCATCGCGGAGTTGCGCCAGTTCATCGCCGATAACGACGTCGTCACTGTGCCGGCATGGCTTGGGCGCATGGAGGTCACGGAAACTCCCTCGTTCCTGCAGCCCGTGAGTCCTGGTGCGTCGATGAACCCGCCACTGCTGTTTTCGCCGACGACAACCGGCTTTTACTACATTACGCCGCCGAAATCACTCGTCGAAGCCGCTGCCCGATTGGACATGAACGAGGACTTCGATCGCGATCGAATTCTCAGCACCGCGGCACATGAGGCGATACCGGGGCATTTCATGCAATTGTCGATTGCGAAACGGCATCCGGACTTCATCCGCAAAATACAATTCACGAGCGTCTTCGCGGAAGGCTGGGCATTTTACGGCGAGGAAATGTTCGTCCGGCTCGGCCTCTACGGCGATCACCTCGATGGCCGGCTCCAAACGGCACGCTGGGAACGGGTGCGTGGGGCGCGTGCGATCATCGACGCGAAGCTCGCGACCGGAGAATGGACGTACCCGCAAGCGGTCGATTTTTTCGCGGCTCAGACCGCATTTACGCACGAAGCGGCAGAGGCGGCGGTCGCCATGCTCGCGCTCAACCCTGGCTACGGCTTTACTTACACCGTGGGGCGGCTGCAAATCGAAAACCTGCTCGCCGACTATATGCTAAGGATGGGCGAGAAGGCCTCGCTACGTGATTTTCACGATCGCCTGCTCTCCTACGGAACGACTCCGCTTGCGATCGTCGCGCAAGAGCTGCTTGCCGACTTGGACAAGCCGGCGAGCGAAGTGAGGGCTGCAGCGAATTACTGATTGAGCTCGGGAATCACACGAGAAAGTGATTGCGTCGGACAAAGATGGAGTGGACCCGTCCTGCTCTTGAACGGTAATCCGTATTTCGGTCGGTGAGTATTCGGAGTGGAAAGCCGTCAGCGGTCATCAGCCGCGCGTTCGAGTTAACGATGCGTGAATAAGTGCGAAGTTGCTGTGGGGCGTAAATGCGCGATACGCCGGCGCGTGGAATCTTGCGAAGGTTCCCCACTGTAAGGATCGCCGCGATGATCCAATTATCATTCTTTGCGTTAAGCGCTGTGGAAGCAATAGACCGGATCACAGCAAAGACCAGTGCGATAGGCGCCATGCATTTAGAGAAGGTTAGGCTTGATGCGGCGTCCCAGCTGCGGGATAGCTCGCAGGTAGCCCAGTCCATGCAATATCTGGAAGCGCATCGCGCCGATGCGCCGGATGCCTATGAGGGCGCGTTGATTGTTGTGAATGACCTTGATGCCGCTGCGAATTTGTTGCTGGAGCGGTTACTGGACAAAGATCAACGAACACAGGCTTTGGTTGACGGTCAAACGTACGCAGCTCCACTCAGGACGCCGCGGCAAGTTGAATTTAACGCTCGTTGGAGCACCGTGCTCGCCCGCAAGGATGTACGGGCCGCTATTCATAAGGTGGGTCGCGCTGAAGTATACAAGCTGGAGGAGCGGTAACGCTTGCCAGTCTGCTGAAGGGAGTGTAAGTCGTGGATCTGAGTATTGTTGCTGTCTTGAAGTCTGCCGCCGTTATCTTGACCGGTGGATTTGGAATACTCGGTTTGCTCAAGGATTTCAACGACCACGAGACTCATCGGGTCACGGTTTGGGGAAAGGTTTCGTTGGCCGGCATCCTGATCTCAACGCTGTTGGGTGTCGCAATTGAGATTAAGCAGGCCGTAGACGAGCGGGCGGCGAAAGAGACTACAGCCGAGCAGACGCTCGCCCTGATGAAGAACACGGATGCGACACTAAACCAGATTCAGCGAACGTTCACGACGATTACGGATATGAGATGGCGGATGACATTCGTCATCCCGTGTGAGGATGATGTTCTCAGAGAGTTTTGCGCAAACGCCCGACCGTTGGCTCGCAGTGATGGCGACTCTGCGGTTGGAGATCCCTCGTTATGGAGCAAATGGCCTATTGGCCCAGGTCGCTTCGAGTTTCACTTCTCGATACGAGTATTCGCTCGCGGGTCGCCGATTGATGAGACGCTCGTGGGACACCCGGATACTTGGGGCGACGTAAACCCGGATCTCACACTCACCCAAGTAATCGTGGGTGATAAAAACGGCTGTTCCGAATGTGCGAATATTTCCTCGCCGTTTTTTGGGGAAAACAAAGATCAACTCCTTCTGAGCGTGCGCTTTCGGCCGGAACCCATTTCTTCCAACGGCAGCATCCAAAGCAAAGCGGATCTTGCGGGGGCGACCCTTGTCGTTGTCACACGGCAGATGTTGCGCGCGTCAACGTTCAAGCGGACGTATCAACTGCTTCGGCCGCGCAGTGTCAACGTCACTTTGAGGGACGGCGAGACCTTGACGGGGGCATGGTTTCGGCCGGATACCGAGGGTCCGTTAACGGTTCGTGGGACCCCGGGCACGGGGTTTGTATTCAAAATGTCGGAGTAGCCGTGTCGACAGATGCTACGGGTAAGGCGGGGAGATTCGAATTGATGTTGTGGTGATTGTGCAGTAAGACGGCAGTATCAGCAGTCGTGGTGGCATGGAATGACAAAGAGGTCCGCGATATTCCTGTTCACTGGGATGAAAAGCATGACCGAGGAGCAGGAGCCACGGGAGGAGTAGGGCGGCCGCCACACTGACGCCGCGTCGTGGCCCGTCCTCTATGTTAGTCGGGAAATCAACCTAATCGACCGGCGGCACGTAAATGGCAATTCCGGTTCCGGACTTCACGAACACGGTGCCCGAGGTATTAACTCCGATGCCGACGACCGAATTGCCAGCACCCGTCGCGCCGCCAAATTCTGTACCGACAGAGCCGGTCGCCTTATCGCCCACGCCCTGCAGTAAAATTCCGTTTGCGCCGAGCTTTGCTGCGTCCTTCTTCAGTCGCTCGATGACCGCATCGGACTTACCTTGCGCGGTAAACGAGAAAGAATGTTTGCTCGAACTTTCGAGCAGCGCAATCTCTTCGTACTTCGCGGCGGGCGGATGTAGATAGAGTTGCACTTGGTCGGGTGAGATCGGTGGCCGTACCTTTCCCACGATCACGTGCGATGTCACGCAGCCAGTGACACTGAAAACAGCGACGATACCCAGGTATTTGATCGTGTTGCCGAGCGACATGCGGGATCCTGCTTGTGGATTTCATTCAATTGTTTGGGAGTTTACACGAGACGCGTGTCGGCGATCGATTTCGGCGGGGCGGCAGGAAGGAGGGTGGACGCCTTCCCGGCGATGTCGGAATTCGATAATTGGAACGCAATCCCGTAGCCTCGTATGTCGGGACTCGCCCCCAGGGACGCACTTTTTTGTACACGCAGAGAACGAAGAACGGTCCGCATTCGGTCAACCGGCGCTCCGTTTCTCTGACGGCATTTCTCCTCGGATTCTTAGGCCTGCCAGCGGTGGCTCTCGACGAGCCTAGTCTAGCGGCAGAGTCGTCGGCCATCCCGTGCTCGCTCGCGTTACCGGGCAGCGTGACTGAGGCGCTCACTTGTTCCGACAAGATTCGGACGTTCAAGGCGCTGGACGAGGGGGCTTGCGTGGGCTCTAACTCCCCTGCGGCAATCGCAATTCAGCAGGTTTGGCCACATCGGGATTCGTTGCCGGCGGATGCCGCCGCGAGGGACCCTTGGATTCAAGCCTTCATGGCCAATTGCATCATCGAAGCCAGTCACAATCCGAATCTGGCAGCGCCCCTGAAGGCTACGGCAGTCGATTACTTACGAAACGCCTTGAGAGATTCAAGTCCATCGATCGTTGCAGTAGCCATGATGGGCCTGTCAACCGTATTAGAGCAGGAGGATATCGATCCGATCGCGAAGCAGCCCAATCTGGCCGTGTCGGCGGTTGCGGCGCTCAGTATCAGTTGCAGCCGCGAGGCCAAGGCGAGGATCGTTTCGATTCGAGCGGCGTATGCCGACACTTCAAAGGCGGCCGAAATCGATCAATTTGTCGATGAATCGAAGGACCTCTGCGCCGGCAAAGTGCTTCAGGCACTACCGACGTTTGTCGGGCAGGTCATTCCGTCGCCGACTGCCCAGCACCGGGAATTTCCAAGTGCGGCTCAAGTGCGATCGGCACTCAGTTCCGAGCATCCGCAATCGGTCCGTTTGCAGGTACTCAATGCGCGGTGCTCTGCTGCGCGCGCGGACGTCGTCGGCGAAATGCGGGAGGCGTGGGAGGCGCGGAACTCCCCGAGTTCATCGGCGACGGTTCGGAATCCTCTGATCCAGACGGTTATCGCGAAGTGCCTGATTTATGCGGACTATGCCGCGAATTCTGCCAATGTGGAAGTTACTAACGCTGCGGGCCTGCTTCGCACCGCGATTCGCAGCGATGACATCATGACGGCAATGGTGTCTATGGCACTTTGCGTCATCAATGTTGAATGCTCGGCTAAGCCAAGATTATTGCAGCACCAAATCGCGATATTTTTGTGGGAGTGATCGACTACAAGGGCAGGCCATCGTCCCCGTACTTTCCCGTGGGATTGGTCTTGATGAACCCATATGTCGGGCTGGCCAGTATCGCATTTTGCAGTGTTGTGACATCCCAAGGATTAAAATTGTATCTGAATGAGTTATTCCATTCCTCGAGTTGGCGCCGTGCCTTCATTGCGAGGCGGTGCGCCTCAACATAAATTGGGTTACCGGGACCCGGCGAATAACCAAAGGGTCCGGTCGCACTCGGAGCAGAAAATACGTTATATAAGGCGCCGGCTAGATATGCCGTCGTCTCGTTGTCGAGCATCCTTCTGATTTGTCTCGGCGCACGTGAGTCGAGCACCGCGTGAGTTAGCTCATGCAAAATGCTCATTTTCTGAAATCCGGAGGTGCCATAGCCGGCCCGTGGGAATACGAGGTTGTTCGTGGTCGGATCGTATTGTGCCTCCGTATTGGCAGGCAGCCCCCCGTTAATTACCACGCCTAGTGCCTTGGCCTTGTTGTCAATGCTCACCAGGGACAGCGCGACATAGTAGTAACCCGCTCCATCGACGTAGGTGTCCCCGAAACAGAAACTAATGCGTTGACATGGCTGCGAGACGAGGATCTGACTGGCCAAGGTAGCGAGTGCTCGCTCGGCCACACTAGGAGTCGGGTTCCCCATGGATGTTGCTCCTCTGTCTGAAACGTGCCTGTCTCATTATAGAGCATCCTTCCGGAAATCCCTGCTCTTGCGACTCGACCGAGCATAGCCCAAGGCATCCATGAGCCGTGTCGGGGGCTACAGCAGCCCCCCTTCGGCAGAGCTGGTCGTGTCGTAGATGTCAACAAGCTCGAGTGCGGCTTTCACGCGTCCGGTGATCAACCAACACTAGGGCTTCGCAGAGGCGGCGAGGACATCTCCGTTTGATCGGGTCGGTGCGAATTTGTCGGTACCACGGATAGTTGATGATGGACTTCGAACACAATCAACGAGTTGGCAGTCGGCCCTCCAGTGGTTCGTCGCGCGATAGATGGTTCACAATAATCAAGCTCTGTCAGACAGTTGCGGCGCATTTCTCGGCGTAGTCGAGCGCTCGGTGCAAATAGACGGTGACGCATCATTTTTCCGCCGGCTCCGCGCACCCGATGACAATTCGAGCACTGGTATTCAATTTACATGGAGCTGATTGTGAGCACCATGCCAACGCCCCCCCATCCAGGAGCTTCTCATGTCACGCACCATCAAGATTTCAAAAGCCGGAGGGCCGGAAGTCCTCGAGTTCATCGACGCGGAGGTCCGGGCCCCCGGACCGCGAGAGGTCCGCATCAAGGTCAAGGCAATCGGTATCAATCGAGCTGAGTCTATGTGGCGCAATGACGCGTACATCGAACCGGTCAAATTCCCAGCCGGTCTCGGGTACGAGGCGACAGGTATCGTCGATACCGTGGGCAAGGACGTCAAGGGCTTCGCAACCGGCGATGCCGTCAACCTGATCCCGTCCTTCTCGATGAATGAATATTTTACGTACGGCGAAGTCATCATCGCGCCGGACTACGCCGTCGTGAAGCATCCGAAATCGCTCTCGTTCGCCGAGGCGGCGTCCATCTGGATGATGTTCGTGACGGCGTACGGCGCCCTCATCGAAGATGCGAAGGTGACCAAGGGCGATTTCGTCATCGTTCCAGCGGCGTCCAGTAGCGTTGGACTGGCGGCGATTCAGATTGCGAATTACGCCGGCGCGACTTCCATCGCGCTGACGCGCGCCTCAGAAAAGCGGCGGCAGCTGCTCCACGCCGGGGCGGCGCACGTCATCGCGACAGAAGAGCAGGATCTCGTAGCCGAAGTAATGCGCATTACCGACGGCAAAGGCGCACGCGTCGCTCTCGATCCGGTCGGGGGCCCGAACTTTCCGAAGCTGATTGCGGCGCTAGCCTTCCAGGGAACCGTGTACATCTACGGCGCGCTCAGTGAGGGTGTCACTCCGTTGCCGGTGCTGGAGATGATCGCCAAGATGCCGACCATCAAGGGACACAAT